>JAYTOU010000052.1:0-90937 GCA_043747615.1 Myxococcales bacterium | reverse complement strand
GAGATCATCTGGGCCTACGACTACGGCGCGCGGACCAAGAAAAAATGGCCCGCCAAGCACGACAACATTTTGCTCTACGCCAAAGATCCGGAAAAATATTTCTTCGACGTGGAGAGCATCGATCGCATTCCGTACATGGCGCCAGGGCTCGTCGGGCCCGAAAAAGCCGCGCGCGGAAAGCTTCCCACCGACACCTGGTGGCACACCATCGTCAGTCCCACCGGAAAAGAAAAGCTCGGCTACCCCACCCAGAAGCCGCTCGGAATTCTCACCCGCATCGTTCTGGCCTCGTGTCCGAAGGACGGTCTGGTCCTCGATTTTTTCGCGGGGAGCGGCACGACAGGCGAAGCTGCGAAACGCGAGGGGCGCAGATTCCTCCTGGTGGACGAGAACCCCGAGGCCATCGCCACGATGAAAAGAAGGTTCGGAGACGAAGGAGTGCAGTTCAAGTAATCTCCGGCGCATGGCCAAGCACCTCTTCGCTCTCCTCGCCTCGTCAGTGCTCGCTTTCGTGCTCATCGGCTGCGGTCCGCGCTGGCAGATCGTGTCTCAAGCCAGCCCGAATCCCATGAGCGCGAGCAGCAAGTTCTTCGTGGAGCCGCTCCACTTCGAGCACCTGATCGTTGGCGGAAAAAACGAGGACGACTACCAAGCTACGAAATCCGCCGAGCAGCAGGCGAGCTGGAAGGCCGACAAAGACGCCATGGCTGCGGAGTTTGCGAACGGCTACTCGGACGCGCGCGACGCCGTCGGGGTGGCCCCTTCTCCCGCGGGTGCGTTCACGGTGCGTCCGCACATCACGTTCATCGAGCCGGGGTTCTACATCGGCATCGCTTCCCACCCGGCCGAGGTTCGAATCAACGTTCAGATCCTGAACGAGCAGAACGCCGTCGTCGACGAGTTCACGATCAACTCAATGGCGACTGGCTTCGCGAGCGGATCGCGGGTGCGCGTCGCCGCCAAGGACCTCGGCAAAGTAACGGCCCGCTACGTCAAGGTCCGGACCGGACTGAACTGACCGTTCCCGTTGGAACGAGCGCCAGCAGCGATGGCTGCAAGGTGACGTCCTCCCCCGGCGCCTTCGCGACGATACGAGAAAAATAGGTCTTTTTCGCATCGCGTGCATCCTGCAACATCTTCAATAGCGACGTTCGAAACTCCGGCGCGAACGAGCATGAGGCGCGTGGCCCTGCGGAGATCTACGAAGCTTTTTTCTCCGCTCGTACGCGCGACGACGGCGTCGTCTCCGGCAGCGCGGGCAATGCTGTCGGCCACGTCGTTTCCCACCTCGAAGCAGCAGGGACCGATGCAGGGCCCGATGGCCGCGATGACCCTGGCCCCCGGCGGCGCGTGAAGGGCCTGGATCCCCGCGGCGATGACCCCTGCTACAGCACCGCGCCAGCCGGCGTGGATCGCCGCGACGCGCCTCGTGGTCCGTTCAGCGACGAGAATGGGGACGCAGTCGGCTACCCGAACGCCGACCACCGACGCCCCGCCGCAGACGAGCGCATCGGCTTCTTCCAGGGCACCGGGCGCGTACCCCGCGGCGTCGATCACTCGCGCGCCGTGCACCTGACGGGTCTGGCGCAAGGCCCGAGGGTCGAACCGCGCTGCGGCCGCGAAGCGGGCGAGGTTGTCCTCGTAGCCCCCGCATCCGAGCTGCAGATCTACCTGGCGGGTAGAAAATCCATGGGAAAACCCCGCAGATTCGAGGAGTGGGCTGGTGAGCAACAAGGTCATTCAAGAGTTGAGAGAGGAGATCCCGGTTTTCAGATAGTGTGAGTCCCGATGCGTCCGCAGGACCCGTTCATCGGCCGAGATATCCTGAATGGGCAATTTCAGATCTTGCAGAAGATTGGCACCGGCGGAATGGGGTCCGTCTACAAAGCGCTCCAGCCGGAGATGAACCGCATGGTGGGGGTCAAGATCCTCCATCCAAAGCTCGCGAACCGCAAGGATCTCGTCTCGCGCTTCCGCCGAGAGGCGCGCGCGATGAGCCACCTCACTCATCCGAACACAGTGAAGGTCTTCCTCTACGGAGAGCTCGAAGACGGCTCGCTCTACATCGTGATGGAGTTTCTCGACGGGAAGAACATGAACCAGACGGTGCGCGCCGAAGGTGCGTTGCCGTTGGAGCGTGCCTTGCCGATCCTCATCCAGGTGTGCGGCGCGCTCGAAGAGGCCCACCGCGCGGGCATCATCCATCGCGACCTCAAGCCGGAAAATATTTTCCTCTGCGAGCAGGGAGGGATGAAGGACTACGCGAAGGTCCTTGATTTCGGGCTCGCCAAGGTGACGGAGCGCGAGATGCGTCCGGGCTCTCTCATCCTCACCCAGGAGGGGATGGTCTTCGGAACGCCGGAGTTCATGAGCCCGGAGCAGGCCCAAGGAAAGTCGCTCACGCCCGGCAGCGACATTTATTCGCTCGCGGTCATTCTTTACGAAGCGCTCACCGGGAAGCTTCCGTTCGATGCGAAGAACGCCATGGATTTCCTGCAGCTCCACGTTACGGGGAAGCCGATCCCGCTGAGCGAGCGTGTTTCGGGAAAGACGTTTCCTCCGCTCCTCGATCAGATCATGGAGCGCGCTCTCGCCAAGAAGCCGGAGACGCGTTTCAACTCGGCCGCCGATTTTGCGAGCGCACTCCAGGCCGTGCTCAACGGTCAGACCGAGCTGCCAGACAACCTATCGAGCGTGCCGGCCGCAGCCCCTCCGACTGCGACTCCGGTGCCTGGTACAGGAGGCTCGGCGCCAGCGTCGACGTCCCTCGCCGCGGTCTCGACGCCGTTGATGTCTGCCCCGCGCGGCAAGCGAAAGAGCCCGCTCCTTCTCCTCGGGGGCGTTGCCCTCGGTTGCCTCTTCGTTGGAGCAGCGGTCGCCGTCGTGCTCATGAAGTTTTTCTTGGCGCGTTAGGTTCGCTAAAACGCGGCGCGCGAGGCGAGGCTCAGCGCAGCGGCGATTTGCAGATCCCGCCCTGGCATTGCACCGACGGATTGTTGCAGCAGTCCGATGACATGGTGCAGCTCTCGCCCGTCGCCTTGCAGGTGACCTGGCTGACGTCGATGCACACGCCTTGGTCGCAGAAGCCCGAGCAGCACTCGAAGCCGCCGGAGCACGCGCCACCGCCCGCGGTAGGCGTACACGCTGCGAGGGCCCAGAAGCCGCGCATGTTCATGGTGGTGATTTCCTGACCTTCCAAGAAGAAGGCGGGATGGCTGGGATCCGTCGCTCCGGTGACCTTGTCGATAGCTGCGACCCACAGCCGCTTCTTTCCGTTGACGGCAGCGCCGCTCACCTCGGGCGCGTTGCCCCAGTCGCGCGTGCTGGTGAAGACCACCCAGTGGTAGCCGCCGCGCTCGACCGGATTGAACGTGGGCTCGAAGGCGAGGTTGTCGTCGGCGGGCTTGAGTGACGAGTCGTCGAGCGCCGTGAGCCGAATCGGATCCGCGCCGGAGGTCTTTTGCAGCCAGATGGAGCTGACACCGGGGGTGTTCGCATCGCATCCGTTCGGATTGCAGCCTGTGGCCTGGTCGGCCACGTGGAACGCGAGGTTTTGCGAATCGGGCGTGAAGCTCGGGTAGGCGATGGCGTGTTGTCCGCCAGAGAAGAGCGGAGAGGTCGAGGGAACGAGCCCCTTCAAGTTCGAGAACTTCAGCGTGCCCTCGTCGAAGTCCATCATCGAGAGCTTGCTCGCTTGCCAATTGACCCAATTGCCTGAGGACTGAACGGCGGCGAGATGCTTGCCGTCCGGCGAGAACGCGGGATGCGCGTACGTGGCCATTCCGGTATCCAGGGCCATGCCTTCGAGGCCGCTTCCAATGATGTTCGCGCCGGTCGCGGCATTTCCGAGAAGAAGCGGATTGGTGCCGTAGACGACGTACTTGCCGTTCGGATTGGCGGCGATGTTGGCCCCAAACTGTGCGCTGTCGATGCGAACCGACGCAACGGGAGGCGCGCCTCCGTCGGTGCTCACGCCCGGGAGATTGAACGAGACCCACGATCGATTGACGGCCCCGTTCTCGACGGCGGCGACGAGGGTCGTTCCGTCGGCGCTGACCGCGTGGCAGCCCATGCACTGCCCACCGTTGATCGGGATCGGTGCGGCTCCGGTGCCCGGCTGGATTTTCGACAGGTGGCCACCCGCGCTGGTCGTCCAGTAGTAGATGGCGCCGCGCAAGCTCGCCGGGGCGATCGTCCATGACTGCGCCGTTGATGAGTAGGCCGTCGTGGTCGCGGCGTTGTAGCGAGAGAGCTTCATGTGAAGCGGTGAGCCGTCGTTCGACGCGGTGACCCGATCCCACGCAGCCTGATCGACGCGCTGCTGACCCAGCGCTCCGACTTTGTAATAGCCGTCGTAGGAGTAGTTCGTCTCGTCGTAGTGGACTCGGTACACATCGTTCGCCTGCGGTGCGTTCCACATCATCAACGGTGAGCTCAGACCGAGCGGGAAGACCGTCGCGTCGTATGGATAAAGCAACGCGGTCACGCTCGGATCGGCGGGGAGGGAGGCCCCTTTGAGCGCGGCGACGGCGGCGGGATCGACGCCCGGCTGGACGTACTCGATCTGCAAGATCACCCGCAATTGGCCGATCGCTTCGAGACCCTTGTAGAGTGCATGAATCTTTCCGACCCCCGCAAAAGGACCGGCTGCGGTGGCCACCACCGGGTTTCCCGGAGTGAGCTTCGCCAGGTCCGGGCGATCGAACTGGATGGAGTCGGCGCTCACCATGGTGATGCTGCCGTCCTTGTGCTCGGCCTTCAGGATGTAGCTTGCGGCTTTCGGCCCGGTGCCATCGATGGTCACCGTCGCCGTCGCCGGCTCGAAGAAGATGCGCTTCGTGTCGTCGGCGTTGAACGGGTTACCGTCCCCGAAGATCCCGCCGTCGCCGTTGATGATCCCGCTGTCGGGCGTTGCATCTCCGACCCCCGAGCCGCCGTCCGACCCACACGCCGCGAGGCCGGCGCCCACCGCGAGAACGAGGCCTGCAAACACGTGAACGGTACGGGGCATGTGAAACTCCTAGCGACTCGGGGAGAATTACCCCGAGCTCAGAATTTTACATGTCCGATGGCCGTTCACGTTGGCAATCGTCGATAATTCGTCCTCGCTACCGCGCACACAATCCCTCACCGTAGGCCAAGCGATGCACTTCGCCCGGCCCTTTGCTCTGCGCGAGATCCCCCCTCGAACACTTGTTTTCGGCGGTGAGTGAAAGGGGCGTTTACCGCAGACGCAGCCCGGTCATCGCGCCAATTTCCGCCAGTACCGTGCAACTCGCGCCGGCGGGTGGGAGGCGCCGGAGGAGGGCAAGCGTTTGGGCGTCGGCCACACAGCGCATGGCTTCGAGCGCGAGGTCCTGAGACGACCTATCTATGTAGAGTGCATCTACCGTGCGAGCCAGACGGCGCTGCTCGTCCTTCGTCAATTTTTTCCAGGCACGGGCGCCCGTCGGGCCCGAAGTGCCGAGGTTCACCGCGTGGGCGAGGCCCTCGACTTTCTCCATCGCCAGCGCCTTCGGAGGTGGCAGATCCAGTCGCTTGGCGAGCGTGGCCGCAGCTTTGAGCCCCGCATCTTGACGCCGCTTTCGCGTCAGGTAGCGGAGCGCATGAAGGGCGAGCGCCGGATCGTGATGCGATTTCGCGACAGCGACGGGATCTTTTCCGTTCAATGCGAGCGTTGCTTCGACCAGCGGACGATCGCTCGCGGCGACGAAGGGCAGAGCGGCCCGCACTCGCTCGAGGAGAGCCTCGCTCGACCGGATGTCCCACAGGAGATCGCCCAGGGTGCGACCGCGGGTCTTCGTGAGGAGAGCGTCGAGCGGAGTGAGCTTGCACCGCTTGGTGACATCGACCCGAGATTCGTAGGCATTCCAGAGCGAAGCGAGCCACTCCACGGGCGGGGGCTTGCCGTACTGCGTTCGCGCCAGGTACGCGTCGTACGACTGATCGAGAAATGCTCGGGCCCCCTGACGGACGTGCACCTCGAGCAACGCCTCCCCTTCGTGGATCGCGCGTTTGCCTGCCGCCGTGAGGAATCCCCGCTCGCCCAGGAAGCGCAAGATGGCCACGATGTGCGCGCGCGCCGCCTTCCTCCCAAGCTCCTTAGGAAACGTCGCGAGCTCGAAATGCCACTTCGCGCGATCCCAGCAGCGCGTAAGCGACGGCGGCGGCGCGGGCAATTCCACAGGTGCGGTCTAGGGCCCGCGAGGCTCTCCGTCAAACGCGTCCGCGCTCGTCGGCGGGATCATTGGCGCCAAGCGCAATCCTCGGTACACCGTACCGGTCGTGACCGAGAAAACGCCGCCGGAAGCCCCGCCGGGACCAAGGACGAGCCGCGCCTCGTCGCGCGTTCCCCAGGAAGACGTGCGCAAAGAGCCGGTCGATTCCCTCGTTTCACGGAGAAAGCGCGTCCTTCGCACTCTCTGGCGCGCGATGAAAAGAGCGGCCATCGTCGTCGGCGTCGGCCTCGTCGTCGCAGGCGTTGCCCTCGTCTTCGTCGTGCGACACTTCGAGGACGAGCTGCCATCCATCGCCGACCTCAAGGGCAACTACCACCCGCCGCAAGTGACTCGCGTGCTCGCGCGCGATGGGACGCTCCTGGCCGAGCTCTTCACCGAGCGACGTACGGTGGTGCCGATCGCCTCGCTTCCGGCGCACGTGAAGCTCGCCGTTCTCGCCGCAGAGGACGCCGGATTCTACGAGCACGAAGGCCTCAACTACTTCGGCATTCTCCGAGCGTTTGCGGTCAACGTTCGCTCCGGACGCACGCGCCAAGGCGGCTCCACGATCACTCAGCAGGTCGTAAAAAATCTACTGCTCGATCCCGAGCGCACGTACAAACGGAAAATTCGTGAGGCGCTCCTTGCGCGCAAGCTCGAGCAAGACTTGTCGAAAGACGAGATCCTCGAGCTCTATCTGAATCACATTTATTTCGGACACGGTCGCTACGGAATCGAAGAGGCTGCCCGCGACAATTTTGGAAAGGGAGCGAAGGACCTGAGCGTCGCCGAGGCCGGTCTCCTGGCTGGGCTGCCTGCGGGCCCCGAGCTCTTCTCGCCGCGCAAAGACATGAAACGCGCGCTCGGCCGACGTATCTTCGTCCTCGCGCAGATGCACGAGAAGGGCTTCCTGAACGACGCCCAGTACGACGCCGCGAAAGACGAGCCGGTTCGCCTGGCCTCGGTCACCGAGGTGGATAGCGAGCTTGCGCCCGAGGCAGTCGAGATCGCGAAGAAGATGCTCCACGAGATCGACCCCGAGCGAGCGAAGCGTGGCGGTTTCACGATCACGACCACCATCGATCCGCGCCTGCAAATGGCCGCGCGAAAAGCCCTCCGCGACAACCTCGCGGCCTACGACAAACGTCACGCGCTCGCCGTTCCGCTCAAGGCCGTGGTGGCCACCGTCGACAAAAAAGGGCGCGCTGTCCCGCCGAAAGAGGCGCTTTACGAGGGGACGCCGAACTTCGACCGGCACAAAGTTTTCATCGGAGAAGTCACCGCGACCGACGACGCCGACAAGACGGTCGACGTGAGAGTAGGAACCGTCACCGGCTCGGTGAAGCTCGCCGACTTCGAGCGCTACAATCCGCAGAAGCTCGCGGCGAGCGTGTTTGCGCCCGTCGGAGCGCACGTGCGGGTGAGCCTGCTTGCGCCCGTGCCGGAGGGTGCGGCGAACGGCGCCGCGGTGATCGCCAAAGTTCCCCTGCGTATCGAGTCGGGGCCGGAAGGCGCGCTCGTCGCCATCGACGCGCGCTCGCGGAGCATCGTGGCCTTGGTGGGAAGCTACGAAGCGGCGAGCGGCGGGCTCGATCGCGCTACCCAATCGCGGAGACAGCCTGGCTCGACGTTCAAGCCGATCGTCTACTCCTACGCCATCCACTCCCGCCGCTACACGCCTTCGTCGCTCGTGGACGTCACCCCTGCCATCTTCGCCGGCGGTTACAAACCAAGCAACTACGAGGGATGGAAGGACAGCGATCCCCTCCGCTTGCGCGAAGCCCTGGCCCACTCGGTGAACATCGTCGCCGTGCGCGTGCTCGAGGACGTCGGCCCGGCGAACGTGGTCGAGTGGGGGCACGCGCTCGGCATTGCGTCGATCATGAAACCCGATCTCTCCCTCGCGCTCGGAAGCTACGAGGTCGAGCCACTCGAGCTGTGCGGCGCGTACGCCACGTTTGCCGCAGGGGGCACCTACGAGGAGCCGCGACTCGTCACGCGCATCGTCGGGCCCGACGGAAAAGATCTCGAGCTGAAGGCGCCGCCTCCGCCGCATCGCGTCCTCGACGAAGCCGAAGCCTACGTCATCACCAACATGCTCGGCAGCGTCGTCGATCACGGCACCGCGGTCCGCGCAAAAGAGCTCCGGCGCCCGCTCGCAGGAAAAACAGGAACCAGCAACGCCTCAAAAGACACGTGGTTTGCAGGGTATTCTACGGAGATCGCGGCGGTCACGTGGGTCGGCTACGACGATGGAAAGCCCCTCGGCGGACAAGAGACGGGAGCGGTCACCGCGCTGCCCGGGTGGATCGATTTCATGAGGGTGGCGCACGACCACAAACCGCCGAGCGAGTTCCCGAGGCCCGCGGGGCTGGTCACCGTTAAGATCGACGTGCGCTCTGGAATGCTTCCCCCCGAGGGCGACGAAACGGTGATGGACGAAGTGTTTCTCGCGGGCACAGAGCCGACGGAGATCGGTCGTCCGCCCGAGCCCAAGCCAACCGGCGATGGAGGAAGCGTTGACGTCGCACCTTTGGAAACGCTGCCTTGAGGAACGCATTTCTAGGCGTGGCACTTGGCGCCTTCACAGTTCTCGTTCTCTGTCCGCGGGCCGAGGCGGCGGGTGCGCTCGAGACACTCGCCCCGGAGATCGCGCACGCGCTCGGCGCTGTTCCCGCAGGCACCGTCGTCGTGGTGTCGCCGCTCGCGAGTGACCTCCCAGCTCCGAAAGGAGACGAGCTCGCGGTGCGGCTCGGAGCGTTGATAGCCGGTAAATTAGGGGGAACCACGCGTTCGCATCCCCAAGTGGCGCAGCTCTCGACGGCTCGCGCCGTGTCTGGAAAAGGCGGGGGGCTCGTGTACGTCAGCGTGGAGATCGCCAAGGGCGAGCTGCGTGCGTCGGCCGATCTCTATCCCGTGATGAGCAACGGTTGGGATCGCATTCGGGTGCCGGCGCCACCGCCGAGGGCTCACGCTTTTGCCACGACTCCGCTCGACGCCGAAGCGCGGGCGTTTCTTCCGGCGATCGTCCTCGAGCAAGCCAGCATTCACAAAGCACGGCACGACGAAGGCGATGTGATCGCGATGGCCTGCGGCGACGTGGACGCGGACGGCGGGATGGAGCTCGTCCTGGTGTCGCGTGCACGCGTCGCCATGGGACACGTGCGCGGAGGGCGTTTCGTTGCAGAGAAATTCGCCCCATGGAGCCATCTCGCGCCCCGCCTTCCCGTGTCCCTTCGCGAGCCGCTTGCCGGTGCGGAGTTTCAGCCCAAGGCGCAGGGTGGCGGCCTCTTCGTCGGATCGAGTGATCGAGGCGGCGTGTCTCTCGACGGCAACCTCGTCGTCCGTTCGTCGCTTCGCGGTATCCCCATGGCAGTGCAGGGTGGCGACGCATGTGCGACCGTGACTCCGGAAGAGAGCGCATACGACGGCGCCGTGACGAGCTGCTCGCTCATGGTGCGCGACAAGGTGGCGCGGATGACGCCGCCGGCAGCGCGTTTCGATGCGCTCGGAGCCGCGGACGTGGTCTCTCCGAGCGGGAAAATAAGGGAAATCGCCGTCGCGCGCGAACCCGGCGGCAAGCTCAAGATGCGCCTCGGCGATGACGAGAGATCCATCGACGGCGTGGGCGCGCAGGTCGCCGTCGGCGATCTCGATCAAGACGGCATCCCCGAAGTGGTCACCTCGATGGACGGCGGAGAAGACGCCATCGCGATCACCAGCTGGGACGGCGGCGAGCCCCGGCTGCGTCGGCGCGTCTCGGCTCCACTGGGCGTGCGCGCGCTCGCCGTGTGTGCTCCCGAGGTGCGTGGTGTTCCCGCGCTCGTTGCCGTCGTCGCCAACGAGGTGTGGATTGTCCGCTGAGCGTCACCTCACCCGACGCGCGTTCGTCGCCGCGGCTGTGACGGGGGCGTTCGCCATTCCGAGGCTCGGACGCGCGCGCGGGCGTTCACCGGCGGGCGGTAAAATCAGCCTTCGCCTTCCTTGGCCCACTTTTTCGATCGATCCTCATCTCCTAGACGACGTCGGCGCGGCGATCTTCGGTGACGCCCTCTTCGACACCCTCTACGCGCGCGACGACGCAGGCAACATCGTACCCTCTCTTGCCGAAGGCGATCCGGAAGTCGACGGATCTGATCTTCGGGTGCGCGTTCGCAGCGGGCTCACCACCGCCCAGGGTCGCCCCCTCGATGCGCGAGATGCCGCCTCCTCGATCGCGCGCGCACGCTCGAGCGGCGCGCAAGCCTGGCTCGCGGATACTCCGACACCGACGCGGATCGATGCCACCACCTTGAAGTTCACCGGTCGCGACGCCGCCAAGCTCGCGCGAACGCTATCGTCGCCGCTCACGGCAATCATTCCTCTTGCCTTTTCCCCCGATCACCCCGACGGCACCGGTCCGTTTCGCGCAGAGAAAAGGGACGGCGCCCTCGCGCTCCTGCGCAACCCGAACGCCGCGCGGGGAGCTTCTTTTCTAGAGGAAATCACGGTGCGCTCCGTCGCTGATCTGGCGACGTCGTTGCGCTCCTTCGAGGCCGGCGCCGATGACGTTGGCTGGCTCGGGCTCGGTCTTCACGAGCCGCGCGCGGGTGCAAAATCGTTCGACTGCGGTGCGGTGGGGTGGGCCATCTTGCGCACCGGACGCGAGGGGGGAAACTGGAACTCGCCTGGCGTCGCGCAGCGTGTGGCCGACGGCATCCCGACGGCGCGTCTGTCCTATCTCGCCATCGGTGCCCCCTGGGCGACGGAGCGCGAGGAAGGTTGGGGCGGCTCCCCCGCTGACCTCCTCGTGCGCGACGATTCGCCGTGGCTGGTGGAGCTCGCGCGCACCGTGGCGGCGTCTCTCTCGCGCCCGTCGCACGAGCTCACCGCGCGCCCACTGCCGACCGCGGAGTTTCAACAGCGCCTTCGCGTACGCTCCTTCGCCCTCGCGATCGACGTGGCACGACCGCTTGCTCCGGGAGCGATCGGCGCGCTCACGGGGCTTGCGACGGCTGACAACGCGCAGCACGCGATAGAGCTCGTGCGCCATCCGCCGCGGGTCACCGAGGCCCCAGCTCGCACCCTGACCCGCACGCTGCGCATCGGTGTCTTAGGAGAAATTCGGCTGCAAGGCGGGCGCGTCCCCGATCTCGTCCTGCCGCCGTCGCCTTCGGGCTGGGACCTCGGCGCGGCCACTCGCGCGCGGAAGTCGCCAGCGTCATGAAGCTCGCGCCGCGCTTGGTCATCGCCATCGGATCGGTGGCCGTCGTCTCCACCGGTGGGCTCGGCTTCGCCATGCGCGAAGAACGCAGAAGCGAAGAGACCGCGCGCTTCAACCAGGAAGTGCGCTTGGCATGCGCGAGCGTGAGCGATGAAATTCATCGTCAGACGGAGACGGATCGCAAGCTCATCACCGGCGCGTGTCACTCTGGCGAGCTGGTCGATCGGACGCTCGTAGCGATCGAAAAGGGGGAGCTCGACGACCGGCGCCTGGCTCTCTCCGCTCTCGTCCCCGGGCAACGCGAAGCCTTCGATTTCGACGCGCTCATCCTGGCAACGGACACGGGCGAGATCCTCGGTGCCGATCCGCGCACGCTGCTCGGGATGCCGACCCCGGATGCGAAATCCTTGGTGCGCGGGCGCCCAGAGGCATTTCTTCGTGCGCCCAACGTGCGCGGGTTCATCGCTCGTTGCCGGCGCGAGGGCAGCGGAGGTCGAAGCGTCGGACTGGTAGGAATCCGGAATATGGATCCCCTCCTGCGGCGTCTCGGTAAGACGACGCAGCTCACGATCACCGCCGGTTTCATGGCGGCGCCCCAGGCCGGAGACGTGGTCGAGTCCACCTGTGAGCTCAAAGACGGCGCCGGCGACACCCTCCAAATCCACGTCAGCAAATCGAAGATGCAACTTTACCAAACCCTGGCCCACGTCGATCAGACCGTTCTTTTTGCCGCTTTGGTGGCGACGGCAGTGGCCTTGGCCATCGCCGCTCTTCTCGCGCGAAGCCTCGGTCGGCCTATCGCCGAGCTCGCCTCTGAAGCGGGAAAAGTAGCGGCGGGAGAAGCGCGTCCCCTGCGCGTTCGCGGCTCGGGAGAGATCGCGGATCTGACGGCGGCCTTCGACAAGATGATCGAAGACCTTGAGTCCACCCGCCGCCGTTTGGCGGCTACCAGCCGGGTCGCGGCCTGGCGCGAAGTAGCCCGCCGCGTGGCGCACGAAGTGAAAAACCCCTTGGCCCCCATCCGCGCGGCGGTGGAAACGCTCCGCCGCCTGCGCGCCCGTCAAGATCCCGCATTCGACGACTACTTCGACGAGGCGACGCGCACCGTGCTTGCCGAGGTGCACCGAATCTCCAACATCGTCACCGAGTTCACCCGCTTCGCCCGCCTCCCTCCGCCGCGTCCGGAGGCAACGGATCTCGAGGAGCTCGTGCAGGGCGTCGTGCAGCTCCATCGGGCAAACGCGGGGACCGCCGTCCTCGCAGTTAGTGTGAAGAACACACTACCCAAGGTCTTTGTCGACCGCGATCAGATCATCCAGGTGATGACCAACCTCGTGCAGAACGCGCTCGACGCGGTCAAAGCCAAGGACAAGGGGGAGGTGCACGTGGCCCTCGAGAGCGCGCGCGAGCGGGTCTACCTCACGGTGACGGACAACGGCCCGGGCATCGCGCCGGAAATGGCGGCTCGTCTCTTCGAGCCGTACGCGACGACGAAGGCTCAAGGCACCGGGCTCGGTTTGGCGATCGCGCAGCGCATTGCCATCGAGCACGACGGTGAGCTCGCCTGTCTTCCTAGCGCTCCGGGCGCGGTGTTTCGCCTTGTTTTACCCGTCAAAGGGCCGACCGCGGTGAGCGAGATGCCGAGCGAAGCGGCCCCGCCCTCGAGCTGACCGATTAGGGCTTCGGGTGCGCGTAGAGGAAGTCGATCACGGCGGTCGTGAACGTGCTGCTCAGCGCGGGGATGTGGCCTCCCCCGTTGATCGTCCACAGCTCAGCATGACCGCCCGCTCGGCAACCCGCAGCATACTTGGTGACGGCGGTTTCGTTCCCGGCGATGGTGGATTCGAGGTCGAGCGCGGGCGCAGATGTGTCGGCCGTGGCCGCGCAGCCGTCGAGCGTGACCCAGTCGCTCACGGTGGTCGTCGCGCCCGGGTAGCTGTGCGTCCCGATCACTCCGCCGCCGTAGACGATCGTCGCGTCGCTCGTGCCGTGGATCTCGACAATGCTGACGGCCTGCGTCGGCGCGCACATGGCCATGTTGCTGGGCATGGCTCCGGCAAGGCTGGCGACGGCAGCGATCTGATCGGCGTGGTCGCATGCCATTCGGTACGACATGAACGCGCCATTGGAGTGCCCAATGAAGAAGACGCGCTTCGGATCGACCGTGTAATGAGCCTCGATCTGTTTGATTAGGTTGCTGAGGTACGTGGAGTCGTCGACCATCGAGGCGTTGAAATCGCAGCACGCGTCGGTGGCGTTCCAGTAATGCTTGCCCGCCGTGTCGATCAGTCCCTCGGGTGTTGCGTAGAGGAATCCGCGGGCATCGGACTGCGCCGTGAACTTCAAATAGCTCTCTTCGATCGCCGCCGTTGCAGAGTAGCCGTGGAGCATGATCACCAGCGGTGCGGCGACGCCCGCGACGTATCCCGGCGGAACGTGCACGACCACCGGGCGGTTACCGCCGATCGTCCCGTCGAGATCGAGGTGAGCATCCGACGAAGACGCGCCATCGGCGTTCGCGCCGTCCATTCCGGTAGTACCTCCGTCGCCGCCGCCGCCGTCAGCGCTACCGGAAGCGCCGGTCGAGGAGGTGCCGCAGCTCGTCGCACAGATTGCAGCGAAGAGGATCGACGATAGCAAGTAGGTCGGGCGCATAGGGTACGTCTTCATAGCGCGGACTACAGACTAAGGTAGGTCTGATCCTTGAGCCCACGCTCGTATTCCGCGAGGAGACGCATGCCCTCGGTCGGCTTCAACCGGCCTTGCTTGATCCCGGCGTCGACCTGCGCCTTCATCTTGGCGGCGAGATCGTGGGGTTCGTACTGGGTCATTCGGAGCACCTCGGAAATCGTATTTCCGGCGATCGTTTCCTCGAGGTAGTAGCCGCACTCTTCCTCGTCATCGAGAAAGACGTGGACCTCGTTCACCCGCCCGAGCAGGTTGTGGATGTCGCCCATGATGTCTTGGTAGGCGCCGATTAAGAAGATCCCGATGTGGTACGGGCCCTTGTCGATCGCATGCAGCATGATCGAGCTTTTCTCGTGATCACGATCAATGAATTTGGCGACCTTCCCGTCGGAGTCGCAGGTGATGTCGACGAGCGAGCTCTCGAGCGTCGGGCGCTCATCGAGTCGATGCAGCGGCGCGACCGGAAACAGCGCTCCAAAAGCCCAGTGATCGAGGAGCGACTGGAAGACCGAAAAATTGCAAATGTGCTGGCTGGCGAGCTCGTGCTCGATGTCGGCTAGATCATCGGGCACCTCGCCATCATCGAGCGTCGCGACGAGCGCTCGGATCCGCGCGGTCGCCTGCCAGAAGAGCGTCTCGAAGCAGCCTTTAACGTCCAGCTCGAGAAGTCCGAGCTCGAACATCTTCTGCGATTGCTCCTTGATTTGAAGGAGATCGTGCCACGACTCGCCGAGGTTGCTCGTGCTCAGATTGCTCGCGATTTCGATCACGCTGGCGACGAGCTTGTGCGCGATCGCTGCGTCGACCTCGGCCTCCGCAGCGCGGTCGATCGTGCCGAACGCTTCGACCACCAGGACAGCATGGTGGGCGACGATCGCCCGGCCGGACTCGGAGATGATGTGCGGATGCGGCACCTTCTCTTCGTCGCAGATGTCGGCGATGTTCCAGACGACGTCGCGCGCGTACTCTTCGACGCTGTAGTTCATCGAGGCGTGGGTATTCGAGCGCGTGCCGTCGTAGTCGATGGCCAGACCGCCGCCCACGTCGAGGTATTCGATGGGATGCCCAGCGCGACGGAGCTTCGCGTAGTAACGGGCGGCTTCGCGCACCGCGCGCTTGATGATCAAGATGTCCGGGACCTGCGAGCCGATGTGGAAGTGGACGAGCTTGAATGCGTTGGCCATGCCCGCGTCGCGGAGCACCTTTGCCGCCTCGAGAATCTCCGCGGTCGACAGTCCGAACTTTGCGTTCTCGCCCCCCGACTCAGCCCATTTTCCTGCGCCGCGCGTGACCAAGCGGACGCGCACGCCGATCGCCGGCTCGACCGCCATCTCTTTGGCGATGCGCACGATGGCTCGCACTTCGGAGAGCTTCTCGGCAATGAGGATTACCTTCTTGCCGAGCTTCGTTCCGAGGAGCGCGGTGCGGATGAACGCATCGTCCTTGTAGCCATTGCAGACGATGAGCGATTCGTTGTCGGTGTGGACCGCGAGCCCCGCGCACATCTCCGGTTTCGAGCCGACTTCGATGCCGTAGTGAAATGGCTTGCCCGCTTCGATGATCTCTTCGACGACCTCCCGCAGCTGATTGACCTTGATCGGGAAGACACCGCGGTAGCTTCCGCGGAAATTATTCTCCTCGATTGCGCGGTTGAAGGCGTCGTTGAGGACGCGGACGCGGTGATGCAAAATGTCCTGGAAGCGGATGATGAGCGGCGTCTTTAGCCCCTCGTCCTTGATCGCCGCCTCGACCACGTCTTGAATCGCGATCCTGCGCCCGGACGCGCCGCGGGGGGCCGCGGTCAGCTTCCCGCTGTCGTCGATCGCGAAGTAGTCGTTGCCCCAACGCTCCACCATGTAGAGCTCGCGGGCGTCGTCGACCGTCCACGCGGGTGGCGTGGCGTGGCGACCGGTCCTTCGACCGAGGGTCTCTTTGCTCGACGGGGGCGGAGATTCTTTGCTCGCGGGGTAGACGGACATATGGAGATTTCCAAATCGCGGAATTCGCTCCGGAGCGCGAGCATTTCGCAGCTCGGACCGAAATTATGACAGGTTCGTCACAGACGGTTCAGCCTATTTCTTCGGTCGCCGGTGCCGCGGAGGAACACGGGGCTTGCCGGGGTGGTGGGGCGTCGTCGCGTGGGCCGGGGTTGCCGCCGGACCCGCATCATCGAGGGAATCTTCGTCGTCCGCTGCGTCCGCATCGCTGGCTGCGTCGTTAATGCCGGCGTCGTCTGCCACTCCGAGCGCGGCGGCAATGCTGGTCGCGACAGCCGCATCCGGCACGCTGGCGATCGGCGCCACCCCTGCTTCGACGGTCTCGACCGACGGTGCGGGGGTAAGGTTCGTATTGGCTTGGATGTAGGCGGTCGCGCTCGTCCTCAGCTGCGCGCGAAACGTCCAAACGCCGTAACCCACGACGCCGAGCATCAACAAGGCGAAGAAGCCGCTCCCGCCTTTCTTCTTCTCTCTCTTTTTCTCTTTCTTCGTCGAAGGCTCCTCGTCGCGCTCCGCTTCGAGCGGCGTGCGCGCGCCCGGCGACTCGACCGCGGTCCTCGTGAGCGCCACGCTAGGCGGCGGACGCGACGGATAAAGCTTCACGGGCGCGGCAAAGAGCGTGGGCATCTGCGAAGCATCGCCCAGTGATTTCGCGATGCGATCCGCCGCGTTTTTCCCACCTTTGGAAGAGAACGGGATGAGCGCATTCGCAAGCTCGCTCACGTCTTGGAAGCGCTTCTCGGGCTCCTTCTCGAGACAGCGCAGAATCACCGCCTCGAGCTCGGGAGGCGCCTCCGCGCGCACCCAGCAAAGAGGCACGGGGGGATCGGCGGCGACCATGGCGCACACCGCGCCCGCAGTCTCCCCCTCGAAGGGCGGAGCGCCCGTGAGGAGCTCGTGGAGGATGACGCCGAGCGACCAGATGTCCGTCCTGCGATCGACGTTCTTCGCGCTCCGCAGCTGCTCGGGCGACATGTAAAACGGGGAGCCCATCATGGCCCGCGTCGCCGTGAGACCGCCTTGCTCGCGCCCCATTTCGTCGCGTCCGGAGAATTTCGAGATCCCGAAGTCGAGCACTTTGACGCACGGTGACCCGTCGTCGCGTTTGATCAGAAAGAGATTGCTGGGTTTGAGATCACGATGGACCACGCCGTTCTTGTGGGCCTCGGCCATGCCCTCGCAGGCTTGGAGCACGTAGTCGACGGCGAGCTCGATCGGCAGCGGCGTTTTCTCTGGGCCGACGAGGTCGCCGAGATCGGTCCCCTCCAGGTACTCCATCACCATGTAGGGCGAGCCGTCCTCGCGCGACCCGACGTCGATGATGCGGACGACGTGCTCGCTCTGGAGTTGCGCCGCGGCCTGGGCTTCTCGCTGGAAGCGTTCGACTGCGTTCGGAAGCTCCATCGCCTCCGGCAACATCAGCTTCACCGCCACCCGGCGGCCCAGCGTGAGGTGCACGGCCTCGACGACGACCCCCATGCCGCCCTCGGCGATCACTCGCTCCACCAAGTATTTGCCGGCGATCACGTCTCCCTTGTGGGGCTCGCCGATGGGCGTCGATGTGGGAGCAGGTTCCGCCATCTGGACCCAACATACTATCATCCCGCCGTGACCCCTCCGGCCCTTGAATCATCTGCAGTCGTCGTCCCTCCGTTTTCCAGGCTCGACGCTTCGCAAAAACTTTTCGTTTACCTCGCCGCGACTTTCGTCTCTTGCCTTCTCCTGGGAGACGTCATCGGCGGAAAAACAATCTCTACGGCTCTCGGCCCCATCTCGGTCGGCATTCTGCCGTTTCCGGTGACCTTCCTCCTGACCGACGTCGTGAACGATTTCTACGGCCGACGAGGTGCGCGCTTTCTCACCATGCTCGGCTTCTGGATGGCGACCCTCGCCTATGCCGTTCTTCAGCTCTCCACGTGGCTCACGCCGGATCGCTCGACGTACTTCACGCAGACCGAGTTCGCGAAAGTGTTCGGCGGGAGCTCTCAGCTCTTCATCGCCTCGATGGTCGCCTACCTCGTAGGGCAGTACCTCGACATCCAAGTCTTCCAATTCTGGAAGGCCCTCACACGCTCGCGCCATCTCTGGCTCCGCGCCACCGGTTCCACGGTGCTCAGCCAGATCGCCGACACCGTGATCATCAACGTCATCTTCTGGAGCTGGAGCGCGTCGAAGGATCCGGCTTCGTTTCTGGGTCAGCTCTCGGCCCAAGAGCGCTGGGGATGGATCTTCGCGAAGATCGGGCGTGAGTATGGCTTCAAGGTCGTCGTGGCCCTTTGCCTGACGCCGCTCGTCTACCTCGCCCACGGCAGCATCGTTCGCTTTCTCTCCCTTCACCCGGAGGCGCACGAGCGCCGAGAATGAAACTCGAGCTGCCGAGCCACCGGATCATTGAGCTCCAGCTTAGGAGGGTAGGGGAGCCGGACGAGGTCTCGCTCTTTTCGTCAGCGCGTCGGCTCTTCGAGACGTGCACGATCACCGAGAAAAGAAGGCCGGTTGAGCTCAGCTCTCTCGAGCTCCGGGATTTTCACGCGCTCCGGGCGGTGGCCACGAAGCAAGGATTCTTGCCTGAAGAGACGCTGAGCATCCCCTGCCGAAACTGCGACGAGGTGCTCGTCCATTCTCCCTGCGCTGCGCTCGAGACCGGCCCCTTCGAGGAGTGCGCGCTCAACGATCCGGAGCTTGATCAGGCGCTCGATCTCACCAAAGTCCACGCTGTCCCGGGGCTTGGAGAGGTGCGCCTCACCAGGGTCACCGTCGAGGATGCGCTCCCCCTCCACGCCGCTCTCGCTCGGTCCGGTGGGCCACTTCGAGCGCGCCCTCTTCTGCGGCCGGCGATGGTGCGCGCCATGGGCATCGCGCAGATCGGCGAAGCGCGGGATCCGAAGGCGATTGCCAGACTTCTCACGCGCTCCTCGACCCGCACGTGGGGGGCACTGACAAACCTGTTTCTTTCGGTAAACTATTCGCTCAGGCTTTTTTCCATCGCCCGCTGCCCGGCCTGCGGAGCACGCAACGATGTCGATGCGCCGTACGACCGAGAATTTGCCTTCGATGACGAAGATTCGGAGCTAGAAGAGCGAGGGTCATCAAACGACGAACCTTTTGTCGGGTTCGAGGCATTCGCCGATCGGGCTCGCGAGATTGCCTACGCGATTCTCCCGCCAAGCGACGAAGAAGATTTCGCCTTCTTGGTCGAAGGTGGTGTCGCCGCGTGCGACGAAGGTGGTGATCCGCTCCTCGGCTCGTACGTTCCGCCGAGCACCGGCGAAGGTGGCGCTCTCTCTCGCCCTCCCGAAATAGCCGTATTTTACAGCACATTTCGCGCCGTGTGGCTGGAAGACGGACCGTACGAATGGGAAGACGAGCTTCGTGAAACGGTGGAGCACGAGTACGAGCATCACCGTGGTCACCTCTGTGGCGACGATCCGGTCGACGACGAAGAGCGCGAGGAGATTGATCGCGAGCGCGTTCGCCTCGTCGGCAAGCGCGCCCTCGCCACCGGTGAGATCCGGGCTTTGGGCGTCGACATCACGCTCTTCATGCGGCGAACCTGGCCTCTTTGGCTCATCCTCGTTCTGGTCACGATTCTGCTCACGATGACGCGCGGAACCGACTAAGTACCATGTTTGACATTGCCCTTTGATCAGATTAGCGTTCCCGAGTTTTCAACGTCTGAACGCGTAGGGTAAACGATGGCAAAAGTCAGAACAGGCGCAGGAAAAGCAGCTCGTCCGGCCAACCGTCGCGGAAGCCCGGAGGCCATCGAGAAGCGCAAAGCGGCGCGCATCTTCAACGACGTCCTCGGTGGGCGCGGTCTAGCCGCAAACAAGCTCGATGGCCGTACCGAGAAACGACGTCAGCGCCTCCTGCGCGAGCTCGAAAACGGCACTGCCCGCGGCGCGCGCGAGCTAAAGCCGCTCGACATTCTCCAGCGTGTTCAGGAGCTGCTCGAGCTTGGCGAGCCTCTCAGCTCGATTCGCAAAGTCTCCAAGGTCCGAAAATCAGCGCTTCCCGCCGATTCCGTGGTCGACGTGGTCGAGCGTCTGCACAAGGCGTACGGCTTTCGTCCCGAGACGTACCGCTTCGTCGGCATTGGCGAGGACGTCCTGCGCAGCGCCGGAGTAATTGGCGAAGACGGCCCGAAGCGCCGTCCAAAAAAGCGCTAGCCCGCCCCTCTTGACGGTCGCCTGGGGTGGCGCCTCTCTGCGAATTGGCCTAACTCTCTGTCGTTCCTTTGCGCACGCGAGCTCTCTTTGCCGGCCTCCTTTCGGCGTCCCTGGTGACGGTGGTCGTACCGCGCCTATTCGGCGACCAAGACGCAACGGAGACAGCGCGCCGCGCTTCAGTGGTAGCGAAGGTCGGTGCGCGGGTGGTGACGGCCGGTGAGCTCGAGGATCGCCTCGCCGCGGTGCCGCGTTACCAGCTCACGGCGTTCGGCAACTCACCCGACGTGATCCGCCGTAAATTCCTGGATGAAGTCATCGTTCACGAGGTGCTCCTGTCGGCCGGCGCCGAGGCCCGTCATCTCGATCAGCAGCTGACCACTGCCCAAGCCCTGGCCCGCGCGCGCTCGAACGCAACCCTCAGGGCACTCCGCGCCAAGGCCGCACCGGCCGAGAGCATCCCTGCAGGCGACGTAAAAAAATATTATGAGGACAACCGCGCCCGCTACGACTCGCCCGAGCGTTTCAGCGTGTGGCGCATCCTCTGCAAAACGCGCGAAGAGGCCGTCGCCGTTCTCGCAGCCGCCAAAAAAGAATCGACCATTCCGATTTTTCAGGCGCTCGCCCGCGATCACAGCCTCGACAAAGCGACTCTCATGCGCGGCGGTAATCTCGGCTTCGTGACCCGCGAAGGTGCATCGAACGAAGCCGGGCTGACCGTCGATCCCGCGATCGTCGCGGCGGCAGCCACCGTGAAAGACGGAGAGTTCGTTGCCACGCCCGTCGAAGAAAAAGGGAATTTCGCCGTGGTCTGGCACCGCGGCACCGTTGGCGCGACGCACCGCAGCCTCCAGGAAGTAGACGCTCAGATCCGCGACACGCTCTACCGCGAGCGCATCGAGGAGGCGAACAAGAAGCTTCTCGACGAGCTGCGCGCACGAGACGCGAAGGACGTGAACGAAGCGTTGCTCACGGCGATCGACGTCTCGCAGAGCGATGGCATGGTGGTGCCGCGTCGCCGGCCGGGGCAAGTCGCACCGCTCAACGCTCCGCCTCCGAAGAAGTAGACGTTGCCGCGAGCGCGCTCAGGGCTTCTGTCGCCGCTGCACGCTCCGCCAAACGCTTCGAACGACCTTCGCCCTTTCCGAGCACGCGCTCGCCGACCAGCACCTCGACAGCGAAGATTGGCTCATGACGCGGACCGCGCGACTCGATGACCCGGTAGGACGGCGTCGGCTCGCCGTGCGCTTGCACGTACTCTTGGAGCGCGCTCTTCGGGTCACGATTGCCCAGTTTTTCCCGGGCTTCGAGGGCTGCGCGAATGATCTCGCGCACCAGGGTACGCGCGCCTGCGAGCCCCCGCGCTTCGTACACCGCGGCGATCATGGCCTCCACCGCGTCTCCGAGCACGTTCGTCTGGTCACGCTCTCCGCCGGCATCTGCTCCGCGACCGAGCGCCACGCACGCTCCCAAGGAAATCGATCGCGCCCAGTCGGCCAGGGCTTCGGCGTTCACGAGCGCGCTCCGGGTCAAGGTGAGCTCGCCTTCGTTGGCCTCCGGAAACGTGGTCGAAAGAATTTCACTCACGCAGAGTCCGAGCACCGCGTCCCCCAAGAACTCGAGGCGCTGGTTGTCGGCAGCGCGCACCTCGTTCGCGTAGCTCGGATGGGTGAGCGCCTCTTCGAAGCGCGGGATCTCGGTGCCTTCCCCCAGCGTTTCGCGCAACCAAACGGTCAGCCGCGCGCGCGCCTCGAGGACGTGCTTGTCCTTCATTTAGCGAGCTTGTCGGTCGATTCTGCGAGCTCCAGATCGAGGGAGGTGATCCCGCCCGCGTCGTGCGTGCTCCACACAACGCGCGCTTTGCCGTAGCCGAGCTCGACGTCGGGATGATGATCGCGCTTTTCAGCGACGAGCCCCACCCGGACCACAAAGCCGAGCGCCTCCGAAAAATCCTTGAACTTGAACGAACGAGCAAGCGTCGTTTCGGACGGGAGCTCCCATCCGGAATGAGCGTTGAGCCAGGTTTGAACGGCTGCGGGTGGGAGCTTGGTTGGGCGGGTCACCTCCCGAGATTGCCACCAAAACGGACGCAGCCGGAAACTTCCGACGCGCCACCGCTGTCACCTCGACGCATGAGTTATGCTGCTGTCGCCATGGCGATTGTCGCCTGCCCATTTTGTCGCGAGATGTTCACGGAGGGTGAGGAGTCCGCCTGCCCCATCTGCGGCGTTGCGCTCACGCCGTTCGAGAAGCTTCCCCCGTCGCACGACGCCGACGACGCTCCCGTCGCTCCCGAGCACGAGCTCCTCCCCCCGACGTACCTCCGCCGCGGAAAAGGCGCGCTGGCGATCCTTGCCGTCGCTGGGCTCTTCTTTTTTTCGCTGACGTGGATCCACGTGACGCTCCCGGACACGGTCGAGCTCACCGGCTTCTCGCTGGCTCGCCGACTCGGTTGGACGTGGGGCGCCGCCGTGGCCTGGGTAGTGCTCGTTCCCACGGTGCTCAGCCGCCGCAGCATCGTGCAGATGCGCGGGGCTCGCGCCGCCGCCGCATTTCTAAGCTCGGTTCCCGCGGTCACCATAGCCATTCTCCTCGCGCGCCCTCCGCACGGCGGCATCGTTCCTCTGCGCTTCGAGTACGGGTGGGCGATCTGGGCGAGCCTGTGCGTCTCGCTCGTGGCGACGGCGTGGTCGCTCAGGCTCGGCGGGCGCATCGACGATATCCACGTGTCCCGCGGTACTTCGGTGGGGCAAAGCGTCCACTGACGCACCCGCGTGGCGCAGCGCCGAAAATTGGTCCACAATTTTTCGGTGATGGGTGCGCCCCGAAAGAATCCGGTCGAGCTCGATGACCTGCTCGATCAGGTCGACGTGCCGGCGGCGGTCGTATGCGCGCGTTGCGGTTCCGCGGAGTGCCTGGGGTGCGACGGCGAGTACTCGCGTTCGGGAGTCATTGCCATCATCGCCTGGGAGCGAAGCGACGCGACGCTCTCTCGCCGCCTTTGGCTGACGGCGCGGGCGACCACACGCGACCCCGAGCTGTTCTTCGAAGCGCTCCCGGACGGACCGATCGCACCCGCTCTGCGCTTCGCGATCGTGAGCGAGCTCATCGCCACCGCATTCACCCTCCTCCTTTTCCTTCCGTTCGTGGTGATCGGCGCTCCCCACTGGACGAAAGAGGTCATCCTCAGCGGCGCCGCGTTTCGTGCGCTTCTCGTCGGCATCCCGGCTTTTGCGGCCATCCTCGTGCTCGCTCACGCCGCTCACGGAGTCGCCCTCGACATCGGCGCGGTCCGCGGCGGTCTCCCGTCGCAGCGCTCGCGTGCGCTTCGCTTCGGCCTCTATGCCACCGGCTGGGATCTCGTGATCGGCCCCGTGGGGACGCTCATGATCGCTCTCAACGAGGGCTTTTTCTCGGCGTTTCAGGTGCCGGCCATGGCCTCCGGTCTTCCCACGCGAAGCGCTCGGGCGTTCTTGCGCGGGGCCTACGGACTTCACGGAGGTAGTGCCGACCGTGCGGTGCGCACTTCCTACATTGCGGCGATCGGTGCCACCGGATTTGCCGCCGTAGCGGTGGTCGTCGCCGTCCTGGCGGCGCTTCTCTACTAGGGCTAGTCGTCCGACCTGAAGACGTGGTCGTGCGGCGCGTCGTCGTGGCATCCCGCGCATGACTCTGCCTTTCCATCCTTCACCAGCTGACCGGTCGAGCTCACGATCACGTAACGCCAGTCGCCGTGCTCGGGATCAAAGCCCTTGGTGCATTTTTCCATCATCATGATGGGGCCCGGCTTCGCTCCTTCGAAATGTTCTTTGATCAAGCGCGCGCCGATCGGAAGCTCGCCCGCCGCCGCCGCGTACGCCTTCTTCGCTTGCTCATCGGCGTAGATGTCTACCTCGTAGCGTCCCGCGGCATGGCCCTTCGACACGAAACGCGCTCGATTCATCTTCGTGAACGTCGTCCGGAAATCACCTGGAATTTCGAGGGCTGCGCGCGTTCCCTCCGCCTCGTGAGCGGACGCACCCGGGCCAGGCTGGCCTCCGTTCGAGAACCCTACGGGACCGGTCGCGCCTCGCGCACAGCCCAATAGCGCGATCGCGGCGAGCGTCGCGGTCACGGTCTGCGGAGCGAGCGTCAGAAGTAGACGCCGGCCTCGAACGAAAGAGTCCATTGGCGGTTCGGCGAGAGCCCGGGGTTTTCGTCGTTTGGCGGCGTGAGGTCGATCAAGAACTGCGAAGCAAGAAATAAAATCTCGTACTTGTAGCTGAGGCCCACGATCCCGCGGTGACGGTGGGTGCGCACTTTCTCGAAGACGACGTTGTTGTTGTAGTCGCCGTTGTTCGGTGCGCCGTTCGATAATTTGTTGCGGCAGATGGGAGCGCCCATCGTGTCGTTGCCGGATGATCCGCATTGCGCGGACGGATCTACTTTCGGGGTGGTGTCGACCACCGTCGAGTCGCCGAAGACGAAGAGGCGCTGGTAGCCCACGTACGGCGTGAGCGACGCGCTGTCGGCGATGGCGATGGGCTTCGAGACCTGGGCGTCGATTCCTACTGCGGTGAGCGTGAACTTCGGAGTGCCGGTGATCGTGCGCACGCCCCCGCCGATGGAGACGTCCGGCAGGATTCCCATCGCTCCGGTGCGGAAGCCTTCGAGGAGCGACCAGCGCACGTCCGCCCCGCCGACCCACATCGACGTGTTGGCGATGAAGCCGAGCGCGCCGGTGATTTCGAAGCCAAACGGAAGGCCTTTACGAGCCTTCAGCGAATAGAGCTGGATCAGCGAGTCGGGGCTGTTGTTGGTGATCGAAAACTTTTTGTTGTTTGGATCGACCGCGCCCTGGGTGCCTTGGTGCCAGTACTTGGTCTTCGTTCCGTCGGGCGCGGTGCTCTCCCCGTCGGAGTTGATCTTCGTGTAGCTCGCCTCGAAGGTCAGGGCGAAGCCACCGACGCCCGTGGTGCGCGCCGGGTGAAACGCCGTTGGTGCGATCGCGAAGCCGAGCTCCGAGATCATGTTCTTGAAAGCCATGTTGTCTGGCCTGCATCCGAACTGATTCGGAACCTGTCCGGCCTGGAAGGGCGCGTGGAGCACGCTCTCCGGATCGGCGGCGATGCCCTGGCAGCTGGCGCCCCCGGGTAGACCTTGCGGCTGAAGCACCAATCGCTCCGGCGTAGGGTCCATGGTCTCCGCTCGCGCTTCCCCTGCGAAACCGAGGAGCACGGCGACCTGACTGAACAAAAGGACGGCGCGCGAAAGGAGGCGCATGCGATCGCCGAGGCTACGTTCCGGCGGAGAGTCGCGTCAAGGCCACAGGCACCGCGACAGCGCTGTCAGAGGAGCTTTTTACGCACTTCGGTGATTCCCGGGGGATGCGCCCTCTTCTGGGATGGCATCGCCGTTGCTCTTGTATTTCGCAGAACCTTGGCTTGCTTGACTTACCTTATCTAGACGAAAGTTCGCTCTCGACCGAGCGTTCCGACGGACTCGGATCTCCGCGATGGTTCGTGCGGAAGATCACGTCTGCGATCGGGAACGTGATGTTGAAATTGAATCGGCTCATCTTAGCTTTGTCGTGGTGCGTCTCGTGGTGACGCCGGAGCACGCGAAAAATCCGCAGTCGCCCGAGCGGAGATCCTTCACCGAGGTGGTAGGCGAAGTGCAACCACTCGTAGGTCAGGAAATAACTCATCGCCGTCGTCACGAAGAGCCATGCCACGTTGTGCGTGGCGACGGCGAAGAGAATTGCTGCGATGGGAGCGGCGATGACCCCTAGAAAAAAGAACAGCATCTCCGGGGGAAACAGCACCATCTTGAAATCGCGTGCGGACTCGTAGGCCATCGCTTCGTGCGTAAAAAAGTGGTGATGCTCGCGCGTGTGGCGTTGGAAGAGGAGGCGGCCGTACGCGTGGTGCATGGGCCCCCTGTGCCCGAAGTACTCCGCGAAGTTGGCGAAGAGGAACGTTGCCGGCACGGTCAGCATTTCGAGCGGGGTCGGGCTCTTCACGTTGGCGATGGCGATCGCGATCACGGTCAGTGACCCAGCGCTCGTGAACGCAAAATGAAGCCAGCCGTGGTAGTTCGGGCCGATCTCACGCTCGCGGTATTTTTCCCGGTAGGCGAGTACCTCTTTCGGGAGCACACCCATGCGGTTGTCGTAGCATGCCGGACCGTGCCCCGATCGTCCGCCAAGACACCGCGCCTCCGCGCCAACCCCCTCCCCGTCCCGCTTCACGTGGTGCTCGTGGAGCCTGAAATTCCGCCGAACACGGGAAATATCGCGCGCTTGTGTGCGGCCACGTCCTCGCCGCTTCATCTGGTGGGAACGCTGGGCTTCCGTATCGACGAGCAGAGCGTGCGACGCGCGGGAGTCGACTACTGGCACCTGGTCGACATCCGTCAGCACGTGGATTTCGCACAGTTCCTCGAGGCGTTTCGCAAGGAGTCGCCGTCGGGAAATCTCCACCTCTTCAGCGCGCTCGCAGAAAAGAGCTACCTCGCCGCGGGATACGCACCAGGAGACGCACTCGTCTTTGGGCGCGAGAGCGTTGGTCTTCCCGAAGAGCTCGTGCGCGCGCACCCAGGCCGCGTCGTCGCCATTCCCACCCTTGGAGCCGTGCGCTCGCTCAACATCGCTAACGCGGCGAGCATCGCCCTCTTCGAAGCCCTACGTCAGACCAACGCGCTCGCCGAGACGTTCATGTCGTGTTGACGCCTCACTCGAAGGCAGAAATTCCAGTGACGTCTTGCCCCAGAATCAAGGTGTGCACGTCGTGGGTGCCTTCGTACGTCGACACCGTCTCGAGATTGCAGAGGTGACGCATCACCGGGTATTCCAGGGTAATTCCGTTGCCGCCGAGGATGTCTCGGCAGGTGCGCGCTATCTCGAGAGCAGCGCGGACGTTGTGTCTTTTGATCATGCTCACGTGCTGAGGGCGGAGCTTCTTCTCGGCCTTCAGGCGAGAGACCTCGAGCACCTGGAGCTGCGAGTTCGAGATCTGGGTGAGCATCTCCGCGAACTTGGCCTGCACCAGCTGATGGGAGGCGATCGGTTTGTTTGCAAACTGCACGCGATGCTTGGCGTAGTCGAGCGCGGAGTCGAAGCAGGCGGTCATGGCTCCGATGACGCCCCAGGCAATTCCGAAGCGCGCGCTCGTCAGGCACGAGAGCGGCCCCTTCATGCCACGGACGCCAGGTAAGACGGCGTCTTTGGGAATGCGCACGTCTTCTAAAATCAGCTCGCTGGTCACGCTCGCCCGGAGGCTCATCTTCTTGTGGATCACTCGGGCCTCGAAGCCCTTCGTGTCGGTGGGGACGAGAAAGCCGCGCACCTCGCCGCTGCTGTTTCCGACCTTCGCCCAGACGAGGGCGACGTGCGCGAGGTTTCCGTTCGTGATCCAGCGCTTCGTTCCGTTGAGCACCCAGCTGTCGCCGTCTTCCTTGGCCACGGTGATCATGCCGTTCGGGTTTGAGCCCCAATCCGGCTCGGTCAAACCGAAGCAACCGAGGATCTCGCCCTTCGCCATTTTGGGCAGATAATGCTCTTTTTGCGCCTCGGAGCCGAAGGCGTGAATCGGGTACATGACCAGGCTGCCTTGCACGCTCGCGAAGCTGCGGATGCCCGAGTCTCCGCGCTCGAGCTCCTGCATAGCCACGCCGTAGCCGATCTCACTCAGTCCGGCACAGCCATATCCTTGCAGATTGCAGCCAAGTAAACCGAGCTCCGCGATCTTCGGAATGAGATCGACCGGGAAGGTTCCGCTCTCGAAGTGATCGGCGATGGTCGGCAGGACGTGGGCGTCGACGAAGCTTCGGACGGTTCCGCGGATCGTGCGCTCTTCGTCCGTGAGGTGGCGCGAGAGATCGAAAAAGTCGGGCATGCTTGCTTGTTAGCACGCCGCGGTGCTTCGCTCAGCGCTGAACGCGAAGCGTCGGTGTTGCCCCGGTGAAGTCCGCGCGCACCGTGACGCGCGCCCCCGCGGTGATGGGGATGCGCTCGCCGTGGGACTCTCCGGTGGGATCGAAATTGAAACGTACGTCATGCGACCCTGGCTCGACTTCCACGTCGCGGACCGGGCATTTTCCGCGGGCGATGCCGTCGACCGAGACCTCCGTTCCGGGATCGCCGTAGAGCGCGAAGTGTCCGGTGGCCTTCGCCGCCGAAGCGCTCATCGGTGCGGCAGCGGTCACCGCCGGTAAGGCGATGGCGGATGGTGCGGGCGCGACCGTGAAGCTCGCTGCTGGCGTGGCCGAAGCCGGTGGCGCCGGAACGGAGTCCAAAAGCGCGCTTCCGACGGGCGCTCGCGGCGTCTTCGTGAACGCCAACGAGACTCCAGCGATCGCCGCCAGCGCCATTGCCGCCATGGCCCAGCCCCGCACATGGCGCGCCGGCGCTTTCGTCGTCACCGGAGCTTTCACCGGTGTTTCGAGCGGCCGCGTGGCCACCGTTTCGATCTTCACGGGCGCTTCGCTCAGCGGGATCTTGCGTGTCCCTTCGCCCATGGCCGGCGGCGGATCGCTCCACTTCTGCATCTCTTTCCGCGCAGCAAAGGTTTTGGTGACGAGCTCCCCGTCAACGCTCGCCAGCGGCTCCGACCCGCTGTCGCGGGCATCCTTCGCGTGGTCCTGCGCGCGCTGCCGCGTAAGGCGAACGCGATCACCGAGGCCGCGAGCGACGTCGCCGAGATCGATCCCGTGCAGAAATTTGCGGAGCGCTCGCCCGAGATCGTCTGCTTGCTGCGGTCGGTCTGCGGGGTCGAGAGCCATCGCGCTCGTTATCGGCGCATCGATCGGGAGGAGGCGAATGTCGATCGCGCTTGGGACCGGGTGCGGCGCATGGAGCGCCTCTTCGCATCCCTCCGGTGTCTTGCGTCGGAAGGGTGCGCGGCCGCTCCAGGCTTCCATCATCAACACCGCGACGGCGAAAAGATCCGTCGGCGGACCGAGCGGCTTGCCTTCCATTTGCTCGGGCGGCATGTGCCCCGGAGAGCCGAAGACCTCGTTTTTGAGGGCTTTCGCGCGCGCAGCGATTCCGAAATCGATGAGCTTGATCTGCCCTTCTTCGTCCACCATCACGTTGCGCGGGGTGATGTCGCGATGCACGACCTGCATGCGCCGATGCGCGTAGTCGAGGGCGCGACAGATCTCCGCGCCGATGTACGCGCCTTCTTCTGGCGAGAGGCGCCCGCGCTCGCCGTTCTCTCCTTCGAGGAGCTCGGCCACGCTCACCCCTTCCACCAGCTCCATCGCCAAAAAGTACGTCCCTTCCACGACACCGAGCTCGTACACGGGCACGATGTTCGGATGACTGAGGGCAACGGTCGTCTTCGCTTCTTCCACGAAGCGGCGCACGAACTCTTGATCGAAGGCGAGCTCATCGCGGATCTGCTTTACGACCAGCCTTTTCTCGAAGCCGCCCGCCCCCCGCAGCGTGGCCAGGAGCACGCGCGCCATCCCGCCCCGCGCGAGCTCGCGTTCAAGCACGTACTTACCGAAGACTTGGGGGTACATTAGCGGGGCTTGAGGAAAGGCTTAGGATTCCATTCTAGCAGGCGAGCCCATTTCTGGGCGGCTCTCGTCATCGGACTCGTCGGATGCAAGAAGACTCCCGCGGTGGAAGACCGGGTCATCACCGTGCATTCTCTCCCTGCGTGCGCGGTTCCCACCCACGCGTACGGGCTCTTTTTCGGCACCGGGGATTTCCAACCTTCCGCGGTCAACCTCGGCAACGACGGTCATTTTCTAGATGATCTCGGAGCCCAGCTCGGGCTCCTGCCGCAGACCCGAGCGCTGACCATCGATCTTTTTTCGAGCGGAGAATCGCACTGGCGCGGACTCGCCGACGTCAGCTCCACTGGTCCCGTCGACGTGCTCGCGTGGCCCGTTGGTGCGAGCTGCGCGCTGCCCCTTGCGCTTCCGGGGGGGCCGACGCTCGGGGTCGTGGATCCACGGCATCTGCTCGTGGTCAGCCAGAATTCGCAGAGCATGATCGTCGACCTCGCCACGGGTGTGGTGACCGGGATTTCGCCGGACGTCGCCACGTCGCGCCAAGGAGCGACGATCACCTCCTTCGCCGAAGGAACGCTCGTGGCTGGCGGCGAGGGTGATCCGAGATCGGCCGACGTGTTCACGCACGGGGCCTTCGAGAGCGCGTCCATCAATCTCGGAGTCGCGCGGCAAGACCACGCGGCCGTTGTCCTCGCGTCGGGTGAGACTTTGCTCGTTGGAGGCTCGACCGGACTTGGCCTCGGACCTCCGGAGGCGAAGCTCACGATCGTGGATCCCGCAACACGGCGGTCGCGCTCGCTTGGTCTCGAGCCGCTGCGCGTGCCGCGAAAGAATCCGTCGGTGCTCCGTCTGGCCTCGGGGCAGATCTTGGTGGCGGGTGGTTTTGACGGCGCAGGAAAGCCCATCGGCATGCTCGAGTGGTTGTCGGCCGACGCGACGAAAGGGGTAAAACAGATCGAGATTTTCGCCGCCAAAGAGACGGGGTTCGTCGCCTTGCCGGGCGGAGGCGCGCTCGGCGTGGTCGCCCCAGACCTTCCGGAGCTTCAAAACGTCTACGTGATCAGCGCCGACATGAGCGTGCAGTCGGCGACTCGGATCACCGGCGCGCTCACCAAGGTGCGTCTTTTCCCGGGCACGAACGGCTCGCCGCTCCTGTGGACGGGGGATCGCTGGCTACGCTGGGATCCCTGGACGAACGGCGGCGAGTTCACTCCCTTCGTCGAAGCGCAGGCTGCGTCGGGGGCAGGCGACGCCGTGCTCAGCCCCGACAACGGGCTTGCACTCTGGATCAACCGCAAGACCAGCTCCATCGAGGGCATTCGTTTTTCGACGCGCGGTGCGTTCGCGACGGAGCCGAGCCCGCTCTTCGGCGACACCACGTTCTTCGCGCCTGATCGCCTTACGACCTCGGGCGCGATCTCCTTCAGCCCCGCGAACGGCTTTGCGCTCACCCTCGGTAGCGTGTTCGTCACCGACGCAACCTTCGCGAACTTCACGCTCGACCTCGACGCCGCTCCCGACCATCTCCCCGTCGTGATCTTGCGGGACGCGAAGGGGGTGCAATTTCAAATCGGCGGCGCCACCTGCCCGCTCATGGGGACAGGCGCCCATCTCACGATCGAGCGCGACGCGGCTCTAGTGAAAGTCCGCATCGACGCTCTGCCTCCCGTGGTTTGCGATGCCCAGCTTCCTCCGGACCTTCGGGTAGTCGTCGGTCTCAGCGGCGGCATAAATGGCCCTCCCGCGACGGTCCGGAACCTGAAGATCATTCGCCGATGACTGCCTTTTTATCGACGCGCCTCATCGTTGTTGACCGCGCGTTACTTATTAACTAAAAAGTTAATTAGGAGGTTTCACAAATGGCCAATGCGTCCCAGCCCGTTTTTCTCCCCGGCTCTCACACGCCCTACGCGGCCCTTGCCGAGGCGAGCGCCGTCCCCGCGAAAGACGGCCCGCGCGGCACCGAGCAGATCAACGTCGCCTTTCCGCTGACCTACACCTGGGATTACTCGACGCAGCGCGCTGACCTTCGAGCGCTTTACGAGAAGTCGAAGGACATGATGTGGAACCCGCGGACCTACCTCGACTGGGACGCCAAGGTGGATCCCGAGGCCGAGAACACGCCGGATCAGCTGAACCCGCTCTTCGGAACGAAGGTGTGGGACAAGCTCGACAAGAAGCGCGGTCTGCCGAATCTGCGCCGCCACATGGGCTCGTACGTGATCTCGAATTTCCTGCACGGTGAACAAGGTGCGCTTCTCGCCACCTCACAGATCGTCAATGCGGCGCCGACGCCCGACGCGAAGTTCTACGCCGCCGCACAGGTCTTCGACGAAGCGCGCCACGTCGAAGTCTACGACCGCTACCTACGCGAAAAATACGAGCTCATTTACCCGATCAGCCCTTACCTCAAGACACTCCTCGACACGATCCTCACCGACTCGCGCTGGGACTTCAAATATCTCGGCATGCAGATTATGGTGGAAGGGGTCGCGCTCGGCGCGTTCGGCTTCGTGCACCAGACGTCGACCGAGCCGCTCATCAAGCAGATCACCCACATGATCATGCAAGACGAATCGCGGCACGTGGCCTTCGGCGTGCTCTCCTTGAAGGACGTCTACATCGAAATGGCGCCCAACGAGCTTCGCGACCGGGAAGACTTCATCATCGAGAGCTCGCGTCTATTGCGCGATCGCTTCCTCGGACAAGACGTCTGGGAGCGCGTGGGGCTTCCCCAAAAAGAGTGTGAAGAGGCCGCTGCCAGCTCGGAGATGATGGCCATCTTCCGCAAGCTCCTCTTCAGCAAGATCGTCCCCAACGTGAAACGCCTTGGGCTGCTCACGCCGTACGTGCGACGCGGGTTCGAGGAGCTCGGGGTCATCGAGTACGAGACCTGGGAAGCGAGCGCCTAATGCTCTCCCCTCGGCCCTACCCCAGGGTGAACGACGCGGGCGCCCTCGAGTCGCCACCGAAGCGAGAACGCAACGCGACGGAGACGAAGCGGCGGTTGCTCGACGCTGCGGAAGCGGAGTTTGCCGCCAAGGGTTTCGCTGGCGCGCGCCTCGGAGCCATCGCGCGGGCTGCTCAAGCGCAGCAAGCGCTGATCCACCATTATTTTTCGGACAAAGCGGGGATCTATCGCGAAGTGATCGATCGCGCCCTGGACGTGATGACGGCCGAAGGCTTCGACATTCTCGCGCGTCTTGCGCGGCCGCTCGACGTTTCGAAGATCCGCCCACTCGTCGCCGCGTTCGTCGAACTTCTCACGCGATTCTACGTCTCGCATGGGGCGATCTTGGCGATCATGCGCCACGAAGGAGCGACCGGTCCGTCGACGGGACCTTCGATCGCCGAAGCGATGATCTCCGCGCGTGTGAAGCCGGTATTCGATGCAGTGGTCCTCACGATCGACGAGCTGCGAGCGATCGGAAAAATTCGCCCGGACGTGAACGCGCGTCAGCTATGCGTGTCGACCCTGGCAATGACCAGCATCACCGTCATGGAAGAGCCGTTCGTTCGCGGCCTCTGGGCCGTCGATTTCCGCTCCCCGGAGTTCCTCGAGGAGCGAAAACGCGACATCGTCGCCACGGTGTTGGGGCGCTTGCTGCCGTAGGCCTTCGCGGCTCAGAAATTCTTCGTGAAGACCGGGAAGACGAACGCGGGCGTCCTCGAGGCCATTTGCTCGGCTTGCGGCTTGACGAAAACGGCCTCGCGCGAGGCGGTCTGTTCGTTGGTCGACGCCGGGGGCTTGGCGACGTCGCCGCCGACGTAGGAGTGCTGGTTGTTGATGCGCCATGCCGCGCCGACCATGGTCGCGGCGAGGCCGCCGAGCACGAGCGCAGAGCCAACGAACGCGACGTTGGTGAACGCGTGGTGGGTCGTTCCGTCGCTGCCGATGCTGTCGGATCCCGCCGTTCCGGCGATGACGACGACCACCCCCGTGACCACGGTCGCGACTCCGGCAATGAGGATATAGGTGCCGACGCGCGACTTGGTCCTCATGCCTGGGTTTACTGCCAGGCTGACGCGGTCCTTGTTTGCGGCGTCGATCATGAACGGCTTGGACTCCGAGACGTCAGCCGCCGGTGCGATTCGGTACTGGTCGAAGAGGGGAACGTTCATGTCGCATGGAGACGTGCAGACGTGCTCCCACGCGCCGATACCGCCCTGACGTCGCTCGAGGTCGACGACCTTCGGGGACTCTATGTGAAGCATCACCGTGCCCTCCGGCTTTGCCGCGGCCGCGGGCGCCTCGGTGGCTGCGGGCGCAGAGTCTTCGGCGAGGGCGGGGGTCGACACGACGAGAACGTTGACGGTCGCGAGGAACGCGAGAGAAAGGCCGGTGACGCGCATGAGAGGTCTCCAGACCGCGGTGATGAGTGCGGTCGCTTAGCGGAACGGCCCGGAAGCATCCTCGATTTAGGGCCGCGCGTCGACCCATTCTCGCAGGCTGCTCGCTCCAGAGCGTTCCATCTGCGCCAAGATATCGCGGACAATCGCCCGCGCTGTACCCGGGCCGCCGTAAATGAAGCCGGTGTAGAGCTGCACGAGATCCGCCCCCGCCCGGAGAAAATCGAGGAGATGCGCCGCCGTCTCCACCCCCCCCACGCCGATCACCGCCGCCTTCGGGCCGAGGCGAGCGCGCACGATGCGGACCACTTCGAGGGCCCTCGCTCTCAGCGGCGGACCGCTCAGCCCTCCGGCTCCGATCGCTTCCACGTCTTGCGCGCTCGTGGAGAGGTTCGCGCGCGCGAGCGTCGTGTTGGTCGCTACGACGCCGTCGAGCCCGCACTCTTCCACCACGGTGAGGAGCGCCTCGAGCTGCGCGTCCGAAAGATCCGGTGCGATCTTGATGAGGAGCGGCACCCGCGGCAAGAGCGCATTTTCGCGGGTGATCGCGGCGAGGAGAAGGCGGGCGAGCTCGGCGCCCTGCATAGCGCGCAGATCCTTCGTGTTCGGTGAGGACACGTTCACCACCACGAAATCAGCGACCCGCCTCGCCTCGCGAAAGCTGTCCAGATAGTCGGCGATCGCTCCCTCGATCGGCTCGACCGGCACCTTGCGCGACTTTCCTATCGACAGTCCAACCGGCACCCCGGCCGCGTGAAGGTAGCCCCTCTTTCGGGCCATCCGCGCCGCGACGACCGCCGCACCTTCGTTGGGAAACCCCAGGCGATTGACGATCGCGCGATCCCTCTCCAGGCGAAACAAGTTGGGGGCAGGATTTGCCTCTTGCGCCGAAGCGGTGACCGTCCCGAGCTCGAGAAATCCGAATCCAAGCGCAGCGAGCGCCCGCGGACGAAGAGCGTTCTTGTCGAACCCGCCCGCGACTCCGAGGGGATTCGGAAACGTGAGCCCCATCACGCGGGTGACGAGGCGCGGGTCTTCGCATGTGAACAGAGCGCGGGTGAGCGAGCGAAGGGGCCCGACGTGCTCCAGCGGCGCGAGCGCAGCCATGCCGAGCGCGTGCGCCGTTTCGGGCGGGAGCGAAAACAAGATGGGCCGGGCAAGCGCATACACAGCGCCTCGGTACCATACTCTCGACCGAGGCGAGGTTCGCGAGCCCGCGCCGCGTCACAGTCTCACGCGGCCTGGCCAAGTCGCCCCATCTTCGCTAACGTTTGGGCGTAATTTACGTCCAAAAAGGAGTAGGCCCGTGATCATCGGCGTCCCCAAAGAAATCAAAACCCGCGAGTACCGAGTCGGCATGACCCCCGCAGGAGTCCGCCTCCTCACCACACGCGGCCACAAAGTGCTCATCGAACGCGGTGCAGGCGTCGGGAGCGGAATCGAAGACGCGGAGTACATCGCGCAAGGGGCGACCATCGTTGCCGGCGCGAGCGACGCGTGGGGTGCGGAGATGGTGGTCAAGGTGAAGGAGCCGCTCGCAGCGGAGTACGGCTTTTTTCGCGAAGGGCTTGTACTTTACACGTATCTTCATCTCGCGGCCGAGCTCGAGCTGACGAAAGCCCTCGCGGCCTCCAAGGTGAGCGCCGTGGCCTACGAGACGATCGAGCTCGAGGATCATTCCCTCCCGCTCCTCCGACCGATGAGTGAGGTCGCCGGGCGAATGGCCGTGCAAGTCGGCGCAACCTGCCTCGAGAAAGAGCGCGGCGGAAAAGGCGTGCTCCTCGGCGGCGTTCCCGGCACGCGTCGCGGTCGGGTGGTCATCCTCGGCGGCGGCGTGGTCGGAAGAAACGCCGCGACGATCGCCATCGGCATGGGCGCACAGGTCACCATCATCGACGTCCGCGCCGAGACGATGGCCTACCTCGAGGACGTCTTCGGCGGCGCCATCGAGACCCTCTATTCGAACCCCACGAACATCGAAGAGGCCGTGCAGCGCGCCGACTTGGTGATCGGCGCCGTTCTCGTGACCGGTGCCGTCGCTCCGAAGCTGGTCAGCGAAGATCTCATTGGCCGCATGGGCAAGGGCTCCGTCGTCGTCGACGTGGCGGTGGATCAGGGCGGATGCATCGCCACCTGCCGGCCGACGAACCACGATCAGCCGACGTACGAAGTGCACGGCGTCGTCCACTACTGCGTTCCCAATATGCCGGGGGCCGTCTCCCAGACGAGCACCTGGGCGCTCACCAACACGACGAGCGGCTACGCCGTGAAGATCGCCGACGCTGGGATCGTCGCTGCGGCCCGCGCAGACAAAGCGCTCGAGCGCGGCATCAACGTCTACAAGGGACACGTCACGTGCGAGCCCGTTGCCCAGGCGCACAAGATGGAGTTCGTGAAAGCCTCGAAGCTGCTTGCCTGATTCTTCCGGGGGGCTCGCCGCACTCGTGAAGGGTGTCGATCTCCTGATGCTCGATGCGGGCAACACCGTGATTTTCCTGGATCACGCCCGCATGGCGCGTTTCGCGAATGCCCTCGGTTTCTCGGTAAATGCGGAGACCTTGATCCGCACCGAGGGTGAAGCGAAGACGCTCCTCGAAAGAAACGGTGAGAGCCCCATCGAGGTGGAATGGGCGAGCCGCGCGCGTCCTGGCGCACGGGGGTGGGGTCAGGTTATCGGCACCGCGCTCCATCGGGCCGGTGTGCCTCGCGATCGCCTCGCCGCGCTCCTCGAGAAACTTTGGGAGGATCACGTTCGCTGGAATCTCTATTCGCTCGTCCCCACGGGTCTCGGAGAGGCGCTCGATCGCGTGCGCGCGGCGGGCGTGAAGGTGGCGATCATCAGCAACTCCGAAGGCATGCTCGCTCGCATCTTCGAGCAGCTCGAGATTCTTTCCCACTTCGATTTGGTCGTCGACAGCGGCCTTTTTGGAGTGGAAAAACCCGATGCACGCATCTTCCATGTCGCGCTCGACAAACTCGGAGTCCGCGCCGAGCACGCCCTTCATCTCGGCGACACTTACGCGACCGACGTCCTCGGCGCACGTGCCGCCGGGGTACGAACGGCGCTGATCGATCCGCACGGCCACTACACCGGGCGCTTCGTCGACGTTGCTCGTGTTGCGGGGGTCGTCGAGGTCGCTCGGGCCATGCTAGCGTCGCGCCATGGCATCGTCTGATCTCGTCGCGATTCTGCCGGGGGACGGCATTGGGCCGGAGGTCATCGCCCAAGCGCGGCGGCTTCTCGAGTTCTACCGCGATAAACGAGGATTGAATCTCGATCTGTGGGAATTGGATCTGGGCGCAGATCGCTATTTGAAAGACGGCACAACCTACCCGAAAGAAGTCGCCGATCGCGTCGCGTCCGAAGCGCGTGCCGTACTTCTGGGAGCGCTCGGTGACCCGCGCTTGCCCGGCCTCGAGCACGCCCGCGACATTCTTTTTGGCCTACGCTTTGGCCTGGATCTCTACGCCAACATTCGCCCCGTCAAGGCCCTCTCCGATCGCCTGGTGCCCCTCAAGGGCCGGCGCGCCACGGACGTGAACTTCACGGTCTTCCGTGAGAACACCGAAGGGATCTATGTAGGAATGGGGGGGCAGTTCAAACGTGGAACTCCCGACGAGATCGCCATCAACGAAGATCTGAACACCCGCAAAGGTGTCGAGCGCCTCATTCGCGCAGGCTTCGAGCACGCCAAGCTCCACGGCAAGAAAACCGTGCACATGGCCGACAAGTCCAACGCCATGAAGCACGCGCACGAGCTTTGGTACCGCGTGTTCTTCGAGGTCGCCGCGTCCTACCCGGGCATCGAAGCCAAGCACGTGTACGTCGACGCGCTGTGCTTTTACCTCATTCAAGATCCGTCGCCCTTCGAAGTGGTCGTCACGTGCAATCTCTTCGGCGACATCGTGACCGACCTCGGAGCTGCGCTTCAGGGCGGTCTCGGCATGGCGGCGAGCGCCAACGTGCACGCCTCGGATCCTCGCCGAGTGGGGCTCTTCGAACCGGTGCACGGCTCGGCGCCGCCGCTCGCTGGAAAAGACCTGGCGAACCCCCTGGCCAGTGTCCTCACCGTGGGAATGCTGCTTGCCCATCTTGGCCATCCTGCGGAGGAGCCGCGCCTCGAGGCCCTGGTGGCGCGCGCCGTCGAGGAGAAGCGTTGCACCCGCGACGTCGGAGGCGAGCTGGGAACGCGCGCCGTGGGCGACTGGATTCTCAACGAGCTGGCCCACGCTTTCTGAGTGGGCAAAAGATTGCCTACATTAGAGCACCATCCGTGTGCGTGACGCCCAAGGACGCGGGGAGGCGCCGTGTCTCTTGGGCTTCGAATACGAATCAACTATTTCGGAACTTTCTTCCTGGCCGTGATGTCTGCAGAAAAGCGTGTCACCTTAGGTCTTCGCGCAGCGCCGCCGCTCGCGTCCGCGCATCTTTTTCGCGCCTCGTACGTCTGACATCTGGTCACTGAGGGAGAGCACATGGCGTTGCGGACGTGGTGTCAGGCGGGGAATGCGGCGTTGCTCGTGGCGGTGGGGGCGTTGTGGCTCGCGAGCGGGACCCAGCGCGAAAAGGCCGTTCTGGCCGAGTCGCACAGCGATGCGGTGCGCGCGCTCGAAGTCCAGGTGGCCATGGCCCCGGGCGACGCCGTCCGTCGTCGCGATCTCGCGCAGGCCTACCTCGATGTGCACGCCCCAGGGCTCGCGGTCGGCGTCGTCGAGTCGGCGCCCCTCGCAGTGAAAGCCAGCCCGCTCATCGAGCACGTCTATGCACGCGCGCTCCTCGACGAAGGTCGATCCGTCGATGCCCTCGCGGCCGAGCGCCGGGTCCTCGCGCGCTGCGCCCCGACGGCGGAAGACGAGTCCCCGTGCGACACCTGGCTGCTTGCGTCCGCCACCCGCCGCGCAGATATCTTGCGTGAGCTGGTCGATCTCGGCGTGGACGATGCCCAGGCGCACCCCGAAGCGAGCGCCATCGCGTACCACAACGCGACCCGTGAGGCCCGACTCGCCGCTCCCACTGCAATGCGATGAAGCAATGCCCTGAGGCGATGCGATGAGCAGGTCGAGTTTCCCGACCGTCGCGTCCGTCGCGTCCGTCGCGTTCGTGTTGACTCCGGCGGTGCTTGGAGCGCAGCTTGGCTGTGTTCGAGCGGCCCACATGCCGAACGTCCGACCCGCAGCTAACGGCGAAACGGAAGACATCGCTCCGTCCCGTTTTTTTTCGCCCCCCATCGCGATCGCCGTTGCCGAAGATGCGATCGTGCGCGTGGTCGGCCCGCAGATGACGTGCTCGGGAACGCTGGTCGAAGACGATCTCGTTCTCACCGCGCATCACTGCGTCGTGGAGCGGCGCGCGAACGGGGAGTTTACCAAAGGGCTTCTCAAGGGCTCCGATGTCCGCGTCGAGCTGGGCGGCGACTACCTTCCTTGGGGAAACGTTCGGGTCCGAGAAATCGTAGCCCCCATGTGCGGCGAAGCGGGTGGGGCAGGGGACTTGGCCGTTCTCGTTCTCGAGCGAAAGCTCGTCGGCCTGAGCACGATGACCGCTCGCCTCGACGAGCCCCCTCGGGTCGGCGAAACGCTCGGTCCCGCCGGATTTGGCCGGTGTGCGCTCTCCCCCGATGGCATTCATCGCCAAGCGCGCGCGGGCGGTCGCATCGTCTCCCTCACCCAATCAGGGACGCTCCGTATGGACGCCTCGATTTGCCCGGGTGATTCTGGTGGTCCGGTGCTTGCGGGCGGGCGGGAAGTGGTTGGCGTCGTCAGCTTGAGCGCCATGGATAGCGACGAGCGCACCCGCAGCCCGTCGATCATGGCCCGACTCGACACCTTTCGAGCGGTATTTTCCAATGCCCGGCTGATCGCCGATGGGGCCTCGCCGAGCGAGCTTCCCCCGATCACGTGCGCGAAATAAGCTAAAGGTTCCAAAAAAAGCGAGACGAATCTCGGTCCTCCGCCATCGAAACTGCTGAGGCGCGCGCGGCGGGGAGTAAGATCAGTGAGCCCCGCGTTGGAACGGGACCCTTGGAGGCCTTCGCACATGTGTGGAATCGTTGCTTACGTCGGCGCGAAAGATTGCGCGCACATTCTCGTCGAAGGTTTGCGCAAGCTCGAATACCGAGGATACGACTCGGCAGGGCTCGCGGTGCACACCGGCCGGGGCGTGGAGATCGTGCGCGCCGTCGGGAAGCTCGCGAACCTCGACGCCGCGTTGAGAAAAAATCCGCTCGCCGGAACGACGGGCATCGGACACACCCGCTGGGCAACCCACGGCCGCCCGAGTGAAGCGAACGCGCACCCTCACGTCGCGGGCAAAGTGGCCGTGGTTCACAACGGCATCATCGAAAACCATGTGGCCCTCCGCCGCGAGCTCGAAGGCAAAGGCGTCAAGTTTTCGAGCGCGACCGACACGGAGATCGTCGCCCACCTGATCGACGAGGCGCTGAGGAGCGGTACGCCCAAGCTCGAAGAAGCCGTGCGCGTGGCGCTCAAGCGAGTGAGCGGAGCGTATGCCATCGCGGTCACGAGCGGAGACGTGCCGGACGCGGTGGTGGTTGCGAAAGATTGCTCGCCTCTCGTTCTCGGAGTCGGCGACGGCGAGATGCTGGCCGCGAGCGACGTTCCTGCGCTCTTGCCCCACACGCGAGACGTGATTTTTCTCGAGGATGGCGAGATCGCCGTTCTGAGGAAGGACAGCATCACCATCACCAAGCTCGATGGAACCTCGGTAAATCGAGCCTCGAAGCGCATCGACTGGTCTCCCTCGCAAGCCGAAAAGGGGGGCTACAAGCACTTCATGCTCAAGGAAATCTACGAACAACCCCGCGCGATCGAGGACACTCTTCGCGGCCGCATCGACGTCGACGCGGGCGAGATAATCGCCGAAGAAATCGGCGTCTCGGTGGAGCTCGCCAAGAAAATCACGCGGGTCTACTTCATCGCCTGCGGCACCAGCTCTCACGCCGCCATGGCTGGAAGATATTGGGTCGAGGCGCTGGCGCAGCTTCCTTCCACCGTCGAGATCGGGAGCGAGGTCAGGTACCGCGAGCCCGTCTTCTCTTCGACCGATCTCGTCGTTGCCGTCAGTCAGAGCGGCGAAACGGCCGACACCCTCGCTGCCGTGAAAGCCGCGCGAGCGAAGGGCGCCCACATCCTGGCCGTCGCCAACGTCGTCGACAGCGCGATTCCGCGGGCGAGCGACGGGGCGCTCTACACCCACGCCGGTCCCGAGATCGGCGTCGCGTCCACCAAGTGCTTCACCACGCAGCTTGCGGTGCTCCTCATGCTCGCCGTCCACCTCGGTCGTTGCCGGGGCACGCTCAGTGCGACCGAGTCACGCCGCGTCCTCCACGCGCTGACCCGCGCTCCGATGTTGATGCGCGACGTGCTCCTCGAAGCCGAGACGATCAAAGCCATCGCCAAGAAGCACTCGCGCGCACGAGACATGCTTTTTCTCGGACGCGGAACCGGTTTTCCCATCGCACTCGAAGGCGCTCTCAAGCTGAAAGAGATTTCTTACATCCACGCCGAGGGCTACGCCGCGGGGGAAATGAAGCACGGACCCATCGCGCTCATCGACGAAGAAATGCCTGTGGTCGTGCTCTGCCCGAAGGACGTCCACTACGAGAAGACCGTCTCCAACATGCAAGAGGTGAGGGCGCGCGAAGGGCAAGTCATCGCCGTCTGCACCAAGGGAGACGACGAAGTGGCGAGGCTCATCACGCCGCGCCTGTCGCAGATAGGTTCGCGGACCCTCATGCTTCCGTCGATGGATCCCGACGTCATCTACATTCCCGAGGCCGCGCCGGAGATCTTGCCGCTCCTCACGGTGATCCCGCTCCAGCTTCTGTCGTACTTCATCGCCGATTTCAAAGGCACCGACGTCGATCAGCCTCGAAACCTCGCCAAGACCGTCACCGTCGAGTGACACGCGCGGCGCCCTCAGGGCACCCGCCTAAATCAAAGCAGACGGCGGAGGCGATCGAGCGCCGCCGTCAGCTGGCGGAGCGACGAGTCTTGGGTCCGCGCCGTCTCTTCGATGCGCATCGAGGCGCTCAGCACCTGCTCGCTTCCCTTGGATTGAGCGCTGTGACTGACGTTGAGCTGGGTCACCATGTTCGAGATATTCTCGATGGTGCCGGTGATTTGCCGTCCGCCCTTGGCTTGCTCCTGAGAGCTGCGCTCCACGTGCTGCGTGATGATGCGCATTTTCTCGGCGCTCTTCATGATGAGCTCGGAGCCGCGTGCTTGCTCGGCAGTCGCGGCGGCGATCTGCTGCACGGTCTCGGCGATGCGCCCGATGGCGTCGGTGACCTGCTTCGAGCCTTTCGCTTGCTCCACCGTCGCGCGGGCAATGGCGCGCACCATGTTCGTCGATTTTTGGCTGCTCTCGAGGATCTTCTTGAGTGCGCGCTCGGCCTCGTTGGAGACCTCTACGCCGCGATCGACGTTGTGCGCGCCGCGTTCGACGGCGTTGATGGCGTTCTTCGACTCCGCCTGCACGGTCTTGATGAGATCGGTAATCTCCCGCGTGCTGGCCCCTGCGCGCTCTGCGAGATCTTTGATCTCGTCGGCAACGACGGCAAAGCCTTTTCCTTGCTCACCCGCCTGGGCGGCGATGATCGCGGCGTTCAGGGCGAGGAGGTTCGTCTGCTCTGCGACGTCGTCGATCACGTTGACGATCTGCCCGATGGCTTCGATGCGCGATCCTAGATTGGATATGACCGCGACCGCTTCTTGAGAGCTCTCCTTGATGCGGTAGATCTCGCTGATCGTTTTCAAAATAGCTTCGGCGCCCTTCTCGGCATCGAGGGCCACTTCTTCGGACAAGCGCGCCGTCTCGTTGGCGTTCGACTGCACCTGATCGATGGACACGTCCATCTGGTTCATCGACGAGCTCGTCTCTTCGGCGGTGAGCGACAGAGCATCGACGTTCTTCGCCACCTCTTTGATCGAGTACGCCATCTCCTCGATCGAGCTCACTGTCTCGCGCACGCTGCCCGCCAGCTCGCCGACGTTTTCGGCCACTTCGTCGTTCGTCGCCGTCATCTCCAGGATCGAGGAGCTCGATTCTTCGGCGCTTGAAGTGAGGGTCTCCACGTGCAGAGCGATGTCGCGAACGGCTCTTGCCATTTCTTTGATCTGCCGCGACGTCTCTTCCGCAGCGGCGAGCTGGGTGGCCACGCCATCGGAGAGCTTCTTCGTGATTTCTTCGAGCGCTCGCTCCGCCTCGGCGACGTCTGTTTCGCGAACCGCGAGCGATGCGCGCTCCGATTTTCGCTGATCGGCGAGGGTTCCGAGCTCGTCGAAGAAACGAAGGAGCTCGCTGTTTGCGTTCGCGGGTGGCCGAGGCCTGTCGCCCTTCGTCGAGCGCCGCACCGCCTCGGCCAGCCCCTCGAAGGAGCTTCCTCCCCCAACCATGATGACAGCAACGGCTCCAACGATTCCGATCCCGAGGATCGGTGCCATCGCGTCCTTCATGTAGATCGCGCCGAGCGCGGACGCGACGAAGACGATCAGTGCGCCAATGAGCTGTTTGGAGGTGGCCTGGGGCATGGGATCGTTGCGCCGGCGAGGGTACGCGGCGCTCCTTAGAGAGCGCAAGCGTCTCGAGTGCGCGAAACGAGGGCGTCGAGGCGCGCACGGGCCGTCTCGATCGCCACCTCGCTCCCGTCGATTCCAATGAACTTGCGCGCGAGACGCGAGGCCACGGCGAGGGTCGTCCCGCTCCCCGCGTACGGGTCGAGCACGACGTCTCCCGGATCGCTCAGGGCATGAAGCAGGCGGTCGAGGAGCGCTTCCGGTTTTTGTGACGGATACCCGGTTCGCTCCCGGGCCACCGGCGCGATGAGCCCGATGTCCCAGACGTCGCCCATCGGCACTCCAGCGCTGCGCTCGGTGCTCGTTGACGAGTGCGAGCGCCGTCCGCTCTCGGCGAAGACTGCCTTTTGTTTCTTCACGCCCCATGTCGCGAGGGTGGATGCGGCGAGCGGCTCGTAGAGCGAGTTCCAACGCGGCTTCGCCTTCGGATCTTTGCGGTAGCGGAGCAGAACGTCGTGAACCCGCTGAAAATTAGGCGTTTTGGAGGGCCAGCGGCGGTAGCGCCAGACGATCTCGCTCGCGAACGCGTCGTCGCCGAAGATCTCGTCGCACATCACCTTGATGTAGTGGCTCGTCTTGGGATCGACGTGCACCACCACCGAGCCATGCGGTGCGAGGAGCGCGCGAACGCAAACCAAGCGCTGTCCGAGTGCCTCGAGGTAGGTTGCCCGATCGGTCCAGCGGTCATCGAAGGCGTCGGTAGTCGTACGGTCGTCGAGCGTTTTTCCCCGCTTCACCGCCTTGTGCACGCGGCCCGTGAGAAACGGCGGATCGAGGTAGGCGAGGGTAACGCTCTCACCGCGCGTCGCATGAAGCGCGCGCATGACGCTGAGGTTGTCCCCGAAAAAGAGGTCGCCGCCTTCGCCCGAGCGAATCGGCACCGGACCCGCCTTTGCGAGGCGTCCACCCGGAGGCGGCGAAAGCGCCTCGTTTTTCCCGTTCCAAGAGAGGGTTACGGGGCGCGCGCCTTTCACGGATCGAAGTGTAGTAAGCGCGATCGAACGAGATCCAATTTCACGCTAAGCTCTTCTCCCCATGGCGACCCCCGTCAAACCCCGCGTTCTGTCCGGGATTCAGCCCAGCGGCGAATTTCATATCGGTAACTACCTCGGCGCGGTGCGCACCTGGGCGAAGCAGGTCGAAGAGCAGAAAGAAGAGCTTCTCTTCTGCATCGTCGACGCTCACGCCATCACCGTGCCCTATGAGCCGAAGGAGCTCGAGGAGCGCACGATTCGCCTCGCCACCGATCTCGTCGCGTGCGGGGTCGATCCGGAGCGCTGCACGCTCTTCGTGCAGAGCGACGTTCCTGAGCACATGGAGCTCGCGTGGTACCTCGCAGCGGTGACGCCGATGGGCGATCTCCATCGCATGACGCAGTTCAAAGAGAAGAGCGAAGACAAGGAGTTCGTCTCGGCCGGTCTCTTTACGTACCCGATCCTAATGGCCGCTGACATTCTCCTCTACAAGGCGACCATCGTGCCGGTGGGCGACGATCAAGTGCAGCACCTCGAGCTTGCGAGAGAAACGGTGCGCCGCTTCAACCACCGCTTTGGCAAGGTGTTCGTCGAGCCGAAGCCGCGCCTCTCGACGACACCTCGGATCATGGGTCTCGACGGTGACGCGAAGATGAGCAAATCGAAGAGAAATAGCCTTCCACTCTTCACGCCACCAGACGCCTTCTGGAAAAAAATAAAGACGGCCTTCACCGACCCGCAGCGCAAAGAGCGCACGGATCCAGGTAGACCGGAGGTGTGCAACATCTACACGATGCACCAAGCGGTGAGCCCCGCGGAGACGGTCGCGCTCGTCCACCAGAACTGTACGACCGCGAGCTGGGGCTGCTTCGACTGCAAGAAAGTACTCTTCGATAACTTCGAAAAAGAGCTCACACCGCTGCGTTCGAAGCGGGAATCGCTCGATCCCGAAACGGTGCGCGCCATCCTCGCCCGAGGTGCCGAAAAAGCCCGCGTCATCGCTCAGGAGACGATGCGCGAAGTCCGCAAGTCTATGGGACTCGGAAGCGGAACGACGTGAGGTTCGCGATGGTGGCCCTGCTCCTCGCGGGCTGCTCGCGCTCGGCACCAGACGCGACGCCGGACGGCGTGGTCCGCCTCTGGCTCGAACGGATGGAGTCGTCGACCGACGATCCGCGCGCGGCAAGGGAGGCTTACGCGCTTCTCGGTCCGGCCAGTCGCGCGAACCTCGAAGAGCGTGGGGCCCGGGCGAGTCGCGTCCAAGGCCGCCGCGTCGAAGCGTACGAGATGCTCGCTGAGGGCCGATTCGGGCTGAAGTTCAGGCCGAAATCGATGAGCGCCAACGTGACTGGGGAGACGGCTACGGTCGAGGTCCTCGGCGCGGAGCCCGCAACGGATCACGCGACGGTGCACTGCGCACGCGAGCACGGCGCGTGGCGGATCGAGCCCGACCTCCCCGACGTGACCGTTCTTCCGAGGTGGCGCGACGGCGGGTAGTCATCGCCCTGGCATTGCCCGCGAGCGCGATGCGAATTACGTTCGCGAGCTATAGATGGCCACCGATCCTTACACAGTGCTCGCTGTCCCGAAGAATGCCGACGCGGCGACGATCAAGAAGGCGTACCGCAAGCTCGCCCAGAAGCTTCATCCGGACAAGAACCCCGGAAATAAGCCTGCGGAGACGAAGTTCAAGGCCGTGAATCAGGCTTACGACATCCTCTCCGACGAAAAAAAACGAAAGCTCTACGACGAATTCGGTGAGGAAGGGCTCCGCGAAGGCTTCGATGCCGAGCGCGTCCGAACCTACAAAAATTGGTCCTCCCGTCAGCCCGCGGGCGGAGGCCGTGGCGGTCCCGAAGGCGTGCGTATCGAGGATCTGTTCGGCGATGCGGTACGGCAACCGGGCGGAGCAGGGGGCATGGGCGACATCTTCGGCGACATGTTCGCTCGCCAACGAAGGCCGCGCGGTCCGGTCAAAGGCCAAGACCTCGAGAGCGAGGTCACCGTCGATTTCTCGTCCGCAGTACGCGGGACGATGCTCGAGCTTCGTAACCAAGCCGGCGCAGGCGAACCGGTCGCCGTCCGCGTCCCCGCCGGTGCAGCCGATGGAAGCCGCGTTCGCATCTCAGGTCACGGTGCTCCGTCGCCGAACGGCGGCCCGCCCGGCGATCTACTCCTCCAGATCCACGTCACACCGCACAAATACTTTCGCCGCGAAGGAGACGACCTCCACATCGATCTGCCGATCACAGTCAGCGAGGCTTACCGCGGCGCCAAGGTGAAGGTGCCCACGGTAGAGGGCTCAGTCTCCCTGAAGGTGCCTGAAGGAACGCTGAGCGGCAACGTCCTGCGCCTGCGCGGTAAGGGCGTGGCTCGCAAAGGAAAGCCGGAAGGCGATCTCTACGTGCACTTCCTCGTGCAGCCACCGACGTCGAAATCGGAAGAGGTGAAGGCGCTCATCGACAAGCTCGCTGCGCACGAAAGCGAAAATCTCCGCGACGCCATCGCATTTTGATTCGATCCGCTATAGTCGGCGGAATGCGTTCGGCCCGCGTATTTACGGTGATCTGCCTCGTCCTGTCCTGCGGAGGCGAGGCCAAGCCCGGTGCCGGCGGCGTGGTTTCACCGCTCCCGCCTTCGCGCCAAGGATCAGGTTCCGGAGAGACGGTCGCATCCGCCAGCGGCTCGCCGAAGAAAGTGAGTCAGTTCGACTGCGGGGACTTCCACTCCTGTGCCCGCATGGAGGACGGCACCGCCCGCTGCTGGGGCCGTGACAGCGAAGGTCAGCTTGGTGACGGCGATGGCTCGGACGCCGAACAGATCCATCCTACGCTGGTCTCCGGTCTCACTGGCGTCGCAGACCTCGCCTCCGGAGCGACCTTCACGTGCGCGCGCATGATCGATCGAACGGTCAGGTGCTGGGGCAGTGGAAAAATTCTCGGCGATGGTCGCGAAGTGAGGAAGGTCGCCCCTACGAGCGTGCCCGGGCTGTCGGACGCCGTCGCGATCACCGCGGGCGGTTACGTCGTGTGCGTGCGGCTTGCGTCCGGTGGAGCACGCTGCTGGGGTCTCGACGGGATTCAGAACGGCGCTCCCGACTCAGGCGTCGAGCAGGTCGTGGCCGGCGGGGCCCATGCCTGCGCGCGTATGAAAGACGGAACCGCCCGCTGCTGGGGCGAAGGTCCGTGGGGCAACGGCCCCTTCAGCCATCCCCAAATGCCGCCCATCCAGAGCATCGCCACGGGTGACTCGTTCGTCTGTGCGACGCTCAGGGACGGATCCACGCAATGCTGGGGGCGCAATGATCAGGGCGAGTTCGGCGCGAACCCCGACGAGGACAATCACAGCGTGCCGGTGGTCGTGCGGGGGTTGACCGACGCTACGACGCTCGAGTCTGCGGAGTCGCACTCGTGCGCGCTCCGGAAGGACGCGAGCGTTCATTGCTGGGGATCGAACACCGAAGGCGAGCTCGGACGCGGGACCCGCTCGACCGCAGAGCTCGCGGCGCCGTTGTCTGGGCTCACGCGCGTGCTGCAGGTGTCACTGGGCTCGGACTACGGCTGCGCCAAGACCGACGACGGCGTCCTTCACTGCTGGGGAAACAACCGCAATGGCCAGCTCGGAGACGGCACCAAAGAACGCCGCCTCACTCCAACCAGAGTCGCCTGGTAGGCCTGCCTCACGCGTTTCAGCGGCGCTTCTTTTTGCCTTTGCCTTTGGCTTTTCGCGGGCCGCTGCCGGTCGCGCCGGTATCGGATTTCTTGGTCCACTTCTGAGACCGCGAGCCCGGCTTCTTGTTCTTGCTCACCTGCGGGCGTCCGCGATCCGAAGTCTTTGCGGAGCGGGCCTCGAAGACCTTCTTCTTCCCGCTGCTCATCGCGCCGCGTCGCGCGCCGCCGTCATCGCCGCGAGCGTCGCCGCCACCACCACCAATTCGCCGGCCGAGCACCGAGCGTCGCAAAATCGCGACGTCGATGATCTGGACCATCATGCGATCGCCGAGCTGCACCACGTCGCCCGAGCGCGCGGCCACGGCGCGTAGACCGTCCTCATCGAGCTCGTAGCGATCGCCGCCGAGATCGTCGAATTTGACGAGGACGTCGACGAACGGTGCGTCGAGGGCGACGAACACTCCGGAGCCCACGAGCGCGGTAACCGTGCCTTCGAAGCGCTCGCCGATCTTGTCGCGCATGAGAACGGCGCGGTAGAGATCGGTGACCTCTCGCTCGACCTCCATCACTTTGCGCTCCGCGGTGGATGCCGCAAACGCCGCCTCACCTAGCACCGTGATTCCCTCTTCGCTGCGGTCGATCGGCTCGTTCTTGAGCACTTTGTGCACCGAGCGGTGCACGACGAGATCGGGATAACGGCGAATCGGCGACGTGAAATGCAAGTAGGCTTTGGAGGCCAAACCGAAGTGCCCAATGTTCACGACGTCGTACGTCGCTTGCTTCATCGAGCGCAGGAGGAGCATGTTGAGGACGTTCGCCTTGGGGTGATCGGCGAGCTGCTTCAAGAGCGTGGTCAGCTTCTTCGGGTCCTTCGCCGTCTCCGGATCGAACTCCACGCCGAGTGCTTCGCACATGAGCGAAAAGCGCGCGAGCTTCTTCTCGTCCGGCGGCGCGTGCACACGGAAGATGGTCGGAACTTTTTTTCCGACGAGCCACTCGGCGACCGTCTCGTTCGCGAGGAGCATCAGCTCCTCGATGAGCTGGTAGGCCTTTTTCGTTCCTGCATCTTGAGCGCGACGCTCGATGTCCGTGGGCTGCCCGTTCTCGCCGAGGACGATCTTTGCTTCCGGAAGATCGAAATCCACCGCTCCCCTCTTCAAGCGTTTCGCGCGGAGGATGCGCGAGAGCTCGTGGGCGACGCGGAGACCGTCGATGAGCTCGTCGGCCTTGGGATCGCGCGGCGGCAGCTCGCTGAGGCCGAGGGCGCGGGCGACGCCTCCGTACGTCAGCTTCGCACGGCTCTTCATGAACCCGCGAATGAGCCGGGTCTTCGTGGTCGTCCCCGCCGCGTCGATGTCTACCTCCGCACAGAGGCAGAGGCGCACGACGTCCGGAAGGAGAGAGCAGAGATTCGATGAGAGCGGCCGGGGGAGCATCGGAATGGCGCGATCCGGCAGGTACACGCTGCAGCCGCGCTTCAGGGATTCAGCGTCGATCTGCGTTCCCGGCTGGACGTACGAGCTCACGTCGGCGATCGCGATCCACGCTTTGTACCCGCCGTTCGGTGTGCGCTCGACCCATACCGCATCGTCGTGATCGCGCGCGTCTTCGGGATCGATCGTCGGCAGCGGCAGGTGCGTGAGATCTTCGCGGCCCTCGAGCATCTCCGGGCGGACCTCGGTGCCGTGGGCCTCGGCCTCGCGGAACGCTTCTTCGGAGTGAATCTCTTCGATCTGCTCGCGCACGAGCACCTTCGCCACTTCGACCTTGAGCTCCCCCGGCGTACCGAGCACGGCCTCGAGCTTTCCGATCGGCGTCTCTTCCGCGTACACCGGGTAGCGCAGAATGGAGATGACCGCCGCGTCGCCGTCCTTGCCGCTGTTGCCTTCGCCGGCGACGGTGTCGATCGCCTCCTCTAGAACGATGGGACCACGAACCCGGTTGTCGTCGGGCTCGAGCCATGCGCTCTTGCCGCGGCGACGCAGGACTCCGGCTACTCGCTTGATGTTGCGCGCAACGATCTCGACGATTTCGCCTTCCGGTCCGCGATCGTTTCGCCCGATGATCGCGATCTTGACGCGGTCGCCGTGCATCGCGCCACCGAGCTTGTCGTTGCCGATGAAGACGTCGTCTCCCACGGAGCCCTGACTCGAAACGAAGCCAAATCCTCGAGGCGCGATGGTCACTACGCCTTCACGCAGCTCCCCTGTCGCGGCCCGCGACGATCGCTTCGGCGGAGCAGATCGTTCGGTCGATTTTTCCGGGTGGCGATTGGGATTCGGACGGAGGTTCTGGGGCAGACCCTTTGGAGGAACCGCCCGCGAGGGTAAACCCTTGGCCGGCGGCGGCGGACGACCGGTCGTTGGTCGCCCAGTGTGGCCGCGCGAAAGTTGGAATCGATTCCCCGCCTGCACGGTTACATCCCCGTTCAACGCAAGATCGTCGAGCAATCTCAAGAACCCAGGAAAGCTCTTCTCCTCCACGCCAAGTTGCTTCGCGATCTCGTCTGCCTCGAGCGATTCCCGGAGCGTTGCGAGGAGATCGAGGACTTTATTTTTCGGGGGAAGACTTCGGGGCATTGCGCTCACAATTACGGAATGCAGTGAGATCGCGCAAGCACGCGTGCAGGGACTTGACCGCGGGAGGCCGATGATTCACCGGATAGCCATGCAATCGGAACAGATCGAGTCCCGCGAAGCGCTGCCGCCGCCGTCGGTCGTCCGGAAGTTGATGCCGCTGCTCCTCGTGTGGCTTCCGACAGTGCTTGGCCTCGCAGTAAGCGCCATGCTGTTCGTCGACTACGTTCGCCCCGCGCCAATTTTTTGCGAAGAGAACGGCGGCTGCGACGTCGTCAAGAGAACCATCTTCGCCTCAGTCCTCGGCATTCCCACGCCGGCGTACGGCCTCGCAGCCTTCACCGTTCTCGCCGTGCTCGCGCTCCTTCAGGGACCACGCGCGCGCCTCGCGCACCTAGCCGTGGCGTCGGTCGCCGCGCTCGTCGGGCTCGGCCTCCTCTTCGTGCAGTTTCTGATGGATGTGTACTGCAAGTATTGCATGGTGGTGGACATCGCCACGCTCGTCATTCTGGTCGGGGGCGTCGCGCGTACGAAAACGAAATGGGAGCTACCCGCAGGCCGCGCGTATCCCGCTCTTCTCGCCTCGCTCTTCGCGCTCGCCGTGGCTCTGCCCCTCGGCGTCGGTTTTTTGAAGCCCGTCCCGGTGCCGCAGGTGATAAGCGCGGAGCTGAAAAACACGCCTCCGGGTGTGATTACCATCGTCGACTTCGTGGACTTCGAGTGTCCATTCTGCCGGATGACGCATGCGGAGCTCGCCCCCATCGTCGCAGCGAACCGGTCCCGGATGCGGGTGGTCCGCAAGCAGGTGCCTCTGCGCATGCACCCGCACGCCATGGACGCCGCGCGCGCCGCCTGCTGCGCCGAACGCCTCGGAAAAGGTGAGGAGATGGCCGACGCTCTCTTCACCGCGCCCCTCGAGGAGCTCACGCCGGAGGGCTGCGAGACGCTCGCCGCTTCCTTCGGCCTCGACCCCGGAGCGTTCCGCGACTGCGTAAAAGATCCGAAAACGGACGATCGGATCAAGTCCGACGTTGCGGACTTCAAGGCTTCACGAGGACACGGACTTCCGACCATCTGGATCGAGACTCAGAAGCTCGAGGGCGCGCAACCCAGCGAGGTCCTGGAGAGCGCGGTCAAAACGGCGCTCTCCAAGAAGAGCTAGATCCCGCTTCAGCGAATGACGGACTTGCACGTGCCCGGGACGTCGGGGACGTGGCCGCCGAAATCGCATGCGTAGCCGCTCGCACAGCTGTGTTGGTAGCTCGGGCTGATGAAGCCACCGCAGCGCACGGCGTCCGGGGCGATCATCTCGCAGGCGCGCTTGCCCCTCGAATCGGCACTGCCGCACTGCGCGACGCGCGTCTCGCGGATGAGGAAGAACGGGCAAATCTGATGAGCGGGGCACGTGACCGAGTGCGCGTACGCCGTCGTCTGGTGGATGTTGACCGCGGCGTCGCGACCGCTGTGACAGCAGGCGGCTTCGGGAACCGCCACGCAATCGTCGTCTTTTTGGCAGGAAAAGAAGGACCGCTTGGCCCGAAGCTCGTCGGAGCTTTCGTCGGAAGTGTCTTGTGCCGAGCTCGCGCAGGCAGGGGTGAGCGCCGCGATGAAGAGAGCGAGAACCGAGAAACCAACGATCTTCCTAGCCATAAGAGTCATCCTCCGTAACGGGTCGAAACGCCTGTATGAAGGAAGGTAAATGTATTGTCAATGCCTACATTGTGGGGGTTCTGGTTAGTGCGTTTTCCCAACGGTTTTCGGCGGTTTGTGAATAGGTACGTGGAGCGGCCGTTAATCCCGGTTAGGAGTCCGTACACACATGCGCTTTCTTCAAACGATTCGATTCGCCCTCCTTCTTCCCCTCGCCTTGAGCCCGCTTGCCTGCGGCAAGGAGTACGTCCGCGACACCAACGATCCGACCATCGACAACGCGGCGATGAGCACCGGTCTCGACAAGGACGACGTGCAGCGGATGCTCAAGGAGAACTTGAACAACCTTCGCGCCGCTCCGATCATGGATCTGTGGCGAACGAATCACGGGAAAGACACCGTCGCGATCTTCCCCTTCCAAAACTCGACGAGTGAGCACATCGACTCCCCACTCGAGGCCGTGCTCAGCGAAGCGGAGACGTGGCTCGTCGAGGCGGGCACCGTCACGATGATCAGCCGCGAGCGACAGAACCAGATGATCGCCGAGGTCGAAGGCTCGAGAAATCCGGTCTTCAACCCGGCGCACGTCGCCCAGTACGGGCGGCAGCTCGGCGCAAAATACTTCATCACCGGCAAGGTGATGGCCTCCGACGAGCGCACCGACAGCGCGCGCCGCGTGCAGTACTTCATGTTCATGCAGGTGATCGAGATCGAGACGAGCGCGATCCGCTGGCAGCACAAAGCGTACGTCACCAAGATGGTTCGGTAAGAAGAGGCACATGGCGAGCATCTCGCTGCGGCTTGCGGCAATCGTCGTCGGCGCGTCGCTGGCGTCTTTTCTCATCGGATGCGGCGGGCACGAAGCACGCACGCTGAAATTCCGCACCGCGCTCGACGAAGGGCAGCCGCGCCTCGCCATCCACGCCATCAACGAAGAGCTCGAAGTCGACACGGACAAGGACCTGCCCAAGGACATCGCGGGCGACAACGCGCTCCTCGTCCTCGACCGCGCAAGCGTGCAGCAGTCGCTCGCTCAATTCCCCGGCAGCCAGCGGGATTTCGAGGCGGCCGACAAAGCGATCGACATGCTTGATCTCGCGCGCAACGCGGGAGACTCGATCGGTGAGTACGTCTTCTCGGGATCGTCCGGGCGTTACTCGGCGCCGCCGTACGAGAAGCTCCTCATCAACACGCTCAACATGATCAACTACCTCGAGCGGGGCGACTTGAACGGCGCGCGCGTCGAGGCCCGTCGCCTCAGCGTGATGCAGGCGTACATCGCCAATCAGCTCAAGGAGCCGGACAACGCGATCCTCGGTTTGGGCGGTTTTTTAGCTGGATTTACCTCGGAGATGAGCGGCAACACGGACGAAGCCCTCCGTTATTACGACGAAGCTCTGGCCTTCAGCGGGTACAACTCGCTCCATGAGCCGGCCCGCGCGCTCGTCCAGGCTGGCTCGTTCAAGAGCCCGCGCCTCACGGCACTAGCGAGTGACGAGCCCCTGCTCGCGGCGACGGAGAAGACCGGCGAAGGCGAGATCGTGGTCGTCGTCGGGTACGGCCGGGTCCCCCACAAAATTTCGAATCGCATCCCCATCGGACTTGCACTCACGCTCTTCGCCAACGACATCCATCCGGGCGACGCCGCGGCCGCCAACAAGCTCGCTGCGCAGGGGCTCGTCACGTGGATCAACTACCCGACGCTCGCGCCGGGTCAGGGAAGTTACGCGACGCCCGCGTGCAGCGTCGACGGCCGCTTCGTCCAGCTCGAAGAGGCGGTCGACATCTCCAGCCAGGTGCGTCTCGAATGGCACAAGATCGAGGGAAAAATCGTGGCAAGCGCGATCACGCGTCTCATTGCCCGGCTCCTCGTGGGCGAAGGAATTCAGCAGGCTTCGGGCAAGGGGAGCGTGATCGGCTTCATTGCGTCGCTGGTCGCGCAGGGCACGTTGACGGCCCTCGATACGCCCGACACCCGAAGCTGGGAAACGCTCCCCGCGCGCGTGGCGATCACCCGGATCCGCGTGCCTGCAGGCAAGCACAAGGTGCACCTCGACGCCCGCGGCGTTTCGCGCACGCAGGAGATCGACGTGAAGCCCGGGGGATGGCAGCTCGTCTCGCTCATGGCGCTCCGGTGACGGCGAACATGGTATAGGTCGCGTGATGCGTCCGCGCGCTGCGCTCACCGTGCTCTCCGCGGCCCTGCTTTATGCGCTCTTTGCGGCGTGCCGCGTTGGCGAGCCACCGGGTTATCCCGAGGTGGGGTGCAACCGTCAGTGCAACGAAAAAGCGTCGACGTACTGCACCGAGCACGACTGCGAGCGCGGATGCCGCTTCGTCCTCGACCGCCTCGTGGAGCACGAGGGGCCGCACATCGTTGCCTGCGTTGCCAAGACGAACTCGAAGGTTGGCTGCGGTGACGACGTGTGGGCCGACTGCGCTGTTCGCATCGGAGTGCATGCGGACGGTGGCCCTCCAGCGCCCTACCACGCGCCAGCAGAGTAAGAGGCGCCGACATGCACAAGGTCCGCGATGACCGAGGGAGAGAGCTCGTTTTTGGACCCGCGCCTTGCCGGGTGGTCTCGCTCGTTCCCAGCGACACCCTGAGCATCGCCGACCTGGGATGCGGCGCCGCGCTCGTCGGTCGCACCGATTACTGCGAGCTCCCAGCCGAGGTCGCCTCGCGCGTTGCGAGCGTCGGGGGCACCAAGAATCCTAGCCTGGATGCGATCTGCGATCTCTCGCCCGATCTCGTGGTGGCCAATCAAGAGGAGAACACCCGCTCGGACCTCGAGACTCTCGCCCAGCGCGGCATTCGCATCTACGTGGCTTTTCCGAAGCGTGTCGCCGACGGAATCGCTCACCTCGCGAAGCTGGCGCGCATCTTTCAAGTTCACAAAGATCCGCGCGTCGTCCTGCTCTGCAAGCAGGGCTACGAGATGCTCCGCGAGGCCGAGGCTCTGCGCGCGACGATCACCCCGCTCGCCACGTTTTGCCCGATTTGGATGGAGCCGCTGATGACCATTCACGGCGCGACGTTCATCAGCGACATGCTCGACCTCGCGGGCGCGCAGAACATTTTTGCCGACCGCGAGAGGCGCTATCCTCTGGCCGCCGATCTCGGGCAAGCCAAGCCTCTCTCCAAAGAAAGAATCGGCGAGCGAGACGTGCGCTACCCGCGGGTGACGATGGACGAGGTGAACGCGCGCTCGCCCGAGCTCATCTTGCTGCCCGACGAGCCACACCCGTTCAGCGACGCCGACGCCGACGTGTTTCGCGCGCAGGAGACGCCCGCCGCCAAGCGTGACGCCATCGTGCGCACCGGCGGAAAAGACCTGTGCTGGTACGGATCGCGGAGCGTCGAAGGCCTCCCCCGGGTCCGCGCGATCATCGATACCTACCGAATCTCCAAGGCCAACTAGCCCACATCTTTCCGATGGTCGGACTAGGGCGCGATCTTGTGGACGACGACGGGCTCGGTCGAGGCCTGATCGACGGCTACGTACACGACGCCGCCACCGTTTGCCTCTGTGATGAAATGCGCAGAATTTTTCCGCGCAGCGTAGGGGGAGACGACGGTGGTGCCGACGGCGTCGGAGGGTGCGGTCACCGTCATGAGCGCGCCGATGGGCATCGCGGAGTGAGACGCGACAATCAACTGACCTGTCGCGGTCTCGAAGAGAGGCATCTCTCCCCCGGCGCCGCCGTCGACCGTCGTGTCTCCGTCGAGCGTGATGAACACGCCCCCGAGGTGCGTGAACGTGGTGAGAGTCGCGTGCCAACTTGCGCCCATCGGAGCGAGCGTCCCCGAAGGTGCAGCCACCTGATCGTAGACGAGGAGCACGTCGTAATTGGCTACGACGAGGTTCGTTGGGATGTCTGCTGCCGTCGTGGACACGGTGAAGGCAATCGTGCGGCCGCTCGCCATTGCGGCTTGAGTGATGACGCTCTTCGCCTTTGCTACAGCGCTCGGAGCGGAAAATTTCTCGAACGATAGAATACGAATCGGGTTGAAAGCGCCCAAAAATACGGCGTTCGAGAGCTCGCGCGCTTGCGAGGTTCCAAAGGGCGTACCCGAGTAGTCATGCCCGATGTAGACGATGTCTCCGTTTGCCGAGCCCTGGCAGACGCCAGCCATGCAGATGCTCGAAGCACAGACGCGCGCGCAGGCACCGCAGTTGTCCGGGTCGCTGTTCTCGTTGACGCAAACGCCGCCGCAGCTCGTCGTCGGCAGAGCGCACATCGGTGCACAGGCGAACGCGCCCCCGTCGGTGACCGTGCACGTGTCGTTCGTCCCCGAGCAGGCGGTGAAACAATCGCCGCAATGGCTCGCCGTGTCGTAGGGCGGGGCGCAGGAGTCCGCGACGCCCGTGTCGGTGGCCGTGCCGTCGTTCGTAGCACCGTCGCTCTCGCCGCCGTTACTGTCGAGCGATCTGTCCGTCGATCCATCGCTCGCTCCGTCGCTCGTGGCATCGCTCGATGCGTCAGCGTCTTCGCTGCACACACCGCGGGTGCAGCCGCCTTGCTTGCAGACGACGCCGCACGCGCCGCAGTTGTCGGGGTCGGTCTGAATGTCGACGCAGCGGAGCGAGCATTCGGTGTAGCTCCCAGCACACGATCCGCCGACCAACGAGTTGTCTGAATTTCCGCACCCCGCGGCGATCGTCGCGCTTCCGACGCCAAACGCGAGGATGGACGCCAGCATCTTGCGTGTGCTCATTTTGCCGCTCCCTCGGTCTGTCGAGACCGCACGACGATGAATTCGACCCGGCGATTCTGTCGCAGCTCGAGCTCGGTGTGCCCGCTTGCCCGCGGACGATCCGCACCGAAGGCGCGTGTCGTCAATCGAGCTGCGTCGACCCCGAAGCGCACGAGGAGCTGCTTGACGCTCTCGGAGCGCTGGCCGGAAAGAACGAGGTTGTGCTCGCTCGTCCCAGACTCGTCGGCGTGGCCTTCAACGTTGATCTCCGTGATGTCGGGCGTGGCATTGATGAAGGTCGCCACTTTCTTCACGGCGTCCCAGCTGGCGTGTCGCACGCGCGGGCTGTCGACCTCAAAGTGAATGACGTCGTCGAGAATGATGAGCGCACCTTCCATCCGCACCGACTCGGACGGGGCGGGGCACCCGCTCGCCTTGGGGTCCGAGCTGCGGACGCCGGGCACGTCGGGGCACGCGTCTTCATCATCGAAGACCGTGTCTTTGTCACGATCGGCGCGCACGATGACGGGTGGCGGAGTCGGGACGACTACGGCGGCGGGCTTCGAAGGCTCGGCGGTCGGTTCACGTACCTGCGACGCATCACTGGGACGCTTCCCGAAGGCGAGGTGAACCCCGAGCCAAAGCACGCGTCCGTCTTCGGGACGGAGCGTGTCGTTCGGTTGGACGAGTTGCACGTAGCCGAGGACCGGCCCCACCTGCCACACGCGCGCGCCACCCACCACGAAGTCGTACCCAATGTGCGCGTCGAACGCGAAGCGGTTGTGGCCTCCCGTGTTGCCGAAGCCTCCGTTCAAATCGAGCCAAATTCCCGCGTAAGCAGGCTGCGCACGGAAACCGATCATTCCGGTGAGAACCGCTGCGGTGCTTCGCGCGGCGAGCGTCTTGTCCGCCGGACTGTCGCCCTTTGCGAGGCCGATCACGCCGAGCTCGGCTTGCGCTCCGAACGCTTTTCCCAGCGGCAACTCGAGGGCGAGAGTTCCCGCCGCACCCCAAGCGAGCTCACTCGACTGCGGGCTGCCGACCGCGTGGGCGACGCCGCCCGCTCCGTGAAGCCGGGGGATCTCGGCCTGCGCGCTGCTCGTCAGTCCAGTTAGCAGCGCGCCGCTCACTGCCATTGATAAGGAACGCCGCACCGCCACTAGACGGTCTCTCCCGACAAAACTTTAGGCTCGAGCCGTGGATCTGTCGTGAGGAGCGCAAAAACAGCGTGATCCAGCCACCGTCCGCTGCATCGCTCGGCCTCGCGCGCGACTCCTTCGAAGTGGAATCCGAGGCGACGGATCACGGCGAGCGAGGGCTGGTTCCCCGTCGCGGCGGCCACCCGAATGCGATGCGCATTGAGACTGTGAAACGCCCAGCTGATGACCACGTGCGCCGCCTCGGTCATGTAACCGCGACGGGTCATGTCGGTGCGCAGCCAGTAGCCGAGCTCTACGCTCTGGTGAAGGTGGGCGAACGACTCGAGCCCGATGACGCCCAGAAATTTTCGACTGGTGCGGTCGCGAATGGTGAAGCGGCACGCCCGCGCGTTGTCCCAGTCGATGGCGCTGGCGTCCGCGTAACGGTAGCTCGCGTCTTCGTCGGCGTTGAAGGGGACCCACGCCAACCACGGTTCGAGCTGCGCGCGTGAGCCTTCGACGGCGACCCACAGATCGTGGGCGTCCGCCGCTTCGATCGGCGACAAGCGGAGCCGGTGCGTCTCCAGTGGCCGGACGCGGAGCTCGACGCGTGACGGAACGACAAGCATCTTCAGCTCGAAGCCTACTTGAATTAGATCCTCATTTCTTCTTCGTCGAAACCGAAGGGTACGCGGCGACCACGTCTTTGGCCGGGCGTTCCACGGTTTCGAGCGGGCTGGTCACGAGATCCCGCCCATCGTACGCGAAATAGATGGCTTCGCCCGTGCGCGGCTCACCTGCGTTCGGGACGATCGCGCCGTTCAGGAAAAAGCGCAGACCGCCGTGGATTCGCCGGCGCAGCGCGAGGTGCCCGTGGAGAAACTCGCCGGTCCGGCGATCCCGCACGGCGACGCAGAACCCGTCGCGGAAATGGTATTCGGTGTTGCGTGTAACATACACGCGATGGCGCCGTCGCTCGGGGCCGCCAAAATTTTCTTCTTCCTGGACCGCGGTCGCTTGCTCGCTCATGAAATTCCTCCCAGGCACACCGACATCTAGGTACGCCTCGGAGATTCGAGTGATGCGCCCGAGAGGGCCAACTTTTTAGACTCAGAAAGGCGGGCGCATACGGGCGGGCTCGACGACAACGTCACGAGCCAGGGCCCCGAATTCGATCTCGGTTTTGTCTTTTGGGCCTTCGATCATGATTGCGCGGCGGGGGCTGACGAGATCCGGCGCGAGCGCGAACGTCAGCCGATCGACCTTCGTCCCCGAACCTGCGCGCGGCGTGGCCTCGAAGACCGGACTCCCCGGCTCACGCGATCCCTCGCGCGATACGAGGCGCAGGTCGTAGCGTGCGCGGAGCTTCGAGAGATCTCCTCCCAGTAGGACGCGGATGTCGTCGAGCGCCGCCGCGATTCGCCCGCTCGTCGTCGGCAGACGCCCTTGCCCATGCGCGCTTCGATAGGCCACCCCTTCCGGGCCAATCCAGTAGACGACGTCATCGGGGGGCGCGAGCTCCCAGCGGAGGCGGTCGGGGCGGACCAAAGTGAGCGTTCCCGTCGAGCGAATCTTAGCGGAAAGAAGGCCGATCGTGCGTTCCTGGGTAAATGGACCGACGAGGGTGCGGAGGCCTCCGCGCGCTTGCGCGATCTCCTTCAAGAGGGCTTCCATGTCTGCAGCCATGGGATCGGCGTCGGCGCGTGCGCCGCGCGTGAGGAGGAGCCCCGCCGTCGCCACGGTGCCGAGGAGGAGATCGCGCCTGGTCGGTCTCATGGAGCGTCGCCCCCCACTCGCATTTTTCCGGCGTGCGCCTTCCCCGCTTCGAATCGTCCGTCGAAGAGGATCGGATCTTCGGCGATGACCTTCGGTTCTTCGTCGCGCGCGGGATCGTGATCCGCTGCGAAAATAGAGCGCAGATCGAAACGTACGAATTTTCCCGAGAGATGCGGCCCCGCGCTCACCCACAGGGCACGCTCGGTGGTGTCGGCGACGATCCCGTGGGTAGCAATCATGGCGTCAATCGTCCGTCGATCGCCGAGCTCGCACGCCTTTCCCTCGGCGCACGTGTGATCGCGCAACATGGCAACGGCGCGCTCCACGCTCCCCTCCTCGGGCTTCACCGTGGCGAGCAGCTCGTCGAGGCGAGCCCGGCGCGGAAGCGTGGTGGTGGTCTGTCGAACCGCAATATTTTTTGGGTCGTCCTTGAATCCAGCCTCGAAGTGATTGGTGACCGCCACCCGAGCCGGGTCTGTCCACTCTTGCCGGACGAAGGCTTCCTTCCCGGGAGCACGCTCCACCACCGCGAACCGACCGCTGGCATCGGCGACGAAGACGATGTGCGAGACCATCGAAACTTGCGAGACGAGGATCGCGATGGCCTCTGCCGTGTCGTGCGCGCGCGAGAGCACCTCTCGGAGCGCAAAAATCACGGGTTCTCCTGTTGTCTGCGGCTCCCCCGCGCGACCGCCATTCACGATCAGCGCCACGCCTTCGAGGTTCATTCCGCTCATGACGCCGACGAGGCCTGGCCATGCGACGCTAGCGAAGGGTATCGATCCGTCCTCGGCGACGAAGAAGACGGCTTTGTCGCGATCGAAGACCTCGCCGGCCTCGAAGTCGAATGCGCGCGCCAGAAGAACGTGATGATCGCGCGTCGCGCTCGCGCCCAAGCCGAACGCGGAGCAACCGAGGAGCGGCGAGTGCTCGAAGCTGAGCGCGATGTCGTAGAGAGAATGAAGGAACACCATGCGCTCGTACGTCGCCATGTGAAACGCGTACGGATCGGGCTGAAAAGCCTGGGCCTGCGCAGCAAGCTCGCGGCGCCGTGGCTCGGGAAATCCTTGGTCGACGTGTCGGTAACGGACCCTGCTCAAGTCGGTGAGAAGGAGACGCGCAGGCGAGAAGGGGACGAGGCGCTCGAAGTCGTCCCAGACGTCCTTCTCGTTCGCCACCATGCGTTCGCGGAGGAGGCGCGCATGAGCCGTCCCGATCTGCTCCGGGCTTCCCGTGAGGTAGACCTCGCGAAGCTTTGCGCGGACGCGGGTGTAGTTGCGCCCCACGCGACGGATGCCATCGGCACCATCGGTCGTCGGCATTCTCTGGAGCGTCTCTGCAAGTCTCACTTCGGGTGGCGTGATCAGCGTGGTGATGGAGATGACCTCGTGACCGAGTGGGCCCAAAAGAATGAGCCCGACCAGGAGCGCGAGTTTCTTCTTATGTCGATGGAGGAAGCTCAACGCGTGTTCCCCGGCTTTCTACGTTGGACGACCGGCGCCCGCATTCGACGCAATTTTTGGCCCAAAACCGTACGAAGGACGACCCCGATAATCCGCGCCGGATCGCGCACAGAGTCGAAATGCGTGACCCGCTCTTCCTTTGGCGGATAGATGACCTCGATCGACGCTTGCACGATGGGCAGGCCCGACGCCGCAAAGAGGAGGATCACCTCCGCCTCGTAAGCGTAGCCCTTTGCATGCGCGCCGAGGGCCAGGGTGGCCTCTACCGGGTAGCGACGAAGCCCGCACTGGGTGTCTGCGAGGTGCTGCCCTGTGAAGCGGGAGAGAAAGTAATTCGAGATGCCGTTCGAGAAGCGGTTTTTTCGGGGCGCCCCATCCCGAAGGAGATCGCGGACGCCGAGGACGAGGGCCAGCGGATCGTCCGACGCTTCGAGCACTACACGGGCAGAGGCAGCAGGATGTTGCGCGTCGGCGTCGACGGTGAGCGCCGCTTCGAAGCCGCGCGCTCGAGCCTCCTCGAGCCCAGTGACGAGAGCCGCACCTTTTCCGCGGTTTCGTGCGTGAACCACGACGGTCGCTCCGCAGCGCTTCGCCTCCTCAGCCGTGCCATCGCGCGACCCGTCATCGACGACGATGAGCTTGTCGGGAGAGAGCTCCGGGAACTGATCACGGAGCTCCTCCAGCACTGGGCGAATCTTCGCTCGCGCTTGGTAAGCCGGCACAACCACGCAAAAATTCAAAGGCTTCATCGCAAGCGTCGGCTGCACAGATAGCACCCGAAAGGGCTGGCGGTCGGTGATAGCGATCGCCCATATTCCACCGGGAGAATACCTACCATGAAACTCTTCATCGACAGCGCAGACCTGGCGGAAATCAAAGAGCTCGCGGGCCTCGGGATCATCGACGGGTGCACCACGAATCCCAGCCTTCTGGCCAAGGTCGGGCGCAAGATCGAGACCGCAATCCCCGAGATCTGCGAGATCGTCGACGGGCCAGTGTCTGCCGAAGTCGTGGCGATCGCGTATGAAGAAATTCTCAAGGAAGGCCGCTCCCTCGCCAAGCTCCACAAGAACGTGGTCGTGAAAGTGCCGCTGATCGCCGACGGCCTGCGCGCCGTAAAGACCTTCACGAAGGAAGGTGTGAAGACGAACGTCACCCTGTGCTTCAGCGCGGCGCAGGCCCTCCTCGCGGCGAAGGCAGGCGCCACGTATATCTCGCCCTTTCTCGGCCGAATCGACGATACGTCCCACGACGGCATGGAGCTCATCTCGCAGATCATGACCATCTACGAGAACTTCAAGTTCGAGACGCAGGTCCTCTCCGCGAGCGTCCGCAGCCCGTACCAGGTGGTGCAAGCGGCGATGCTTGGCTCGCACTGCGCGACCGTTCCGGCGGCGATCCTGAGGATGCTGATCAAGCACCCGCTCACCGATTCGGGCCTCGAAAAATTCCTCGCGGACGCCAAGAAGAACGCCGAGAAAGCCAAATAGTTTGTCGGTCCGGTTGGTGATTGAAGAGCGGCTCACGAAGAGCGAGAGAGCGGGCATCGCTCGTCTGGAGATCTTGCGACGCGTGAAGGCGATGGTTGCTCTCCTTCAATTAGAGAAGTTTGAGCTATCACTCCTCTTAACCAATGACGATCAAGTGCATGAGCTGAACAAGATCTATCGTGGAAAAGATCGTCCGACCGACGTTCTCGCTTTTGCCATGCGCGAAGGCGAGTTTGCCGGGCTCGCGGGAGACCTTCTCGGCGACGTGATCGTGAGCGTTCCAACGGCACGGAGGCAGGCGAAAGAGCGGGGCGTGGACGCGCTGTCCGAGGTCACGATGCTCGTCGCGCATGGCCTCCTCCACCTGCTCGGATGGGACCACGAGACCGTTGCGAAGGATCGCGCCATGCGTGCCGAGACGGACCGTCTGTGCGCTGCGGCCGAACGAAATCGTGCCCGTCGCGCCGGAAGAAGAGAAAGCGCGGAGACAAAGAAGAGAATCAACAAGGGCTAACCGCGTTTCCGGCCACGCTCATCGGCTGATGAGGGCTCGCCAAAAAGAGTGAGTAAAAACAAGGGGTACGCGTCTCCCTTTGTCTCCAAACCCGCAGTTTTTCACAGGCGGCGAATGGACAAAGCGCACAAAACGCTATTTTTCCCCTTGCGGAGCAACAAATCCGGGTGCTACCCATTGTTTCGCCGCATCGATCGGGGGTTTTATCGCTTCGGACCACGCTCTAGCCGCACAAAGCCCAGACGACTTCTGGGTAAGTATTCGGGGAGAGAGATGCGTGGATCAGACGTATGACCGTCGTGAACAAACCGTGGAAGAACGTTGATTCATTCGACAGGAGGATGCACAAATGTCTGGAAAGCGCATGACCAAGGCTCAAGTGATTACGGAGATTTCGGAGTTCTCGGAGCTCGATAAGAAGAGCGTCTCTCGCGTGTTTGATGGCCTCACTGAGCTCATCAAGAAGCAGCTTGGCTCGCGCGGCCCCGGAGAGTTCGTGATCCCTGGTCTGCTCAAGCTCAAGTCCGTCAAGAAGCCGGCAACGAAAGACCGCCCCGGCATCAACCCCTTCACCAAGCAGCCCATCACGATCAAGGGCAAGCCCGCGTCGAAGAAGATCCGCGCGTCTGCGCTCAAGGCCCTGAAGGACCTGATCCAGTAATCGCGTAGCGACCGAAAGGTCGCGACCGTGGGCGCGTGCCCCGAGCTGTTCGCGTTTTTCTACGCGAGCGACTCGGAGCGGGCGCCCTCGGCGTTTTGTGCGCGGCGTCGCCTTTCGCGGGCGACGAAGGTGGCGGTGAGTGCGCCCGCCACGAGGACCCACGGCACCTCGCCGAAGCGTCCGAAGAAGGTCGGCGGCGACTCGAGAAGCGCGGGCTCGGTGAGGAGCGTTCCCGGAATCTCGCTCGCGTACTTCCCTCGCACGCGGCCTGCCGCATCGACCCAGGTGGTGGGGCCGAAGTTCACCGCGCGCACGATGTCTCGTCGTTCTTCCACCGCACGCATCGTCGCCATCCGCGCGTGAAGCTCGCTCTCCTCGCTGCCTGCGAACCACGCGTCGTTGGTGATGTTCACGAGGAGGTTGGGCCCGGGCTCCATGGCTTCCCGTCCGGCACCTGGCAGCGTGTCCTCGAAGCAGTTGAGTACGCTCGCGTGGATCCGGCCCGATGACAAAAGCACCTGTTTTTCCCCGGGTACGAGGCCAGTTCCGCGCGCGAACGTCCTGCGAAGCCAGGGGGAGAGATCGGCGAGCGGGACGGTCTCTCCAAACCAGAGGAGGTGAATCTTGTCGTACGGTGCGGAGAGCGTTCCATCCGCCGCCACGATCAGCGCCGAGTTGTACGAGTCGCTGCCCGCCGAAGTGACAGCGCCCGTGAGCACCGGCCCGTGCACACCAGGCTGCAACATCGCATAGGGCCCGACCGGAGCGCGTCGCGACCCATGACCGATGACATACGGGTAGGCAGCTTCAGGCCAGATGGTGAGCTCGGCGCCTTTTCTTTCCGCGCTCACGGTCAGCGTCGTGAGCTTGCTCAAGATTGCCTCGGCGCGCGTCCTCTCCCAGCGCTCGGAGGCGCCGATCGATGGCTGGAGAAGCACGATCTTCGCCGTGGGCGAGTTCGCGCGCTCGGCCTCGATATGCCTTATTCTCCAGGCTCCGTGAGCATACGTGAGGAAGGGTAGAAGCATACCCGCGCTGAGGCTCACCATCACCCGACGACGTGAGCCACTCTGAAGAGCGACGCGGAAGCCTTCGGCCACGAGGCCCGCCGAAAGGGCCATTACCGCGCTCACACCGCGTTCGCCGAACACGTCCGCCAGCTGCACCAGCTCCGGCCAAGGGGTCACTCCGCCGGCCGGATTCCACGGGAACACCATTGGAAAAAAAGTTCCTGCGTAGACCGCGATGGCGAACGCCGGAACGCGCGGCACACCGGCCCGAACCAACCGCGCGTGAACGCCGCCGACGATCATCCACCTGACGGCCTGCGCGGCGGCGAGGAGGATCAGTGCGAGGATCGCCACGGCCCAAGGGAGCGGCGTGAATCGGGTGATTACGGTGGGGACGAATCGAAACGCGACGAGGTTGGCGGCGAACCCGAATGCCCAGCCACGCCCCGCTCCTTCGAGGTGGCGCGCGAGGCGACCGGTCTGCTCGGGAAGCGCGAAATCCAAGGAGACCGCGAGCGCGGCCATCCCGATCCACAGAGACGGATAGAGATCCGTCGGTGGCGCGGCGAGCGCAAATACACCTCCGCAAACCCCGGCGATGGCGGTAAGGGCGAGACGGCGACGGCGTACGCGATCAGAAGTAAAAGGTCATCCCGCCGCGGAAGAGAGCGCCGCCGGAGGTGTTGCTGGTTTGCTGGCCGTTGCGGAATTCAGGCTGGTAGTAGGCGCTCTCGTCGGTGCGAGCGCGGACGAACGCGAGGGCGTCGAAGTTGAGCGCGAAGTGCTTGGCGGCGCGAAACTCGAGGCCGATGCCGCCCTGCGCTCCGAAGTAGCTGTAGTTGTATTGACGCTCGAAGGCAGTGACGCCCTGGTCATCGGTGGCGTGGGCGCCCGACCAACCGAAGCCGCCGAGGAAGTAGAACTGCGCGCGGTTCTTCGGGTTGACGAAGACCAAACAGTTGAGCGTGAAGGCCGTTTCTGAGCGCCGAAAGCCGTTGTAATCGCGGCCGCCGACGAAATCGAGATCGGCTTCGATGGCCGCGGCGGGCACCGGACGATAGCGAAGACCGAGCCCCGCGCCGCCCATGCCGGACTCCGTGCCCGTGCGGCCTCTACCGAGTGTTGCGCCTTCGAGGTGAAGATTGAGCCCCCACTCGCTTTTCCGGGCGGGGGGACGACGCGTGTAGCGATACGGAGCGGGCGCTTCGGCGGCGATGACCATGACCGGTGGGCCAGGCTGGTAAATCACGACGGGCGGGGGAGCAGGCGTTTGCTGGTAGGTCACTCCAGGCTGGGCGGCTGGCGCTCCTCCGGGAAGAGGCTGCAAAGCAGCTCCGCCCGCGGGGGGCGCGGCGGGGGCGACCTGCGCGTCCGAGCAAAACCAGCTTCCGGGGGGGCAATTGGAGGTTGCTGCGGGGGCGCCCGGAGCCGGAGCGGCCGCCGTACCTTGCGCGCTCGCCGTCGCCGGCGTGAACAGAGCGAACGTCAAAGCCGCCAACGCCGTCACTGCTGAGTACTTCGCGATCATCATGGTGTCGTCCTCAACATGTCTCCAAAGCAACCCAAGTGCCATGGCCAACGAGAGCGCCCAGCCGAGAAAATTAGGGCAAAAGAATCGGGGTGTTGACGCTGGTTCACGCCATCCCGACAACCAGCGTCGTGTACAGTACTTCTCGACCCATGCCGACCGTGAGGCTCAAGCCCGGCCATGTGCAGCCCGTTTGGACGGGCCATCCCTGGGTTTACGCCCAAGCGGTGGAGCGTGTCGAGGGCGGGGCCACCGCGGGCGATGAAGTGAAGGTCGTCGATCCCCGCGGGAATTTGCTCGGCCGGGGCTTTTACTCACCGGGATCCGCGATCCCGGTTCGTCTCATGGTGCGAGACGACACGACGCGGATCGACGCGGCCTTTTTCCACGCCCGGATCGCCGCAGCGCTTGCCTGGCGGGAAGAGCTTGGACTCGAGGGGAATCCCGATTCTCCCCATGCGAACGTCAACCCCGCGCGAAGGACCGACGGCTACCGCCTCGTGCACGCCGAAGGGGACGGACTCCCCGGGCTCATCGTCGATCGCTTTGCCGACGTGCTCGTCGTTCAGTTTCTGACGTTCGGCATGAAGGTGCGCGAAGGGCTCATTTTGCAGGCCCTTCACGACGTGCTCAAGCCACGCGCGATCATCGACCGCACGCCCGCCAAAACGGCGAAGCAGGAAAACTTCGTCCCCGCGGCGGGAGTGGTGCGCGGCGAGGAGATCGCAGAGCTTGCCTTCAACGAGCGCGGGCTCGCGTATCGAATTCCTCTTGAGCTGGGTCAGAAGACGGGATTTTATTTCGACCAGCGGGCGCTCCGGGCGCGCGTCGAGCAGCTCGCGCACGGCAAGCGGGTCCTCGACACGTACAGCTACGTCGGCGCTTTCGCGATGGCGGCTGCGCGTGGCGGAGCGAAAGAAGTCGTCGCCGTGGACGAGAGCGCGCTTGCGCTCGAGGTCGGCGCCGAGTGTGCGCGGGCGAATGGACTCGAAGGGAAGATCACTCATTCGAAGCAAGATGCGCGAAAGGCGCTTCAGGAGGCGGGCGTGAGCGGTGGATACGATCTCGTGATCGTCGACCCCCCGAGGCTCGCGCCCACGCGAGGTTCCAAGGACGCCGCGCTTTTCGCCTACGCGAAGCTCGCTGAGCTCGGGTGCCGCGCCACGCGTCCGGGGGGCGTGCTCGTCTTGTGCTCGTGCTCGGCCGCGGTGGATCTGACGGCTCTCACGCGCGCATTGGCGACCGGCGCGCTCCGCGCAAATGTGTCCGCACTGGTGTGGGAGCGGTCGTTTCAGGGGGGCGATCATCCCGTGAATGCCGCATTCGGCGACGGGCTCTACCTAAAGGCGCTGCTGTCGCGGATCGAGCCGCGGTGAGGCCGCTCGAGGAGATTGATTCAGCGCTGTCAGGCAAGCTCAAAGGCCTCTTCTTCGATCTCGACGACACTCTGCTGTCGCATGGTGCGCTCACGCGCGTGGCCTACGATGCGCTCTGGGACATGCGCGACGCGGGGCTACGTCTCGTCGCGGTGACGGGACGGCCGAGCGGATGGGGCGAAGTGATCGCCCGGCAGTGGCCGATCGACGGAGCGGTCACCGAGAACGGCGCGGTGCACCTCGTTCGTGAGGGGCGGGGCATTGCTCGCCGTGAGTCGTGCGACGAAGCCGAGCGGAGGCGCAGGCGCATTCGACTGGGGAGCCTCGTCGAGACCGTTCGCGGGGCGGTGCCCGAGGCGCGACTCTCCGATGACGTCGACGCGCGGCGCTCCGACATCACGTGGGACATCGGCGAACGACTCCGTTTGCCCCTCGAGCGCGTGGAGGCCATCGCCGGGGAGATCGCACGCGCGGGCGCTCGCTCCACCCGATCGAGCGTTCACCTCCACGCCACATTCGACGAAGACGACAAGGCGTCCGGCGCTGTGGCCTTCGCGTCCGCACAGTTCGGCGAGGATGCTGGCGCGGCTCTCGCCCGCTACGCGTTCATCGGTGACAGCGGTAACGATGCCGCCTGTTTTGCAGCGTTTCAGCACACGTTCGCCGTGGCCAACGTGCAGCCCTATCTGCCGAAAATCGCGGTCTCGCCGCGCTATGTCTCCCGTTCCGAGATGGGCCAAGGTTTCGCCGAGGTCGCCCACGCCCTGATTCGCCTGGTCCAATAAAAATATTGAATCTGGACCTTTTGCCTGGGCCAGTAAAAGAGCACTATTTCGAACAACCAAAGAGGGATCTGCCGTGCCGCACACTCCTGAGCTTCTCGAACTCGCCAAGCGTCGCCTCTACGCCAACTACCGACCGGCTCCCGTCGTCTTCGCGCGCGGGCTCGGATGCGAGCTGTTCGACGTCGACGGGCGGCGGTACCTCGATCTGTGCGCGGGCGTCGCCGTCTGCTCTGTCGGCCACGCGCACCCCAAGCTCGTTCGCGCCATCGCCGATCAAGCCGCCAAGGTGATGCACGTCTCGAACTACTTCTACAACGAGCCCAACATCCGGCTGGCCGACGCGCTCTGCGTTCGCACGGGCATGGACCGCGCACTTTTCTGCAACTCCGGCGCAGAGGCGAACGAAGCGCTCCTCAAAGCCGCGCGTCATTATTTCTTTGCGAAGGGGGACTCGAATCGCGCGCGCATCGTCGCCTTCGACAACGCCTTTCACGGTCGCACGATGGGCGCACTCTCGATGACCGGCACTCCCAAGTACCGCGAAGGCTTCGGCGCGCTCGGGAGCGTGACCCACGTCCCGTACGGGGACGTCGACGCGGTAACGAAATCGATGGGGCCGGACGTGGCGGCGATCATCGTCGAGCCCGTCCAAGGCGAAGGAGGCGTCCTTCCGGCGCCGCCCGGTTTTCTAAGGGCGTTGCGCGATCTCTGCGATCGGCATGGGGCGCTCCTCCTTGTCGACGAAGTGCAGACGGGCGTCGGCCGGCTCGGTCGTTTTCTCGGCCACGAAGGCTCGGGCGCCACGGCGGACGCCATCGCTCTCGCCAAGGGACTCGGCGGCGGATTTCCAATCGGAGCGATGCTCACGACCGAGAAGCTCGGAGGAGCCCTTCCACCCGGTACGCACGGCTCCACCTTCGGCGGCAATCCCCTCGCATGCGCAGCATCGCTTGCCACCCTTGCCATCATCGAGGAAGAGAAGCTCGTCGAGGGCGCACGCACGAAGGGCGAAGCGCTCGCCGGCATGCTCGGACGGATCGTCGAAGAGTTTCCTGCGGTGTGTGAGACGTCGCGCGGGGAAGGGCTTCTTCAAGGCCTCGTTCTGCGCCACGGGTTCGTCGCGCGCGATGTCCTGTCGAAAGTGCAGGAGCTGGGTGTGCTTCTGACCGCGGCCGGAGAGCGCGTTTTGCGTTTTTCGCCGCCCCTCGTCGTCAGCGAAGCGCAGCTCGTGGAGGGAACGCGCGCGGTGCGTCTCGTCGTGGAGCAGCTCGCAACGAAGTGAACCGGCGCCCGTGCGCCCGGTGTAGCTGAACCTCTGCGCAGTCAGCAGCGTGTGAAGCTCATCGCCGGCGCTTGACACACGCACGCTGTGGGGCGATTCCCGATGAACCATGCAGGACGCAGCTGCGCGCCAGGGGTCGCCGTCCCGCCCCGGAGCGGTGTGTCCTTCGTGCGGAAAAGAAATTGATCCGCTCCGCGCGGGACAGGTCTCGATCGAAGGCGGGCGCTTCGTTTATTTTTGTGATCAAGCGTGCAAGCTCGCGCATGCGGGCAGCCGCTCGCGCCCCAGCTGCGAGATTCTCACCGCCGACCCACCACCCGTAGAAATGAGACAGGAGAGCCCCTGCGGCGAAGGGGCGACCTCGGGCGAACGCGTGCGAACGAACGACACGGCGAAGGACGTCGCCGAGGTCGATGAGACCGAGCCTCCTGCCGACGAGGAGCTCGCGGAAGAAGCAGGCCCAGAGACCCTCCGCTCGCCTGCCGTGGTGCGCGAAGGAAGCGACCTCGAGCCTTCCGCCGCGCAGCCATTCGCTTCGATGAGCGACGTGACGACGTTCCTCGGCATCGCTGCGGGTGTCCTCGCGTGGGCGGTCACGCTGGTGGGCGCGGCGGAAAAGGTGCGCCTTCCGTTGGCGACGCTTTCGCTGACCGTGCTTCTTATTCGCGGGGCCAGCGTGAAGCGTGACCCGTCGCATCCGCATCCGCTGGTGGCCCTCGCCCCTCCGTGCGGTGCGCTCGTGGCCGCGGGCTGGGCCCTCGCCATTCATTCACCGCACGCCTCGACGCTCGCTTCCTTCGCTGGCTTGGCCGCGGCGAGTGGTCTGCTCATCGCGCATTTGCTCGAAAAAACCTTGGCTGCGGTGCGATCCGGGCGCGAGCGAATTTGCGAAGCACTCGACGTTCAGGTGCGTGTCGTGCGCGGCGAAGAGACCGCCCTCCTGCCGGCAGCGCAGGTGAAGGCGGGAGAGCAAGTGGTCATCGAAGTCGGCGAAGTGGTCGGCGTCGACGGCGTCGTCCTGGCCGGCGAAGCGACGGTCATCCCGTGGCTCGACGCGTCGATCGAGCTCGCGAAGCGGGAAGGCGATGCGGTCGTGGCGGGCGCGAAGATCGTCACCGGACGGCTCCGCCTCACGACCACCCGTGCGGCGCAAGATCGCGCGTGGATCCGCCTCTCGATCTCGCCGACCCAGCGCATGGACGTCGCCGCTCCTCTCGCGCGATCGACGCGGGTCGTCATTGAACGCGGGGCGCCGGTCGCAGCGCTTCTCGCGGGGCTCGTCGCTTACGCTACGAATTCGTCACCGGTCGAAGTGCTCGGCGTGGTGAGCGCTACGGGGCTCGCCGTTGGCGCGTGGGGCGTCGGAGCGGTGATCGCGCTTCATCACGCTCGCGGGCAGTCCTCGGCCCTCGCGCACGGGATCGTCTTCAAAGACGCGAACGCGTTCAATGATGCGGGAACGACGGACGTGGCTGTGCTCTGTTCGCGCGGGACCGTGCTCATGGGAGATCCGGAGATCGTTGCGCTCGAACCGCTCGCATCGCTCGACGTCGAGAGGATCCTCTCCCTCGCGGCCGGTGCAGAGACCGCATCCACGCATCCATTCGCGGCGGCGATCATGCGAGCGGCACGAAATCGAGGAATTCGGCCGGAGAACGTGCGCAACGCCAAGTCGCACGCGGGGCTCGGTGTGACCGCACTCTCGTCGACCGGCGAGCGGCTCGTCGTCGGCAGCCGCGCGCTCCTGTTGCAAGAAGGTGTGAGCGTCGCCCTAGCCGATGCGCGCGCCTCGACCCTCGAAGCCGAAGGTCGGAGTGTTCTCCTCGCTGCCCTCGGCGGTAAGCTGGTCGGCCTCGTAGCCCTGCAGGACGGCCTCCGCGCGGGTGCACGGGCCTCCGTGCAGCGGCTTCTCGACGCCCGGATCGAGCCTGTTCTCCTCAGCGGCGAGGCGCGCGACACGTGCGAGACGATCGGACGCGCCCTCGACATCGATCACATTCGCCCCGAAATTCTCCCGGCGGATCGCGGCGCGGCGGTGCGGGCGCTCGGCGAAGGTGGTCATGTGGTCGCGGTCCTCGGCCACCCCGATTCGGACGACGCGGCGCTCGCTGCCGCAGACGTTTCGGTGGCGATGCTCGCAGCGGGGGGTAGTCCCGGCGAGTGGTCCGTGGCCCTCGCGTCCGACGAGGTGAAAGATGCAGCACTTGCCCTCGCTCTTGCCCGGGGCACGCGCGACAAGGCACGGGTGGCGCTCGCGATCGGGCTCTTTCCAAGCGCCCTCGCTGCTCTGGCGGTCACGCTCGGGGTCGCACCCCCTAGCCTTGCTCCCGCGACGGCCCTCCTCGGCGCGATGGCTGCCCTCGCTCATGCCCGTGCGTCATGACACATCTCTTAATCGGCTCGTCAACGCGGGGTTGCCTGGGTATCCTTAAGGTCTTGTTTGCCTTGCAGCGCGCAAATGCCCGACCCAGTTAACTCGCCCAATCAGGGAGCTGGTCCCGTGAAGGATGCGGCATTCCATGCGCGCGTCGGGCAAACGATCAAGGGCAAGTGGCACCTCGACGGGCTGCTCGGCGTTGGCGGCATGGCGGCAGTGTTCGCGGCGTCGCACCGCAACGGTCAACGCGCTGCACTGAAGATCCTGCACATCGATTTCGCACGGGAAAAAGGCGTCCAAGATCGCTTTCTTCGCGAGGCTTACGTCTCGAACAAGATCGGCCACTCCGCGTGCGTGGCGGTCCTCGACGACGATGTGACCGAGCTCGGCGAGCCCTTCTTGATCATGGAGCTCCTCGAGGGCGAGACCCTTCGCGATCTGTGGAAGCGCGCCGGAAAACGCGTTCCCGTGGAGCATGTTCTCGGAATCGCCGAGCGGATCCTGGACTGCCTCGTTGCTTGTCACGCGAGCGGGGTCATTCACCGCGACTTGAAGCCCGCCAACATCTTCATCACCAACGAGAGCGAGGTGAAGGTGCTCGACTTCGGCGTGGCTCAGCTTCGCGACGCCGCCGGGGAAATGACCGCGACGGGCACGGCTCTTGGAACACCCGCGTACATGTCTCCCGAGCAAGCGATGGGTCTCGTCGATCAGCTCGACGGGCGGACCGATCTCTTCTCGGTCGGAGCGATGATCCACGCGCTCGCTACGGGCAAGCGCATCAATCATGGCCGCACGGAAAATGAAGCGCTGATCATGGCGGCGACGACCCCCGTTCCGTCCGTCGCGAAGATCGGGGCCGACCTCCCCATAGACGTGATCGCGATCATCGATCGCTCTCTCGCGTGGGACCGACGAAATCGGTTCGCGGATGCAAAAGAGATGCAGGCCGCGGTCCTGGCCGCTCTCGCCGCGCTCGCAAGTGGAGTGGCCGCCCGGCCCGAGGTCCACACCTCACGCCCGATGCCGATGCCCACGATACCATCGCCGTCGCGCGGAGGCTCGATCCGGCCACCGGGCGCGTCGATCCGGCCGAGCACGGCGCTGCCGCCGATCATCACGCACGCTCCGGGCTCCGCCGTCGAGGTCACTGCAGCTGAGAACGATCCGCGCGTCGTCGGCCTGCGCGATCTCTTCAAGCAGGTAGATCGCCTCTTGCCGAGCGTCCGCCAGTTCGGCTGGGATCACCCGGCAACGGAGCGCACGTTGCGCACGGCGTTCGAAGCGTTTGCGGAGGCTCTCGGGAAGGAGCCCGCTTTGGCTCGGATGGCGGTACGTCCGTACTCGCTCCTCACCCTCGGACAGACGGTGTGGGAGCCGGGGCCGCCTTTCGATTCCATTCCGTACAATCTCTTCGCCTGCGGATTTCGCTCACTGCGCATCGAGCCAACGATCACGATTGAGGAGCTCCGTTCGGTCATCACCCTGATGATGCTGGATCCCGGTCGCGACCTGCCGCCGGAGGACGACATGGCAGCGGCGTTTTGGGAGCGTGGCCTCCAGCACGTGAAGTACGAGGTGGCGGACGTGTTCGCGGAAGGTGACGCGACCGAGCGCGAAGCGTTCTACAGCGAGTCCGACAAGATCGAAGAGGTGGCGGCGGCCGCCTCCCAGAGCCACGTGAGCCGCATCGAAGCGAAAGCCATGGCGGTCTCCACGGATCGCAGCGCGCTGCGCGGTTCGGACGAGGCGCGCGGAGCGACGCCGATGGCCCTCGAGGTCGTCGTGCGAGCGGTATACGCGACGCAGCTCGAGATACCTTCGGAGCGTTGGAGCGAGCGCTTCGTCGACGTTCTCGTCGAAGGCTACATCGATGCCGCCTTCTGTCGCGACGCCGCGCTCGTTCTCGCGTCCATGCGCCGATCATCTGCGGATCTCGTGGTCGCCGGTCGTTTGCCGGTCGTCATTGCTCTGTGGGCTGCGCTCACGGAGCGTCTCGGTCAGCGCATCTCGGGCAACGATTTCCACAAGCTCTCGGGCGCCCTCACCAACGCGATGTTCGGCGCCGAGGCCCTGGAGCTCGCGCTCACCCACCTCCGAACGCATGCCGATCAATTCCCCGCGTTCGAGCCCGTCTTGCGCGTTCTGTCGGCACGTGAGCTCACGGTCATCCTCGGTGCTCTTCGCGCCGGACCGGACGCGGCGCTGAGAGGAGCGATCCTCGCGTATATCGAGCGCGTCGCGGCAGGGAACGAAGTGCAAATCGGAGCGGCTGCGGCGGGACTGGATCCCGAGCTCGCTTGTCAGCTCATGGCGCTGATCGCACGCGTCGGGTCACCGGCGTCGAAGGTGGTGCTCGCATCGATGGGCGAGAGCGAGGATATGAACGTGCGCCTCGAGGCGAAAGTCCTGGCCGCGGGCACGCCGGATCTCGCGAACGCAGAGCTCGTCACCACGCTCGAGAGCAGCTCCGCGCTCCTGCGAATGGCGGCTCTCCGCGCGATGTCTCGGCATGCCCTCCGCGGTGCTTTTCCAGCGGTAGCGCGTCACGTCAAGGCGCCGAATTTCAACGAGCTGGGAACGGACGAGCGACGCGAGCTCCTGCGCACCCTCATCACGCTCTCCACGGACCACGGTGAAGCGCTCCTCCTCGAGATCGTGAAGAAGGGCGGCGTGTTCGTCTCGCAGTCGCGCGAAGGTACGCGGGTCGTGGCGGCCGAAGTCCTCGGTGAGCTGTCGCGATCGATGATCGTCAACGAGGCGCTTCGCGAAGTCTCACAGACGCGTTGGGGCACGTCCGACGATACGCGCAACGCAGCACTTGCCGCCTCGAGCAGGGTGTCCGCGCGGGCCAAAGAGGCTCTCCCGGCCCCCTCTACGCCCCAAAATGAGGGAGGTGCGGCCAAATGACGATGCGCCTCGACATCGTGACCAACGACGCCGGGGACGGCGTACGGCGCGAGCATGCGCGCGATCTCGGCGCCGGCGTCGTGGTCGCGATCTACCGATTGATGAAGCTCGCGCAGCTTCACGACCTCACGAACCAGGCTTTTTTGCGGCAGCTCGAGCAAACGCACCAGAGCATCGGCGACTATTGCCTTCGCTCCGGAATGAACGTGAGCGTTCTCTTCGCACAGCGCGCGGTGTTCGTCGCGGGTCAGCTCCTCAAGGGCTCGCGCACCACCTACGACTCGGCGAACGAGCTCGGCGTGACGCTCGAATGGTGCGGGGGCTCCGAGCTATCCATCGACAAGGACGTCACCCAGGCCGACCTCCACGCGTTCGCCGAGGCCATCTCCGCGGCGATGAAAGCCGGTCGCGGGCGCTTCCACGCTCCCTCGACAAAGATTCGCCTCCGCGAGGTGAACGACGCGGCGCGCCTGCGTGGCCTCGAGGTCGAACAGCTCGACGTCGAGCAACGCATCGTGCGCACCTACGCGTCGGCAGTCGTCATCATGCGCCGATTTTTCGAGGACCTTCAGGCCAGCCGCTACGTTCTGCCGCGCCGCATCAAGCGCGTGGCGCAGAGCCTGGTGGATCTCTCCAGCGGCGCAACGCCCGCTTTTTTGGGCGTTTCCGAGTCGCGGAATCAAAATAGCGACGAGGCGGGTCGCGCCGTGAACAGCGCCATCTTGTCGGTAGCCATGGCTCGGCAGGTCACCGACGATCGCGTACGCCTCGCGCAGATCGCCATGGCGGCGATGATGCACGACGTCGGTCGGCCCCGCGCCGTCGCCCTCGCCGGAGCCGCCGGTGGGCCGCGGATCGCAGGGCTCGTTCCCAAGCTCTCGGACGAAGCGGAGGATCGCCTTCCCGCCGGTACCGCTGCGGCGCTCACCGCTCTTGGGCGCGTGAACGAGCCGTCCATCACCCGGACGGTCATCACCTTCGAGGCGCTCTGGATGCGCCGGGCCGCGAATCTCGGTCCGCTCTACAGAGGGGTTCGCCAGCCCACGCTGCACGCGAAGATCGTGGCTGTCGCGCGGCGCTACAACGACATTCTCACCCCCGAGCCCGGCTTCGATCCGCCTGGGCCCGACTACGCGATCGCCGTTCTCGACGACGAGCTGAAAGAGTCGTCCGATCGGACAGTCCTCCGGATGCTCGTCGCCGCGCTGCGATTCTATCCGGTGGGAACCGTCGTCCAGCTCTCGACGAGCGAGGTCGCCGAGGTGATCGCGCGCGGCGATCGCGCTGCCGGAAACGAAGCCCCTTGGGTGCGTCTGGTTCTCGATGCCAAGGGGGGCGTGGTGAGCGGCCTCAACGAGATCGAGCTCGCGAACCCGACCGCCAAGCGAAAAATCGTGAAGGTGATGAGCGTTGATGGGTGGAAGAAGAGCCTGCAAGCAGGTCGAAAGGAGAGCATGCCTCCTCCCCCTTCGTCGCGCCCGGCGCAAGAGCTCCGACGCCCGCCTTCGATGGCGCCTTCTACTAAAGAAGTTCCCGTTCACGACGAGAACGACGAAGCGGTTCGACCCCCGCACGATTCCATACCGTCGATCTCGTCCGGTGTAATGGATCAGGATTCGTTTCCGTCGACGGGGACGAGTCCCTCGATGGTCGCCAGGGCCTTCGAAACGCACGGCATGACAGTGCAGCACTTCGTCGAGCCCGCGATCACCGGGGCACGCGAGGGCGGGCCGCGCGAAGAACGGGAAGAGCGCACGGTGATGCAGGCTTCTCCCTTCGCGGAGGACGAATCGCCGTCGCGCAAGCACAGTCGCCCTGCCGCCTCGCCTCGCAAGCCCCCTCCGCTACCTCCGCCGTCGGCCAAGGGCACGCTGGCGACGACGCCGATGGTGCACGTGCTGGTGTACATGCTCGATCACTCGCTCACCGGTTCGGTGCTGTTTCAAGAACCGGGCAACATCGAGCACGTGATGTATTTTCGTCGAGGAGCGCCGGCAAAAGTGTGCGCGGGGCGTATGGTAGCGCCGCTCGGCGAAGAGCTGACGTCGGCCGGACTCATCAGCGGCGATCGCGCTACGGAGTCGCTCGAGGCCGCGAAGCGTCTCGGCGTGCTCTTCGGGGAGTATCTGGTGGGCGAGAGGACCATCTCGCGCGGGGAGCTGGCGACGGCGCTCGAAGCGCAGATCGTCCGCAAGGTGTCGCGTCTCGTGAACATGCCGCCTCCCACGACATATGTATTCTACAAAGATACCAACCTCCTCGACGGTTGGGGCGGCGAGGGCGTCGTAGCTTGCGATCCGCTCAACTCGATCCTCGCCAGCGTGCGCCACTGGCACGACCGCGCGCGCATCCGGGCGACGCTCGGCAAGATCGCCAAGCAGCCGCTCGTCCTCCACGACGTGACGAGCCTCGGCGGCCTGGAGCTCACCGCCGACGAAGCCGCCGCCCTCGCGGTCGTTCGGGAGGAGCGTCCCTCGCTGTCGGTCCTCCTCCATCGGAAGGTGGCCGACGACGAGGCCGTAAGCTCGCTCGTCTACATGCTTGCCGTCACCCGCCAGCTCGCTTTCCCTGGGCAAAAAGCGGGGCCGATGCTCTTCCAGAATACGAGTCTGCGTCCACCTCCGACCACGCCGACGAGCCCGCCGTCTCCCTCCCGAAGCGACAAACCGCTATCCGTGCAGCCGGTGCGGACCAGCCAGCCGGTCCCGTCCTCGCAAGGTCGTCCGCCGCCCGTATCGGTGCCCGTTCCGCGTCCGCCGGAGTTGAAGGCGGATCTCGACATGGCCGATGCCGAGAACGCGCTCGAGGCGATGACGGATTTCCGGATGGCGGAGACCGCGCTCCAGCGGAGCGATCTGGTGACCGCCGAGCGTTTGGCAAAAAAAGCGGCCCTGGCCGATCCCGACCAGCCGGAGTACGGAGCGCTCCTGGCGTGGATTCTGGCGATGAGCGGCAGACCGGGCGTGATCGAGAGCTCGATCAGCCGTCTCAACGCCATCCTGAAAGAGGACACGACGTGCGAGACCGCCCTCCTCTATCGAGGGAAGCTCTTCAAGCGCGCCGACAGGAAGGCCGATGCACTTCGGGATTTCGACGCAGTCCTTCAGGTCAATCCGAAGAACCGAGAGGCCGCGTCCGAGCTTCGCCTCCTCCGCACCGTCAAAAAGAAATAGCGCTCACGGCACGGTCATCGAGAGCGTCTTGTAGCGCTTTACCAAGAAATCGCGGAGCGTCGCCATCCGCTGTTCGCGGCCTTCGTTTTTCGACGCACTCTCGGCGATCGGGATGACGCGCGCCATCTCCGCCTGCGCTTGCCACTCGGCCGAATCAGGGAGCCCCAAGGCTTCGCGGAACGCCGTTCCCATTTCGATCGCATTCGCAAAACGCAGGTTCGGATCCTTGGCAAGCGCGCGGGCGAAGAGCGCGTCGAGCACCGGCGGCGCCTGCAGAAGCCAGGTGCGAATGGGGGGCGGCCGTGCGTTCACCTGTTCCTGGCGGACCATGAATTCGCTTTTGTTCTCGGTCGAGAATGGCGTCCGCCCGCTAAGCATCTCGTAGAGCACCGTCGCGGCCGAGTAGAGATCGCTTCGTCCGTCGACCTTGCCGGAGAGCACTTGCTCTGGAGACATGTAGACACCGGTCCCTGGCGCCACGTCGCGCTCGTGCGCGGGCGTCGCTCCGGGCTTGTACACACGGGCAATGCCGAAGTCCGTGAGCTTCACGACGCCGTCCCGACGGATCAAAATGTTCGACGGCTTCACGTCGCGATGCACGATGTCGAGGGCATGCGTCGCAGCGAGCGCGCCGAGAAGCTGCTGGAAATAATACCAAGCCCGCCGAAACGGCATCCCCGGCAACGCCCCCGCGCCGCCCAGCCGAGCGCGCGCGATGTGACGGGCGATGACCTCTTCCAGCGTGTCTCCGGCGACGTATTCGATGTCGAGGACCAGCGCGTTTCCCCACTCAAACACCTCGTGGAAGCGCACGATGTTCGGGTGTCTGACTTTCTTCAGCGCTTCGATCTCGGTGAGAAAGAACGCCATCACGTCTTCACGTGCGCGGGCCTGCGGACGCAGGACCTTCAGCGCGACGGGCTCCTGTGCCGCCTGGGCGCGCGGATCGGTCGGCGGAAAAAACGGCCACGCCCGCCACACGATTCCCATGCCTCCTTCACCAATCCGCGAGTCCACCACCAGCCGCCGATCGCCGCGATCGATGGTCATCCCAGGGCCGATTTGCGCGGTGTCCGGAGCATTCGGCTGCAGCGTTCCACACGCGGGACACACCCGAGCTCCGGGAATTTCGGCATGGCAGGAAATGCACCGCGACAAGGTGGACGAGAGCCTACTCGAAAGTCGGCGCACCTCCTCCCCCCAGGCCACGAAGGAGGTCAAACTGTATAGAGCTGTGCGTCCGCCCCCTCCCCATGAGCTCGCGCCCGCCCCTGACTTCCGGCACGTCGGCCTCCAGCCGGGTCCCGGTGTCGTGACGCGTTTCGCACTGAGCGTGGCCGCGCATCGTCTCGGGGCGTGGGACGTCGCTTCTTGATACCTTCCGTTCCCCTTGGATGACGCCGCGTTCCTAGAAGCGTTCGAAGCTCGCACGCTCTCCAAAGAATCGTTCAACCATCGCGGTCACATTCGCGCCGCCTGGATGTACGTCCGCGCGCACGGTCGCGAGGAGGGGCGCTCGTATTTTCGCCAGGCGCTCCTCGGCTACGTGAACGCCGTCGGCGCCAGCGCGATCTACAACGAGACGCTCACGTGCGTGTGGTTGCACCTCGTGGCCAACGCGGTCGAGGCATCCGCGCGGCGTGATGCGAACCCCGACTTCGGGGGCTTCCTTCGCGAGAATCCGCATCTCATGGATCGTCGCCTTCCCTACGAGTTCTACAGCGCCGAGAGCCTGACGAACGATCGAGCGCGCGCTCAGTTCGTGGAGCCCGACCGCAAGCCGCTTCCGTGAAAGCCAGCGAGCCGCTTTTTTGCGCGCTTCTTTCGCAGTGCAAGGAGCGACACGATCTCATCGCGATCAAGAGTATTGAGAACGAGATCGCGGTTCACTCCCGCGCGCCGCGCCACCGTCACCCCGAGCCGCGTATCGTCGAAGCCCCGCGCCGCGTGCGCATCCGGATTGATCACGAAGCGCGCGCCGAGCTCTGCTGCTTTTCGGACCATCGGCGGCGCCAGATCGAGGCGATGCGGGTTGGCGTTGATCTCCAGGTACGCGTCGTTGGCCACGGCGGCTTTGGCCACTTTTTCGAGATCGAAGACGTAGCCTTTTCGACCGAGTAGGAGTCGACCCGTGGGGTGACCAAGGATGGTGACCAGCGGATGCGAGATGGCGCGAATGATGCGCGCAGTCATGTCCGGCATCGACATGTTGAACTTCGTGTGCACGCTGGCGATCACGAAATCGAGGGATTCCAGGCATTCATCAGGCAAATCGAGCGTGCCGTCGGCGAGAATGTCCACCTCCACCCCGTGAAGGATCGTGATCTCCGGAACTTCTTTTCGCGCGGCGACCATGGCCAGCGCTTGCTCCTTCAGACGGAGCGCGGTGAGGCCGTTGGCGTAACTCGCCGCCTGCGAGTGATCGCTGATCCCCACGTAGGTGTTTCCGGCCTTTGCGGCGGCCTGGGCCATCACGACGATCGTCGCCACTCCATCGCTCCAGTCGGTGTGCACGTGGAACACTCCGCGCACGGCCCCGTCATCCACGAGGTCCGCGGGCACGAGTGGGCACGGTCCTTCGCGGAGCTCGGGTGGAATGAACGGTAGGTCGAGGGCCTCGTACACCTCTTTTTCGGAGCGAGCGCCCTGCGCGACTTTGCGGAGGCCGCCCTTCTTCTCCGCGCGGTCTTCGAGCCAGCTAAGGTGCGCGGCGTCGCCGGTGCGCGTGAGGAGCTCCGTCACCCACGCCGCGTGCGCTACCGGGTAGAGACGGGCCCGCCCTCGCGCTTGCAGGGTCACCGCGACTTCGCCGGCAGACTCGACGAGACCCTCCAGCAGCAGCTCATCGTCCGATTTTTTCAGGCATTTGGCGATCTGCGAAACGGTGAGGCCGTCCACGATCAAGACCAGCTCGTGGACGATTTCGAGCCCGCGGCGTGCTTCGCCCACGACCGCCACGCGCTTGGCCCCCGCCTCTTCCAGCGCAGTGATCATGATGCGGGCGCCGTCGAGCGCGAGAGCGAGAAGCACTCCGCCCCCACCCTCGAGGAGGATTTTCACGGCGCTCAGAATACGCGCCTGCTTTTTTTGGCCGATCGATGGGAGCTTCGCCAGCCGATCTTCTTCACACGCGCGCAGAAGCTCGGGCAGATTGGTGACGGCGGCCTCTTGCCACACGACGCGCACCAACTTTGGACCGAGCCCCGGAATTTTTAGGACCTCCAGGAGGCCGCTCGGCGTCTCGGCGCGCGCTTTTTCGAGGGCTGGAAATGTTCCCGTGGCGACCAGGCTCTCGACCTTCTTGGTGATCGCTTTGCCGACGCCCGGCATCTCGATGAGCTCGTCGCGGGCGGCGATGTCCTCGATCGGTTCGACTAGCACGCGGATTCCCGCGGCAAATGCCCGGTATGCGCGCACTTTGAATGGGCTGTCTCCGAGTAGCTCGAGCCGATCGGCGAGCTCTTCAAACACGGCGGCGACGCGCGAGTTATCCACGGCAGAGGGGCTACCACACCAATCGCTCCTGCGCGACGTCGCCGTGGTAGCTTGCGCCCGTGACGACCAAAGAATACAAAGTGCCTGAAAATCTCGATGGAACGAGGCTCGATCGCGCCGCAGCCCAGCTGGGCGAGGGGCTGTCGCGGGCGCGGTTGAAGAAGGCCATCGATGCGGGCGCGGTTCGGGTCAACGGTCGACACCGAGACAAAGGGGCGCTCGTTTCCACGGGAGACGTGATTGCCATCGACACCGGTGACATCGCAGATTCCAACGCGCCGGCCATTCCCTCGCCCGATCTGCCGCTCGTCGTCTGCTTCGAAGGAAAAGGAGTGGTGGTGGTCGACAAGCCTGCCGGGCAGCCCACGGCTCCGCTTCGCCCCTCCGAAACCGACACGCTCGCGAACGCGCTGGTCGCTCGCTACCCGGAGATGCAGGGCGTTGGTTACTCGCCGCGTGAGCCTGGTCTCGTCCACCGACTGGATACGGACACCTCGGGACTGGTGATTGCTGCTCGAAGCGCCGAGGCGGCGGAGACGCTCCTCGGGGCGCTGAAAGAGGAACGGATCGAAAAGCGGTACCTCCTCATTTGCTCCGAAGACGGGCTTCCTGACACGGGACAAATCGACTTTCCGATCGCCAATCACCCGAAGGATCAAAAGCGCGTCTACGCGTGCATCCACCCGCGCGACGTGATGCGCAACTCGCCGCGTCCGGCGTCGACCTCGTACGACGTGGTCCGGCGGTCAGGAAAGCGCGCGCTCGTCGAGGTGAAGGTCTCCCGCGCCCTGCGGCATCAGATCCGTGTGCACTTTGCAGCTATCGATCATCCGCTCGTCGGGGACATTCTCTACGGCGGCGAGGCCGTCGAAGGGCTCGGTCGTCATGCGCTCCACGCGTCACGCGTCGCGTTTGCGGGCGGTCCGGGCGTCGATGCGTTCGACGTCACGTGCGAGCTTCCCGCGGAGCTCGCGCGCCTGCTCGACTGAAGGGCTCAAACTTGACCTGCGGAGGTCGAGCAGTTACCGACAAAGCTCCTTTGTAGGCCGCAAACGCAGTGTCTTCGCCCTCCGCACTTTTCGATCGATACCTTCGTCTCCGTATCGCGGTGGCGTGCGGTGCGGTCGCGCTAGGTGCCGCCGCGTTGCGAAAAGCGCCGCCTGAAAAAGAGATTGGTGCCCTCGCTCTCGCCCTGGGAGAGCGTGTTCATCACGGAGGAAATGTCTCTCCGGAGGACGTGCGCTGGGAGCCTTCGGGAGGCTCGTTCGCGGACTATACCATCGGCCGCTGGGCCCTCTTCTTGGGGAGTGATGCGGCCAAGTCGCCACGCGATGTGTACCGCGCGCGCGTGCGTCTCACGCCGGAAGGGCGCCCGATTGACGTAGGCGAGGCGCACAACCTGACGTCGACGCCGCTCGGCGATGATCACGCGCTCGTTCTGCGTGACACGGAGGCGGCGTTCGGAACATTTGCGTACGGACAAGAGCAGAGCGTGAGCATTCTCGATCTGGCGGGAGAGGCCAGAGCGGCTTTGAATTTACGGGACTCTGCGCTTTCGTACCTCACCAACGCGCAGCAGACGGGAAGTGGCGCGGGCATCCGCCGCGTCGACGTGACCCTCGATCAACCGGCCAAGCGCCTCGGCCTCACCTTGGCCGAAGATCATTCGCTGGCGATCGATCTCGCGTTCGACAATGGCGTGAAGCACGCGACGTTCGATCCTGCGCGCGGTGAGCTCGTGCCAGCGATCGCGGGGATGCATGCCGAGGCTGCGCGTCACCTTCCAAAGCCGTTCATCTTGTGGGCGGTCGACACCGTGCGCGCCGTTTCGTGGATCGGTCCGGCTCCCATCGCCTGGCTCGAGGAACGGGTCTTTGCCCTTCGCGATGCGGCAAAACAGCTTGCTTTCAAGCTTCACGGAGCCGACGCCACCGAGACTCTTGCTGACGCTTCCGAACTCAAACCCCCACCGGCGACGATCCTCGATGGGTCGAAGCTCGGCGGGGACGACGCGTCGTGGCCTCCGGCGAGCATGCCCTCGATCTGGAAAACGCCCGAGCCCGGCGAAGGTCAGTGGCAAGCGCCGAAGCTCTCCTGGATGAAGAAGAGCGCTCCCGGAGCGCCGCCGATGTTCGTCCGCACCTTCGTGCGTCCCGATCAAGAACGCCCGTACGTGCAAGTGATCTTGGTAGCCATGGACATGCGTCAGCTCGACCTCGAAATGGAAGCTGGCACCGAGGACCCGAAGCCGCTCACCGGAAATCACGGGCCGGGCCGAATTCCACGGGATCCTGCGATCGCGACGCGGGTGGTCGCCGAGTTCAACGGCGCCTTCAAGACGGAGCACGGCAACTACGGGATGATGGTTCACAAGCGCGTGCTTCTGCCGCCCCAGCCGGGAGCCGCCAGCGTCGTCCTCTTCGCCGATGGACGCGTGGGCTTTGGGTCGTGGGGAAACAGCCACGAGGTGACTGGGATTCGCGACATCCCCGACAGCGACATCGTTTCGTTCCGACAGAACCTCGATCCGCTCGTGGACCTCGGCCAGGTGAATCCGACCAAGCGCGCGCTGTGGGGCTACACCCTCCCCGGAAACGGAATGCAGACCGAGCGCTCGGGGATGTGCACCACCGCGTCCGGCCACGTCATCTACGCGTGGGGGGACGACGTCAGCGCGACGGTGCTCGGCAAAGCGATGCTCATGGCCGGGTGCTCGTACGGCATGCACCTCGACATGAACCCGCATCACACGGGTTTCATCTTCAGCGCCATCGAGGAGCTGAAAGGCCATAAATACAGGGCGGAAACGCTGACTCCGTTGATGCAGATCTCTACCGATCGCTTCATCGAGTATGCGCCAAAAGATTTCTTCTACGTCCTGCAGCGCGACCCCACGCCGCCCGCGCTCGCCGACGCCGGCGGCTGGCAACCCGATGGAGGGACGCAGCCCGCGCCGAGCTGGATGGCGGGAATATGGAGCTCGAAGCTCGCCGGGCGCGATGGCCCCGTCGAGCTCGTCGACATCGAGTCTGGGCGCGCGTCGTACCGCATTCGAGCAGGCACCAAGGAGCCGGATGCGAAGACCGGATCGCTACCGACCACCGAGCTTGCTTCGGCGGATGCCGAGCGTGTGCTCTTCGCGTTGGGGCTCGGGATCGGAATGGAGAAACATCCCCGCGGCCTTGGTACCGCAGGCCGCATGGTCATGCCGCTGCGCGCAGGTGCCGATGAAGCGGCGATCGTCGTGGGCGCCGACGGGTCGCTCGCGATCCTCAAGTCCGCCGAGGTGTCGCCCATGGCTCCAAACACGGATCTGGCTGAATTGCCGCTGATTCTCGATGGAGGAGACGTCGCTCCACTCGCAAACATTCGGGGTCCGCACGAAGCTCGCTCGGCTCTAGGAATCACGGAGCGGGGCAGGGTGGTGATCGCCCGTGGCACCTTCGCGACCGACGCACCTCTCGCAGATGCCCTGAAACGTGCAGGTTGCACACGTGCCGTTCTCCTCGATCGCGGTTCGCATCCGTCACCGCTCTTCGATCGCGCGGGAAGCGTCTCTCCTCCACGCGCCCGCTACGAAGAATCGATTCTCTACGGCCTCGGCACACCGCTTCGACCGCGCTCGTTTCGCTTCGACGCGCAGACCGCAGTGAGCACGTCGGCGCCGTAGCTCAGCTCGTAGTTCAGGCGGCTTCGCTACGGGTAAGCGCCGCGCGGAGGAGGCCGACGGCCCGCGAGTGAAGCTGCGAGATGCGGGGCTCGCTCACGCCCAGCTCGGCGGCGATGTCTTTGAACTGCACTCCCTGGAAATAATGCATGGCGACGATCTTTCGCTCGCGCTCGGGGAGGGTGGCGACGGCCTCGGCAAGGATCCGGCGATCGTAGCCTTCCACGACCTGCGCGAGGGGATCGGCGGTGTTGTGATCGGCAAAGTGAGCCTGACTCGAGGTCGGAAGGTCGTCGAAGCCGATCACCACCGCACGCGCCGTGGTACCGCGCTCGGCTGCAGCCTGCGTCACCTTGCTTCGCGCCCGGCGCGAGAGCCAGTCTTGGGTGCGGAGCTCGTCGAAGATCGCACCGCGGATCCGGATGCGCGCGTACCACTCGAATGCCGGTCCGCGCTCGGGGCCGTTCTTCCGGAGCGAATCGATCAGGCCGAAGGTGCCCGCGGCGAGGATATCGTCGCGCAGAACGTTCGGCGGCACGTTCCCCATGAAGCGCGAGACCACTTGATGAACGAGCGGCATGTACGAAAGAATTTCTGCGGCGCTAGGTGCGGTCGGCGCGGCGATCTTGGCGGTGACGGTGGGCTTCATGACGACGCACAATGCGTCGAACGTGCCATGACGAAATTGGCGTTCTCACCCTTAGAACTTCGTGTAGGGGAACGCGTCAGTCAAAATCGACCCAGTCAAACCTGACTTCAGGGGGCTGGCGCGGTCGGATTTGACCCAGGTGCGGCTGGCGCGGGAACTTGCGTCGGAAGCTGCGCGGGGAGGGCCGAAGGAAGGGGAATCGGGATGGGCGGGGTATCGGTCGCCGGCTCGGAAGGCGCGTGGATCTCTTCTCCCACGTCGCTCGTTCCTTCGTCCGCGTCGACGTTCGGCGAGTTGTAGCGCGGGGGCTCGCCCGGCTTCGAGTAGTCGATCCAGAAGACCGGCGAGCTGCGCGCGTCGAGGTGCACGAACGTGCTGTTCGGGTAGTACCCTACGCCGACGTTGTGGAGCGTGCGGCAGTAGTCGCGCAAGACTTCGTTGGGCACCCCTACCACCCGGAAATCCATGGCCTTGCCGACGTTGTGGTTCGAATGCGCGGTGTGCTGCGTGGGCGAGTACGGGCGGTAGCCGCTGATGACTTCGAGCTTCCGGCTTCCGAAATGGTTGGAGACGATCCCCACGAGGGCGATGAGGCGCGGGTCGATCGGGTGCGTCTGATTCCCGGGGTAGCTGAGTATCTTCTCGAACGTCTTCACGGCCGTCGGCGAAAGGCGCCCGCGGCGATCGCTCACCCGCGCCGTGAAATCCTCGCTCGTCGCGAGGCGTAAGGCGTGGATGACGCCCGGCGTCTTTGCCCGAAGAGCGTAGGTGAGCGGTGCGGCCGGCTTTGCTCCCGGCTGCCCAGGCTTTGACGGCGATCCCGCTTTAGGAGCGTCGACGCCTGGAATGGTCAGGGTGTCGCCGACCTTCAGATGGTTTGGATCCTTGATGTGGTTGGCATCCACGATCGACTTCGCGGGCACGTGGTAGCGGTGAGCGATGGCCTCGAGCGTGTGACCTCGGGCGATCACGTGGGTGGCATCCGCGCGCGCGGCTGAGGGCGCGAAGAGCGCGGGCAGGAGCCAGATCATCGTACGCACACGGGCCGACATGGGCGTTCTCATACCGCAAACCCGTTTGGAGTCAGGGAGAAAGTGCGGCGTTCGATGACCCAGCCTATGCGATTGCTCGTGAATCCTATGCGATTGCTCTTGAATCTCGTTTTTTGCACCGTTTTTGACGGCAGACGAACGCGGGTGCCACACTAACCGGGCATAAGACGTTCGCAACGCGATAAGGAGCGACAAACATGGCCGAAGGTAAGAACCTCGTCGGCGTCGACATCGGAGCAAGCGCGATCAAAGTCGTGCAGCTCAAAGAGTCACGAAAGCGCTTTTCCGTAGTCAAATACGGATATGCACCGCTCCCCCCTCAGACGATCGTCGATGGGCACGTAATGAGCGCCGGCGTGGTGACCGAGACGTTGCAGCGCGTGTTTCACGACAACAAGATCACGCAGCGAGAGGTGGCGATCGGCGTGTACGGCCAATCGGTGATCGTGCGCAAAATCACCGTACCCATGATGACCGCCGAAGAGCTCGAAGAGCAGATCAGCTGGGAAGCGGAGCAGCACATTCCCTTCGACATCAAGGTCATGTCCATCGACTACGAGGTCCTGCGCCGCCGTCCCGAGGCCGGGCAGATGGATCTCCTCCTCGTTGCCGCGAAGAAGGATGAGATCAACGACTACGCGACGATCGTACGAGAGGCGAAGTTGAAACCGGTCGTGGTCGACATCAACGCTTTCACCATCCAGAACATCTTCGAGCACACCGCCGGCCTTCCGCAGGAAGGAGCCATCGCGCTCCTGAACGTGGGCGCAGCCATCTCCAGCTTGAACATCATTTCCCGCGGGGTCTCGGCGTTCACGCGCGAAATCACGAACGCCGGAAACGCGGTGACCGAAGAGATCCAGAAGCAGCTCTCCGTCTCATTCGACGAGGCCGAGGCCTACAAAACGACCTCGGTGCAGCCGCACGCCGTTCCCCAGCAAGTGCACGGCGCGATTGCCCAAGCGTGTGACGCGCTCGCCGGAGAGATCCAGCGCTCGTTGGACTTCTATCTCGCCACCAGCGGTGAAACGGAGATCGGACGGATCTACATGTGCGGAGGAAGCGCGTACCTCGCGCCTCTGGCCATGGCCGTCGAGAAGCGCGCGCGCGTCCCGGTGACGGTGTTCGACCCGATGACGAACCTGACCGTGGAGGGTAAGGGCATCAACGAAGCCGACCTGCGTGCCCGCGCCGCACAGATGGTCGTGGCCATCGGCCTCAGCCTCCGCTGCGACAAGGAGCGACGGGCATGAACCGCCTTGATAATCGAGACACAGTGCAGAAGGTCCCTAACCGGCTTGATAATCGAGACACAGTGCAGAAGGTCTCCAACGAAGTCCGGAGGCCGAAGTGATTCGAGTAAACCTTCTTCCGCAGAAGCGTGAAGCGGCGCGGAAAAGCTCCGCCGAAGGGAGCCAGCTGTGGATGCTCGCGATCCTCGGCGCCCTCGTTCTCGAGATAGTCGCGCTCGCCTTTTTCCACAGTTCGAAACAAGACGCGCTCCTCAAGATCACCCAGAACAATCAGAAGGTCGACGCCAACATCAACGACATCAAGCGTCAGATCGCCAACCACGGCGAGATCAAGGCCCAGCTGAAGGAGCTCCGCGATCGCGAAGAAGCGATTTTCAAGCTGCAGGCTGCACGTACCGGCCCGACCTCCGTCCTCCTGGAAGTCTCGAAGATGCTCTCGCCAGGCCGCGGGCCGACGACCGACAGGGACAAGCTCGAGCAGCTCAAACGCGACAACCCCGGGGCGGTTCCCAATCCGAACTGGGACGTGCGCCGCCTCTGGCTCACTTCCTACAGCGAGGGCGAGCGCTTGGTGCGTCTCTCTGGGCTCGCTCGCGATGGTGAAGACGTGTCCGAATTTTTGCGCCGCCTCACGCTGAGCGACTACTTCTATGACGTGAAGCTCCTGCCTGCGACGAAGATCACCGATGGCGTGACCCACCTCGAGCTCGTCAGATTCGAGCTGAGCGCGAAGGCGAGGTACTGACATGGCCGCTCTCGCACAAGGCTCTCTCGGCAAACTCTCCCTGCCGATTCGCTTAGCGCTCGGGGTGTTCATGGTCGCCCTCACCGCGGCCGCCTACTGGTTGATCTTCTACACGGAGGTCGCGGCCAAGATCGACGCCGCCACCCGGCAAGGCAACGAGCTGCTCGCCGAGCTTGCCCGCCAGCAACAAGCGCAAGCCGGCTATTTCAAGGATCGCGACGAGCTCGCTCTTCGTCAGCAGCGGCAGCGCGATCTCAACAAAGCTCTGCCCGCCGACACCGAGGTCGCCGCGTTCCTGTCTTCGATCCAGACGGTGTCGAACGTGAGCGGCGTCGATCTCAAGGGGTGGCAGCCGATGGACGAGAAGACGGAAGCCTTCTTCTCCAAGGTGCCTATGTCCCTCGAGCTCTCCGGGCGTTTTCAGCAGATTGCCAAGTTCGTCCACGAGGTCGGCAAGCTCGATCGCATCATCAACGTCGAAAACATCCAGCTCACGGATCCCAAGATCGAAGGGGACGAAGTGAGGCTCAAAGCGAAATGCCTCGCCACCACGTTCCACGTCCCGCGTGCCGCGAAGCCCGCTGCTCCCCCGAAATGAGGCGGCCAACATGAAACGCGCGATCCCCCTCGTTTTTTCCTCGATGCTTCTCGTCGGGTGCGCCGACAAGCCGGCGACTCCGGTGGGTCAATCCTCGACGCCAGCGCCCCCGGCCCTACGTGGAGCACAATCGGCGGCAGTGGTCGATGCGGGGCTCGCTGCCCTCGCGGCGAAGACGCCCGAGTACACCGAGAGTGATTTCGTCGAGAGTGATCGCAACCGCGATCCGTTTCGTTCGTACATCTCTCTCTTCGTCGATCAAGGTCGGAAGCCCGTCATCAACCAGCGCACCGTGCTGCTCAGCCAATATTCGCTCGATGAATTGAAGCTCGTGGCGATCGTCACCGGCGGCGAATATTCGCGGGCCATGCTCGTAGATCCCACGAACAAGGGATGGGTCGTCAAACACGGAGATTTTCTCGGTCGCCCCGACATCGTCCACACCGGTGGATCGAATGGCGCGGACTACCAGCTCAATTGGCGAGTCGACCGCGTTCGCGATGGCGACGTCGTCCTCATTCGCGAAGACCCGGCGGCCGGTGGAAGTGCCCCGGCGACCCGCGTGATCCCGCTTCACCCCGAAGCGGAAAAAGACAAGGGCAACACCAACTAGTGCCTCGGTTCCATTGAGCTGACGGGTTTCGCTTTCCATCGACGCGTGAACATGTTCCATGCTTGGGCATGAGAAAGCGCTACATCGTCAA
>JAYTOU010000051.1:0-78109 GCA_043747615.1 Myxococcales bacterium | reverse complement strand
GAGCCTCCGCGGCCAAGGTAGCCCAGCGCGGGTCCAGCGCTTCGAGCGCGCGTACGTCGGCATCTTCGCGAGCGAGCACGAGCCACTGCGACGGCGACTTCCCCTGCGCAAACAGCGCGGCGTCGATGTCTATGTCGTCGTTCGATCGCGCCGTGAGACCCGCATCGCGCGCGAGGGCCAGGACGACCGGCTTCAAGTCGAAATACCGATTCGAAACGTGGAGCGCGAGCATGCCATGCACCGCGATTTTCTGGAAATAGAGGGCAATCGCCTCGCGCGTAAGGAGGTGAACCGGAATGGCGTCGGAGCTAAAAGCGTCGACGACGAGCAAGCCGTAGACGCCAGCGGCCGCATCGCGAAGACGGAGTCGGGCGTCACCGACGACGATCGTGAGCGCGCCTGCGTGCGGCTCCGGAAATGCGTCGGCGAGGTAGGTGAAGTATTTCGGGTCTTCGGCGATCCGAACGACGAACGGATTGAGCTCGTAGAACGTCCACGTAGAGCCGGCCCTCGCGTAGCTAGCCATGGTTCCGGCTCCGAGCCCGATCACGCCGACGGCGTGGGCCGCGGGGCTCTGATCGTAGGCCGCGAAGAGGGAGCCGAGGGGACCGGTCGGATGGTAGTAACCGAGGGCTTCGCGTCGCCGCTCGCGCACGGTGCTCTGCCGACCATGCAGCGTGTTGCCGTTGGTGAGCTCCACGAATTTGCCGGTCGCGTCGCGCGTGACCGTTACTACGCCAAAGAGGCTTCGCTCGCGGGTCAGCAAAGGAGAGCGCGCGCCGACGTATGCGGTTCCGAGCGCGAGAATGGCGGCGATTCCGAGGGCGAAACGTAGCGGTCGATGAGACTGCGCGTAGTTGAGCAGAAGCGGAACGCCGCACACCACGGCAACGGCGAGCCCGGTAGCTCGTGCCGGAGCTAGCCGGCCACCGAACGCGAGCGCCGCCACGAGCGCGCAGAGGCCGATCGGAATCGCGTAGTAGAGCCGACGTGACGACACGCCGACCGGAAGGCAAATACAGACGAGCACCATCGCGATCGGGTACTCGGCGAGCCCCGCAAATATCGCGGGCGCCACGAGGGCATTGAAGACGCCGCCGAGAACGCCGCCGGCGGAGAGAAAGAAATAGAATGCGGTGAGCTTGTCGCCGGAGGGCCGATCGTGAGCGAGCGCACCGTGGCAGACCATGCAGGATAAAAAGAACATGGTTAGGTGCACGAGGACGACGAGCCATGCCGGCCGCGTCACCTCGGCGATGAGAGCCAGGGCCGCAAAGGTGACCGCAAGCGGCAAGAGTCGCGTCATGGATCGCTGGGAAAGAGGCGGTGTTCTCGCGAAAACGAGCGCAAACGTGAGCAAGTAGAGTCCGAGCGGTACCACCCAGAGGAGAGGGATGGAGGCGATGTCCGTCGTGAGATACGTAGTGACGCCGTAGAGAAGGCTCGACGGAACGAACGCCAGCGCGAGCCAGCGGAGGATGCGCTGCCGAGAGAAAGCTTCCTCCGTCGACGGCGCGAGTGACGCGGGCACGGATGGCGTGCGCCACACGGCGAGAGCGCACGACGCGACGAGGACGGCGAAGAGCAGGTACACCGCCTGCCAGAGCTCACCCTGCGCGCGAAGACCGATCAGCGGTTCGAGGAAGAGCGGGTACGCGGCGAGGGCGACGAGGCTTCCAACGCTGCTTGCGACCTGGAGAAAGTAGGGGTCCTTCCCCGCGCTCGCCTGAAAAAACCAGCGTTGCACGAGAGGCGCGGTGGTCGACAAGACGAAGAACGGCGGGCCCACGCGGGTCGACAAAAGCAGGAGAAGCGACCCAACGGGGTTCGTGCTCGACCACGCCGCGATGGACACCTCGTTGAACGTGATCGGCAGAACCAGGAGAGGCGCGAAGACGAGCACGGCGTGCAAAAGCGCGTACCGGCGAAGCCCCATCCACGCCGGCATTGCGTGCGCATATCCGTAGCCGACGAGCAGCGTCGTCTGGAAGAAGAGCATGCACGTCGTCCATATCGCGGGCGCGCCGCCGAGGAGCGGCAAGAGCATCTTCGCCACGATCGGCTCGATGGAGAAGAGCAGCAAAGCTCCGACGAGCAAGGTGAACGCGAACCGCCCTGCGTCGATTGAATCGGCACGTGGGGGACGAAGCGCGGAAACTCCGCTTGATGGAGCAAGCGCGATGGAACGTTGTTTCAGGGTCTTGCCGCTCCTTGCGATGCCATCGGTCACGCGCGTGTCACTCATGGTCTGCGATCGCTGCGACGGTGTCATGACGCGCGACGGATCGCACGCCGCTAAGAAACATCACGACAGCTCGCCCGATGATCTGGCCCCGCACTACGACCATGCCGCCGAGCTGACACATACGACACGTTCTACATCGGTCACGTTCGCGCGGACTCGCCTCAGGAGGGGCAGAACGCTACGCGCAGACGTGCTCCACTCGTGCCGCGCATCCGACGATCTGCCTAGATTTACGGACCGCAGGTTCTCTGAGCCATTTGGATAGTTTCTTGCGTCGCTTGCTTAGACCTGACGCGAAAGCGGATCGCGGGCGCGCAATCACGATGCGCATGCCACGCGGGTTCTACGCCTCGGCGCTTGCGCGATGGTAGGGAAGGACGATGTCATGGAGCGAACACCCAAAGAACGACGCTGGAGCAGCGCCGCCACGTCGCGAAAGGCATTCCATCTGATCCTGTACGTCGAGGACAATGAGGACATCCGGCAGGCGTACGCGATCTTCCTCCGACGTTCGGGGTTCCGCGTTGCGGAGGCGAGCGACGGGCTCGAGGGCGTCGAGCGGGCCATCGAGCTCCAGCCCGATCTGGTCTTGATGGACCTTCACCTTCCGAAGCTCGACGGCTACGAGGCGACACGGCGCATCAAGCAACATCCGCGAACGTGCCACGTGCCCGTGATCGCGGTGAGCGCGCACCACTACGACGTTCCCGGTCCGGGCGAAGAGGGTCTCGGCTGCGATGGCTTCCTCGCCAAGCCTATGGACGGAGCCGAGGTCGTTCGTCACGTCATCGAAGTGTTGGCCGCGTCACACAAGTCCGCGGTCGCTCAAAGTCAATCCAACCCCAGAGGCCAATCATGAATACAAAGCCCGCGCCGCACGAACGATCAGACGATGCAGATGCCTTTCTCCCAGATCCTTTCGGCCGCGACACTAACCATCGCCGAGCCTCGGATGACCTAGCGAACGTACTTGGCCAGAGCTTCGTGAGCGCCGTGACCTCCGGTGAAGAAATGGCGGAGGACATTCGCGACGAGCTCACTACGGAGGAGCTCGGTGGACCGTTCGTCGTCACCGGCGCGCGCGACGAATTCGCGGCCGATGACGACGTTTCTATTCCCCAAGCGACCCGCGAAGCTTTTCCGACAACGAGCGCAACTGCGAGTGACTAGACCCTGCGGCCTTGGAGGAGTCGCACCGCGACGACCACCACGAGGATGACGAGGAGCAGGTGAATGAACCCCCCGCCGATGTTGAGGGCGAGTCCGCCGCCCCAGCCGCCAAGGAGAATAACCACGAGGATGATGACAACGAGATCAGACATGCCTGGGGCCTTTGCAATTTCACGGCCCCGCCACTGAAAACGGCAATCGCGCGTATTTCAGCGTAATTGAGTGTGGCGAATTTGCGAGACCGTGGCGTACGTGACTCAACACTCGTAGTGTCAGGGTGCGTTTACATCCACGAGCGCACCGCAGTCAGGAGCAAGCCAGCGCCTGCGGGTTGGTTCAAGCCGAGCGGCCCGATCGGCGGGTTGTCGTAGATCGCTCCTTGAAGACGCCAGGTGTCGCTCAGCGGGAGCACGCCAGCGAGGGTGAGGGTGGGAAGACGATGCGCGGTGCCGAGCCTGTCGACGCCGTCTATCGTCGCGTCCCCCTCGATCGCGTACGATGCGCTCACGGCGACGGTGATCTCGCTCGGCATCGTATACGCGACCGCCGCGAATGTGGTCCATTGGGCACCGAGTCGTTCGTGAATGGCGTTGGGCGGCGCCCCGAAAGTGCGGGCCGTGCGCTGAGCCGCGATGACCGTGAGGTTGACGCGCCACCGCCCGAAGGTCTGTTCGACTGCCGCGCCGACATTGAGCTGGAACGCGCCGATTCCCGTCGCGCCTGTGGCCAGGGGTCCTAGGCTCGCGGCATCGGGCGGCGTGCCTGTAGGAAGGGTGATTCCGGCGAGCGCGGCGATCCCCGGGATGACGCTCGACGCACCGGCGAGCGTGAAGTCGTAGCGAAAGCTGGCGTTCAGATCACCAAGCCCCCCGCCCGTCTCGGCGACGTGCTGGCTCGTGCGGCGCGTCTCCACGAGTGGAACCACCAGGGCCACTTGCCCGCGTTTCAGCACCCGCAGCGCTCCAAACAAATCCTGTTCGAAGGTGAGCTCGGAAGCGCCAGACGGAGACGACGCGTAGCGACCCGCACCGTCGAACGACCCGAGGCTCGCACCGCCTTTCACCTGGACTCCAACGAGGGCGACCTCGAGAGCCGTCAGTCGTGCGGGAGTGATGGCGCCCGTCCCCGCACAGCATGCTTGGGCGCGCGCCTGCCGGCTCACACCGACGAGAGCGGCCGATGCCGCGATGGTCGTGAACAGCTTATGGAATCTGGAACGATGGCGCCGCATGATCCGCAACTGGACCCGAGATTACCGTGCGGAGCTCCCACGTCCCGGGCATGAAGAAGCCGACGTTGGTGATCACGTACGTTCCCGGCGAAACTTCGTTGACTGACGGAGTGAGCGACGTGCCGTGGCCCATCGCTGGCATCCAGGGGACGACCACGATCGTGAGCCCGGTCGCTGGAGCGTTCGTCATCGCATCGACGATCGCGAGCTCGATGGTTTGCGTGCCCCGCGAGGGCGGCTGCTGCGGACCGGTGCGGATGTCGACCCGTAGCTTGCCGGCGTCGGTGTTGATCGTGCGAAGGGGGGCGGCGGGCAACGTTGCGCCATCTGCGCTGTCCGCTGGCGCGACGGGCGTTGACGTGCCGCAGCCGACGAGAGCGACCAGCAGCGCGAGCAGGCAACGTCGAGCCATGGGGTCAGTGTGGCACCTCGCACACCGAGGTGCGATGCCGCAATTTGGCGCAGGCTGGAAGCATCCCATGCGCGTAGCGTGCTAGGGCTAACGGCGTGGCCCTTCAAGTCGCTACGCTCTCGTGCGCCGTGCTGCTTCGTCGATTGCCCGCAGCTTCAAGGAGTGTCGAATGCTTAAGAAATCGGTGGTGGCGAGCTCGTTCGGAATCGCAGCGATCCTGCCGGCAATCGCAGTGATGGCCGTCATTGGCGCTTGCTCGTCGACCACGAACAATCCGGGCGGCGACTCTGGCGCGCGCGACTCGGCCAACAACAAAGACACCGCGCCCGCCACGTGCGCGAGCCCTGGCATAACGACCGCTGGGCCGCCGGACACGCATTGCATGGGGATGCCGGTGCAGGTGATTAACGCAGCGGCATGCACCGCGGAGGCAGGCGCTCCCCTGGACGCAGGCGCCGACGCTGGCTCCACGTGTGATTGGGGCGCGACGATGTACGGCCAGGAGGCGGACGACGACGATTGCAAGTACCACGTCAAGTGGACGGCGGGCGCGCTCTGCCAGGGGGCGGGAGGCGTCCCGTTTACAGTGTCGGTCACGCTGAAGGGAGGCAGCACGCCGGTCACGAGCATGCTCACGGGCCTCATCACCGAAGTCTTCATTCCGACAGACCCCGCAGCGGCCTGCGACAACAAGAGCACGCACCCCAGCCCGACGGTGACGACCTTGACCGAGACCACAGCCGGCGCGGGCGTGTACACTGGCAACATCGTGTTCGACCGTGCGGGCCAATGGACCGTTCGTTTTCACTTCCATGATGACTGCACTGACAGCCCCGACTCACCGCATGGACACGCCGCGTTCCGCGTTACGCTTCCCTGACGGTGCGCGAGGAGCGCTGGCCCTCGCTCTGCTCACCTTGATCCTGATCGCCGGGTGCACCGACGTCCACGGGAACGATCCTAATGTGCCCGACAAGGAAGGCGCATTCACTCCCGATTCGGCGCCGCAAGTCACGTGCGTAGGCGCGCTTCCGAGCAGCTGCCCGCAAGCGCCGAGCTACGCGCTGGATATTGCGCCGCTCGCGAAGCGGACATGCCTCCCCTGCCATTCGCGTGGTGGCGTTGCGTCCGATCGCGATCTCAGCACGTACAAGAACCTCACCCGGATCGAGACGACGGCCTTCGTTCAAATCAACGGGTGCCTCATGCCGCCGGCGGACGCGGGGCCTGACGCAGCGATGTCGCACGAGGAGCGAACGGAGTTCTTGCAATGGTTCGTGTGCGGCGCGCCCAACAACTAACGCGCAGCGCGCTTCTGACGTGGCTCGTCGCAGTCTCCTCTGCGTGCACGCACGTCGCGCCGTACGAGCGCGGGGCGATCGCTCGGCCGGACATGACGGCGGCGGACGTCTCCGGCCCAGCGGCTCAGCACGTGCTCGCGGTCCATGAGGGCGCCACCCGAAGTGGAGCGGTGGCCGAGAGCGGCTGCGGATGCAATTGAGAAGCGGGCTCCTCGCCGCTGCTGTACTTGCGTGGGTCAGCGCGGCCGACGCCGACGACGGAAAGCTCGTGGAGCGCGCGTCGACCGACGTGGCCGCCTATTCAGACACCGATCACGTTGCGGTCCTGACGCCGAGCGTCGCGGGACACGTCGAGAATCCGACTGCCGGATGGTCCGTCGATGGATCGTACGTCGTCGACGTGGTGTCCGCGGCGTCCGTCGACATCGTCTCGACTGCGTCGCGGCGCTGGAGCGAGGTTCGCCATGCCGGAAGCGTGCGCGGTTCCTACAAGCCGGGTGCCTGGGGAGGCTCCGTCGAGGTCTCCACGTCGAACGAGCCCGACTACGTCGCCTATGCCGCGGGCGGATTTCTCACGCGCGATTTGAACGAGAAGAACCTCTCGCTCATCGTTGGCTACGGCTACGGACACAACCTGATCGGCCGCACCGGGACCCCGTTTTCGATCTACTCGCACTCCTTCGGGCAGCACGCAATCACGGCAGGCCTGACGTCCGTCGTCGACCGCCGCACCGTCGTCTCTCTCACGGCTGACTTCACGCTCGACGTCGGAGACTCGTCCAAACCCTACCGCTACATTCCTCTCTTCGCCCCCTCGGTGGCTCCGTCGGTGCCCGCCGGCGCGACGCTCGACGTCGTTACCCGCCTGCGCCTTCCCGAGAGCGTCCTAGAACGACTGCCCCTCTCCCGCGATCGTTTCGGCGTCACAGCGCGCCTCGCGCATCGCTTCGATCACGCGACCGCGCGCGTCGAGGGCACGCTTTACGACGACTCGTGGAGCCTGAAAGCCTTCGCGGGGGACGGGCGTCTTCTTTGCGACGTCTCGCAGCGCTGGTCCATCGGGCCGCACCTTCGGTATTACGTTCAATCCGCCGTGTCTTTCTGGAAGCTCGCCTACGTCGCCACCGGCAACGCCGTTCCCGCCCTTCGCACGGGGGATCGGGAGCTCGGTCCGCTGATGAACCTCACCGCCGGTGGCACCGCGCGATGGGCTATCGGTCCGCGCTCGCGTCTCGATGCGTGGGTCCTCGGCGCGACGTTCGACATGACATACACCGGATTCCTTGACGATCTGTACATCAAGCGCCGCACGGCCGCGCTCGGTGCGCTGTCTCTGGAGGCGTCATGGTGAGGCGCCTCGCGCTCGCGGCACTTGCGGTCGGTGCGATGACTTGCTCGCTCGATCCGGTGAAGAGTGAAGCCACCTCCGATCTCGGCGACGAAGCTCCCGGAGTCTCTCCTGGTCCGCTTCACCGCGCCGGCCAGCCTTGCCTCGTCTGTCACGACGGGACGACGTCGACCCCGGTGATGAGCGTCGCCGGAACCGTGTACGGCGTGCGCGGAAGCGACGCACCGCTCGCTGGGGCAAGCGTCTTTCTCACCGACGCAAACGGATCCGCGTTCACCGCGACGAGCAACGCCGCCGGCACGTTCTACGTGGAGGCGTCCGTGTGGCAGCCTGTTTATCCGCTGCGCGTCGCCGTCGCCTTTGGCGGATTCACCGCCACGATGAGCTCGATCATTGGTCGCGAGGGTTCGTGCGCGGGTTGCCACGTCGATCCGTCGAGCCGCATTTCAGCGGGGCGCATCTACCTCGTTCCCACCGCCTCGCTCTTTCCGGACGGAGGGGCCCGTTGATGAAATCGCACACAGCGCTGCTCATCGCGCTCGCGCTCATCGAGGGTTGTTCGACGCCCGACTCCGCGGCGGTGACCCCCGTGGCCGCGCCCGACAGAGCGTCGTTCGACAAGGTCGCCGGGTTCCTGGATCATCGCTGCGGCTCGCTCGATTGCCACGGCACGCGCTACCGAAATTTGCGCGTGTGGGGCAGTGACGGGATGCGGCTCGGCGTCGGCGACATCCCGGGCGGCGGGCAGACGACGCCGGCGGAGGTCGACGCAACGTACGCGTCCATCGTGACTCTCGAGCCAGAGATCATGAGCTCCGTCGTCGCCGATCATGGCGCGAATCCTGAGCGCTTGACGTTCATCCGCAAGGCACGCGGGACGGAGAAACACACGGGCGGTGCCATCGTCGTCAAGGGAGACGCACGCGACACCTGCCTCCTGTCGTGGCTCGCGGGATCGACCGACACGGCGGCATGCAGCGAGGCGCTCTCTCTCCCCTGAGAGCGGATTCCGAGCGCGCAAAACGCTGCCTCATAGAGAATGGTGCCGTGGTTGGTCGAAAGCGCTAATGTTAGCGGGTGCTGCAACGCATCGCTCTATCGCTGGTTGTCGCCTCCGCGGCGGTCGCGGCTTGCTCTGATTTCCGGAACGCGCCGGTCGACCGCGTCGATGGCGGGGACGACGCGGGCCTGAGCGACGGGCCGAGCTCCGACGCCGGAGGGCCCGAGGTCGTTCTCGCGGCAGATGCGGGCGACGCTGGCCCTAAGGGCGACAGCCCTCCCGACTTTGCCTGCGCAGAAGCGTGGACGAAGCCGAATCGCGCGGACCCCAACTGCGTGAACCGCTCGGTGGTAGTCATCGAGCGCGGGATCCTCGACACGACCGCGCTGTCGGTGGTGGTGACGAGCACGCTGCGTGTCGGGGTGGCCTACAACTCGAAGCTCTCCGCCGATCAAGGCGAGCTCCACGTGGCGACCTTCGCGCGTCCGAGCTCGCTGAGCGACGCGGGCTTGTCGCCGGATCCTGCGATCGCGGTCCTCGCCGGTTCGCAGTTCGACAACTTCGGCTTCGTGGCCCGTGCCGCGGCAGGTACGGGGGCGCGCATTCATGTCGCCTACCAGACTTCGAACAGCGAGATCGTCTACGCGACGATCGACCCGACCGGACCGCCCTCGACCGCCGAAACGATCGCCACCGGGATTGCGCAGTCCTCGGAGATCGCGCTCGCCGTACTTCCTAACGGCGACGTACGCGCGGTTTACTACGATCCTTCGCAGACCACGCTCTATTCCAAGCTGCGCTCGAGCGCAGGCTGGGGAGCGCCGACCATCGTTCATCCTGGGATCTCGGACGCCGGCGTCGTCGGCACCGGTCAAGTGAGTGAGGTCATCGATCAGGTCGGCTCGCCGCATGTTGCCTTCCACAATCCGCGCGTGTCGGGCGCATCCGATCCGCGGTACGTGCAGTTTGCAGGAACCGGATGGACGACGACGAAGACGCTCGACAACGCGGATCTGATGGGCATCTCGGGCTTCAGCATTGCCCTGGGGATCGTCGATCAGACGCGCTACGCCGCATACTACTTCCGCCCGACGGGCGCCGTCGTTGCTCAGCTCCGATTGGCGTCATGGATCTCCTCCACGGACACCCCGACCGTCACCATCGTCGATCCCGTGCTCGATCAATCAATCCCATCGCCCAATGCGAGTGCCCCGCTCTACCGCGTTGCGATGGCTACCGACCGCTATGGCATGATCCACCTCGCCATCGTCACACCCCAGACTGGAGGCACGGGGTACCTCGAATACCGACGGCAGAAGCGCGTCGCTGGCAAGATCAGCTGGGTCTCCGACACCGTCGACGACAACGTTCTCGCGACGGGCTCGTCGCCCACACTGGTCGATATCGCCGTCGACTCCGACGCGCGTCCGCATCTCGCGTACTACCGCGGCGCGGATGGCGCGGTCATGTACGCGACCCGCTTCGATCGCCCGTAGCCCGCGCCGCGTCTCGCACGCGAGCTCGACGGAGCGCACCCCGTATCGTCTCGCTGGCATAATCGCACCGGGGCTTGCAGCGGATGCGAGATCCGACCATCGTCGACGAATGCGTGGTCTTCTCGCGGTCGTCTTTTTCCTTGGTTGCTCGTTCGCCGTCATCCCCGGCTGCGCCTGCGGTAGCACCGGCAACAGTGGATTCGCAGACAGCGACGCTGCCCCCGCCGAGGCTGCCCCGCCCGCCTGTAAGCCGACCGAAAACGCGTGCGGCACCGTGTGCGTCGACACGTCGAACGACGTCACCCACTGCGGCGACTGCGCGATCGCCTGCGACACCGGAAGCCAGTGCTGCGGCGGCGTGTGCGTGGGCACCGCGGCCTGCGCATTCTCCGTGACGAAGGTGGACATCGCGCGTCTGTGGCGAAGCGGCGGGCAGTACGTGAAGCTCACCGGGTCGGGGTTCGTACCGAAGATGCGCGCCATGGTGGGCGACGGACGCGCTCCGCTCCGCGTCATCGATTCGTCGAACGCCCTCCTCCTCACGCCGCCGGGCCCGCTAGGAAATCAAGACCTCACCATCTCCGTCGGGCCGATGAAGGCAACGCTCAAGAACGTCGTTCAATACATCGATGCGGGCCTAACGACGCCGTGGCAGCAAAAGCCGATGGCGCTCGTGCGCGGCGAAGATCCCGGGATAGCCGTCCTTCAAGACGGGCGGGTGCTCATCGCCGGCGGAACGACTGTGCCCGACAACGCCGCCTTGGCCCTCGACAGCGCGGAGATCTACACGCGCTCGACCGACACGGTGACCATGGCCGCAGGCAAGATGTCTACGCCGCGGTGGCACAGCAGCGCGATAACCCTGATGAACGGCAAGGTTTTGGTGGTCGGCGCTGCAACAGCTACGGGCGCGACGATCGCCGATCTCTTCGACCCGACGACCAACACCTTCACGCCGACGAAGGGCCCGCTGAACCTGCCGCGCACGTACACGCGCTCGGTGCTCCTCGCCGACGGGCGCGTCCTCGTCTCCTCCGCGGGCGACGCGAGCGTCGAGATTTACGATCCAGATCTCGACGCCTTCACCATGCTCCCTCACACGCAAGGCCACATTTACGGCTTCATGGTGAGGCTGCGCGATGGCCGGGCCCTCCTCGGTGGCGGCGATGGAACGGTCACCGCCGCGGAGACCTTCGACCCTGAGACGAACGCGTTCACTTCCGTCGGTGCGTTGAAGGAAGGTCGTTCCATGCTCACCGCGCACACCCTGCCGGACGGACGAGTGCTCATCATCGGCGGGTCGAGCATCTCGGCCGGCGCGATCCACTTGCCCCTTGCCACGATGGAAGCGTTCGACCCCACGCTCAATGCCTTCGCCACTCTTCCGTATGCGCTGACCATCGGACGAACGTGGCACGCGAGCGCGCTCGTGCGCGACGGGAGCGTGCTCGTGATGGGCGGGTACACCGTGGACAACTCGTGCACGTCGCTCGCAGACTCCGTCGACCAGGTGGATCCAATCCTAGGAAAGGTGACGGTCTTCGCGAAGCTTCCGAACCCAAACACCGAGTGGACGGCAGTTACGCTCCTCGATGGCTCCGTGCTCGGTGTCGGAGGCGGCGCATGCGGAGCGGCGACTGCCGTGCCCGACATCGATTTTCTGCCCGGCGCGCCTGTCGCGAAATAGTGGCGCCGTCCGGGGATGCACCCCTTTGATCCGAGAGTGACTAGATCCGAGAGTGACTAGACCCGAGAGTGACTAGACCCGAGAGTGACTAGAGAGGGGTGCCGGCCGCGAAGTCCGTTTGGATTGCGTTGGCGACGACCGAGACCTCCGGCGCCGTGCCGGTGATGATCCCGAGCTCGCGGTTGTAGTTGAGCGAGCCCGTCGTGAAGTTCGCCGAGCCGACATAGACGGCTTTGCCGTCGACGACGATGGCCTTCGCGTGAATCGTTGGGTTGGCGGTGCTGACCACTTTGGCCCCGCCATGCATCTTCAGAACGTTGATCGCCCCGCTCTGCGATGCCGTGGGCGTGGCGCTCGAGACGACGAGCCGCACCTTCACGCCCGTGTCTGCTTTGGCGGCGATCGCTAGGGTGATCTGCGTATCCGAGAATTCTTCGCCCTCGATGTCGATGCTCGTCGTCGCGCTGTTCACGAGACCGAGCAGTCGTTCCCGCGCATTGATCGGCGCAACGAGAAGCTTTCCCGTCACCGCCGTAGGAGGCGCGTTCGCCCAGTCGGCCTCGAAGATCGCCTCGGCTTCCGCGACGTCGTCGGTGTCCTTGTCGATCGCAAGGTACTCACGATTTGAGGTGGGAGCGGACTGGGTCGTGTTCATCGTCATGATCCACGCCACAGCCCCGTCGATGATGACGCACTTCTCGTGAGTCAAGTTGACGGGTGCATACTGCACGGAAACGCCACTGCTCTGGAGGCTCGAGTACATCCCGGCGTTGCTGCCACCGGCCGGAAAGGTTTTGTTCAGCATGACCTTCACGTCGAGGCCGGCGTTCTTCTTCGCGACGAGGGCGGTCTCGACCGCCGTGGACGTGAAGAGATACATGATGACGTGCACGGACTTCGTGGCCGCGTTGATCGCTGCGACGAGCTCACTTGCATCGTTCCCGTTCGGCTCCGCGATGATCTTCACGTTAGCCGTCAGTGGAATGGGACCTAGGATGGCGCCGTCTTTTCCAGAGCCGCCGTCGCCCGCCGCTCCGTCTGCGAGACCGCCATCGTCTCCGACGCCGCCGTCGTCGTGGCCGCTGCCAGTGATCCTGACGATGTTGTTCGAGCTGCATGCGCCGAACGCCGCGAGCAAGGTGACCACTGCGACCGCGCCAAAGGGCTTCAAGGAAGAGATCATCGTTTCGTCTCGAGCGGCGCGCGAAGGCGGGCCGCGGCGCCGCTCGATTCTTTAGTCGCAAACGGCATTCGTGCAACCAATGTTCGGAGTGGCCCGCCTCGATCGACGACAAATCGCAACGCGTCGTGAAACTGCATTTTTCGTGATCAATTCCGCGGATCGCGGACCTTCGAAGGCATGCGAATTAAATGGAGCTCCGCATGCCTCGTCGGTATCTTTCTCGCAGCGTGCGGGGGGTCCCATACATCGGGCTTCGGCGATGCCGATGGCGGGGCATTCCAGGGTGATGGCGGCAGCGGGACATTCATCGACGCCGGCAGCGGAAACATGGGCGGCGGAGCCACCGTGCTCTATGCCCACACTAGCACTGAGCTTTTCCAGCTCGATCCGCTGAATATTTCCGCTCCCATGAAACCGATCGGCAAGTTCGACTGCATCGGCAAAGGAGGCGGGGCAAGCTCGATGACCGACCTCGCCGTGAGCAAGGACGGAGCCCTCTTCGGCGTCAGCAGCTCGGGCGCCTATCCGCTGCAGGTCACGGGCAGCGCGGTCCATTGCGCGGCGACGTGGCCGCTCCCGGGGTCCAACACGAACTTCTACGGGCTGACGATGGCCCCGGAAAATACGGTGGACGCGCAGGAGGCACTCATCGCCGCCAACGACGCCGGCGCCCTCTATCGCATCGACGCAACCACCGGGACGACCACCCAAGTCGGCACGCTCGGCGCGGACGCGGGGGGGCATCCTTGGGCGCTCTCTGGCGACATCGTCTTCCTGGCAAACGGCGGAAATCCAGTGGCATTTGCGACCGTCCGCATCTGCACGGGATCGAGCGGCTCGACCTGCGGCACCACCGACACCCTGATTGAGCTCGACGTCTCGAAGGTGAAGCCGGGAACCCAAAGCACTCTCAAGGCCATCCGCGGCCAGGTCGTCAAAGGTTCGTGGTGCACGAACGCAGCCTCGCCGGCGACGTTTGGTAGCATGTTCGGAATCGCAGCGTACGATGACAAGGTGTATGGGTTCTCGAACAAGGGAGACCTCGTCGAGATCCACAACGACGACGGATCGGCCTGCCTGGTCACCAACTACGCAAACACCAGCTTCAAGGGTGCGGGCGTCACCACCAGCGCGCCGGTGAAAGCTCCCCCGGTCAAGTGAGTAACCACGCCATGCGCTCTCCCGGTCTTCTGCTCTGCTCATTGGTCGTCGTCTCTGCCGGATATGCATGCGGCAGCACGAAGGGGAGCGGCTTCGGCGACGGCACGACGAACGGAGACCCCGACGGAGGCAGCGGCGGCATTTTTGCCGAGGGTGGCCCTGGCTCCATGCCATGCGCACCGAATCCGGCAAACTACGAGGTCCCCGGAAACGGCTGCGACGACAACGCCGACGGCAAGGTCGACAACGTACCCACATGCGACACTGGCCTCGCGGTCACCGGCGACGCGAACGCGTTCGTCAACGCCCTCGGGCTCTGCCAGAAGGGCGACGCCACCCACTGGGGAGTCATCTCGGCGGCGTACACGCAAGGCTACGGCATGACGGCGGCACCGGCCGCGGGTCAGCACGGGATTCTAGCGAAATACGGATCGGTGGTAAAACCACGCGAGGGCGCGTCGCTCGGGGTCCTCAGCAGCGGATGGGCACGCGAGTTCGACGAGGCTTCTGGGTCGACCGCACTATTCAAAGACAACTGGAAAACGATGACGGGCTCCGGTGCCGTTCCGCCCGGTTTTCCGAAGTCGGCGGCGGGATGCGCGATGCTCCTTCCGGACGTGCACGACGTCATCAGCCTCAAGCTCCAGATCAAAGTGCCCGCAAACGCGCAGGGGTTTCAGATCGATTTCAACTTTCATTCGGGCGAATGGCCCGAGTTCGTCTGCACCACCTTCAACGACGGATTTATCGCCTACCTGACCTCGTCGGCGTTCAACGGTGGGAAGCCGGACAACATCTCCTTCGATTCGAAGAACAACGCAGTCAGCGTCAACAATGGCTTCTTCGATCGGTGCACGCCCAACACGAAGACCGGCTGCGCAGGATTCCTCGGCTCGCCATCCACGGCGGCATGCCCCGGCGGCACCGCCGAGCTGGGAGGCACGGGCTTCGCGGCGCTCACCGGCGACGGCTGCGGCGACCTGCAGCAAAACTCGTCGGGCGGTGCAACGGGCTGGTTGACGTCCCACGCTCCGGTAAAGGGCGGCGAGACAATCACGCTCGAGCTCATGGTTTGGGACACGGGCGACTCGAAGCTGGACTCGCTCGTGTTGGTCGACAATCTCACGTGGTCGCAGGGTCCGGTCACGACGAATACCGATCGGCCCAAGTGAAAATCGTCTCTCGCGTTGAAGAAAAAAGACGCGCTTGGCGATCGACAGGACATTCCTAAGAGTCGGCCTTCGTTCGGAAAGCCCAAGTCCCGGAGGTTGACCGCCCCCTCGTTGCACACCGCAACGAGGGCGCTTTTTATTTGCGATCAGAACGTCTGCGTGACGAAGTGAAACAGGAGAAAGTGCGGAGCGGAGGTCGTCGGATTGATGACGACGGCGCCGTCCCCGCCGCCGCTAGTTCGGTGCACCTTGTCGCCGCCGGTCCCGCCCGAATAAGGCGTAGCAAAGACGGAAATGTGATTTGCAGTCTTGAGCGCAGTGTCGATCATCGGCGCAAGCTGCGCGCGGGGCGTCTGGGTGAAGTCGCCGGAAGTGACCTTCAGGTTACTCGGGTAATCCAGGGTCACGCCGCTCGAGTGCCAGCCCTCGGTCCAAGCGCCGCTCGGAAGCGGAGCGTCCTTCGCGAGAAAGAAGACGTCCGAGGCCGGGGGTTTCGTCGAATAGATGTTCACCGCAAAATCGTAGATCTGGCCGTTCGCTTCGACGCGCAGATGCACGTGGTCGGCGTCGCCGCCACACCCCGTGTTCGGAAGGACCACCGCGCGGAGAAAGCCGTCGAGGCGCCCGAAAGCTCCGGTGACCGCTGTGCCGTTCGCCTGCACGCACGGCATATGAGAAGCCACACCGTCGTCGGGATTGGCCGTCGACGCGTCGGAGCCGGGTGCGCTACCATCGGGGTCCTGAGTGCTTCCGTCGCTCGAGCCAGCGTCGTCGCCGGCGCCCGCCTCTCCGGATCCTTGGATGTGAACGACGGAGTTGCCGCCGCAGCCCACGATGGCGAGTAGACCGAATGCGAGGCGGTTCAGATTAAACATGATTCCTCTTTCATGTCCGGGAGCCGAGCTTCTGATCATTGTTTTCAGTTTCTCGAAGTGCGCGGGCACACGCTCGCGCATGGCTGATGAGGCACGCCCAAGGATTGCCGGTAGTGAGGCATTTCCCCGAACCACCGGGATAAAGAATCTCGGCAATCATTTTGCGAAGGGTCGAGTCTTGAATTCCTAAGTGGTAGTCGCTGTCGCTCTCGGCCCGCGCCAACGTGACCGTCACGTAGAGAATGAATACGAGCGTGGTCTCGTCCGGCGAGATCCGTGACGTGGTGGGCGGGCTCATGTACGTGCGTCCGCCGTCGCTGCCCTCTCCTCAGACTCGTCTCTCCGAGCAACTCCACCTTTGGAGGATGTCCGGTTTCGTGTTCGTTGATCGCGAAACTGACAGCAATTCGAGCGCCTTCCGGTGGGAGCAGAATTGTCTGCTTTCTCCATCCGCACGCTTCGTTGAGCTCACGACTGATTCGTAATTTCGCATCGCGGGGCGCATGCGCGCGCACTGCCTCGTGCTAGGACGCGACAGATGAATTCGCGACCGAGGCTTCACACCCCGACTCTCTCCATCATCACCTCTATCGCGATCGCGATCGCCGCACCCGCGGCGTGCAGCAGCGCGACTCAGACCGGCTTCAACCCGGACGGTGGCAGTGCAAATGGCGGGGACGCCGCCGCCGGTGGCGATGGAGAGTCCACCGATGGCGGGGCCACCGACGGTAACTCACTGGGCGAGGCCGGGCCCAAGCGAGACGGCGGCGCGAGCGGCAAAGTCATCTTCGTCATCCCGATGGAGAACAAAGCCCAATCGCAAATTTACGGCGACATGGTCAACGCGCCTTACATCAACAAAACGCTGATGGTCGCATATCCGCATACGGCGAATTTCGGTGACGAGCTCCCCGCGCTCATGAGTGAACCACACTACGTGTGGATGGAGTCAGGGAGCAATTCGTTCAACGATCACGTCTTCTCTACGGATAGCGATCCCTCAGCGACGAACAGCACGAGCAGCGCCGCTCACCTCGTCACGCAGTTGCAGACGGCGGGCATCTCGTGGATGAGCTACCAAGAAGGGATCACCGCAGGCACATGCCCAATCGCCAGCGTGGGGGCGAGCTTCTACGCGGCCAAGCACGACCCGTTCGTCTTCTTTCAAGACGTATCCGGCAGTCCGCCGTCGGCGGCAAACGCGGGCTGCGCAAGTCATCATAAGCCGCTGGACGCACTGACCGCAGATCTCTCGAACAAGACGGTCGCGACCTACAACTTCATCACGCCAAACCTCTGCCACGACATGCATGGCGCAACGGCCTGCCCGCAAGCCAACTCGGTCACCGGGAACATCAAGGCCGGTGACGACTGGCTCCAGGCCAACCTGCCGCCCATCATCGACTACGCGATGGCGCACAACGGCTACGTCTTCATCACGTGGGACGAAGGCGACGCGACGAACCTCATGCCGTTCATCGCGATTGGCAAGAACGCTGTCGCGGGCCGAGAAGGCACCGCCGCATACACCCACAGCTCTCTCTTGAAATCCGAAGAAGAAATACTCGGCGTCCCCGTCTTGAGCAGCGCAGCGAGCGCGAACGATTTCAGCGATCTCTTCACGTCGTTCCCCTGACGCGTTCAAGCATGCAATCCGGCTTAGGAGACTTCATGCCTTCATTCGGCAAGCGGGTGATGACTGGCCTTTGCGGGCTCGCGCCGTTGGCCTGGGCGTCTGTCGCGGCCGCCGAGGTCGAGCCCTTGGCCGATGCGGTACACGGCGAGCAGAGACCCGATGTGCGTAGCGAAGTCCCGACGTACGCCTACGCGTATACCGCTTACGGAGCGACGGCGAAGACGCTCGGAGTACAAGCGTATGGGCTCGGCCTGAGTGCGTCGGGCCAGAAAGGCGTCCTCGGCGGCGGCGTCATGATGTGGGGCGCGCCTATCGATCGACTCACGCTCATCGGCGACGCGCAGCGCAACGTCTATGGCAACTTCGCGCCGTCGGCAGCCGTGGTCGTGCGCATTCTCGGCAAGAACGCAGACGGCTGGTCTCTCGGCGGCCTCGGCAAATTCAAAGTCGAGGGCTTCGGGAACGGCAAGCCCATCGGCGCAGGAACACCGCCTTCGAAGCCCGGTGAAATCGAGACCGAAGTCGAAGCCGGGTTTCTCCTCTCCTACGCCAAGACGGGCGGTTTCCACTTCGATCTCAACGCCGTCACCGGCATGGGCATGGGCGACGACGGAGAGGTCGACGAAGAAGCGCGCCTGCGCATCGGCTACGACGTGACGCGCCTCTTCCGCCTCGGGATGGACGGCCAAGTCCGCGCACGCGTGAACGGTCGGAGGTACCTTTCCAATGGGCGCATCTGGGATTTCGCGGCGGGCCCACAAGCCATTCTCGGCTCCAAGAGCTTCTTCGGATCCCTCACCGGCGGACCGGCCACCATGGGACTCGTTAGCGACCACGTTGGCTGGAATGTCATCGCCTCCGTTGGCGGGACGACCTTCTAGTGCGAGTTGCGATGTCGAACGGCCCGTGGCACGTAGGGGGCGTGAAAGTGCGCCGAGCGGCTCCAGCGATGGGCCTTGCCTTCCTCATCCTCACAGCCAACTGCGCACACGGCTTGGTCGAAACGTCCACCTCCGACGGCGACGTGCCTGAAGCCGCGGCGGTCGGCGATGGCGGCCCCTCGAGCGACGAATCCGTGATCGCCGACGACGGCGCCGGCGCGGCCGACACGATGTCCACCACCGATTCCACGAGCCCGGGCGACTCGTCGGCCACGTGCCCCCCGAATTGGAAGAGCCCGACCACCCCGGCGGGTTGCCATTGCGCGCCGCCGAAACCGTGTACACCCAATGGTTGTTACGGCGGCTACTGGTGCGACACGACCGGGCTCACGTGTCACCTAACGCCCCCGACCGGATGCATGTAAAGCAGGTCCTGTTCGCGATTGTCATCGCAGCGTTGCCAAGCTCCATAGCCGGCTGCAAGAGCTGTCACTCGGACAGCGAAGAAGAGGAACAGGAAGAGCTCAACGAGGCCCGCAACCACTTTTGGCGCGCTCAAATTCACATCGTTGGTCGGGGCTCCGTGAAGACGCGCATCAGCGCCTTCGACTGCACGTCCGATGGCATCAAGATCACCGGCGCGTGCGGCCCGAAGCTTGTCACCTTCAAGGAGCTCAAGCCCCCACTGATGGAAGCTTCGCCCGCCGCGGGATGGAAGCTCGACCACTGGGAGTCGCTGATTCGCGACGCGGACGGATCGACGGCGCCACGCAAAGGACGCATGCCCGACGGTCAGGTTTACCTGAACGGCTTCGGCTACGAGGACACGGGCGCGCTCGAGACCGTCACTGCCGTATTCGTCGAGGACGCCGGTTAATTCAGGTCGGGGTGCAGCCGGCGCCAAAGCAAATCTGGAGGACCGGATGGATCTCGATGGCGTTCGGCGCGACCCCCGTCTGCCCATGCGCATAGTCGAAGAAGCCAATGCCGCGCACGGTGATCGTCTCGGCTGGATACTGCGGAGAAGCGCCGACGCTGTACTTTGCATCGATCTCGGAGCGCGTTCGCGAGATGAAGCACGACCACGCGCTCCCGGTAGAGCAGCTCGGCGCGGGTACTTCGATGATCATGGTGTGACCGCCTTGGGAGATCACGAGATGGTAGTCGCTGTCGCTCTCCAGCTTGATCTCGGTGAGGGTTACGTCCTTCAGCTCGAAGAGCGTCGACTCGGTCTGCGCCTCGCGAGCGGTGCCCGCGCCGTTCGCGGCGAGCGCGTCGAGCGTAGCGATCGTCGTCGAATGCGGCACCAGGCTTACGCTGCTCGCGGTGGAGTCCGTCCCTGTCTTGATGTTCCAGCGCTCGCTGCCGCAGCTCCCTCCGCGAGTCGGGTTGCCTGGAGCAGAGCACGTGATCGGGGCTCCGATGGTGCCCGGGCGAACGCCGCCCTCGTTCGTGGTGCTCGCATCCCCCATGTAACCGGGGCTTCCAGGACCCACGTGCTCGCCGGGTTCCCCCGTGGCCGCGCCGCCGCCTCCGGACGATGCATGGCCATTAGCGTCCAGCGACGGCGATCCGCAGGCGCTGGTGATGACGATGAGCGACGTCACCTGACCAAGCCATCTGAGGAAGCCGAATCGAATTCTCATTGAGCGATCTCCGTCTCGTGGCGCGTGCAACGGTTGCGTTCTCCCATGCACGAGAAGCACGATCGATCGAAATCCACCCAAAATCGTCGCGCTTTCGCTACGAACGAAGAACTCCGTGTCGGCACGAAAAAGATGAGACAGGCACCGACTGCGCGCACATTGGAGTCACTTATTTCGTGATCAAGAACGGACGGGGCGGACATCTACTCCGCGGTCCATGATGCGTGCGCTAGATTGACGACTGTGTCGGACAAACGTGCCCCGCGCGGACTTCCGTCTTACGACGGAGACAGCACCAACGAGCTGCCGCAAGCCGATCGCACGATTTCGATTGCCTCATCGCGAACCCCCAGCGCCGAGGAGACCGCGGAAGTCGAGGGCGCCGATATCTTGTCCGTTGGCTTCCACGCCGAGGGCGGAACCCAGGAGATCGAACCGGTCGACGTCGTTGCAATGGCGGGCGAGGCTCCTCTGAGCTCAGCGCGCGCGCCGCAAGGGGTCGTTCCGGCGCGCACCCCCACGGTCCCGCCCCCGAGATCTCTCCGCCCGCCGGCGTCTTTCGACATGCCGTTACTTCCGACGGTAGACGCAGATCCGTTCGCTCTTCCGAGCGCTCCGCCTCGGGTCGAGGCTCGGACACGCGCGCCCGCCGAGTCAACCGTTCAAGTCCGAATGGCTGCGGGAATTCCGGCCCCAGGCTCGACGCGAAAGCTTCTCGCGGCGATCGCGGTTTGCGGTGTCGTTGGAGCACTGATTCTGGGAGTCGTTGCGATGAGGGCGCCGAGGTCGGAGGAGCACACGCAGGACGACCTGCGCGCTGGACCATCAGGCCCCGTCACGAGCTCGCCATTCCCTCCCGTTCCGCCTGCGATCGATGACGAACCGGCCCTGCCCGAGGCCCCCGTTGCCTCCGTCGCCAAGCCGTCACCAGCGCGCCCGAAGACCGTCGTGAAGCCCGGTCCTGGGCGAACGTCTTCCGACAAGATCGGCGTTCTGCGCGTTCCGCTCTCCGTCAGGGGAGTGTTGGTCGACGGCACGCCGCGAAAGGTGATCGGCGGCGCGCTCTACCTCGCGTGCGGAACGCACAAGATAAAAACCCCCGCCCACCCCTCGCAGATGATCGACGTGCCGTGCGGCCGCACCGTCTTCCTCTAGCTTCGCGGCTGATCGCTCACGACGATACTTCCCGCCGATTCCTGGATAATCTCCCGGAGCGTGTTTCGCGTAGAGTGAGCGATTTTGCAGGACCGCCCGGCCTCGTAGCCACGTTTGTCGTACTGCGCACCGTCCTGCCGCGCTACGCTGACCCAACGTGCTGAAACCCGAGAGCGCTGCCAGCGTGTTCGCCATCGGTGACATTCACGGGTGTGCCGCAGAGCTCGACGAGCTTCTTGGAATCCTGCCGCTCGCACCAGGCAGCACGGTCGTCTTCCTTGGGGATTACATCGACCGCGGCCCCGACTCCCGCGCGGTCGTCGAGCGCATCATCGAGTTGCGAAAGACGAACGAAGTCGTCACGCTGATGGGAAATCACGAGTCGATGCTCCTCGATTTTCTCGATGGGCAAGACGAGCAACGAGTCGCTCGCTTCATCTTCAACGGCGGCGGCGCGACGTTGGCCTCCTACGCGGAACCCAATGGGGCCTATCGAATCCCGAAGGCGCACCTCGAGTTCTTCAAGGCTCTGAGACTCTCGCACGACACGGCGAGCCACTTTTTCGTACACGCCGGGGTGCCAAACGAGCCGCTCTCAGGCATCAATCTGGACCAGTCCTGGCAAGAGATGCTCTGGACGCGGAAAAAATTCTTAAGCAGCCGCTTCGCCTGGGAGAAGGTGATTGTCCACGGCCACACGCCCGTTCCGAATGTGGAGATCTCTCCGAACCGAATCAACCTCGACACCGGATGCGTCTACGGCGGCACGCTCTCGGCGATGGAGCTCCCCTCCCATAGAACGTACGGCGTGCCGCGGAAGCGTGGTCTGGCTCGCGTCCTCCTTCACGATGCGAGTCAACGCGCGGCAGTTCGAGTTCGAGGGGCGATTCCCGTCCAAGTCTGGAGCGGCGGGATCTCATTCGCATTCGAAACGATCAACTACAGCGAGATTGGTATGGGGATTCGCCTCCGAGATCGCGCGCAGCGCGGCATCTTGAAGCTCGGTGCCACGGTGACGGGAGTAATCGGCGCCGACAGCGTCCTGCAGATTCCCTTCGAAGGGCGCGTCGTCCGCGTAGCCGAACGAGACGGCGACGAGCTCTTCGGGCTCTCGTTGGAAATCGGAGACTCGCCGCCCGAGCCTTGAGCGGACAGACGTCTGGAACGCCAGGCGACGCAGTGCCTAGGGCGTCGCGGGGCTCGGCGACGGCGGCGCCACCTCGGGGTCCGGTTTGGGTTCGACGGGGGCCGGCGGCGTGGTGGGCGGACGCGCGTGGACAATCGCTTGCGGCTTAGGCGTCAACGCGATCTCGAAGGCGCGCTCCCGATCGAAGACGAGCTTGACCGAGCGCGGCTCGTAGCCCAGGGCCTCGGCGTGCACCTCGTGAATGTATTTTCCGCGCACGACCTTCCTGCGGAACAAGGAGGTGGGCGCTTTGACGCCATCGACGGTGAGCTGGGCCGTCGGCGGGGTCACCGAAATTTCGATCGTGATCTCTTCCGGCTCGACGACCGCGGAGACCACCGGCTCCGGCACGACGAGCTCCGCCGGGGGGCGGCCCCGTCGAGGCACCCCGGCGAGATCGTCGTTCACCTTCGTATCCTTCTGGGTGAGGGAGACGACGGCGACGGCCGCAAACGCGATGAGGACGGCGCCACCCACGAGCAGCTGAAAGCGCAAGTCGCGCGACGGCTTCTCGATCTCGATCACCTCCACACGAACCGGCTGTGCGGCAACAGGCAGCGCGTCGACCGAGAGCTGGGGGTCTGACTCTACGGCGGGCAAGAGGCCCGAGGAGTCGGGTGCCGGCGGGCGGAAGCTCGGCAACGCGTGAGCGGAGTCGGCGGGCGAGGCCAGCGCCTCGGAAACCATCGTTCGCGTCTTCTCTCGCTCGTCTTTGAACAGCGGAGCGACGAACGCAGCGACGCCGCTCGTCGTCATTTCGAGCCCGAGGGTCTTCGTAGCTTTCTCGATCGCCTCACGCAGCTCGACGGCCGAGTCGAAGCGGTCGTCACGAACCTTCGCGAGCGCCTTGACGCAGATGGCGTCGATCTCTTCCGGGATGTCGGGCACGACGGACCGCAGGCTGGGGAGCGGCTTGTCGTCCGCGAGGCGCGCGAGAATGTCTGCTTCGGACGTGCCCTCCCACATCCTCTTGCCGGCAAGAAGCTCCCAGAGGACGAGGCCCACCGCGAAGACGTCGGCGCGTCCGTCGATATTGACGACGGACTTCGCCTGCTCCGGCGCCATGTACGCGATGTTTCCTTTTGTCGCTCCCGCGCGGCGCGCTAGCGATGCCGAGTTAGCCGTCGCCACGCTGAAGTCGATGAGCTTCGTCTCACCCGCATACGTGACGATGACGTTGTCGGGTGAGACGTCGCGATGCACGATGCGCAGCGGCTTGCCGTCGTCGCCCGACGCCTCGTGGGCGTATCCAAGACCATTCGTGACCGCGATGATGACGTGGAGTGCGAATGGTCGCGGAAGGTTGCCTCCCCGCCGTGACGCTCGGCCGCGAATGCGCCCCAGGGTCTGCCCTTCGAGGTATTCGAAGACGATGAACGGTCCCCCGGAGTCCTCACCGCCAGCGAGCGCGCTCACGATGTTCGGGTGCTTCAGTCGCAGCGAGACGCGGGCCTCACCCGCGAACTGAGTGAGGAGGTCGGGGTCGGCATCCGTCCCCAGCTTCAGACGCTTGACCACCACGAACTCTGCGCCCGCACCGCCCGCTTCCTGACGCGCGAGAGAGACATCGGAGGTCGCTGCGCCGCCGAGATGCCCAACCAGCTTGTACCTTCCGCCGACGACTATTCCCACCACACACTCCTTTGCGCCGCGGACAAGTGTAAAGGGCCGCGGGCCTATCGGACAAACGGATGACAAGAACGGGGATGCTAGGCTCGCGCGATGGAGCGGCAGGATCCAAATTGCCGACGAAACGCGCGAGTGATGACGAACCGAGGCCGCGCTTCTCTCGTCGCCGTCGCGGCGTTGATCCTCGGAGGGGGCGCATGCCTCTTCGTTCCGAGCGGCCCCGAGCGAAGCCACTGCATCGTCACGTCGATCATCGTTTCCGCGTCGCCCGCCGTGGCTTGGAATGCGCTGAAGTCGTTCGAGACGATGACCGGCGACCTTCCCGCGGCACTCGCCCTCGGTCTCCCGGTCCCCGTACAGTGCACCCTCGATGGTGAGGCCACGGCGGCCGCCGCGTTTGTCACTTCGATTCAGGATCGATCGAGCAGAGCGTTACCCGTTGGGAGCCGCCCTACCGACTGGAGCTGAAGATCGTCTCCGCCAAGATGCCCGGCGCGCACGTCTTCGAGTACCGAACGGCGTCGTACTCGTTGTCCGAAGAAGGCGGCGGAACGCGGGTGACCCGCACGACCACCATTAGCTCGAAGCTTCGTCCGGCTTGGTATTTCACGAAGCTCGAAGAGGTTGGCGTCCAGGCGGAGCACGAATACCTCCTGAAGACGATCGCCGCGCGCGTGCGCGAAGGAAAGCCATGAAACCTGCGCTTCAGTTTTGGTCTTGGGAAGGCGTGATTTCACGCAGAGCGTACCTCGTTGCAGGGCTGGTGCTCTTTGCCGCGAAGTACCCGCTCGACTGGCTCATCTCGGTCGCGTTCGATCAGCCTTGGAACTTGCTCATGTACCTGTCTCCGCGCGTGAGCCCGCTTTTGAAGCTCGGAGAGCACCCGGCGTACTGGATGGCGCTGATGACCGCCGCCCTGCCGTTAATCGCAGCAGGCACCGCGCTCTCGGCCCGCAGACTGCGGGACATGGGCGTGCATCCCTTCTGGGCGGGGCTTTTCTTTCTGCCGTTCCCGAACCTCGCGTTCTTCCTCGTTCTGGCCACAGCCCCCTCTCGTGCTCTTGCTCGCGTTTGGTGTTGAAGGAGTGGCATGCGTTCTCATGGCCGCGCCCATCCTCGTGCCGCTCAACGTGCTCGGAGCGACCGCTGCATGGGCGATCACGAGGCCCGAAAAAAGATTCCCTGCAGCCGTCAACGTGTGTGCGCTTCCCGTGCTCCTTCTCTTGACTCTCGGCTCTCCGCGCCTGCCGGAGGCATCTGAGGTCACTTCCGAAATCACGGTGGCAGCGTCCCCGGAAGTCGTTTGGAACGCGCTCATGACTCCCGGCACCATCGATGCACCGGTCGAATCGATCTTCGCCATCGCGCCGATGCCTCTTGCGACGGGTGAAGCAGCTCTCGCGAAACGAGACTTACGCTTCACGGTCGGCACGTTCACGCATGCCGTGACGACGGTGCACGAGGCGCGTTCTGTCGTCTTTCGAGTCGAAGGGCAGCCCGCCAACTTGGATCGGTACGTCGCCATTCACGAAAGCGAGGTCACCCTCGTTCAAACGCTGCCAACATGGATGATCACCTCCAACGCGACATGCCGTTGTACGCGACATGCAAAATGAGGAAGCGCATGAGCGGAGACTTCGTCGACGAGAGCTCGTGGGCCGACCAGATCGGCCGTTGCCCACCGTTTTTGCGCGCGCCATTGCGCAATACGTGCGTGCAGAGCCGCTCCGATCGCCGATGGTACCAGTGCCAAGACGGCGGGTGGGTCGATCGCGCGCCGGATCCCGAGAGGTGCGCATCGGTCCATCCGCTCTGAGCGTGTAACCTCGATGGATGGCGCTGCGGGATTTCCGAATCGACGAAGACACGTGGTCAGCGGCCACGCCGATGCGACGCGCGGAGTGGCGTGCCGCGATCGACGACCTCCGAGAGGCCACGCTCTGTCATCGCTTCACCGATCGCTACGCGTTGCTTACCGCAGACTCGACAATGATGCGCCTCGACTTTCTCGACGCCGATGGCGACGTGCGTGAAACGATTGCCGTTCCCATCGCCGTCCTCGAGCCGCACGTGAAGGAATACCTCGCGATCATTCGCCGTCTCGACGAAGGCGCGGGCCACCGGACGGCGTCGTGGATCGAGGCCGTCGACATGGCGAAAAAGGTGGTCCATGACCGCGCTGGACGCGCCCTCGCCGAGGCGGTCCCCGATTTCTCCGATGACCCCGAAGCTCACCGTCGCCTCTTCACGATGCTCCTCGCGGTGATCGTCGATACGACGCAACTCGTCCACGCCCGCGGTCACATGGGGCGCGAGTGAGCGCCGCGTTTCGTGCAGAGCGTCGCGTCTACGATCGTGCAGGTGCGGCAGCGACGCAGGCGCCCGCGACCGGGTCGACGCTTTTTCCGAAGAGGATCGCCGCGGGTCGATACGCGTCACCCACCTTGACGAAGAGACTCCCGCTGTCCTTGTAGACGCAACCGACGACGTCATTCTGGCGCCACTCCGCCGCACCGAATCGGACGTCGACCGCAAACGACACGAACGGATGGCCGCTCTTGTCGGGAGTCAACGCGGACGCGGTAATCCGAAGGCGCCGTTCGTGCGGGACGGGTCGTACCCGGGAAAAGCGAATTGTTTCTACCTGGGCGAGGGGTTTCATGAGCCCGTCTTCGACCCGGCGTTGAGCCCACTCGGCGAGCGACGGCTCATCGGCCGAGGCGAGCGAGGGGACGGACGAGAGACCGAACGCGCACAACAAGAGCCAAGGGAGAGATTTCACGACGGATCCTTTCAAGCAGTTGGACAGCGGCACGGGTCGACAGAACGGAACGAGAGGAAATGAGTTCGGCGACTGCAGCGCAGCCAAGCACCGGGACCCACAGGGCAGCGACGTAGGAGACGTCGGGGTCGATCCCCATCGCGTCGAGTCCGACGATCATGGCGCGAGAGATCACGGCAACACTCATCTGGGCGAGGACATGTCGCATCGCGCGGCTGTGCGAAACGAGATCGCGTCGGCGCGCTGCCAAGACCCCACGGACCATGAACCAGACGATGAGCGCAGCGGAAAGAAGAAACCCCGCCGTCACGACCACGCCTCCTTTTGCGTCGAACGCGAGCACCACGCCCGAAGGCACGAGCGCGAAGAGCACGAGCATGCCCGTGAAACGCCCGAGCCGACGATGCCACGCCGCTCGTCGTTGGAGCGCTCGGGTCATCAGCAGGAGGCAGAGCGGGAAGACGACGGATGCGGTCGCGACGTGGATCCTGAGGGAGGCGAGCCACAGGGTCTCGTGTTTCAGAGGCAGCTTCTCGATGACGAACGGCGGAAGAGTGTCGAAGTCGAAGTAGGCGAGGCTCGACGCCGTAATGAGCGCCGAACCGAGCAGCATCAGGACCAGAAACACCCGCTTGGGGAGAGTGGCTAGGAAAAGCGGCACACCTGCTCTGACGCACGGGCGAGACAAAAGATTTGGCCGTTCGACGCGATGTCGCCGTGGGCAGCAGACGCACATCGTCTCGGCCGGGGAATTGTTACAATGCTCCCTCACGGAGCACGCGGCATGCCGGGCGACTCAGCGCGTGACGGGGAGACGCGAACAGGTTCGAGCTGCCAGGATCGCGCCGGTCACCACGGGCTTTGCGTCTTTGGTCTCGATGTACGCCGCGAGGATGCGGCCGTCGGGCAGGACGCCGACGCGGAGCTCCGAAACGTTTTCATCGTTGGTGATGTCAAACACGGGCACTTTGGCCTTCAAGTCGGCACCAAGAAGGGTCACGCGTGCGCGCCTTGACGCGCCTTTCCCATCGGTGAAGCCGACCGCGAGATCCCCCGTGTCGGTGACGCTCGCGCTGACCGACGCGCGGTCTCCGTCCGTGGGCGGCTTCGGATCGTTGAGCACGATCTTCTCGGGCGTCGTCGGAATCGCTTCAGCGGTGAACGTGGTGCCAAGGAGATCGGTCTTGCCCGCCTCCGATACGAAGAGAGCGACAGAGCTGCCGGTCACGACGAGCGCCGCCATTCCGACAGGGGTTCCGAAGTTGAAGCGCGTTGCATCGCCGGAGCGTTCGAGGGTGGCCGCGCGTTTTCCGACCACGAGCTGCCCCAGATCGCGCGATGCGAGCACGAACCCGCCGTGGTTGGGCATCTCGACGCTCACGGGCACGTCGTACGTGATGGCTTCGGCGCGCTCTTGTCCTTCGGCGCAGTGACCTCGTGCGAGTCGATGAACGGCTCGTCTACGTTCTGCTTTCCGGGTTTCTCGCGTGAGGCCGGTGTCCGAGCGCGGGCTCCCGTCGATAGCGAAAGGCGCGCCCGCCATCGTGCAGGCGGCGGACGGCGCGATGTCGACGGGACCGACGATTGCCGAGCCCGCGTCCTTGTCCCCCGCGCCAAACAGCTTGGTGCATCCCGGAAGCACGGCTACAGACACCACGCGGACGGTTACGGACATCGTCGTTCGAAGCGCGTTTGTCCCACGAGTCTCAGCTGATCCGTCCGAGAAGGGCAAGCCATTCGCGAGCGACGAGCCGATTCGACCACGCACGAGGGCCCACGGATCCATGGCCCAAAGGCGGGCCGCGTGAACGTCGGAAAGTTCACCCCGTCGGCCTTCATCGCCTCGCGCAAGGAAGGGAAAAGCGCTGGATTTGAAGATGCCCACGACGAGCATCGACGGCACGACCGTTGCTCAAGTGATGCTCAAGGAGCCCCACCATGAAAAAGATTCTGTGCGCATTTCTCTTTTCCTCCGTCGTCGTCCTCGTGCCGCAGCTCGCGCTGGCCGACGACGTTGCCGCCGACAAGATCGATCTCAAAGCCGACCGGACGGACATCCAGAAGGACGCGACCGACCTCAAAAACGATCGACACGATCTGAAGAAAGACGGACGCGACGTTGCCCGCGACAAGGCGGATTTGAAGAACGACAAGGCGGACGCGAAGGCGGACAAAGCCGACATTAAGAAAGACGAAGCGGACATCAAGAGGGACAAGGCCGACATTGCGCGAGACAAGGCTTCGGGGGATCTCAAGGATCTCAAGAAGGACGAGGCCGATCTGAAACGAGACCGCGGAGACTTGAAGCGCGACGAGCGCGACCTCCACAAGGATGCCAAAGACATCAAGGCCGACCGCACCGATCTCCGTGGAGACCGCCGCGACGTTCGGGCCGACCGTCGAGAGGCGAAGAGCGATCGCCGCGACCTGCGTGCCGATCGCCGCGAGGCGCGGCAAGACCGTCGAGACCTCGCGCGCGACGGTCACCACCACCATTGAGCACGGGATAGGATCTAGCGATGACTCGCCTGGCGTTGCTTGGGTTGCGACGCCGGGCGTTTCGTTTGTCGCTCGCTGCAGGATGCATCGTGCGAGGCGCCGCGGCGGACAGCGTCACTGCCGAGGTCGGTGGAGGTGAATCTAAACCCACGCCGTCGATACAGGCGTCATTCTCGGAATATCAAAAGCTCGCTGGGCGCTACGACGCGAGCGAGACGCTCCATCTCAGCGGATCGCTGCGCTTGACCCACGATTTTCTGGGGGCGCGCACTCCAGGGACCACGCTGCGAACGGGGAGCGATTGGATCCTGCTCGCCGTGATGGATGTGAGCGCGGACTTGAGTAAACACTGGTCCGCGGGTCTTCAGGGAACGGGCTTACCGCCATCCCCGAGAGACATCGCCAGCCCGTTCACCTACCCCGCAGGGCGCGCAAGCCAACAGTCGACTGCGATCATCAAGACTACGAGCGCGAACATCGGGGGCACCGTCGACGTTCAATACGACACGTTCGACGAGGACGGCCCCGCGCGCGCGGTGGACGGAAGCTTCGGCCTGTCACTGGGGTACGCTCATTTCGCGACAGCCCAGAAAATGACGGCTTTCGACGCCCCGGGTGGCGCAGTCACGACGGAGTCTTTCGTGAGGTCGTGCGAAGCCACGCAGACTCTGCTCTGCGACACGGTATCGAATTCAGTGGGCACGTCGACCGCCACGCTCGAGCAACTCCGGGTAGGCGCAACCCTCGTCGGGACGCTCTATGATCGCACCGACCTCACGCTCGACACTGGATACTACGCCTACAGTGCGAGTGATCCCGACGCGGTCGGATTTTTCACGTTTGCTCCTGCGCGCGGGGCGACCGCCGCGACCTACGGCTCCGGATTACCGCTGCTCCCACCGCGCTATTCGATCCGACCCGAGCTCGGGCACACGTGGACGAAATTTTCCCTTCGCGCCTGGTACCAATTCACGGACTACACCGCGGCAGATTCCATAGGGCACGCCGTGGGCGGCAAAGCGCAGCTCATCGCCGGTAGCTGGCGCATCTACACGACCGGCAGCTACCGCGCGGATCTCTTGTCGGGCACCGCGGCGCACACGTGGACGCTCGGACTCGGCGTCACGCGCGCATTTTGAGGAGCTCGTCACTTTTCTTTTGAGGCGCGTGAAGAATGCATCGGCTCGCGGGTAATAGAGGTCAGACCCCTGACGCCCCAGTGGAGATTCATGCGGCTTTCTCGATCGTTGCTGCTCGCCGCCGTCCTCGCAGTCCTCGCAAACGGATGTCGATCCGGCCCACCGGAGGACACCAACGCCCTCGTGCTCCGCACCTACGACGTGCCGAAGGGTAGCGCTCGGGCCTTCCTCGCCACTTTCAAAGACACATTCTGGATGGGCGGAAAAGCAGACGGAAGCGACCAGAAGCTCGTCGGGCGCGCCGCGATCACCCCGGATGGGCGGCTAGCCGTGCTCGCCACGCCGAACGTGCAACCCGGCGTGCAGACGCTCGTCGACGAGGTCGCATAGCATCCACCCACGTTCGATCAGAGCATCGAGCTCTACTACTTCGTGCTCATCGGCAAACCGGCGGCGTCAACGCAACCGGCGCCGGCGGGCATGAGCGAGATCCAGCCGGCCCTCGACGAGATAACGCGATCACAAGGTCCGCAGGCGTTCACGCTTGCGCAAAGGGTCCGCCTCACATCGCAGAACGGCGACGATGGGAGGGTTGAGGGCGAGCAGCTCAAGATCTCGCAGAAGGCTGCTCAGACGAACGACGGTGTCGACGCCAATATCCTCATCGAGTTCGCCAAGAACAGGGTGGACACGCGCGTTCACCTCAGCGCCGATCGCATCGTCGTCCTCGGCTCGACCAACCAACCGTCCGATGCGTCCGACGGCTCGACGCTCTACCATGTCGTCCGAGTCCGACGCGCTCCCCGACCGCCTGCGTCAGGTGATCCTGCTGGCCGAATATTCGGAGCTCACGCATCAAGAAATCGGTGCGACGCTTGGGATCCCGTCGGGAACCGCGGGGTCGCGGCGGAATGCGGCGATCGCGCATCCGTCCGCGCATCTAGGCGGCGTGGAGGGTCTCACATGAAACGCGAAGAAGTGTTCGAGCGACTCGAGCCTCCGTCGGGTGGGCTTAGCGGACTGCGTGAGCGCATGGCGGAGCCGCCCTGGACGCGGCGCTTCGTCCTCGTGGCTGCAGCCATCGCTGCGGTGCTCGTGCTCCTTTGGTCCAGCGGCCGCGCGCCAGATCTCGTGACGGCAGCGCGCCAACGCGGAGGGCTCGACGAGGTCGCGCTCGGTCGCGCCCCAGGGCTCGGCGAGCCGGCAGTCGTTCGTGAGCAAACGACAGGCGCGCTAGCGCAGGTGCCGGGCTCGAACCCCTCCGTCGCGTTTTACTGGTTCGGCGCGACGGCGGGTGTGGAGTGACGCTCGCTCGTTGAAACGGACTACTCGTCCTTGCAGCAGCGAAATCCGGGGCCCTTGACCGCACGGAAGAAGGGGTGGCCCGAGCTTGCCTCGTCGAGCCATTCTTCGAGCACGCGCGGTACCACTGACTCTCGGTGGTGGAGGCCGCAGTAACGTAGGAGCCTGCGTCCACCGGTCCGCCGTGCGTCGAGCCGCAAAGGCGTTTCGCTGCCCACGTGCAGAACGCGATCGCGTCGCATTGCTTTACGCCGGTGACCGGGTAGCCCGCGTCCTTCGCGTCATTTGCTGCCGCGAAGTTGGTGTTCCAAGCGCAGTCCACCGAGATCACTTTCATATCGGGGTCAGTCTCCGGGCTTGCGCGCGAGGGTCATGTGAACCCATTCCGTCGCCCAAATGAGCTCCTCGATTCGCTCGTCGAACGCGCGTTTTACCTGCGGGTCGCCGGCGTGCACCTCGCGGATTGCATCGTTCGCACGGCGCATCGACTCGACGAGCTCGCTGAAGTGAGCATACGAGTTGTTCACGGCCCGGTGCGAGAAAACGGTCGTGGTCGGCTCGCGGCGACGCAAAGCTACGGCCATGCGCTCGAAGTCGTTTCCGATCTCCTCACACCAGCCGTAGAGACGGCTCAAGTACGCGGCGAGTGGTCCTTCGAGCGCAAAGAGAGGCTTGAGGCTCACGTCCGCGCGGTGGGTCTGCACGTGCTTGAGCGCATGTTGAAGCTCCTCGAGCGCGCGCATGTAGCTCCGCAGCCGGACGAGGGCGGCCGCCGATGCATCTTCTTTTGGAACGGCGTCGAGCGCCTGTTCTAGCCACTCCACGCGCACGGACAAGTCGAGGAAGAGGCCCGTCCAGAAATCGAATTCGGTTGACGGATTCTCCATCCTACTTCGCGCAGCGAATGCCGATGTCCTCGGCGCCCGAGCGCTGCGGGTGTGTCCAGCGTCGCGACGCGCGCAATCGATCCGCGGAGTCCTGCCAGCTCCCGCCGCGCTTCGCATGCTGCGCCGCCGTTGCGGGGCCGCGCGGGTCGGCGACCGGGCTAGAGGCGTAATACGCGGGGTCGTAAAAGTCGCTCACCCACTCCCAGAGATTGCCGCCCATGTCGAAGAGGCCCGCGGCCGACGGCGCGCTCGGATGCGAACCGACGACGTCTGTCTTCACCGCGTCGCCCGTCGCGCGGCATGCGCCGGACGGGTTCGCTGAGTCCTTCGCGGCGGACGAGGAGAAGCTCGCGAGGGTGCACGAGGGTGCGTCGTTCCCCCACGCGTAAAGTCGGCCGTCTGACCCGCGAGCCGCCCATTCCCACTCGGCCTCCGTGGCCAAGCGCTTGCCGCGCCACGCGCAGTACGCGTTCGCTTGATCCCATGTTACCCACGCGACGGGGTAGCTTGCGTGGTCGGCCGGATCGAACTCCTTCGTTGGCGACGTACAGGCGCCCGCGCCCATGCACTCCTGATATTCGCGCTGTGTCGCCTCGAGTCGGTCCAGCGAGAATGCGTGCAGTGTGACCGGATGCGCGGGCTTCTCGTCATCGTTGCAGCTTGTGTCGACCGCGCTGCATCCCATGGTGAACGCGCCGGCCGGGACGTCGACCATCGCGGTGCCCGCATCCGATGGGGCAGGAGCGCTCACGCTCTTCGAGCAGCCGGCGATCACGAGGGCAAGCAACAGTCGTTTCGAATGCACCCGCGAAAGCTACCACGTGTATTCTTCGAGGCATGAGCACGCTTGAATTCGTCGACGTCGCGACTGCGCGGAGCGCCCCAGGCGTGCGAATGGTCGTAACTGGACTCGTGCCGAGCCCGTGGTCCGAGGCCGCCAAGGGAATGTTCAAGGTCGCGGGGATCCCGGTGCTCGCCGTTCGCCGTCCGCGGGACACGGCGGAGGTCACCGCATGGACCGGCGTCGACAACGTTCCCGTGGTGGTCTACGGCGACGAGCCCGTCCGCACGCACTGGGCGGGGATCACCACGCTCGCTGCGCGGCTCGCTGGACACGACATGCTGATCCCCGCAGACGTCGGGGCGCGTGCTGAGACGATGGGCATACTTCACGAGATCGCTGGCGAAGAGGGCCTCGGCTGGAACGCGCGGCTCGCGATGATCGACGTCACGCTCACCACTGGGGGCGAGCGGGGATTTCCGCTGCAGATCGGTCAGCACCTCGCGGAGCGCTACGGTTACACACCGGATGGTGCGCGGAGCAGCCGCGAGCGCGCCGACCAGCAGCTCAAGTTGCTGCAAACACGTCTGCGCGCGCAGCAGGCGCACGGCCATGCCTATCTTGGTGGCGCGCGTATCTCCGCGCTCGATATCTATCTCGCGACGTTCCTCACTCCGCTCTCGGAGATCCCGCCCGAGGACTGCCCGAAGCTCTCACCCGCGCTGCGTCAAGCGTTCGGGTGCGCGCACGAGGAGCTCGGCGCGCTCGTCCCTCCGGAGCTCGCCGCCCATCGCAAAATGATCTTCGAGCGTCATCTGACCTGGCCGATCGAGCTTTGATCGATCACTTGGACCAATGAAGCAGTCAGCCCTTCGTACCGCGGCGGCGGGCATCATCGGCAACGTGCTCGAGTGGTTCGACTTCGCGGTGTACGGGTATTTTGCCACCGACATTGGCCGCCAGTTCTTTCCCGAGTCGAGCCCGACCGCGCGCCAATTGCTCTCGCTCGCAGTCTTCGCCTTGGGCTTTGCCGCTCGGCCGATCGGGAGCATCGTCCTCGGCACGGTCGGCGATCGGATTGGTCGGCGAGCACTGCTCACGCTCTCGATCGGGCTGATGGGAGGCGCGACCCTCGGCATCGGGCTCCTCCCGACCTTTGCCCATATCGGGATCGCAGCGCCGATCCTGCTCGTGTGTCTGCGGCTCGTGCAGGGCTTCTCGCTCGGCGGCGAGTTCACGGGCTCTATGGTCTACACCACCGAGCTTGCGTCGCCGGCTCTCCGCGGGCTCGTGAGCAGCTCGACCGCCGCAGGGACGACGATCGGTTTCATCCTCGGCTCGATGGCCGCATGGTTGGTGCATCGAGTGCTCGGAAGCGCCGCCGCGTCCGCGTGGGGATGGCGCATCCCGTTCCTGCTCAGTGTCGTGCTCTTGCTCGCGGGTTGGCTGCTCCGGCGCGGAATCGTCGAATCCGAGATCGGCGAAAAAGCTCGGAAGGAGAGGGCGCCCGTCCTCGCGGCGCTCATCGCAGATGTTCGCCCCATCGTGCAGACGTTCGGCATCGTCGCCATGACCAACGCCGCCTACTACCTCACGTTCACCTTCGCCGTCGAACGGCGCAAAGCGATCACCGGAGAGGGCGGCGAGGCATTCCTGCTCGCCAACACGGTCAGCCTCGTCGTGGTGCTTCTGTCGAAACCGCTGGGAGGATGGCTGTCGGACCGGGTCGGACGCAAACGACTGATGCTCGTCCTCACCGTCGTCACCATGGCAATGGTCTTCTATGCGTTCCGCATCATGCTCCGCGGATCCCCGACCGAATTCATTCTCGGTCAGCTTCTGATGGCAGTGCCACTCGGCATGGCGCTCGGTCTGCAAGGGGCGATGGTGGTGGAGATTTTTCCTCAGCGCACGCGCGTGACGTCGATGAGCGTCGCCTACAGCATCACCCTCGCGCTCGCCGGCGGGACGGCGCCGCTCTTGTCGACCTGGCTCATGGACACGTTCCATAGGCCGATGCTCCCCGCGTATTTGATCATGGTCTACGGAGTGATTGGGCTCGCGATCATGGCACCGATGGCGGAGACCAACGGGCGCATGCTCGATGCGTGAACATCCGACGAGCCGTGAGCTCGCCGCGCGGCGCTGAGTGGTTGTCCCGGCTTACTGGCGAACGAACACGAACGGGATCTGCACCGTGCTCACCTCGCCAGGCGCTGGGAACGACCACGCGCGAAGCTGCTGCTCGATGCATTTGCCCACGACGGGATCGTCGCCCGCCGTGCTCACGTTTTGGACCGAGCCGTTCGGCGCGATGGTGATGGTCGCGTTGACCTTTGTGCTCGAAGCAGTGCTGGAGCTCCGTTCGAGGCAAGTGCGTTTGACTCCAGCCTTCCGAGAGTTGACGACGCGTTCGATCGCTGCCTGATCGAAGCTCCCTCCGACGGAAGGACCAGGCTCATTGCTCCTCGGGATGCTCGGACCGGCGAGGCTCCCGAGGTTCAAGAGAGGGACGACCTGATTCGGCATCGGCGCACTCTGAACTTTCAGGGCGGCGCCCGCCTGTTGCGCGCTGTCGAGGCTCTTCGCGCTCGCGACTTTTTTCATCGCGGTGTCGACGTTCGCACCGTACACCGCGCGTTCCGCCGCCATCTTCTCGCGCAGATCGTGGAGCATCGCCGCAATGGCAGCTGCCTCGCCGGCGTTCTCTTCCGCCTGTTGCTGGAGGGACTTCACGTCGGCAAGGGCCGCGGCAAGGGCAGTTGCGTGCGTGCGGGCCTCCTCGGCGCTCGCGCGGCTGATGCTCGCGTACAAAAGCGCGCTCCCCACGATGAGTGCGCCAACCAAGCTGAAGACCACAAATCGCGCGCGCTCGGCTTTCTGCTCTTCTTTCGCGGACGCCGTCACGAACTGCCGGGCACGATCGCTCAGCTGAGCGGAGTCTCTCTTCCACAGCTCGACGGCGGCGGCGAGCCGACCCTTCCGCCATAGCTCCGCGGGGTCCTTCGACACGACCCAGCGTCCAGCGTCACGTTCGGCCAGGACGACCAGCAGACGATCATCTCGCGCATCGGTAATCCAGTCGCGGAGGAGGCTCCATTCGCGGAGGACCGAGTCGTGGACGAAGGTGAATCCGTCCTTCTCGGCGACGACGAGGCGCGCCTTCGTCAGCGCAAAGATCGCGTCTTTGGCGGACTCACCGTAGCGTGCCACGAGGACGTCGAGCTCTACGTGGTCGCGTGTGCCCTCGGGCGTCGTCATCGCGAGAAGCACGTTACGCAACGTGTCCTTGGGAATTTTCTTGGCAGCGATTGCCGCGTCGGCGTGGTCCTCGAGCGCGCTCTTCATGCCGCCCTTGCCGCTGAGGGCTGCGCGCGGAATGATCTTGTTCTTCTCGTCGCGTGCGCCCCAGAGCCGGGCGAGACCGAATTGCACGAGCGTCATCGCCGACTCACGCCCGTTGAGATCGGCGAGGACCTCCCTGCGGAGCTCAGCGTCTTCGAGCGTGTAGCCGTAGGCATCGAGCGACCTGTCGATCACGTCTTCCCAGGCACCGCTCGAGAGCGGGCCGAGGAGCTGGATCCCGCGGCCGAGGGCGCGCGAAAAGCGCGGGTCGATGGCGAGGGTAGCGTCGAGAAGATCGCTCCGCACCGCAACGATTACACGCAGACCGACGTGCGATTCGGCGAGCCGCGATAAGAGATCGAGCCCCTTCGCCCTACCTTCCTCACGCTTCGCATCGAACTTCGTGACGATTTCTTCGAGCTGGTCGACGAGGATCACGATCCCCTCGCCCTTCGCGTCGACGTCCGCCGCAAGCTGCTGTGCGATTGCCTCCGGATGCGCAGAGAGCGGCGCTCCGAGCAGTTTGTCGAGCGCCTTCTCGAGGGCCGCCATGAGATCGCCACCTGGAGTGACGAGCACGCTGCGGTACCGCTTCGGCCACGCGCCGAGCGCTCCCTCCTCGATGGCGGGGAGGATCCCCGCGCGAATGATGCTGCTCTTTCCGCTCCCCGATAGGCCAACGATGCCGACGAGGCCACGCGTGCGGGCGAGCTCGATCGCACCGGCGACCTCCGCGGTGCGGCCGAAGAACACGTCGCGATCCGACAGCTCGTATCTCTCGAGCCCGGGAAAGGGACCCCGCTCGACGGGGGGAAGTCCGCGCTCACGACCGGCGAGCGCGCTCCGAATGCGCTCGAGAGCGCTCACGACGACGTCGGCCGATCGCGGCCTATCGGCGCGGACCGGGGAGACGAGCGAGTCGACCAGCTTTGCGAGATCGCTCGGCGCCGAGGCCGCGCGATCAGCGAGGGGAAGAGGGGGCGCATCGCCGACGGCCACAGGCAGGGCTCCGCCGAGGCACTCGTAAAGAGTCGCGCCGAGCGAGTAGAGATCGCTCGAAGCGGTGGGCGCCGCGTTGGTCTTCGCACAGACCGGATCGACGTAGCCGAGTGTCCCCGTGCTCGGCCTCTTGGCTTCGGGGTTGTCGAGGGAGGACGCGAGGCCGAAGTTGAGGAGCTTGTGGGTGCCCTTCGTGAACATGATGTTCGAGGGTTTGACGTTGCAGTGGACGACGCCGGCCTCGTGTGCCGCGGCGAGAGCCGACGCGATGTCGATTCCAATTTCAACGGCGAGCGACACGCGGCTTGCGTCGCCAGTTGCAAGCTCTGCGAGCTCTCGGTCGAGGCTGATGCCCTCACCGAACTCCATGACGAGACCCATGAGACCGCGTTTCGGATCGGTCGCGAGCGTGTGGAAGCGAATCACGTTCGGGTGCTGAACGCGGCAAAGAGCACGGGCCTCCTCGACGACGCGCGCTTGCCAACCGCCATCGACGGCGCCGCCCTCTGCCGGTCCGATGTCGAAGAGTTTCACTGCGACCTCTCGCAGGCTGAGCCCTCCGTGCTCTTCGACGGCTCTGTAGACGGGGGCGGAGCCGGCCTTGTCGAGAAGCTCTTTACAGCGATAAGGACCGAGGCGGCGCGCAGCGTCGGGAGCGGCCAAAAAATCGCGAATCCTGGGGCTGAAGGCGGACATCGGGCCACGCTAAATGACGATCTGATGAGTGTCCACGAGCGGTCGGGTTAGCATCGACGCTCACCGGCGACCCGCTTCGCGCTCGGGACGATGCTCCTCGTGTGCGCTGGCCTGTACGACGCGCTCTGCGTGCTGGTCCTCAAGCCGGTGAAAGCGCTCAGCGTGATCATTCGATTCCTGGCGTTGCTTGGGCACGGCCGTCGACGCCATGCCGTCGGCGCGGCTGAAGGTGCCGCTCTCCTTCGCGCTGCCGAGAAGATGCAGCGTGGCGCGGTGAGCACGAGCCCGAGCGAGAGATTTTTGTAGGGGCGAACGAGAACGCGCTTACACGCCAGACCGTACTCGTCCGCGAAAGATCGTAGGATGGCCTCCGGATGCTTGGACAAATTCAGGGCGTAGAGATCGTCATCGTCGGCGGCGGTCCTGCGGGCTTGACGACTGCGCTCGCCATCGCGCGCGCCGAGCCAGCGCTCACGAGCAAGATCGTGGTCCTCGAAAAGGGGATCTACCCGCGTGAAAAATACTGCGCGGGCGCGCTCGGTGGGCGCGGCGACAAGATCCTCAGCGACCTCGACGCTCGGCCGGATGTTCCCTCGGTCCGCATCGACGGTATCTCGTTTCGCGCTGTGGAAGGTGAGGTGCGCGCCGAGATCGGAGCGATCGGCCGCGTCGTTCGCCGTATCGAGTTCGATGATGCCTTGGCGAAGATCACCATCGCTCGGGGGATCCGGGTCATCGACGGCGCGCGCGTCGAGCGCGTCGAGAAGACGACCGGAGGCGTGACGGTCGTCTCCTCGAAGGGCACGTTCTCGGCACCCGTCGTGGTCGGTGCCGACGGCGTTGGCGGCGTCGTGCGCAAGGCAATGGGACACGGTGCCGGCAAGCACCGCGCGCAGGTCCTCGAGCTCGACACCGAGCCGGTGCCCGGCGATCGCGACCGGCGCATTCTCCATTTCGACGCGTCCGATCGCGAGCTCTCCGGGTACTACTGGGATTTCCCGACCATCGTCGACGGCCGCGAGCTCGTGTGCCGGGGCATCTATCACTTGAAGGTCGACGAGGCGCCGATGGATCTTTACGCGCGCTTGGCCGAGCGACTCGCGACGATGGGCCTCAAGATCGACGACTACAAGAACAAGCGCTTTGCCGAGCGGGGATTCGAGCCCGCGCTGTCTCTCGTCGACGGCGCGCTCATGCTTGTCGGTGAGGCGGCAGGGATCGATCCCATCAGCGGCGAGGGCATCGCCCAGGCCCTCGAGTACGGAGCGCTCGCCGGTGCGTTCGTGGCGGAGGTTGCCGCCGGGAGGCGCGTGCTTTCGGAGTGGACCTCGACGCTCCGCAAGTCGCGGCTGGGGATCGATCTTCAGGTGCGCACGAAATTCATCGACTCTTTCTACGGAGCGATTCGTTCCGAAGTGGAAGGAGTCCTCGTGCGCGAACCGGCGGCGCTTCGCTCCGGGTGCCGGCACTTCGCTGCTCTCCCCGCAGACAAGGTCGATCTCGCTCGCCTCGTCCTGCGCGCGGGCTCCGGATGGCTCAGCGCAAAAGCGCGCGTTCGCGCGGCGTCGTCTAGGTAACTGGCTTCGGTTTCGACCAGGGGTATTTTGCTACGGCGCGCCGGCCTCGCTCGCGGGTCGCCTCGCTGAGCTCGCTCCGAACGGCCGCGCGAAAGGCCTCCGCGAGCTCCTCGGCTTTGGCGAAGCGATCGTCCGGATCCTTTGCGAGGCCGATGGCCAGCACGAGCTCGACGTCCTCGGGTAACCGGACCGCGCCGCTCGGCTGCATGGGCGGCGTGTGAACCACGTTGTAGAGGACGGCGGCGACGTCCTCACCGACGAAGACCGGTTTCCCGGTGACCGCCCGCTACGCAACGCTGGTCCTGCTTTGCGAGCTTCGCCTCGCGCTCGAAGCGCTTGACGTGATCCCGATCGCCGAGCACGTTCGGGTGAAGCAGCTTCACCGCCGCCACCTCTCCGGTGTGCACGTTCTCGGCGCGGTAGACCTCGCCCATTCCCCCTCGACCAAGCACGTTGCCGAGCACGAAGCTGCCGATCTCGCTCCCGGAGTGACGCCCCTCGCCCGATCGGAGCGCGCGATCGAGCTCGCCGCGTGCCTCGGCGAGAAGGGCGTCCCGCTGGTGCACTTGGCGGTTCGCGCGGTTCATCTTGTCGATGGCGATCTCGGTGGCGCGCCGGCTCGATCGCGCGAGGAAGAACGTCGTCGCAAAGACCGCTTCGATCATGACGACGAAGAACCATCGCCATCCTGTCGAAAGGGTATGCACCGGCAGCGGCCCCAGATCGGGGAGCAGGCCGAAGGCCACACCGAACGCAAAGACGAGAAATAGAATCGAACCAAACGCGTACGTGGCCTTCGCCGCGACCGCGCTCTCGCTGAGACCGAAAAAGTAGACGCCGAGCGGAAGAACCATCGTCGCCGCCGTAAAGATGCCGAAATAGAGGACGAGGACCTCTGCGCACAGGCCGTAGATGAGCCCCACGACGGTGGCCAAACGCGACGTGTAGCCGCGCTCGTCGCGGAGAGCGCGAAGGGTGTAAGCGCTGACACCGATAGCGAGGGCGCAGCAGGCGAAGGAGACTGCGCGAAGGAACGCCGGACCTTCGAGGATGGTGAGAAATCCAACGACGAGCGCCACCACCCCCGCGGTCAGGCGAAAGAAGGTCCGCGCCCGCATCGCCTCTTCGCTCTGCATGACGATCGACGCCAGCGAAGGGCCGGCGGTGGGAAGCGCGCCACTGGCGGGCGCCGAACCGATCGAAGGCAGCGGACCAGTGCGAGAAGCGCTCGACGGATGCGGACCGGAGTCGCCACTCTTGCGACTCTCGACGACGGTCTCCGCGTTATCGTCAGACAGGAGCGGCATCGCGGTCTTGCCTACTCTATCACTACGGCTGGATGACTACGGCGTGACGGTCACGCCCGGCGTGCACTGCGACGAGGGTCAGAGAACGTGGTTGTGCGGGTTCGGTCCGAAGGGCGCCGTCGGCGGTTCACGACAGCGCCGCCGCGGTGCGGAGTGGCTCGAGCACGTGTTCGACGATCTTCTCGGCGAAGGCGTCGTCGAGCGGCGCGTGTTGAAGGAGGAGGCGGTACCAGATCGGGCCGTATAGGAGATCGATGACGAGCGGGATATCAAGCGTGTGGCGCAACTCTCCTCGCGCGATGCCGCGCTCTAAAATACGCGTGACGATGGCGCGACGCTCGCCAATGAACGTCTCGCGGAACTCGGCTGCGAGCTCGGCGTCGGACTGCGCCTCCGCGATGATCCCCGACACCGTCTCGCCGTAGCCTCCGCCTCGGAGGAGCCTGCACGTCTGACGGATGACGGTGAGCAGATCGCGACGCGCAGCGCCCGTGTCAGGCTCCGGATTCTTTCGCCGCTGACGCGCGGCGTAGGCCTGCATGACCAGGAGCGCGCGGCTCTTCCACCACTTGTAGATGGTCTGTTTCGAGCAGCCGGCGCGAGCGGCGATGCTCTCGATCGTCACCTTCGCGTAAGGGACTTCGTCGAGGAGATCGGCTGCGGCATCGAGGATGGCCGTGCGGCACTCTTCGCTTCGTGGGCGGCCAGGCGCGCGGCGCGTCGTCTTGGAATCCACTGGGCGCGGCGAGCCGGGCGACTCAACGCGGCGCATCGCTCTTCCCCTCGACGGGAACCACGACGGTAAGATCCGCGAGATCGTCGGGCGGATTCAAGACGACCGTCTCGCCCGCGCTCACCCCCTCTACGACCTCGAGCTCTTTTCCGAAATCGCGCCCGATGGTGATCTTCGCGAATTTGACGGCGTTGTGCGCGTCGAGAGTCGCCACCCGCGTCCCCTCCTTTCGGTAGACGAGCGCGCTCGCAGGAATGACGGTAGGCGGAAGCGGCCGCTCGACGACGATCTTCACGTCGACGAACGCTCCCGAAAGGAGTGGCCCGCCGCCGGGCACGTAGACCACGGCACGCAGCGTTCGCGTGAGCGGATCGAGCGCGCCCGCCGTCCGTCCGATTTTGCCGGTCACGACGGCCTTTGGTGCGCTCGGCGAAAAGATGCTCACGTCGCTACCTACACGAACAAACGGCGCGATGGATTGCGGCACGTCGACGTTCACCCTCAACAAGTCGAGCTTCGCGATCTCGAAGAGCACGGTACCCGTCGCGCCCACGCTTGGAGACACGAGCGAGCCGGTGTCGATGCCGCGCCGCACGATGACCCCGTCGAAAGGAGCGATCACCTTCTGATAGCCGATGAGGGCACCGAGCCGCCGCACCTCTGCGCCCGACGATCCGAGCGCGGCGACGGCGGAGTTCATGCGTGCGTGCTGCTGCTCCGCTTCTTGCGTGGAGACGATGCCGCTCTTCTCGAGCCTGTCACTGCGATCGTTCATCACCTTGTTGATGTCGAGGTTCACTTCGGCTTCGTGCTTCCGCGCTTGCGCGAGCTGGAGCTCCTGTTGCGTCTCCGGTGCATCGATGACGGCGAGGACGTCGCCAGCCTTGACGTGATCGCCGATGTCGACCGCGTAAGCACGTACGAAGCCCGTCGTCTTCGCGTAGAGCGACGTCGCGTTGAACGGCGCCACGCTGCCGGGGAGCGTCATCTCTACCTTTGTGGGGCCTAGCGTCACCTTGCCGACCATGACGCGTCGCGGGCCCGTTGCCTCGCTCTGCGCCTGGGCAAGCGCGACCCTTCGATGCAGCTTGGGCAGCGCGCCAACGCCGATGAGGAGCGCGAGCACGAAAAAGACGGCAAGGACGTAGCGACCAAGGCGCGGACGATCAGACGGCATGGGTGGCCTCCTCCGGGCCTTCGAGCTCGGGCAAGACGACGCGCGTGTGGGTTCGCGCGCGCAGAACGCTGTACACCACCGGGACGAAGAAGAGCGTCGCCAAGGTCGACCCGAAGAGGCCGCCGATGACCGCACGCCCGAGCGCCGCGTTTTGCTCGCCGCCTTCGCTGAGGCCGAGCGACATCGGGAGCATTCCGATGATCATCGCGAGCGCCGTCATCAAGACCGGGCGAAGGCGCACCCTTCCCGCTTCGAGCGCGGCATCGATCGCCGAGAGCCCCGCCGCACGCCGCTGGTTGGCGAAGGAAACCACGAGGATCGAGTTCGCGGTGGCCACGCCGACGCTCATGATGGCGCCCATCAAGGACGGAATGCTGAAGGTCGTCTGCGTCACGAAGAGAGACATGATGAGCCCGACGCCAGCCCCGGGGAGCGCAGTAATGATGATGAACGGGTCGACCCAGGACTGAAAGTTGATGACCATGATGGCGTAGACGAGGAGCGCCGCGACGAGGAGCCCGAGACCGAGGTTCTTGAAAGCGTCGTTCATGCTCTCCACCTGTCCGCGAACCGTGATCGACGCGCCCGGGGGAAGCTCTTTCGCATACTTGCTCGTGATCTTCTCGAGGCGCGACGCGACGCTGCCGAGGTCGGCGTCTTCGATGTCGGCGCGGACGTCGAAGGTGGGTTGGATGTTCACGTGGCTGACGAAGATCGGCGTCGTCCGGTGGTCGATCGTCGCCATGTCACCGAAAAGCTGATTGCCTGCAGACGTCGTCATTCCGAGGGTCGTCATCTTCTCGACCGAATCGACGCGCCACTCCGGGACCTGCACCGCCACGGGATATCCGTTCCCGGTCGACGGCTCCGTCCAGTACGACGGGCTCACCTGCCCGCTCGACGAGACGAGAAGGAGTAGGTTGCTCGCGACGTCACGCTCCGTGAGGCCTGCCTGCGCAGCCCGCGCCCGATCGACCTCGATGTGGAGGCGCGGCGCATTCAAGATCTGATGGAGCCGCACGTCGACCGCGCCCGGCACGGCCCGGAGCTCGGCCTCCACCTTTCGCGCAGTCGCGTACGTCACGTCCTGGCGCATCCCGGAGATCTGGATGTCGATGGGCGAAGGAAGTCCGAAATTGAGGATCTGCGTGACGATGTCGGCCGGCTGGAAATAAAATCCGAGCTCGGGAAAACGCTTCGGGAGCTCGCGGCGGAGCTCCTTCACGATGTCGAACGTGCTCTTAGCGCGGCTCGGCTTGAGCGTGAGGAGGATCTCGCCGTCGCCGGAGCCTAGGTTGCTCGTATCCGTCGTCGCCATCGTGTAGCCACCGGGCGAGCCGATGACGTCGAGGATCTTCTCGCGCCCCGGGACGAGCTCGCGAAGGGTGTCCTCCACGCGCGTGAAATATTTCTCCGTCTCCTCGATCCGCGTCCCCGGCGGCGCCGTCACGTGCAAACGGATTTGCCCGCCGTCGACAGCGGGAAAAAAGTCGCGCCCCACGAACGGAACGGTCGCCGCCGCGACGAGCAGGGCGCCTGCGAAGGCGACGAACACGACACGCCTTCGCTGAAGCACGACCCCCAGGATCGCAACGTACTTCGAGCGCAGACCCTCGAAGCCACGCTCGAAAGCGGCATGAAAACGATTCGGCGCGCCGTGCTTCTCCGAGCGGAGCAGATAAAGGACCATCGTCGGCACGACCGTCCGCGACAGAAGATACGACGCCATGACGGAGAACCCCACCGCTTCGCCCATCGGCAAGAACATGTATCGCGCAGGCCCGTCGAGAAAGACGACGCTCACGAACACGATCGAGATGGAGAGGGACGCCACGAACGCAGGCACGGCGATCTCCTGCGCGCCGTCGAGAATGGCGCGGACAAGAGGCTTTCCCATCGCGAGGTTGCGGTGGATGTTCTCGATCTCGACGGTGGCATCGTCGACGAGGATGCCGACCGCCAGCGCGAGCCCACCGAGCGTCATCACGTTGATGGTGTGCCCAAGAGCGCGAAGGGCGAGGAGCGCGGCTACGACGCTCAACGGAATGGAGACGGCGACTATGATCGTGCTCCGCCAGCTTCCGAGGAAAAGAAGGATCATGGCCGCCGTAAGCCCAGCTGCAATGAGGCCTTCCGTAAGAAGTCCGTCGATTGCGCGCGTGACGAAGATGGACTGGTCGGCGAGCAGCTCCACCTCGAGGCCCTTGGGCGCGGCCGCGCGGATCATCGGGATCATGTCCTTGACGCGGCGGGCTACCTCCGTCGTAGACGCGTCGCCTGTCTTCATCACGCTGAGTACGACGCCCCGCGTGCCGTCCAGGCGAGCGACGTTCGTCTGCACCGCGAAGCCGTCGTGCACGTGTGCAACGTCACGCACGTAGACGATGCTGCCGTCGGCCTTGCGGATGGGGATCTCGTTGAGCGCCGAGATGGCCTCGGGGCTGCTATTCAAGCTCACGCGGTACTCGCGATCGAAGAACTTCGCGCTGCCCGTCGGTAGCGTGAGGTTCTGCGCCGTCACGGCGAGGTTCACGTCGTTCGGCGAGAGGCCCTGCGCGCGGAGTGCATCAAGGTCCAAGTCGACGCTCACCTGCCTCGCGCGTCCGCCCGAGGGCAAGGGAAAGCGCGTCCCTTGCACAACCGAGAGAGCCGTCCGCACGCGCTGATTCACGTGATCGTAGATCTCCGCCTCGCTCAGCGTCTCGCTACGAAAAGCGAGCTGCAAAATGGGCACGCTCGATGCGCTGTAGCGAACGATGATGGGCGGCTGTGTACCCGGTGGCATGCGCCGGAGGATGGTCTGAGATATGGCCGTGACCGCCGCCATCGAGGACGCGACGTCTGCGCTCGGCTGGAGGTACACCTTGATGATGGAGACGCCATCGAAGCTCTGACTCTCCATCGACTTGATGTCGTTGACGTTGCCGGAAAGCGCGTACTCGCTGAACTGCGTGATTTGCCGCTCCATCTGCTGCGCGGGGAGCCCCGTGTACGTCCAGACGACGCTGATGACCGGGATGTCAATGGACGGAAAGATGTCGGTAGGCGTCTTGCGCACCACCTGAAAGCCCGTCGCCATCATCACGAGGGCAATGACGATAAAGGTGTAAGGGCGCCTTAGCGCGAGGCGGACGATCCACACGGGTTTAGTTAATGGACGCTCCGTCCACTATCGTCAAGGTACCCGAGTCTCCGCTGCGCGCGTAAGCTCGAGGTGTGCACCTGCGAACCTTCCGCGGCTCTCGATGCCGCTCCCTCCTCGTGGCCGCGCTCCTCGTGCTCAACGCCTGCGGCTCCGCTGCGGAGGGCTCGCCGACGGACCCAAGCGGAGGCAGCGACGGGGGCGCGCCTCGGGATGGCAGCGAAGGCACGGACGGTAGCGGGGTGGACGCAACGGTCGATGGGGCGCCCGCAGCTCCCAGCGTTCGTTTCGTCGGCCGCGTCGACAGAACTGACGCAGGGACGCGCTTCGAGTGGCCCGGGGTGAGCCTTCACGCCAACTTCACCGGCGGCAGCGTGGCCATGGATTTGAGCGACTCGAATGCCACCGAGTTCGCCGTCTTCGTAGACGGCACGGAGCACCCGAAGATCGTCGCCACGTCGGGGCGAAAAACCTACCCGCTCGCGTCGGGTCTCTCGAGCGGCACGCACGAGCTCGAGGTCTGGAGGCGATCGGAGTCCACGGTCGGTCTCAGCGAGTTCTACGGCCTGATCTTCGGTCCCTCGGGGGCGCTCTTGGCGCCGCCCGCGCCGCTTTCTCGGCGCATCGAGATCATCGGCGACTCGATCACGGTTGGCTACGGCAACGAGGGGGCGCCGGGCTGCAGCTACAGCAACGACACCGAAAACAACTACCTCGCCTACGGGTCGGTCGCCGCGCGCAGCGTTGGAGCCGAGCTGTCCACCGTCGCTTGGTCTGGTCTCGGAATGTATCGAAACTACGGCGACGTCGGCGCGGCCGCCAAACCTCTTCCCTACTATTACGATGACGCGCTACCGACTGCGGCAACGCCTTGGAATTTCTCGCTGTTCATCCCCGATCTCGTCGTCATCAATCTTGGAACGAACGACTCGTCGACTCAGGGAGATCCTGGCCAGCCGTACATCGATGCGTACGTCGCCTTCATCCGGCGTGTTCGGAGCCACTACCCGAGCGCGTGGATCCTTTGCATCGATGCGACGGCCGCCGTGAGGAACGACATCGCGCTGGTCGTCTCGACGACCCACACGGCGGGCGATGCAAAGGTCGAGGCCTTCGCGTTGACCGGGCAGAATGGGAGCGGCTGCGACGGCCACCCCAACGTCACCAGCGACGCGCTCATGGGCGCTAGCCTCGCGGCGGAGATCCGACGCGTGATGGGCTGGTGACGATGGGGGGTGAAGTCTCTCGTCACTTCAGGTCGAAGCGATCCAAGTTCATGACCTTGGTCCACGCGGCCACGAAGTCACGCACGAAGGCCGGCTGCGAGTCGCTGCACGCGTAGGCCTCCGCCACGGCTCGGAGCTGCGAGTTCGAGCCGAAGACGAGGTCGGCCCGGCTGGCGGTCCACTTGATCTTGCCCGTCTTGCTGTCACGTCCCTCGAACAGATCTTTGGACGCGCGAGCCGCCACCCACGTGGTGCTCGCGTCGAGCAGGTTGACGAAGAAGTCGGTCGACAACGTGTCGCGCCGCATGGTGAAGACGCCGACCTCGGATACACCGACGACGACGTTCAGGACGCGCATGCCGCCGACCAGGACCGTCATCTCGGGAACGGTCAGCGTCAGGAGTTGTGCACGCTCCACGAGGAGCTCCTCGGCTGACCTGCGATGTCCGCTCGCCAGGTAGTTGCGAAAGCCGTCCGCCGTCGGTTCGAGAACGGCAAACGAGTCAACGTCCGTCTGCTCCTGCGACGCGTCCGTGCGCCCCGGCGCAAAGGGAACCTTCACGTCGTGTCCGGCGTTCTTCGCGGCCTGCTCGACGGCTGCGGAGCCAGCGAGGACGATCAGGTCGGCGAGGGAAACTTTTTTTCCGCCGGCTTGTGCGCCGTTGAACTCGCTTCGGATCTTCTCGAGGGCTTGCAACACCTTGCTCAAGCCATCCGGATGATTGACCGCCCAGTCCTTCTGCGGTGCGAGGCGGATCCGCGCGCCGTTTGCGCCACCGCGTTTGTCGGTGCCGCGGAACGTCGACGCCGACGCCCACGCGGTCGACACCAGCTCCGGAATCGACACTTCGCAGGACAAGACCTTGGCCTTCAGGGCTGCGATCTCCGGCTCGCCGATCAACGCGTGATCGACGGCGGGGACAGGGTCTTGCCAAATTTGGGTCTCGGCAGGGACTAGCGGTCCGAGGCACCGCGAGACGGGTCCCATGTCACGATGAGTGAGCTTGTACCAAGCCCTCGCGAAAGCATCTGCGAACACCGCCGGGTTCTCGTGGTAGTGCTTCGAAATTTTCGCATAGCTCGGATCGAACCTCAGCGCGAGATCCGCCGTGGTCATGAAAGGCGCATGCTTCTTCGACGGGTCGTGCGCGTCCGGCACTGTGCCCGCTCCGCCCCCGTCCTTGGGGGCCCACTGCTTGCCGCCGCCAGGACCCTTCACGAGCTCCCACTCGAAGCCGAACAGGTTGTCGAAGTAGTTGTTGTCCCATTGAATGGGATTGGTGGTCCATGCTCCCTCGAGACCGCTGCTGATCGTGTCGCCACCCTTGCCGGTGCCGAAGCTGTTCTTCCAGCCCAGCCCTTGCTCTTCGATGCCCGCCGCCTCCGGTTCGCGACCGACGTATTTTCCCGGGTCGGCAGCGCCATGGCATTTGCCGAACGTGTGACCACCGGCGACGAGCGCCACCGTCTCCTCGTCGTTCATGGCCATGCGCGCGAACGTCTCGCGAATGTCTCTGGCCGACGCCACCGGATCCGGGTTGCCGTTCGGGCCCTCCGGGTTCACGTAGATGAGACCCATCTGGACGGCGCCGAGGGGATCCTGAAGCTGCCTGTCGCCGGTGTAGCGCTCGTCGCCGAGCCACTTATCCTCGGGGCCCCAGTTGACGTCTTCGGGCTCCCAGACGTCCTCACGCCCGCCGGCGAAGCCGAACGTCTTGAATCCCATCGTCTCGAGGGCGCGGTTGCCCGCCAGGATGAGCAGGTCCGCCCAAGAGATCTTGCGACCGTACTTCTGCTTGAGCGGCCAGAGCAGCCGACGCGCCTTGTCTAGGTTCGCGTTGTCGGGCCAGCTGTTGAGGGGTGCGAAACGCTGCGTGCCGGAGCCTGAGCCGCCGCGGCCGTCGCCGATTCGGTACGTGCCCGCGCTATGCCAGGCCATCCGGATGAAGAGCCCCCCGTAGTGTCCGTAGTCGGCCGGCCACCAGTCCTGCGACGTCGTCATCAGCGCATCGAGATCCTTCTGCACGGCGTTCAGGTCGAGACTCTTGAACTCCTCGGCGTAGTTGAAGTCCTCGCCCATCGGGTCGGCATGGGGCGACCTCTGCTGCAGCGCCTTCAGATTGAGCTGCTCGGGCCACCAATGTTGGTTCGCGGCGGCCGCGCTGGCGTTACCGCTCATCACGGGGCACTTGCTTACGCTCTTGAGGACTTGGTCTGACATGTCTGCTCCTTGCACGGAATGATGTGGTGCGCCGTGGCCGGTTTTACTGCTATTTGGCCCGTTCTAACGCGGCTGAAGCTCAAGATACGGCGCGCCGGCTGAGTCAGCCAATCGATTGATTCGATGCTGTCGATAGCGTAGTACTATCAATGATCCCCAGGAGACACACGCCATGAGCGGGGCACCCCACTCCTTCACGCTTCGGCAGCTGCAGTACGTGGTCGCGGTCGCTGACGAGCTTTCTTTTCACCGCGCGGCGGCGCGTTGTCACGTCTCGCAACCCACACTCAGCACACAGCTCGCCCAGGTGGAGACCGCGCTCGGTGTCAGCCTCTTCGAGCGGAGCCACCGGAAGGTGCTGGTCACCGCGGCGGGCCGCGACGTCGTCGACAGAGCACGTCGGCTCATCCTCGAAGCCGACGAGATCGTTCATGCCACGCACCGGATCAGCGATCCGCTGTCGGGCACGATTCGTCTCGGCATCATCCCGACGATCTCCCCGTATTTGCTCCCTTCAACGACGCCGGCACTCCGCAAGAAAATGCCGCGCCTGCGCATAGCGTGGGTCGAGGAAAAGACCGACGTGCTCGTCCACAAGTTGCGCGATGGAGACCTGGAGGGCGCCGTTCTTGCGCTGGAAGCCGACGTCGGCGATGTCGTGCGGGAAGTGATCGCGAAGGACGCGTTCGTGGTCGTGATGCCGCGGGGGCACGCCCTCGCAGCGAAAAAGACGCCCGTCGCGCAGGCAGAATTGCGCGGCGAGGAACTGCTGCTCCTCGACGAAGGGCACTGCTTTCGTGACCAGGCGCTGGAAGCGTGCAGCACGGCGCGCGTGCGCGAGGGCGAATTTCGGGCGACGAGCCTCTCGACGCTGGTGCAGATGGTGGCGGGAGGAGCAGGCATCACCGTCATCCCCGCGCTAGCGGTAGACGCCGAAACGCGACGCGCGCGACTTCACGTGCGACCGCTCGGAGGCCACGGCGCGCACCGGACGATCGCCTTGATCTGGCGCAAGCACTCGTCCGTCGAGCCGACGCTGCAGGCCGTCGCGACTGCGCTGCGTGAAGCCTATCCGGGACAGCGCCGCAGGCCATCGCTCGCCGACTAGCTGTCAGAGCGGCGACACCCCAAGCGTGAGCATGACGCCAGCGATCTGATCCTACCGCGAGCGTACTCAAAGGGATGCGGCGGAGCTTGTCAGAACAGAGACGTCGTCACATAGACAGGCGTCACGAGAGCGGAGCGCCGCGGACCAACGCAGCGGCGCGAAGTCACCGTCCTCCAAACGCATCATCCAAACGCATCATCCAAACGTCAGGAGCAAAAACCATGGGCATCAGCAAAGGCAGCGCGCAGTGGGACGGCGGACTGAAGGACGGCAAGGGCTCGATGAAGCCCGCCCATGCATCGGAAGCTGCGTTCTCGCTCGGGTCACGGTTCGAGGGCCAACCACACAGCAACCCTGAAGAGCTCATCGGAGCGGCGCTGTCGGGCTGCTTCTCGATGGCGCTGACGATGGCTCTGGAACAGGCCGGTCTCAAGCCAAAGAGCGTTCACACGTCGGCCGACGTGCGCCTCGACAAAGCGGGTGACGGTTTCGCGATCACGACCATCGAGCTGACGACCGAGGCCACGGTCGCGGGCGTTGACGCGGCGCGCTTTCGGGAGATCGCGGAGGCAACGAAGAAAGGTTGTCCTGTTTCAAAAGCGCTCGCCGGGACGACGATCTCGCTGAAGGCCAGCGTCAAGGCTGGCTGACGAAGCCAATCGGCGAAGCCCGGCCGGTGGTGAAGCGCTCGATGGCTTCGCTCAGTCGCAGCGATCGTTGACGCCCGCCGGCTCCACCCGACAACCGCGCGCGCAGTGCATGTCGACGGAGAGCGCGTGGTTGTTGCAGGCGTACTGACGAACGAGACCGAAGAAACACAGCGTGCTTTTACCGAGAATTGCGCGTGCATTTGCTTGCGCAAGAATCCCCCATCCAGGGGCCGTCCGCGCACCGCCCTGGATCTCGCTTCAATCGAAATCACAAGAGCACACGCAACGTTGGCTCCACGAAAAGCGGAGAGGACGCGACCATGATCGTAACGGTCCACGTGCGACGGGCGGCGCGCGGCCATCGGGACGCTCTAGCGATGACGACGCGGTCTCGTTTCTGGGGATCGCGGGCGAGGCGCTCGCCGATGATCGCCTCGGAGTGGCCTTTGGTATAGCCGTTCGCCGTGTCGAGAAAATTGCCGCCGCGGTCGATGTAGCGGTCGAGGACGTCCCGAGTGACCGAGCGTGACGTAGTGAGCGAGCGACATGAAACGGCCTTACCGCGCCGGGCGAACAGCGTCGAGCCGCGCGCTTTGAAGAGGTGGAGTCGTAGACGGCTACCGATTACGATAGGGTGAGCGCTTGGACGACCCCGCCGAAATTCAGAGACGCTCCGCGTCGAGCGTCCGCCTTCTTCTCGAGCTCGGCAGAGGCGGCATGGGCATCGTCTACCTCGCGGTGGCGCAGGGCCCCGCGGGCTTCGCCAAGCTCAAGGTGATCAAGCGTCTGCGGCCGGATTTCGCCTCCGACAAGCGGGCGCTCCAGATGTTTCTCGACGAGGCCCGGACCTCGGCGCGCCTCCTTCATCCGAACATCGTCCAGACGAACGAGGTTGGCTTCGACGGCAAGCACTACTTCCTCGAGATGGAATACCTCGAAGGGCAATCGTACGAAGCCCTTACCCGCAAGGCCGCCGAGACGGGCGGACTGCCGCTGTCGCTCGCTCTGTGGATCCTCACCCAGACCCTCGGTGGTCTCCACTACGCGCACGAATCGACCGACCTCGAGGGCAAGCCGCTCAAGGTCGTCCACCGCGATGTGTCGCCGCACAACGTCTTCGTGACCTACGACGGAAACGTGAAGGTGCTCGACTTCGGGATCGCCAAAGCGGCTGATTCGTCGAGCGAAACGCAGACCGGCGCGGTGAAGGGCAAGGCCACGTACATGGCCCCGGAGCAGTCCACGCGAAAGGGAGTGGATCATCGCGCGGATATTTTCGCGGTCGGCGTGATGCTATGGCAGGCGATCACCGGAACGCGTTTGTGGGGAGACCTCACGGATTTCGAGATCTTCATGCGCCTGCAAACGCAGGCCATCCCCTCGCCTCGCAGCGTTCATGCAGACGTGCCCGCCGACCTCGAGGCCATCTGCATGCGTGCGCTCGCGATCGATCCGAACGACCGCTTCGCGAGTGCCGCTGATTTCCAGACCGCACTCGAGGAGCACCTCGAAGCGACGGGGATTCGCAAGGGCTTCCGCAGCAGCCAGCGCGAGCTCGCGAAGACGATGACCGCGCTCTTCTCCGTGCAGCGCGCGGCAGCGAAGGCTGAAATCGAAGCCGAGATGAAGAAGGAGGCGACGGCTGCGCGCACGGGGGTCGATCTCCCGCGCCTCGGTGAGACTGCCGGGGAACCGGTGCTCGAGAACACGAAGTCGGTGGGGTCGACGACCACCGAGTCGAGGCGCGTGCGCGCGAGCACCACGAGCTTGAAGAGAACCGCGCTCCTAGCGATCGGTGCAGCACTCGCGGCCAGCGCGGCGGTGGCTGTTGCTTCCAACCGAACGAAGTCCCACGGCGCGGCGCCGCCAACGAGCGCGAGCGCGGCTGCGGTCATCAAGGAATGCACGACGAATGCAGAGTGCATGCATTCCCATGCAAATGCGGCCTGGATTTGCCGAAAAGACGACTGGAAGTGCGCAGCGTTGGAAAGCGCCGACTGCAAGGTGATGGCCGAGCCGGGGGACGTGGAGAACGACCGGACGATCTGGATCGGCGCGATGTTCCCGACGACCGGGCCTCAAGCAGCGGCCGGCGGCATCAACTCGCTTCGCGCCGTCGACCTCGTTCGCCGCGATTTCGTCCAGATGACCCATGGGATTCCGCCGCTCACGGGTGATGCGCCTCCCCGGCCTCTAGCCATCGTCGCCTGCGACGACTCGAAGGACAATCTGCGGATTGGCATCGCGCATCACCTCGTCGATGATGTCCGCGTTCCTGCGGTCATCGGCTTCGCGTCGAGCCAGGAGGTCATCGACCTCGCCACGTCGGTCTTCATTCCCAAGCGCGTTCTGATGATCCCGTCCGTGAACGTGAGCGCGCTGATCACGGCGATTCCGCATCCGGCGGGGATTCCGCGTCTCGTCTGGCGCACGGCGATCAGCACCGCGGATGTTGCGTCGCCCATTGGCGTCGTCATCGGCGACTTCTTGGAGCCGCGCCTTCGTGCCCTTCCTTCGGTCGGCGCCGATTCGCCCATTCGGCTCGCTCTTCTTCGTAGCGGCGACGCCAGCGGCCAGAGCTTCGCCGGGTCTTTCTTCGAACGCGTGCACTTTAACGGAAAGACCGTGCTCGAGAACGACGCCAACTTTCGTGAGCTCGTGGTGAAAGAATCGTCAGGCGATGGAGAGCAGCGTCAGATCGTCGACCAGCTCCTGAAGTTTCGGCCCCACATCATTCTGTGCGTCAACGACGCGCTGACGAAACCCATCTTGGCGCCTCTCGAGGCAAGATGGCCCCGCGGTGAGTCCTTCAAGCCGTACAACCTATTTCCGGGCCTTGGGGGGGTCGGCGAAGCGAACGACGTCATGGTCTTGCTTAGCGGGAGCAAAGAGCGTCGGTCTCGTTTTTTCGGTCTCGAGACCCCCTCCGCCACAGCGGCAAACGCCCAGCTGCGAACCCGGTTCAACGAGACGTTCTCGGACAGGGTGGACTTGAACGGAACGCCGGCTGGAACGTACGACGCCATGTACCTGCTTTCGTATGCCGTGTTGGCGTCGGACGCGAAGCTGACGGGGCCCGATCTTGCTGGGGCGATGAGTCGGCTCGTGGCGCCGGGCAAGTCCTTGGACGTGGGACCGCTTCACATCTTCGAAGCCGTCGAGGCCTTGCGCCGCGGGGAGAACGTCGATCTCGTCGGCGCGATGACGCCCCTCAACTTCGACCTCTCTACGGGTGAGTCCCCTTCCGACTATGTCTTGACGTGCTCCGGTGTGGACGACCAAGGGCTCGCGGCGCCCTCGATCGAATCTGGAGTCTCGTACGACGCGACCGTCAAGAAACTAAAGGGCGCTCTTCGCTGCCCCTAGCTCACCAGTTCGGGCCGCGGGGGTCGTGGACTTCCACGGCCGAGTACCAGTTGAGCGGCGTGTTGGTTTCCTTGGCGAAGACGACGACGCACTCCTTGTAGTACGAGTTGATCGAGTTGCCCGCGGCCGTCGCAGGGCTGTTCGGGAACTTATTTTTCGGGTCGGTTGTGATGGCGAGCAGCTGGTTCCACTCGCCCGTCGTCAGGAGCCCAGACTCGGGCGGCTTCGTGGTGGGAATTCCAGGATTCCAGGGAGAGCGCGCCGCTCCCCAGCCATCGGGCGCTTTCATGTCATAGCCGGAGTACGCGCTGTCCATGATTCCGACGAGGTAGATTTGCGCCGAGGCGGCAGTGCGGCACTCTTCGCCTTGCGGATTCTTCGCGCACGGGGTGATGACGTTGTCGATGAGGTACTCGTACCCGTTCGCGGACGAGATACCGTAGACGCGCTGCTCGTACGCCAGGAGCTCGGCGTCGCCGTTCAGGGTGTTCGGGAATGCCCGCGTGTAGGCGTCGTGATCGACGATGTTGATCGGGTTGACGTGCCTGAGCGCATACACCGGGAAATACCCGTCGGTGCTGCACTTGGTCTGCGTGCAGACGTTCTGGATGCAGACGCCGTCCATCGGGGAATTCGAGCACGCCGCGGCGAGGTGGCCGTCGGGCTTGAGGGTGGTCGTGGTGCCATCGGCGTTGTGATCGACGGTGGAGCAACTCACGGTGCCGCCGCATCCGTCGGGGATGGTTCCGCAGTTTTGCCCGCTCCCACAAGCCTTGATCGGGATGCACTGGTTGAGGATGGCGAAGCTCTCGGCGTGGGTCCTGTCCGCTGCGGTGGCGGTCACGTTATCGACATTCCCGCCGTCAGGCGCCGCGCTGCACGCTGTGGTCGCCATGAGGGCGAAGCTAGCTGCCGTCGTGAGGAACCCCGTAAGCACCGAGTGAACGCGACCGACCATTCGAACCTCCCAAAAAGTCTGCGTGGTTCGAAGCGCACCGCGCGCCCCGGCTCCATCGCGATGGTGGCTAGTGCAAAGCGAGGTCCATCGGTGCAGCCACTGGCATGGACGGAGGGCGAGGAGTGCGTCGCCTTGCCAATTGCTCAAAACAACGGCAACAAACGCGCAAACACGTTATGCGCGGACCTCGCACAGTCCGTGTGTTTCTGCGACCCGCGGTTGTGCAAACGCTGCGCAAATCGCTTGTGCATCGGCTGCACATCGTGAGCACGAATGCGCAACCTTGGCTCGCGCACATGCCGCGCGAAGCCGCCTACTGCGTCGCGGAGGGCACGAGCAACGCGATCATCGCGACCACGAAGACGAACACGGCAACGAAGATGACGACCCGCAGCCAGCGCTCACGATCCGTCTTCGGCGGTGGAAGCGAACGCAGCGCTGGCTCGGTCGGCGCGTTGACCGTCGCTCCTGCGAGCTCCGTCAGCGCGAAAGCCGATGCCGTTGGCCGCTCGTCGATGGACGCTCCGTCGGGCTGCGTCGTCTTCTCCGCGGATGCCGTTTTCTTCGGCGGCGCCAGCCTCTTCAGCAATGCCGAGATCTCCGCCGGCGAAAAGGACGCGCCGTGCTTGCGGATCGCGGCTTCGAGCGCGACGCGCATCAAATCGGCCGTGGCATACCGGTCGGAGGGGTAGCGCTGCATGGCTTTCGCCACGATGGCCCGTACGTCCTCTGGGACGCTCGCGGGCAGCTCGCGGAGTGGGTCTTTGTTGAGGATGAAGGATGCCACTTCGTCGCGATTCGCGAACGGTGGACCGCCCGACAGAGCGCGGTAGAAGACGGCCCCGAGCGCCCAGATGTCGGCGCGGCGGTCTACTTCGCTTCCCGAGGCTTGCTCCGGAGCCATGTACTGAGGCGTACCCTTCACGAGGCCGCTGCGTGTGTCGCCGGCGAGACGGGCGCGGGCCTTCGCGATGCCGAAATCGATGATTTTCGCGACCCCTCCTTCGCTCACCAGAACGTTGTCGGGAGTCACGTCTCGATGGACCACTTGGAGCGGCTCGCCCGCGTCGTCGGTGAGCTCGTGCGCGGCGTGCAAGCCTGCGCACGCATCCGCGATCACGCGGAGCAGAACGGTCAGAGGCAACGGTTCGTCGCGCAGCTGGCACGTGCGGCAGATCGTTTCGAGCGAGCTCCCCTCGACCCACTCGAACACGATGAAGGTCGTGCCCGCGTGCTCACCGAGATCGAGAATCTGAGCGACGTTGGCGTGGACGAGCCGCTGGGAAATGCGGGCCTCGTCGAGGAACATGTCGTGGAAGCGACGATCGGCCGCGTAGACGGGGAGGATCGTCTTGAGCGCCACGAGCTTTTCGAAGCCGTGTTTGCCGCCCAAGCGCCCGAGCCACACCGCTCCCATCCCGCCTTGGGCGACGGCACGGACGATCTCGTAGCGATCCAGCTTGGAGCCTGGTCCAAGCGCTTCTTGGTCTAGTCCCGCGTGCTCAGGGGTCACGCGCCCCAGTATCGGTCAAGCGGAGGGTGAACGCCGAAGAATTGTGGCTCCTCTTGAGGATCGCGTCGTTGGAATACTCCCCGCGGCGGAGAAGCGCATGCCCTATACTCCCGGAAGTCTCGTCGCGCCGCGTCCGGAGCGGGCGACCGACCGACCCATGGCCGACCAAGCTCCGCTGTCGACACTCACGCAGGCACCCCCGATCCTCGCCCCGGGGCCGCATCTCATCGTGTTCTTCAAGGGGGGCGTGAAGGCGCATCCGCTGAGCCCCGGCCGCGTGGTCGGCGTCGGCCGCGGTACGGACAGCGAAATTCGCATCGATGCCCCGTCGATCTCGAGGCGTCATTTCTCAATTCGGGAAGGCGCGCCGGCCGTCATCGAGGACCTGGCGAGCGCAAATGGAACCAGGCTGAACGGCCTTCGCTTGCTGCCGAACACGCCGACGCCTTTCGAGATCGGAAACCTGATCGAGGCCGGCGGAATCTTCTTCATGATCCAGGACCACGGCCCGTCCACCGAGCAGATCACTGCGCGGATCGAGAAGTCGACGGCCTCCGAAGACGAGTCCACCAACATCCAGGCGATGGTGGTCGTGGAAGACGTGGCCATGGCCAGGATTCACGGGCTCGTCGAGCTAGTCGCGCGTTCCGGAATTCCCGTGCTGGTGATGGGCGAGACGGGCGTCGGCAAGGAAGTAATCAGCGCAGCTCTCCACAAGCGCTCGCCACGCGCCGACTTTCCGTACATCAAGTTGAACTGTGCCGCGCTCCCCGAGGCGCTCCTCGAGAGCGAGCTATTCGGCTACGAACGCGGCGCCTTCACGGGCGCAAACCAGACAAAGGCCGGTCTCATCGAGGCCGCCCACCAGGGTACGTTCTTCCTCGACGAGGTCGGCGAGATGCCGCTTCCCACCCAGGCCAAGCTCCTTCGCGTCCTCGAGAACGGGGAGTTGATGCGCCTCGGCGGGCTAAAGCCACGCATCGTGGACGTGCGCTTCATCGCTGCCACGAACCGAAATCTTCCCGCGCTCGTGGCCATGGGCGCGTTTCGACGCGACCTTTATTTCAGGCTGAACGGGATCACCATCCCCATTCCTCCGCTCCGGGAGCGCCGTTCGGAGATCCCGGCGCTCGCGTCCTTCTTCTTGGGACAAGCGGCAATGCGCGGCGGGCGCGCGATACCGAAGCTGACCAGCGAGCTGCTCGCGACGCTCGATAAGCATTCGTGGCCAGGAAATATTCGGGAGCTCAAGAACGTGATGGAGCGCGCGCTCACCGTGTGCTGCGGAACGACTCTTCTTCCGGAACATTTGATCATCGAGCCGGATCTGTCACTCGACGAAGCGCCCGAAAGCGGTCTGTCGGTTGGTCGACTTCGAGCCCCAACCAAGACCGCTCCGAGCGCGCCCAGTCGCCTTGCAGCCGCAAGGGAGCCGCATGGTCGTCTCCTACGCATGGACGCGGAAACCGAGCAAACGCTCATACTCAAGGCCTTGGATCAGGCCGGCGGAAACCAGAGCAAGGCCAGCGAAATTCTCGGGATTTCGCGGCGAACGCTGATCAACCGGCTCGACGAGTACGGGCTCCGACGACCGCGCAAGAAGACCGACGAGTGAACCGTCGGGTGAACGGCGGCGCGACGAAATCACCGAAGGTGTGTCCAGTGCGTCGGTCGCAGAGGTTGCGTCGCTCGGGCCGCCGGAGCGTCATTGAGACGAGAGTACGAATTACGGCATCAAGCGCGGCAAAGAACGCCGCGTGCGATCGCTTCCGCGATGGCGGCGTGGGTCGCGCGATGCCCTGGGCGATGAGCGTGCGTGGAGCCCCGCGGAGGTCCGCCGTACAAGTAGAGATCGCCCATGAGATCGAGCAACTTGTGGCGCGCAGGCTCGGCTGGCGAAAAGGGTCGGCCCGCAACGTGTACCGTGTCAGCGTCGAATACGATGACGCTGGCACGGTCGACCGAGGCACCGAGGCCCGACGCGAGCATCGGTTCGAGATCGCGCGCGTCAACGAAGGTCCTTGCTGAAGCAATGGTCGTTACGAAATGGCTCGCGGTGCCGTTCCAGTCGGCCGTTGCATCGACGCGCGGATCGCCGACGTCGATCATCGCCGCGACGTAGACGTCTCGTGCAGGGGCGAAGCGATAGACGCTCTCGCCGACGACGATGGGCTCGTGCACCGCGATCCGGCGTGAGACCAGGAGAGGCGCGGCGGGGCTCCCGCCATCGCCCCAGGCATGCTCGGCTCCAAGTCCGAGCTCGGCGAGCGCTTCGCACCACACGCGCGCGCCGCCGTCGAGGAGCGGGAGCTCGTCGCCGGTAACGTCAATGTCGAGGTGCTCGCGGACGCTCAGCCCCGCGAGCGCCGCGAACAAGTGCTCGACGAGCGAGAGCCTCGACTCTCCGCGCGCGATGGTCGTCGTGCGGTTCGTGTCGACGACCCGAAAATCACCGAGCGGAACCAGAGACCCTCCGCCGACGCGAAGCCTGACCGCGGGGTAGGAAGTGCGCGACAACACGACCCGGCAGGCGCGACCGCCGAACAGCCCGGGTCCTTCGATTGCAATCACGCGCTGCGGAGGCGTCACGGCTTCGGATGCGCGAGCATCCACGCGTACACGTCTCCGTAGCCGTAGGACAGATCGTACGTCTTCGTCCACACGTCGTGACCGCCTCCATCGACGAGGTTCCACTTCACGTCGGCATGCGGCGCGGGGCACGCGACGAGATGCGTGAGCTCGGCCTCATCCGGTCCGACATTCACCGTGGGGTCGGCGCTTCCGTGGACCGACCAGAGCGACATGTTCGCGATCAGGCCGCAGCCGTCAGCCGTCCAGGCGTTCCCCGGGTCTCCCGAGATGAGGAGCGCCGCCGCGACGACCTTGTCCTTGTACTTCGTGAGGTAGCTCCACGAGCCGATCGCGCCGCAGCTGAGACCGGTCAGGTAGACGCGCTTCGCGTCCACGGTGTAGTGCCCGATGGCCCAGGTCATGAACGCGTCGATCTCGTCGTTCGACGGACAGTTGGCCGGCCCGTGCTGAGGACTGAGCACGATGAAAGGCCGCGCGTTTGGCCACTGGCTTGCGGCGATCAATTTGGGCGGACCGTTCGCGGGGACCTTGTGCAGATCGCCGCCACCATCCGCCTCCATCAGCCCATCGCCGTTCTCGCCGAGGCCGTGCCAGAAGACGAGAAGAGGCGCGGCACGCGAGCCGTCGTAACCGCCGGGCAGGTACTCGTAAAACCCGTTCGGCGCCGTCGTCTTGTCCTTTGAGATCGCGTGCTGACGCCCCGACGAAGGCCCCGCGTCGAGAGCCGGAATGAAACCCGCGTCTCCGAGCGTGGAGGCGTCATTCGCGCCATCGCCGGCGAACGCGTCGATGGTGTTATGCGCGTCCCCGCCCACGGAGGCGTCATCGGATCCGCCGCCGGGCGCCGCCGAGGCGTCATCGTTCGCGGAGCAGCCGGCCAGAGCCAGGAGAAGCGAAGAACAAATGAGAGAGGCGTTTCGCATCTGCCAAGTTTACACCTGAAGTAGACGGAGTCGGATAGACTGGTCTCACTGTGAGAAAGCGGTTTGCAGCCGGCGCGTTTCTCTTTGCGGTCCTCGTCGTGTCGTGCGGCGACTCGAACGGTTCGGACGGCGCTGCCGCTGACGGCGGTGGCACGGACGCAAACCGCGACGACGGCGCACTTAGCGACGGCGGCGGCGAAGGCGGGAATTCAAGCGACTCGGGGCCGATCCCGCCGCCGGGGAGCGTGTGCACCTCGACGGTGACGCTTGCCGATGTTTCGGCGCCGACCACCGTGGTCGGAAAAGCCGGCGGCCCGCCTTGCTCCGAGGCTGGGCTCCAGACCGCGCTCGACGTGGGTGGAGTCATCACCTTCGCGTGCGGGGGCACAGCGGCGAACCCGTTCGTGATCAAAATGACGGCGGAGCGCACGGTCGACAAGACCACCGTGATCGACGGCGGCGGGACCATCGTTCTCAGCGGCGACATGAAGGCCCGGATCCTGAAAATCGGGCACGGCGACTTCACCGAAAAAGCCACGATGATCACCGTGCAAAAACTCACGTTTCGCGACGGACGCACGACCGACGTCGTGAACACGACGAGCACCGCGACGGGCGGGGCGGCGATCTACCGCGTGGGCGCGCAGCTCACCGTCGTCGACTGCACGTTCCACGGCAACATCGGCCCGGTCACCGGACAGGACGTTGCCGGCGGGGCGATCTACTCGATCGGCGGCGGTGCCACCAAGATCTCGGGGAGCACGTTCTCCGGCAATGCGTGCAGCAACGGAGGCGCGCTCGGCAACCTCGGCGTTGCCAATCTCACGATCTTCAACAGCACCTTCGACGGCAACACGGCCACGGGCCTGAACGCCAATCCTGGGAACGGCGGAAACGGCGGGGCGATCTCCTTCGACGGACCGGCGAGCTCCGGCTGCAATGGCAGCGTGGCGATGCCTCCTTACACGCCAATCGATATCACCGTCTGCGGCGCAACGTTCCACGCCAACCACGCCGGGATCGGCGCCTTCGGGGGCGCGATCTTCCGCACCGTCGACACCACGTGCGTCCCCAAGAACACCGGTCCGGTCACCATCGACAAGTCCACCTTCGATGCCAACACCGCTGACAACTCCGGCGCGCTCTATCTTCACCAGATCGATCTCACGATGACAAACTCCACCGTATCGAACAACGTCGCCAAGGGCGCCGGCGGCGTGCGCGTAGAGGGAGCGGCCGCGGCCGACGTCACCATCAATCTCACGAACGTTACCATCGCCAACAACACGGCGACGGACGGGCTCGGTGGCGGGTTCTACTTCGGGTCCAACATTGCCGGAGGCACGCTCGCCAACCTCACGGTCGCGGGCAACGAAGTAAAGACCACGTCCGGAAATATGTACGCCACCTTCGGGGCGGGTTTCATGGGCACCACCGGAACGATCGCGCTGTACAACTCGATCATCGCAAACAACAAGAAGCCGGCGCCCACGAGCGGCGACTCCGCGAATTGCGAGGCCACCTTCACGGCGGGCGCTGGCAACATCGAGTTCTTGCCCGGCCCCGCGAGCCCCGACCCGCACAAGTGCACGAGCAACTCCACGATCATCGATCCGCAGCTCGCGCCGCTCGCGGACAATGGAGGTCCGACGAAGACGATGGCCGTTCCGAAGACGAGCCCGGCGGTCGGCAAGGGCGCGAGCAACTGCCAGACCACCGATCAGCGCGGGATGCCGCGAACGACCCCGTGCAGCGCCGGCGCGCTGGAGCCCTGAGACCACGCATGTGTGACGACGATTCCTTTGACGACATGATCGCCTACCAGCTTCGCTCCGAGCTCCTTTCACGGCGAGGCTTTGGGTCTCTCTCGCTCGGCGCAGGCCTCGCTTCGCTCCTGCCGGTGGGATGCAAATCAACGGAGCCTGCGCCGCTTTCGGTGCCTGCACCGACGGCAGTAGCATCATCGTCACTAGCAGCAGGGGCGGTGATCGCGACGACCGAGTCGGAGGTCAGCATCCCCACGCCCGACGGAGCCTGTGATGCCTACTTCGTGCATCCAGCGGCCGGCAAGGCTCCTGCGGTCCTCATCTGGCCTGACATCTTCGGTCTACGCCCGGCGTTTCGTCAGATGGGAAAGCGCCTCGCCGAGTCGGGATACGCCGTGCTCGTGGTGAATCCCTTCTACCGAACGAACAAAGCGCCGACGTCGCCTCCGCACGCCGACTTCGAAGATCCGGCAACGCGTGACGCGCTGATGGCGCTCGCGCGCTCGCTCACGCAAGACACCGCGATCACCGACGCGAAAGCCCTTACGGCGTGGCTCGATCAGCAACCGTCCGTCGACAAATCGCGCAAGATGGGAACGACCGGCTACTGCATGGGCGGCCCGCTCGTCATGCGCACGGCGGCTGCGAATCCGGACCGAATTGGCGCGGCGGCGACGTTCCATGGCGGAGGTTTGGCGACGGATAAGTCGGACAGCCCGCACCTTCTGATTCCAACGATGAAGGCGCAGTTTCTCATCGCGATCGCCGCCAACGACGACGCGAAGCAGCCAGATGCGAAGGAGACGCTCAAGGCTGCGTTCGGCCATGCGTCCCTACGAGCGAAGGTCGACGTGTACCAAGGGACGATGCACGGATGGTGTCCGCCCGATTCGCGTGTTTACAACCGCGACGCGGCGGAAAAGGCGTGGGGCGAGCTCCTTACTCTGTTAAAGAGCGCGCTCGGGTAACGGCGCGGCGCCGAGGGCTTCGTCGAGCGCTGCCCGGTCGAGGGCGACGCAGTGGGCATAGCCCTCGCGGTAGCTTGGGTATGTGAGCGCGAGGCTGAAGCGCGCGCGGAGGCGGGCTCCGTCCACACGGCGGTCGTGACTCAGCGTCTCGGGCGGGGGCGCGCGGCGGTCCCATGCGGGCAGCGGAATGCGGAGTGCGTCGCAAAGGAAGCCGACCACTTCCTCGTGAGGCGCAGGCTCGGCGTCGCCCACCACGAAGGTTTCGCACTTCGCCCTCGACTGGAGGACGGCGAAGAGCGCGACGGCGAGATCGTCTACATGGACGCGCGAGATCGCGTTGCCGCCGGGACCGGCCAGGCGAACCTCGCCGCGCGCGAGGCGCAGGTGGAGGCCGCGCCCAGGTCCGTAGATGCCAGGGGCGCGAAGCACGGCCGCACCTGCGCGCTGCCACGCTGCTTCGGCGTCGAGTCGCCGGGCGGCGCGTGGGGCGGACCGATCGGTCGGGGTTGTCTCGTCGACGCGACCGCTCGCGGCTCCATACACGGCGGTAGAGGAAACATACGCGACGGCGGCGGCGCGGAGCGGGACAAGCGAGGCGGCAAGCGACGCATCATCGACGCCGTCCGGCGGCACGGTCACAAGGACGTAAGTGTCTTCGTCGACGTGCCCCTTGAGCGTGCTTGCGTCGAGCGTATGCGAGAGCATGGGCGTCGCGCCGAGCGCGCGGAGCAAACCGGCCCGGTGCTCGCTTCGCGTCGTTGCGGTAACTGGGATTCCGCGGGCGAGAGCGTTTCGTGCCACGGCCGCGCCAGTAAAGCCTCCGCCTAAGATGAGGAGCTTCATCGACACTGAGCTTCGCAGACGTCGCCGCGCGCGACAGAACTTTCCACACTTGCGCTTTCGGGGCGTCACGATTTCAAATAGGGTGTCGACATGTTCGGAAGCGACAAGAAAAAAGACGACCTCTTCTTCGCCGCGTTTCGTGGTCACGCAGAGAAGAGCGTCGAGGGCGCGAAGATGCTCGTGGAAATGTTCACGAGCATGGTCCCGAAGCAACCACCGGCCGACGGCCCCTACCGCGGTGCGGCCGCGACCATGGGCGAGGGCGGCCCGAGCGAGTTCACGATCAAGCTCGCCTCGGCGATCAAAGACGCGGAGCACGCCGGCGACGTCATCACCCACGCCACGGTGAAGCGCCTCCACGAAACGTGGATCACCCCGCTCGACCGCTTCGACATCCACGGCCTCATCAGCCGCATGGATGACGTTCTCGATCTGATCGAGGCAGTTTCGGAGCGCGTCGTCCTCTTCGAAGTGCAGAGCGCGCCCCCCGAGGCCGTGGCCCTCTCCGAAGTCCTGGTGCGCGGCTGCGAAGCGGTCGTGAAGGCCATGGTGCTCCTCCCCGACATGGGAAAAGCCCCCGAGATCCTCAAGCTGTGCGTCGAGATCAATCGCCTGGAAAATGAGGCCGACGGCATCTACCGCAAGGCCATCGCCGATCTCTTCAAGCACGGAAACGATCCGCTCCTGGTCATGAAGTGGCGAGACATCTTCGACAGCCTCGAGTCTGCGTCCGACCGCTGCGAAGACGTGGCGAACATCGTCGAAGGGGTCGTGCTGGAGTACGCATGAACCGCTTTGGAATCCGTGAGGCGGTCGGGGTCGTCTCGAGCGCAGGCCGGAGGCCGCAGTGACCAGCCTCTTTCTGATCATCGGGCTCGCGCTCGCGTTCGACTTCATCAACGGCTTTCACGACGCCGCCAACTCGATCGCCACCGTGGTCTCGACGCGCGTGCTCACGCCCCGCCAGGCAGTGCTGTGGGCCGCGATTTTCAACTTCATCGCCTTCCTCATCTTCAGCACCCACGTGGCAGGCAACATCGCCAAAGGTGTCGATCCGCACGTGGTCACCCTCGGTCTCGTCGCGTCCGGTCTGGTCGGCGCCATCGTGTGGGATCTCTTCACGTGGTGGCTCGGGCTGCCCACGTCGTCGTCGCACGCGCTCCTCGGAGGGCTCGCGGGGGCGGCCGTCGTCAAGGCCGGGTTTGGTTCGCTCGATGCAGCGTTCTTCGAGAAAACAGCGCTCTTCATCGTCCTCTCGCCGTTCATCGGGGCCATCCTCGGCTTCGGAATGATGGCGCTGACCATGACGATCTTCGGGCAGAGATCGCAGCGCGGAGTCGACAAGAATTTTCGCCGATTCCAGCTCGTGTCAGCGGCCCTCTACTCGCTCGGTCACGGCGGAAACGACGCGCAGAAGACCATGGGGATCATCGTGGCCGCCCTCGTTGCCTCAGGAAATCTCGTACCCGCGTTGAAGGGTCACGCGCAAGGGGTGCCCTTCTGGGTGGTCATCGCCTGCCACGCGGCGATGGGTCTCGGAACGCTCACCGGCGGCTGGCGCATCGTACGCACGATGGGAATGAAAATCACGAAGCTGCAGCCGGTCGGCGGGTTCTGCGCGGAGTCTGCTGGCGCGATCACCCTCTTCATGGCGACGGCGCTCGGCATCCCCGTCTCCACCACCCATACGATCACCGGCGCGATCATCGGTGTCGGCAGCGTGCGCCAGCTCAGTGCGGTTCGCTGGGGCGTCGCGAGGCGCATCGTCTGGGCATGGGTCCTCACCGTTCCGGGCGCCGCAGCGATCAGCGCCGCGACGTTTCTCATCTTGCGCGCCTTAGGCGTACCGGTCTGACCGACGATGCCGCGATCCCGGAATACTCATCGTCCGCGGTGGGCTGCATCTTGGCTTTCGGTGCGGTGATCGACTGCGTCACTGCCACGTGGTGGGGCGAGCCTCAACCGTCGTGGGTCGGGCTTCCAAACGCCGCGCAGTGCCCCTATGTCTCGCTGCATGGCTCGCCGGGCTCTTGTTCTCGCTGTGGTCGCGGTCGCGCACGTCCTTTCGCCATCGCGCGCGTTCGCCTGCGGAGTGTCGGGGCCTGACGGTGTGTCCGCGTGTAGCCTCGCAGAGCACGAAGAGGCGACGCGTCCGCGATGGCGTGCCGGGGTCAACGGCGTCTACACGGCTACGGCTCTGCGCTTCGGCGGGGGGCTCCGCGGTGACGAGACGCGCGGCGCGCTGCTCGCCTCCCTTGCCTATGTGCCCACTGCGCGCTTCTCCTTGCAAGCGGGCGCGGGAACAACGCTGGGGGGCGATCTCTTGATGCCCGGCGGTCGCTTTGTTTTTCTCCCCGGCGTCGCTGCGGCTCTCGGTGCATCGTGGCGTGTGGTCGACGCGCATCCGTTCGTCGTGCTGTCGTCCGTATTGTCGTTCTCGGCCGCCACCACCAAGCACGAAGGAGCCGACGAGAGCCGCACGGGCTACGAGGCGTTCGATCTGCGCGCCGGCGCGATCGTGGGCACGACGTTCTTCAATGCTCTCAGCCCGTATGCGACGGCGCGCGTCTTCGGAGGTCCCGTGTTCTGGCGATACCAAGGCGCGGCGGTCACCGGTACGGACGTCTCGCACTTCCAGCTCGGCGGCGGATTCGCGCTGCTCGTTGCGCGGCACGTGGACGTGTTCGCCGAGGGGATACCGCTCGGCGAGCGCGCTGTGTCGGCGGGCGTGAGCATCGCCTTCTGAGCGGGGCTAGCTACTCACTCGCGGAAGCCGGGCGTGTGCAGCGGAGAGTCGAGTAGACGCCGAACTTTTTTCAACAGCGCCTCAGGAAGAATGGGCTTGGCCAGAAACTCGACGCCTGCGTCGAGCACCCCGTGATGCACGATCGTCGCCTCGGTGTACCCAGAGACGAGGAGCACTTTCATCGCCGGCCGCAGACCCGGTTCGAGAGGCAGCGAAAGGAAGTGGCCTAATGCAGCGTCGGCACCTGCAGCTCTACCGTGTTAGAGCCGGGCTGCGCTCGACACGCCGTGACCGAGCTGGCATTCAAGGGGGATGTCGGTTCCGCTCTCGCTCCTCGACCTCGCGTTCGTTGCCAAGGGCCAGGCGCCGCGCGAGACGTTTGCCGGCTGCGTGGCCATGGCGCAGCTCGCCGAGAAGCTCGACTACCGCCGCATCTGGTACGCGGAGCACCACAACATCACCTCGATCGCGTCGTCTGCGACGAGCGTGCTCATTGCGCACGTCGCAGCGCACACGAAGACGATCCGCCTCGGCGCCGGCGGCATCATGCTGCCGAATCACGCGCCGCTCCTTATCGCCGAGCAGTTCGGTACGCTGGCGAGCCTCCATCCGGACCGCATCGACCTCGGCCTAGGACGCGCGCCGGGCACCGATCCCGTCACGTCGCGCGCGCTGCGCGTTCTTCCGCAGACGTCCGATGCGTTCCCCGAGGACATCCTCGAGCTGCAGGGCTACCTGGGCGACGAATCCCGCATTCCCGGTATCGAGGCCATCCCCGGCAAGGGCACGCACGTGCCGCTCTACATCCTCGGCTCATCGCTGTTCGGCGCGCAGCTCGCCGCGCGTCTCGGTCTACCGTATGCGTTCGCCTCGCACTTTGCGCCAGATGCGCTCGAACGAGCCGTGGCCATCTACCGCCGCGAATTCCAGGCCTCCGAGCAGCTCGCGAAGCCGTACGTCATCGCCGGCGTCAACGTGATCGCTGCCGACCGCGCCGACGACGCGCACGACCAGCTCGCGGCGGTTCAGCGCTGGCGCGTGCGCGCGCTTCTAGGCCGCGGTGTGGGCGGCGAGAGCTGGACCGAGACGGAGGCCCAGAGCGTCCTCGATTCGCCCGCCGGCCAGCGGATCAAAACGATGGGCACCTACGCGGCCGTGGGAACGGCGAGCGAGGTCGCCGCATACCTCGAGGCCTTCGCGAAGAAGGCCGACGCCGACGAGCTCATGACCGTGCACCCCTCCCCGACCATCGACGAGCGCCTTCGTTCCCTCACGCTGCTCGCTGAGAACCGCGACCCCTCGCACGGCATCCAAAGATCATGACCGACCCGAAGAAAAAAGCGCCTGCGATCCCGGTCGAAAAAGATGCGGGCTACGGCGCCTCGCACGGATACGGCCCCGGACGCGGCGGACCGAGCGGCCCGGGGGATGCGCCCGCGAAGCAGCCGGCCGTGAAGGCGCCGCCGCTCCCGATAGAAGAGGACGAAGACGACGCGTGAGGGGGAAGTTGGAGCGGTGACCATCCCGCAGCTCTCCTTGAAGGATCGGACCGCCGGTGCGACTCCTCCATGAACTGCGTGCGCGGAGCGTCGAGCGAGCAGGCTTCCGCTCAGTCCCACGGAGCGGGCTTGTTGCTCTGGTTCGAGTCGCGCCCCGGCACAGTGTCGTATCCACCCAGCTTGTGCCCTTCGAAGGTGCACTCCGTTCCCGGTGCGTTCGCTTTGATACCGGCGACTTCGCAGATGGAGTAGCTCCCTTGTCCGTTATTGCGCCGAGCCACCATTCGCACGGTGGGCTTCGCGCTCGCCTTGAGTGCGGTTGCCAGCGCGCTCGAGCAGAACAATTCGTAGTACTTGGGGGCGTTGACGTAACGGAGCCGAACCTCTGGTTCCGCTAGCGCCTGGCCTTGCGCGGCGCAGGTTTGGCCGGTCATCTCCGACGTCATCTCGAACGCGCGCTCCGAGTGGCAGCCGAAGAAGCTCAACGCGCCAAGAATCCACAGACGATGGCGAAGCATGCAAATGCAGGGTGACAGAGCGGGTCGGCGCTTGCAACGGCCCGGGCCGGGGAGATCATGGCCCCGGGGGTTTTGGCGATCGAGCTCCTTCGCAAAGGCGGCTGCGTCGCTGAAGATCGAGAGACACGCTTCGCGCGGCAGCGGTGCGAGCTTTGGGGGCTGCCCGTTTCGATGGCTTCCTCATGGCGCGGGCGCCGCGAGCGTGAGGACGAAGAGGCTCAGCTCCGCGGTTGCGGTGGCCCCCGTGGCGCGAGGGCACGGGGCGACTGAGCGGAGGAACGCATTCTTCACGCAGGCGACGGCTTCCTCCGTGACGAGGGCGTCTCCTGCGCGCGCGAGATCCGCCGCGACCGCGTGACCCGCGCCGTCGAAGGTGACGCGCACGAGCAGGTGCAACTCCTTGTCGCCTCGGGCGGGGCTCGTCGCGAAGCACGCGGAGATGCGATCCACGGTCGGTGGCTTCCAGTCGGCGATTGCGCGATCGCTTACGAGCGGGCGCCATACCGTTTGCCCCTGAAGATTCGTGTACGACTCGATGTGCGTCCGCACCGACGCGCGGACGACGGCGTTCGTCGGGGTCGCGACCTCGGCCGGCTGGTGATCCACGCCGACGTAGAGCCGCTTCCCGCGCGCCGCATCCGAGGCGAGGGCGTGCTCCTTGAACGCGTCGCACGCACAGCGAGCCGCAGCGTCGTCCGCCTCACGTGCCTCGCAACGCGAGACCACGCCGCGCGCGTCGACGTCAACGAGAAGCTCGAGCCCCTCCAAGCCGGGGACGCACTCCCGCAGCGGCCCAGTCCCTTTCGCAAAGAAGGGCGTGCCGTCGAGGCTGCTGGTTCCGTCGATGGCGCGCGCTGGATAGGCCCACACGCCGAGATGCTCGGGATGAGCGTGGACGGGCTCCACTCCGTTCTCCAAAAGGCCGAGTCCCCCCATCCCGGAGGCGTCGTCATGGATCGGCGCGAGCGCCGCAAGGGACCGGGGGAGCTCCTTGCGCCACGGTGCGCGCGGGTCGAAGGGAGCGGTGAGCTCGAAGAGGACGTCGCCCTCGAACTGGGGGCCCGTGTCGGCCTCGACGCCGAGCGTGCACGTCTTCTTCTCGTAGTCGCACATGACCCGAGCGCGGAGGATTCCGTTCGCGCCGAGGACCTCGCTCCACCTCTCGCGCGCCGCCCAACGCGCGATCGGCAGGCCACAGCTCGCCCCCGTCTGCGCATCGCGGCCAGAGCGCGCGCGCTCCAAGACCTGGCGCTGGAGCGAGGGGTCGACCACCTTGACGACCTCGCGCGCCGCCCACGAAGCAAGCCTCGCGTTGGCCTCGGCGGTCTCGTCGAGGAAGAGGCCGAGCCCATCGACGGTGTCGACGACGAGGGTCACCCGTGCGCGCGGCCACGCAGGTGCGGCGACGGGAAGCACGGGCGACGGGCGGGCAGCACAGGCAGCAACGAAGACGAGCGGGGCCAGCGTGATCGCAGCCACACGGCGGGAATAGGAGATCGACACTCGCCGAGCAGAGCATTCTTGGCCCGCCCCCGCTACGCTTTCGGCGCAGGTCTTAGAATGAACGCGTTTACATGGCGAGAAGAAGGCGAAGACCGCGACCAGAGCGATGCGCGGGTGGAAGTACGGCGAGGGAGCGAGCGAGGAGGTGCCAAAGAAGACAGAGACGAGGCCGAAGAAAATGAAGAATACGTCGTCCTGACGGCTCTTCTCGAAGTCGACTCCTCAATCAGATCCAGCGCTTCTTCTTTAAATACGTGAGGGCCGCTCCAGCGACGAGTGCCATGAGGCCGAGCGCGTAGAGCTGACCCCACTTCCAATCGAGCTCAGGCATGTGCCGGAAGTTCATTCCGAAGAAGCCGGTCACGAACGTGAGCGGAAGCATCAGCGTCGAGATCAGCGTGAGCCTCTTGACCGTGGCGTTCATGCGGTTCGACTGCACGCCAAGGAATGCGTCGGTCGCGTCGACAACGATGTCGCGCAGCGCGTCGGCGCGATCCGCGACGCGGGTGAAGTGGTCGTAGACGTCGCGAAAGTAGGGCATCGCGTCGCGCGGAACTTCGCGCAGCTCGCAACGCGATAGCCGACGCAGGACGTCGCGCTGGTGATGCGTGATGCGATCGATAGATTGGACCGCGCTCTTCAGCGCGAAGAGCTCCGGCAAGAGGTCCCGCTCGCCGGACTCGGCGGAGGTGGCGAGGACCTCGTGCTCGACGCGTTCGAGCGCGTTGCCGAGAGCGTCCATCAGGGGCAGGTAGCGATCGACTACGTCGTCGACGAATGCGTGCGCAAGCCACGCAGCGCCATCTGCGAGAAGGCGCGGCTCCTTCATCAGGAGTGCTCGTACAGCCTCAGCCGACAGCGGATCGCGGTGCTGCGTCAACACGAAGTCCTTCGCGAGAACGACGTCGAGCACCCAGAGCTCGACTTTTTTCGGCGAGCTCTCGCGCCGCACGCCGTGGACGACGACGTAGAGGTACTCGTCGAACTCGTCCATTTTGGGGATGCTGCGCTCCGACCATATGTCCTCGATGACGAGCGGGTGAATGCCGAACGTCTCGCCGAGCATGCGATCGATTTCTGGAGTGCGCTGCTCGAGATCGATCCACATCTTTCTGCCCGCGGTGCGCGCCGCGCGCAGCTCATCGAGGCTCGTGGTGCGCTCGATCGCTCCGTCGATGAAAATGTGTGCCTGCATCACGCGATCTTTCTCCTTGGCGCTGCCAGTGTATCGTTTCGTCCATCGGAGCGAGGAAACCTAACCGCGACCCGTGAAGGGAACGTCGGAGCCGCTAGCTGAAGGGCTTGCTGTCAACGTGATGTGAGTTGCGCAACGGCGCCCGCCGAGCGCGCATCGACAAGTGGTGGCAACCGCTCACATCAATCGGATCGCCACGGCGGTCCCGCTTCACGACGTGCACGATGCTTTCGTGCGATTCGCACGCACCCTCCTCGATGGGCCGCGCACGCGTTCAATCTTCGATCGCCTCGCCACAAAGGCTCAGATCAACCATCGCTTCTCGATCCTTCCTCCGGCCGCCAATCCGGAAGGCGCGTCGGTCGACGCGACGGGCGTCTACACGCGCGGGCGATTCCCGACCACCGCAGAGCGCATGCAGCTCTACGAGAAGCATGCCCCAAGGCTCGCCATCGAGACGGTGGCCAAGCTTGAGCTCGGCGCGGACGCCAAGCGCGTCTCCCACGTGATCGTGACCTCGTGCACCGGCATGTACGCGCCCGGGCTCGATCTCGATCTCGTCCAGCAGTGCGGTCTCGACCCCGCCGTCGAGCGCACGATGGTTGGCTTCATGGGCTGCTACGCTGCGATCAATGCCCTCAAGCTTGCGCGCCACATCATTCGCTCCGAGCCGGAGGCGCGGGTCCTGGTGTTGAACCTCGAGCTGTGCTCTCTGCACATGCAGGAGACAACGGACATCGAGCAGATGCTCTCCTTCCTCGTGTTCGGTGACGGATGCGCCGCGAGCCTCGTGAGCGCCGACCCGACCGGGCTCGCGATCGATCGCTTCCACGGCGCGCTCCTTCCCGAAACCCAGCGCCACATCACCTGGAAGATCCGCGACTCCGGCTTCGAGATGTTCCTTTCCGGTCGTGTTCCCGCGGAGATTTCCCACGGTCTAGGGAGCGTGGCGGGCGCGATCCTCGATGGCGCCTCCGCCGACGCGATCGATCTCTGGGCGGTGCACCCGGGCGGACGCTCCGTGCTCGATGCCGTCACAAGCGGGCTCGGTCTAGGGCCAGATTCGCTCGCCGAGTCGCGGAGCGTCCTCGAGCGCTTCGGCAACATGTCTTCGGCGACCGTGATGTTCGTTCTCGAGTCGGTCCTCGCCCGCGCACGTTCGGGGGAGCGCGGCTGCGCGATGTCGTTCGGGCCTGGGTTGACTGCTGAGACCATGCTCTTCCACAAGGCGTAGCTGTATGACGACCATGGATTTCACCGCGCGCTCCACGCAGGACGAGCTCATGGACACCGAGCCCGTGGGGTTCGAGGAGTTCCAGGCTTGCCTCGTCGATCTGGCGCGGGTGAATCGTCTGACGCTCGCGTACCGCCCGACCCTCGCGTTCTTCGATCGCCTTCTGCCGAGAGCGAGAGCGCTCGGTCGCCCGATCGAGATCGTCGACGTTGGGAGCGGCTATGGAGACATGCTGCGCGCGATCGATGCGTGGGCAGAGCGCCGCGGGGTCGAGGTGTCGCTCACCGGGGTGGATCTGAATCCGTGGTCACGACGCGCAGCTCTCGAGGCCACGCCGCCGCGTCGGAAGATCGAGTGGGTCACCGCCGATGCCTTCGCGTACGAGCCGGCGCGCGGGATCGACGTCGTCGTGAGCTCACTCTTCACGCATCACCTGCCGGATCCGCTCGTCGAGAAATTCTTGCGTTGGATGGAGACGACGGCGCGGCTCGGCTGGTTCGTGAACGATCTGCACCGTCATCCGGTTCCGTTTCACTTCTTCAAGCACTTCGCGAAGCTTGCTCGCTTTCATCGCTTCGTGCGGCACGACGGGCCGGTGTCGATCGCCCGCGCGTTCGCAAAGGCGGATTGGGCGCGACTCCTTCGTGAGGCGGCGATCGCGCCGGGCGCCGTCGAGGTCCGCTGGATGGTCCCGTTCCGGCTCACGGTCGGAAGGCTGAAGGAGAGATGACGGACGCGGTCGTGATCGGCGGCGGCTTGGCGGGTGCCGCGCTCGCGACGCGACTCGGGCTCGCTGGCCGCGAGGTACTCTTGCTCGAGCGCGAGGCTGAGACCGCGCACAAGGTCTGCGGCGAGTTCGTGTCGCGCGAGGCCCGTCTGTACCTCGCGTCGCTCGGGGTCGATCTCGCCGCGCTCGGTGCCGTCGCGATCGACTCCGTGAGGCTGTGCGGGCGTGGCCCCGTGGTCGGCGTTCCCCTCCCCTTCACCGCGATGAGCTTGTCTCGCCGCGTGCTCGACGAAGCGCTCCTCCAGCGTGCGGCCGCGGCAGGAGCGACGGTCCGTCGTGGCGCCAAGGTCGTCGAGCTCACGCGCGGAAGTGCTGGCTGGAACGTGCGCCTCGAAGACGGCGATCTCATCGCCGCGGGCGAGGTTTTCCTGGCGACCGGCAAGCACGACCTGCGTAGTCACAAGCGACCCGCAGGCATCCAGCACGATCTCGTCGCATTCAAGCTCCACTGGCGGCTCGCTCCAGGCGAAGCTGCTGCGCTCGAGCGGCATGTCGAGCTGGTGCTCTTCGAAGGGGGATACGCCGGTCTCGAGCCGATCGAGGGGGGGCTTGCCAACCTTTGCCTCCTGATTCGTCGTCACCGTTTGCGCGCGCTCGGTCAGCGCTGGCAGAGCGTGCTCACGGCAATCCGCGCGGAGTCACCGCACCTCGATATGCGACTCACCGGCGCGGAGGCTTGCTGGCCGAGACCGATGGCGCTCTCGTCGATTCCGTACGGACACGTGCGGCGGCGCGCAGATGGCTTGTGGCGCCTCGGCGACCAAGCGGCCGTGATCCCTTCGTTCTCGGGCGATGGAATGTCGATCGCGCTCCACAGCGCGGAGCTCGCGGCCGCGACGTACCTCGAGGGAGGGAGCGCGGACGCGTATCAGCGGAAGCTCGCCCGCGACGTGACGGGGCAGGTGCTCCTGGCGACGATCCTTTCGCACGGTCTCGTGCGGCGTCCCGCACAGTCGGCGCTGAGCGCGGCGGCTCGAATGTGGCCCGGCCTCATGTCGACGGTGGCTTTTCACACTCGGGTCTCCGACGCCGCGCTCTCTCGAACGACGCTGGCCGCCGGGGGCGCGTGAAGCACGACGCTGATCGCCTCAACGCGCGCGATCCGGCGCTCATCGCGTCTCTTCTTCCGCTCGTGAGGCTCTGGAACCGGCGTTACGTGAGGCTCGACGCGCAAGGTTTCGACCTTCTTCCACGAGGACCGGTGCTCTACGTCGGCAACCACAACGGCGGCATCGCCGGCCCCGACTTGTGCTGCACGCTGGGCTCGCTCTGGGACGCGCGCGGTCCAGGCGCCCCGCTCTACGCCCTCGCCCACGACTTTCCGATGGTGCACCTCCAGCCCTTCGGCGCGCTACTCCAGCGCTTCGGCGCGATCCGGGCGACGCGTGGGAACGCCATTCGTGCACTCCGCGCGGGGGCTCAAGTGCTGGTCTATCCGGGCGGAGATCTGGACGCGTATCGCCACGCTCGCCGGCGCGACGAGGTCGTCCTCGGCACTCGATCCGGCTTCGTCCGTGTCGCTCAGCTAGCGGGTGTACCCATCGTCCCGATCGTCGCCCATGGCGCGCATCGCAGCGCGTACATCTTCTCCGAGGGCGACAGAATCGCCGCATTTCTGAGGCTCAAACGCTGGGCTCGTCTGGAGCGATTTCCGCTCGCGCTCGCGCTCCCCTGGGGGCTCGCGCTCGGGCCGTGGCTTCCGTATTTTCCGCTACCCTTCCCCATCCAGCTCCGAGCGCTTCCTCCGATGAGCGTGCCTACCGACGCGGATCCCGAGATGATTCGAGAGCGGGTGCGAGCGGAGATGCAGGCGGCGCTAAGTGATCTCGCGCGGCGCAGCCGAGCGCGGAGCTCGTGACGACGGTCGTTCCCGAGCGGGGGATCGCGGCGCTCGCCGGCGGCGGAGAGATTTCCTACGAGGTCCACGGCGGGAAGAACGCCGGCACTCCCGTGTTGCTCATTCGCCCGCTCGGCGGATCGATGGCGCTATGGGGCTCGTTCCGCGATCGCCTCGCGGAGAGCCGTCGGGTCGTCTCCTTCGACTTCCGCGGCGTCGGCAGCTCGAGCCCGGAGGATGCGTGGGTGAGCACGAATGGGCTCGCGCGCGACGGCCTTTCCGTTCTCGATCATCTTCGCATTCCGCGCGCACACGTCTTCGGGATCTCCCTCGGAGGCATGGCCGCGACGTGGCTGGCGATCCTCGCTCCCGCGCGGGTGGCAAAGCTGTGCATCGCCTGCGCGCCCGCCCGAGGAATCGAGCTCAGTCGCGCTGGCCTTCGCCGCGAGCTCACCCTGGCCGCCTGCTTCGTCCGCCCCCGTCGCGAGGTAGAGGCGAGCCTCGTCGATCGGATCCTCTCGCCACGCTTTCGCAGCGCGCACCCGGTACAGACGCGCCAGATCGAGCGCGAGATCGAGGCCGATCCGACGTCGCGCGCTAGTCTCTTGAAGCACGCCCTCGCCGGTCTGCTCCACGACGCACGACGCGAGCTTCACTGCATCCAGGCGCCGACGTTGGTGCTCGCCGGCGCGGATGACACCCTGCTCGGCACCGCGTCTCCGCGCGTTCTTTCGGAGGGGATCCCCCACGCGGTGTTCGAGGTGATTGCAGCCTCGGGGCACGACCTCACGCTCGAGCAGCCAATCGCTACGGCAACGGTCGTCTCCCGATTTTTTCGGTCCTGAACGCAGGGTCACCGTTCGGCTGGTTCAGTCGCCGTCGCATCCACGAAGCGGCTTCTGGCATGGGAGCTCTGTATGTGGATCGAAGCGCTTCTCACGCAGAACGATCTCGCACGGCTTCTCGAGCGCGCATCGCCCCAGGCTGCACGTGGCCTGGGGGAAAATTCGGATGAGCGATGAAGGCGTCGTCCTAGCTATTTCATTTCACGCGGAGATCGATCGCGCCGACGAGCCGCGCAAGACCATCCTATGGCGCCCGAAAAACGAGCGCGCTGCAGGAACGGGGGCTGGTCTGATGAGTCGTCTGGGCACGAAGGGCCAATCATGATCACTACGCGCGAGTCAGACGCTCTCGACGACCCCGGAACGCCGGTGCGAACACCCGGATCGAACGCCCGGATCGACAGCTTTTTTGACGGCTCGCAGATGGGGTCCCTGATGCGCTCCATCGACTGGTCGAAGACTGCGCTCGGGCCAGTGTCCGGGTGGTCCCAGGCGCTCAAGACCATCGTCGGCGTCTTGCTTCGCAGTCCCAACCCCATGCACCTCGCCTGGGGTCCCGAGCTCGTGCAGTTCTACAATGACGCCAACCGGCCCATCTTGGGCGATAAGCACCCGCAGTCGATGGGGCGGCCGTTGAAGGAGTCATGGGCAAACGTCTGGCGCCTCGTGGAGTCAAAATTCGCTTCGGCCTTGGCGGGGCAGCCCGTCACATGGAGCGGTGGCCAACCGCTGCTCCTCGATCGCAAGGGCTTTTTCGAGGAGACTTACTTCACGACAGCCTACTGCCCGGTGCCCGACGAGACGACCGCCTCCGGCTTCGGCGGCGTGCTCTCTATCGTTACCGAGACGACCGAGCAGGTCTTTGTCGAGCGCCAAATCAAGACCCGCCGGGAGATTGCGACCCGCGTCGCCGGATCCCAGCGGCGGTGGAAGCACGCGGGCATCGGCTCGAGGTGACCGCAGGAGCGGGGGGCTTTCACGTGGACGCGGACGCAACGCGGATCGAGCAGGTGGTGGTCAACCTGCTAACC
>JAYTOU010000050.1:0-58508 GCA_043747615.1 Myxococcales bacterium | reverse complement strand
GGCAGCGTGGGCATGACCGTTGGTGCCGTTCGTTCCATTCGTGTGAACGGCGGCGCCGCCGTGAGCGCGCATGTGATCGACGATCTGACCGAGCGTGCGCAAGGCAGCGAGCTCGGTCGGTTTCACTTCGCGTAAACCGGAGGCGCGCTCGCGCATGGCTGAAAGGATCTCGACCCGCTTGATGGAGTCGATCCCGAGATCCGCTTCGAGCTCCATGTGGCCGCCGAGCATTTCTGCCGGATAGCCCGTCTTTTCCGCGACGATCGCGAGAAGGAGCGCTTCGAGATCAACCGCAGGAGGAGCGGATTGAACGACAGGCGCGTGCACGACCGGCGCGGGAAGGACGGCCACCGGCGCGGGAAGGACGGCCACCGGCGCGGAAAGAACGGCCACCGGAGCAGGAGCGGCGATCGGTTGCATGACGGGCGGCGAAGGGATCACGACCGGCGCGTGGATCGCCGACACGGCGTGCACCGCGGGCTCGCCGGTGAGCATTGCGCTCAGCCCGGCGAAGGAGGTCTCGGCCGTCTTCAAGAACGCAAGATGACTGTCGGCCATCGCCCGCTGGTAAGCGGAGTGCGCGTCCGCCGTCTGACGCTGCGCTTCTTGGTACGCCTGGACCCATGCGACGTGGACCTCGGGAACCTCCGCAGGTGCGCTGGCGACGGGTGCGACCGCTGCTGCCGCGGGAGCTGCGACCGCTGCGGCGGCTGGTGCATGCACGACGGGGCGCGCCGGATTCGGCGGCGGCAGATCCTTCGCGCCTCCGGGGGGAGGATACGGCTTGCCATAGTTGATTCCTGAGATGGGCATCGCCATCGCGGGCTTCTTTGCGGGCTTGTCCGAAGCAGGCGCGTACGCCGCCCACAGCACGCTCAGATCCATCGCGACGCCACCAACGGCCAGACGGCCGAGCGCTTCTTGCAGGCTCGAAACGCCGTTCTTTCCCTTGCGATCGAGGTTGACGGCGCGATGCTCACGCTCGCCCAGGATTCGCCCAACGAGCTCGGTGAGGACGCTGCCCGCACCGACCTCCACGAACGTTCGCACCCCCCGCGCGTACATCGCTTCGATCTCGTCGACGAAGCGGACCGGCTTGGCTAGCTGCGCGGCGAGTCGTTCGCGGATCGCAGGCGCGTCTTTCGGATAGGGCGTCGCGTCGGCGTTGCCGTACACGTCGATCGCGGGCGCCGCGACCGAGACGCCTTCGAGGTAGGCGAGGAACGGAGCGCTCGAACCGGCGACCAGCGGACTATGAAACGCGGTGGCGACCGGGAGACGCTTCGCCGTGATCCCTTTTGCGGCGAGCGCTGCTTCGACCTTCGCGATGGCCTCGGTGGCGCCCGAGAGAACCACCTGGGTGGGGGCGTTGTGGTTCGCGATCACCACGTCGGCGCCAATCGCCGCGAGGAGCGCGCGGACTTCGTCGATGGGGCGGGCAACGGCAGTCATCGCGCCGGACACCGCAGCAGCGTCGCGCATCAACTCACCGCGGCGACGCGAAACCTTGACGAACGATGCGACGTCGAGCGCGCCTGCTTCATGGAGCGCGGCCACTTCTCCGAAGCTGTGTCCGGCAACGCAGCTCGGACGAATTCCCACCGCGTGAAGCACGTTGGCGAGCGCCATGCTTTGGACGCCGAGCGCGGGCTGGGCCCACTCGGTCGCGGTGAGCTTCTTCGTCTGCGCGTCGCGCGCTTCGTCGGTGAAGACCGGACGCGGAAAGACCACGTCGTGCACGCACTCGCCATCGAACTTCTGAGAAGCGGCGGCGTCCCACGCTGCGCGGGCCATGTCGAACGCCATCGCGACATCGGAGCCCATGCCGACGTACTGAGACCCCTGCCCCGGATACAAGAATGCGATCTCGCCCGCGTGTGCGGTGCCCACGGCGCAATGGATGCCCGTGGGCGTGGTGAACGGCGCGTCGGGCGCTTTCGTGATCGAGGCTGCAGCTTGGGTGAGCTTGTCGGCAAGCTCCTTCGCGCTCGAAGCGATCACGGCGAGGCGCGAAGCATCGCTCGTCTTGAACGAAGCCTGACTGTCGCGGGCAACGCGCTCGAGATCCGTCGTCCGCGAAGCGAGGGCCTTGCATCGCGACACGAGCTCAGCTGCATTCGGTGCGCTCAAGAGGACGAGCTCGGTCGGCGACGTGCGGTAGCGCCACGCAGATTTTCCTTTGCCGGTGCCGTCGTTTCTCGGGACGTACTCCTCGAGCGCGATGTGGAAGTTGCTGCCGCCGAAACCGAAGCTCGAAACCGACGCGCGGCGCGGGTGCGAGGCATCGCGGATCCACGGGCGGCGCTGGGTGTTCAGGTAAAACGCGCTCTTCTCGATATTCAGCTTGGGGCTCGGGCGATCGATCTTGATCGTCGGCGGAAGCACCTTGTGATGCAGCGCCATCACGGCCTTGAAGAGCCCCGCAGCGCCGGCCGCAGCCTTGGTGTGACCGATCTGCGATTTGACGGTGCCGAGCGCGCACCACTGGGTGTCTTTGCGCGTCGACTCGCCGAACGCGATGTTCAGACCTTCGAACTCGGCCGCGTCGCCTGCCTTGGTGCCCGTTCCGTGCGCTTCGACGAGCTCGACGGTTCCGGGATCGTACCCCGCCACTTCGTAGGCGCGGCGAAGCGCGCGGGCCTGTCCTTCGGGGAGAGGCGCGTAGACGCTCTTGCTACGTCCGTCGGACGCCGACCCGATACCCGTGAGCACGGCGTAGACGCGATCGCCGTCACGCTCGGCATCTTCGAGCCGCTTGAGAGCGAGCATCGCCATGCCCTCGCCGAGGAGCGTGCCGTCTGCCGTGTCGGAGAAGGGGCGGCAGTCGCCGGTGGGCGAGAGCGCGGGCGTCTTGCTGAAGCACATGTACATGAAGATGTCGTTCATCGCGTCGACGCCGCCCGTGATCACGAGATCCGACTGCCCGAGCTGGAGCTCGTTCACGCCCATGGACACGGCCGCCATGGAGCTCGCGCAGGCTGCGTCGGTCACTGCGTTGGTTCCGCGCAAATCGAAGCGGTTCGCGATGCGCCCGGCGACCACGTTTCCGAGGAGCCCGGGGAACGATGACTCCTGCCAAGGGACGTAGCTCTTGGCGATGCGCTCGCACACGGCTTGCGCTTCCGTCTCGGGGATCCCGCTCTCGCGAAGCGCTTTCAACCAGACCGGGCGCTGAAGGCGGCTCACCATCGAACCGAGGAGCTCTTGAGCCGAGGTGACGCCGAGGAGAACGCTGATGCGTTCGCGGTCCATCGTGGCGAACTGGCCCTGGGCCGCGTCTTCGAGCACTTTTTGAGCGACGATCAAGGCGAGGATCTGCGCCGTGTCGGTGGCCGGAACGATGCTCGGCGGGACGCCGAACTCCATGGGATCGAAGTCCACCGGCGACAGGAACGCTCCTCGCTTGCAGTACGTCTTGTCGAGCGCGGTGGGATCCGGATCGTAGTAGTCCTCGGCGAGCCAGTGCGTCGCGGGGACGTCGGTGATGAGATCGCGACCGGCGAGAATGTCGGACCAGAAACCGCGGGCATCGGAGGACCCGGGAAAAAGGGCGCTCGCCCCGACGACGGCAATGGGGACTTGATGACGCTTCGAATCAGACATCTCGACGGCCTCTCATGACAACGGACGCGGGCGGAATTGAAATGCGGAAGGGGGGACGGACACGCCGTAGCTACGAAGCTGTCCGGCGCGGGTGATGACCGCCGCCCCCTCGAGTAGGTTGCGTGCGATCTGAACGACGGCGCGGTTGGCCGGCTCGGCGAGAAACGACCCCGCCGTCCAGCGGTTGAACGATCCCATCGCCGGCCCCGACCAGATTTGGTAATCGGTGCGACGCGACGCTTCGCCGTCGATCGCCCACTTGCTGGCCTTGCCGAGATACCAGCGGAAAACGAGCGCCATGCGATGCTTCGGATCGGCCTCGGCCTTCACGACCTCGCTCTCGTCGCGGCGCTGCCAGAACTCGCGCGTCTCCGACCAGATGGCGTCGAAGGTCGAGTGAAGGACGTCCTTCTCGAGGCGAGACCGCGTCTCGGCGGGAATGGCTTCGAGCGACGCGTAGCTCCGGTAAGCGTCGAAGAGCTTGGCGGCGCGAACGCCGAACATCGTGCCGCGCTTGAGGACCTGGACCTGCACGCCGAGCTCGAACATGTCAGCGGCGGGCGCCATGATCACGTCGGCGACGTCGGCTTGGGCGAGCATTGCCTTCCCCTCGTCCGAGAGCCCTGACTCGATCGCCGCTTGATTTACCGAGCCGGTGAGCACGTAGGCCGCACCGAGACCGAAGGCAGCCGCGACCGCCGCGGGATTCCCGAGGCCGCCGGACGCACCGACCCGTATCGGACGAAGGTAGGCATGCCGTGCGACGATCTCGTCTCGCAGCGCCATGATGGTGGGGAAGAGCGCAACGAGCGACTGGTTGTCGGTGTGTCCGCCGCTGTCGGCTTCGACCGTGATGTCTTCGGCGACCGGAAGGCGCGCGGCGAGCTCGGCCTCGCCGTGTGTGAGGAGCCCCTGCTCGACGAGCGCGCGGAGCATGTCCGCGGGCGGAGGCGACATGAACCTTTGGGCGACTTCGGAGCGTGAGATCTTCGCGAACACTTGGTGCCGACGGACGATCTTTCCGGATGGATCGGTGTGCAGCCCCGCAGCCGAGCAGCGCACGACGGCGGGCGTGAGCCCCATGAAGGCCGAGAGCGAGATGCGCCTCACCCCGCGTCTGATGAGGAGATCGGCTACGCGATCTTCGAGAGCAGGCTCGTTCGGCGAATGAATGAGATTCACCCCCCAGGAAGCGCGATCCCCGAGCAAGCGCTCAAGCTCGTCCACCGCCGCTTCGACGCGCGGATAGCCGAGGCCCGCGGCTCCGAAGATCCCGAGCATGCCCGCTTCGGCCATGGCGATGACCATGCGCGTCGTTGCGATGCCGTTTGCCATCTCGCCCGCGATGTACGGAAAGCGCACGTCGTGGACTTCGCAGAACGAGCGATCCCCGAGCCACTCCGGATAAAGCGCCGGGAGCGACGCGAGGAGCGGAAATTCACCGTCGCCTGCCCCGATCGCCAGAGTTTCTCCGCCCATCGCGAGACCGATCCGACCGTGCGCGCCGTCACGGACGACGTGAACGGGCTCCCGGACGCGCGCTACCAAGCCGGCGAGATCACCCGCTCCGAAAAGCGGACGCGGCGATCCACGCCAATAGCCGATCTTGGACAGTACGTTCTCGCTGCGCGACACCGGGGGTCACCTTTGGGCATGAGTGGTTGGGGCCCGAAAATGGGACTTTGTACACGCCACGAGCGATCCGGGGCTTGAAATCGAACCGTGTTTCGATGCGCCACCCGCGGCGAGGCGAAACGCTCGACAAAAATAGGCCTTCCACGTGTTTTTCAGAGTGTCATTTGATGGTCAGCGACACTGAACGTCCTACCCTCGGACACATGGTGCCCTCGCCGCCGAGCTCCTCTCGCGTGCCGTGGCGCCCGACGGCGTCGTGTGCGCGCAGGATCCGGCGGACTTCGACAAGTGGACCCACGCGGCGTGACCAGAGCGCATCGGACGACGCACCGCCCGAAAATCGTGGAACGAGCGACCGCTTCCTTCTCCGCTTCATGAAGCCTTGACGGTGCGGGTGGCGACGAGGGCGAGGTTGCGCGCGCTGACGGCGTTCGGAAAGAGCGCGCCCACCGTGACGAAGAAGCCGTGCTCCTCCAAGTAGAGCGCGCGATCGAGGAGCACGAATACTTCGAGGACGCGGGCGAGCATCGCGCGTGGGAGCGACAGACGCCGGGCACGTGCGTAGTGCGCGCTCGCCCACGTTGCGGCTTCGGCGATCACGATGCTGGAGGGCGGGGGCCGACCGCGGACGGCAAAAGCACGAGCGACCAGCGACGGGAGATCTCCGTGAGCCGCGCGTCGATTCAAGCCGTCGATCTCGGATCCAAAACGGAGATCACCGCTGCCATCGGCGAGGAGCAGCCGATGAAGCGCGAGCCTCCGTTCACGGCCCGCGAGGTTCTCGGCGCGCGTGGACTCGACCCCCGCGTCACGCGCCGTGAGGTTACTCAGACCAAGGAGTTGACTCGGCAAATCAAGGGCGATCGCGAGGTCTGGTGGGGCGCATAGCGCCGGTCGCGAGGGTGTCCGCCGCTTCTGAAGACAGCACCCGACCAGCGCGACCGAAGCCCCCACTCGCGCTGCGCTCTCCACGATCGCGTCTCCCAGCTCGCCGCACGCGTGAAGACCGATGACACACTCGCCCCCCACGAGCGAGAGCCCGTCCCGGAGCACGTCGGTCACCGCGAACACCGGAGATGAGCTCAAGGACAAAGTGCGCGCGCGCGCCGCCAGCACGACGTCGCGCTCGAGGCCGACGACCGGAACAGCGATCCTCCCCGCAATCTCACGCGCGAGGTGCCCGTGCCCGGAGCCGACGTCGAGCACCCGGGTGGCGTTGGCGGCGAGGGGGAGAATGAGCTGAGCAAACGCGTCGATCTGTGCTCGTTTTCGAGGCGTTTCGCCTCTTCGCGGGAGTGCGGAAGCCACCCGCTCGCCCCACGCGAATGGAGGCGTGCTGTGCGCAACAGCGCGTGCCTGAGCGGCGAACGCACCGAGCGACGCGGGAACGCTGCTCGGCCACCGCGCCTCATGTCCGTGAATCTCGATAGCCTCGAGGACGTGGTCGTCGAGCGATAAAAGGAACGACGCCCAGCCGCGGGTCACGAGCGCGGTCGGCGCGTCCCCATCGGCGGCGCGCGCCTCGAGCACATCGCGATTCTCTGCAACGAGTCGCGCTGCAGCGTCCCACCGCGCACGAACCGACGCGGCGCTCAGGTACGCCCGACGAAGATCGTATGACGGCGTCCGCCCTGTTTCAGGCGGGCCCGCACGTGGTGGGTCTCGGCAGTGAATCCGTGGTGACGTAGGCGGTGCTCGAACTTGCGATCGTCCCAGGCCGACCACACCGCGAGCATGCCGCCAGGCGTGAGAGCCTCGCGCACCATGACGAGGCCGGCGTTGTCGTACAGACCGGAGTTGGACGCCTGAGAGAACGCCGCCGGGCCGTTGTCGACGTCGAGCAAGATCGCGTCGAATCGCCTTTTTCCCTCGCGCAGAACGACCGTCACGTCTCCGACCTCGACCCGCACGCGTCGATCCGCGAGCGCATGATCGGTGAGCACCGCGAGCGGACCACGGTTCCACTCGACGACCTCGGGCATCAGCTCCGCGACCACCACGGTGGCCTCCGGCGGAAGGCAGTCGAGCGTCGCCCGCAACGTGAATCCCATACCGAGGCCACCCACGAGCACCGTCGGGCTCGGAAGCTCGCGAGCGAGATCGCAGCCAAGCCGGGCGAGCTCTTCTTCGGAGCCTTTCATCCGGCTCGACATGAGGTCCTTGCCGTCGGCGAGGATCAAATACTCGCCTCCGCGACGGGTCAGCGTGATCGCAGTCCCCTCGGGCGTCCGCGCTTCACCGAGGAGCTCCCAAGCCTTCACGCCGCTGCGGTTAGCACAATGGCAGACCTCGAGGCCATGCCGCTCTGCGAAGTCACACGTTACACTTCTGGCTATGCGGTGCGCGTCCGCCCGAACCTGAAACGGACGACGATCCTCTCCATCGAGGAGCGACGCGCGGCTACAGGCGGTCGTGGCCAATCTCCTGGAGAAGCGGCAAACATGCTGGCGCGACCCGGGCTCTACGGATCGTAGTTGAGATTCTGCGCGAGCCAGCGCTCCACCTCTTGAGTGGTCATGCCCTTGCGCGCTTGGTAGTCGACCACCTGATCGCGATCGATCTTGCCGAGCGTGAAGTAGCGCGCCTCGGGGTGCGCGAAGTACAGTCCGCTCACGCTCGAGCCGGGCCACATCGCGTACGATTCGGTGATCTTCATTCCGGTATTTTTCTCGACGCCGAGGAGTCGCCACAGCGTCCCCTTCTCGGTGTGATCGGGGCACGCCGGATAGCCAGCCGCCGGGCGGATGCCGCGGTATTTTTCCTCGATGAAGGCCTTGTGATCGAGACCTTCGCTGCGCCCGAAGCCCCACTCGTCGCGGACGCGCTTGTGGAGGCACTCGGCGAAGGCCTCGGCCAAACGATCGGCGAGCGCCTCGGCCATGATGGCGTTGTAGTCGTCGAGATCGGTGCGGTACTTGTCGCAGAGCTCTTTCAGACCGAAACCGGTGGACACCGCAAACGCGCCAAGGTGGTCTGCGAGCTTCGTTTCTTTTGGCGCGACGAAATCACCGAGCGAGCGGTTCGGCTCCTTGTCCTTGCTCGTTTGCTGGCGGAGGAAGTGGAACCTCTCGAGCACGTGCGCGCGCGTGCCGTCGGTGTAGAGCTCGACGTCGTCCCCCGCCGCGTTCGCCGGAAAAAGACCGTAAACGGCGCGTGCGCGAAGGAGCTTCTTGGCGATGATCTCGTCGAGCAGCACGTTGGCCTCGGCGAACACCTTGCGCGCGACCTCGCCGTATTTTTCGTGCTCGAAGATTCGCGGATAGACGCCCTTCAGCTCCCAGGTGTGAAAGAAGGGCGTCCAGTCGATGAAGTCGCGCAGCGTGGCGAGAGGAAAGTCTTCGAGCACGCGGACGCCCGTGATCTCGGGCTGGGGGATGTCCTCTGCGCGCCAAGCGATGGGCGTACGGTTGGCGCGGGCGACGGCGAGCGTGGCAAGCTTGTGCCTCGGGCCTGCGTGGATCTTCCGGAGCTTCTCGTAGTCCGCGCGGTGCTGGGCGACGAACGCTTCCTTCCCGCCCTCGCTGAGGAGGCTGGTGGTCACGGGCACCGCGCGGCTCGCATCGAGCACGTGCACGACGGGCTCGCTGTAGTGCGGGGCGATCTTCACGGCGGTGTGCGCGCGGCTGGTGGTCGCCCCGCCGATGAGAAGCGGAAGCTTGAAACCCTGACGCTCCATCTCTCGAGCGACGTGGGCCATCTCGTCGAGGGACGGCGTGATGAGCCCGCTCAGCCCTATTAAGTCGGCCTTTTCGAGCTTCGCGCGCTCGAGAATTTTTTCGCACGAGACCATGACCCCCATGTCGATGACCTCGTAGTTGTTGCAGGCGAGGACCACCCCGACGATGTTCTTGCCGATGTCGTGGACGTCACCCTTCACGGTGGCAAGGACGATCTTGCCCTGCGTCTTCACGGTGTGACCGGCCGCGACCATGGCGGCCTTTTCCTCCTCCATGAACGGAAAGAGATAGGCGACGGCCTTCTTCATCACGCGCGCCGACTTCACGACCTGGGGGAGGAACATCTTTCCGGCGCCGAAGAGATCGCCGACCACGCCCATGCCGTCCATGAGCGGCCCTTCGATGACGGCGAGCGGGCGACCGAGCTTTGCGCGCGCTTCCTCCGTGTCGGCGACGATGTGCATGTCGATGCCCTTTACGAGGGCGTGCGAAAGGCGCGCTTCGACCGTGCCCTTACGCCACTCGTCTTCTTCCTTCTTGGCGTTCGCCGCTCCGCCTGCACCCTCACTCTTGAGTCTTTCGCCGTAGTCGACGAGGCGCTCCGTCGCGTCGGGGCGACGATTGAGGAGCACGTCCTCCACGAGGTCGCGCAGCTCGGGCTTGATCTCCTCGTACACCTCGAGCATGCCGGCATTGACGATGCCCATGTCCATCCCCGCCTGGATGGCGTGATAGAGAAATGCGGAGTGCATCGCTTCGCGCACGTGGTTGTTCCCGCGAAAGCTGAAGGACACGTTCGAGACGCCGCCGGACACCTTGGCGTGCGGCAAATTTGCCTTGATCCACCGCGTCGCGCTCATGAAGTCGACGGCATAGTTGTTGTGCTCCTCGATGCCGGTCGCGACGGTGAGGATGTTCGGATCGAAGATGATGTCCTCCGGCGGAAGCCCCATCGCGACGAGGATCTTGTAGGCGCGCTCGCAGATCCGGATCTTGTCTTCGTACGTCGCGGCTTGGCCCTGCTCGTCGAAGGCCATCACCACCACTGCGGCGCCGTACTGCAGGATGGTGGTCGCGCACTGGCGAAACTTTTCCTCTCCTTCTTTGAGCGAGATCGAGTTCACGATCCCCTTGCCTTGAAGGCATTTCAGACCCGCCTCTATGACTTCCCACTTCGAAGAGTCGATCATGAACGGAACCTTCGCCACTTCCGGCTCGCTGCCGAGGAGCGATAGGAAACGCGACATCGCCGCGACGCCGTCGATCATTCCCTCGTCCATGCAGATGTCGATCACGTTGGCGCCGTTCTCGACCTGCTGGCGCGCAACGCTCACTGCCTCTTCGTATTTTCCTTCCTTGACGAGCTTCGCGAATTTCGGCGACCCAGCGACGTTCGTTCGCTCGCCGATGATCATGTAGACGCCGAGCTGCTGGGTGAAGGGCTGCGATCCGGAGAGGCGGAGCGGGCGCGGCGATTCGCTGAGATCGACCGGGACCGAGACCAGCGCGTCCGAGGTACGGATCTCGCGTGGGGCTCGGCCTTCCAGCGCCTTGGCGATCGCTTCGATGTGCTCCGGCGTGTTGCCGCAACACCCGCCGGCGATGTTGATGAGCCCGCCCGCCGCGAACTCGCTCAGATAGCGCCCCATGTCGGCCGGCTCGAGATCGAACCCCGTAGGCGCGAGTGGATTCGGGAGGCCGGCGTTCGGATAGCAGGAGATCGCCACCCCTGATTTTTCCGAGAGCTCGGTCAGGAACGGGTACATCAGGTCGGGACCGAGCGAGCAGTTGAGGCCGACGGACAGCGGCTTCACGTGCTTCACCGCGTTCCACAGAGCCTCACCCGTCTGCGCGGAGATCATCGTTTCTCCACCGCGCCCGACAGCCGCCGAGATCATCACCGGTAGAACTTTTCCACCCGTCGCGAACACCTCGGCGATGGCCACGAGGGCTGCCTTTGCATTCAGCGAGTCGAAGATGGTCTCGACCAGAAGGAGATCCGACCCGCCGGCGATGAGGGCGCGCACTTGATCCGCGTAGGCGGATTTCACCTGATCGAAGGTCACCACGCGGAAGCCGGCGTCGTCGGCGTCGGGCGAGTTCGAGAGCGAGACCGTCATTGGCCCCAGAGCTCCCGCCACGAAGCGCTGCTTTCCGTCTCTATTTGCGACGCGGTCTGCCCATTCACGGCACTGCCGCGCCGACTGCTCGTTGATCTCCCAGGCGAGCTTGTTGAGAAACGGGTCGTCGATGATCTTCTGGTAAAACGCGGGATCCTTACGGCCGCCATGCTCGCGCGGATCATCGACGAAGAACTCGCTCTGCACGATGTTCGTCGCGCCGAAGGTGTTCGTCTCGATGATGTCGGCGCCGGCCTCTAGGAAGCGCCGGTGGATGTCGCAGATCATCTTTGGCTGGGTAAGCGAGAAGAGGTCTCCGTTGTTGAGGAGGTCCTTCGTTGCGTCGACGAACCTGTCTCCGCGAATGTCTTTCTCCGTCATCCCGTAGGTGCGGATGGTGGTGCCCATCGCGCCGTCGATGATGGCGATGCGCTTTCGGAGAATCTTTTCGAGGGGATGCAACTCGGCCATGGATCAACCTGCCTTGGTGTTCTTGCCTGTTTTAGGCTTGTCGGCGATGGCCAGCACCACCTGAAAATGAGGCTTCTTGGCTTCGCGACAGGCGATGTCCGAGAAGGCGGTGGTAAGCCCTGCGCGGGTGAGGAGCGTGCGAAGAGCGCGCGGCGAGAAGCCTGCGTGACGCTGGCCGTACGGAGCGGTCAGCTCTTCGTGCTCGTGCTCGTCGAGCGACAAGAGGACGAGCCGCCCCCCCGGACGGAGCACGCGCGCGCACTCGCTGGCGGCGCGCTGGGGATGCTCGGCGTACGTCAGCGTGTGAAAGAGAAGGACCGAGTCGAAAGACGCAGCGCGGAAACGAAGTGCGTGCACGTCGGCGACTTCGGTCCGCACGTGAGAGTGGCTCGAGAGCCGCTTCGAGGCGGCCTCGATCATCCGCGGGCTCGTGTCGATGCACGTGAGCGAGCGGCAATAAGGCGCAAGGTAGGTAGCGACCGCGCCATCGCCCGAGCCAACGTCGAGCACGTCCCCCAGGCGAAGGAGCGCGGCGATCCCCGCGGCGAGTGATTGCCACGTGCGGCCCGGCGAGTAGTGACGGTCCATCTCTCCCGCGAAGGACTCAGGCAGTCTGCCGCGCCGCTCGGCGTCGAGCTCTGAGAGGCGGCGCTTATCCCCGTCGAGCGTCGGGTCTGCCGAGCTCGTCGCTTCGTCGAGGACCGCTTTGGCAGTACCCGGCAGCGTATTGAGGGCAAGAGCATAGAACGCGTGATGACCGTCGCGCCGGTCACGCACGAACCCACCTTCGCGGAGCCGCGCGAGGTGGGTGGAGACCCGTGACTGCGAAATCCCCGTCACGCGTACGAGATCGGTCACGCTGAGCTCGCGATCCCGGAGCAGCGCGCAAAGACGCAACCGGTTCTCGTCACCGAGCAAGTTCAGCGTTCCAACGTATTGGGCGAGGCTCATTTGTTCATCCTGATTAGCGGATTCAATGTTTACGAATTCGTCACGCACTGTCAAGGTGCGCCGTGAGCACTGCCCCGGCCGAGACAACGCGCTCTTACTTCGAGGACCTGAAGGCGCTCCTCAATTGCCCGCGAGAGCTGTGGCTGACGTACGCGGCGATCGTCTTCGAGTACATCGGGCTCTATTCGTTCATGTCCGTCCTGTCGCTCTGGCTCACGAAGGACTTCGGGTTCGACGACAACAAGGCGAGCAACTGGTTCGGCGTCTTCAGCGCGCTCCTGTCGCTCTTCGCCTTCATGGTGGGCGCAATAGCGGATGTGGTCGGCACGAGGAGAACCCTCATCTTTTCGTTCGGCGCGGCGATGCTCACCCGGTCGGTGATGTGCGTCTCACCCACGCCAGCCATCGCCCTACCTGCCCTCATCGCGTATTCCTTCGCGCTCGCCAGCGGCGCGCCCGTGATGCAAACCGCCATCCAGAAATATTCGACGAAGCAGACGGTCGCGATCGCGTTTTCTTTTTTCTACATCTCGCTCAACATCGGAGGCGTGCTCGCCGGTCAGCTGATCGACCGGACGAAGGCCTTCTTCGCCGACACCCAAACGCACAAGCTCGTCCTCAAGACAATCGAGCTTCCGTTCGCTGGCGCGACGTCGATGAGCGCGTACCGGGCGATCATCGGACTCGGCACCATCACCGCGGCGTTCGGTTTCGTCGCCACGCTCTTCGTTCGCAATGATCGCGACATCCCCACGATGCGCGCGAGTCAAGTGGCGGCGCCAACGAAGCGAGCCACGAACCCGTTCGCGGTGCTCCGAGAAGTGGCGTCGGACAAGCGCTTCTGGCGCTTCATGCTCCTCATCGGTTTCCTGGTGCTCGTAAAATCAATCTTCGTGCACATGCACTCGACGTGGCCGAAGTTCATCACCCGCGAACGCGGCGAGGACTTCGACTGGGGCTGGCTCTGGGCGCTGAACTCGGTGCTCATCCTCGTCTTCGTCCCGATCACGACGGCCTTCACCCGGCACATGCCGGCGTTCAAGGTGATCATCATCGGCTCGTTCATTACCGCGCTCAGCCCGTTCATCTTCGCGCTCGGCTCTTCCACCGCGATCCAGATCACCGCCATCGTCGTCCTCACCATTGGCGAGGCGCTCTGGTCGCCGCGAAGCTACGAGTACAACGTGTCGATAGCGCCGCCGGGCCGCGAAGCGACGTACGTGAGCCTCGCCGTTCTGCCGTATTTCTTGGCGAAATTTTTCGTGTCGATGACCGCTGGCCGACTGCTCACCGCGTACTGTCCGCCGGTCGGCGAGCGCCACTCCGCCATCATGTGGTCGATCATCGGGCTCATGACGATGCTCGGTCCAATCGGGATCCTGACCTTTCGGAAGGTGATCAATCCTCGTCCGGAAGCGGCTTGACCCAGATGGCGCCGTGCGCGTCGTCTTCCGCAGGCGACGGAGCGGCGACATAGTAGTACGCGGCGATCGACGCGCGAAAGCGGCCGTCGGGGCACCCTAACGGCACAGGATGACCATGCCAGTACGCGTCGCCGTGCGTCATGACCACGAGCCGATCGAGCAGCGGGAGAACCGACGCTTCGCACGTCGTTCGTGATTCGTCCCACAGCTCGAGTGCGCCGCCCCACGCGGGACTCCAGTCCTCGTTGAGGTAGTAGAGGACGGTGACCCTTCGCTCGAGGTGCCGGGCGCGATCGCGATTGAAGTCCGCGTGGAGCGCGAGATGGCCTCCGGGTAAGGTCAGCGAGAGGCCCGCGCCACGAAAATGCGCGTCGGGGATCAACCCCTCGATCCCGGTGAGGGCCGAGAGAAAGTCGAGGAACGCCATTCCGCAGAGCTCATTGAGCAGGTGCCGGATCGCTGGATCGACCCCTTCGAAGCCCGTTCGCTGAAGTTGACCGAGACGCGCGGCCTGCTCCTCGTAGTCGCGGCGCATCCAGCCAGGATGCTCGGGACGCGGGAACGATGCGGCGAGAGGCACGGCGATCGCTTCGCCCAAGAACCGGTCGAAAACGGCGTGCGGGAATGGACGCGCAGAGCCATAACTTTCGCGGCGATCGCGGGCGAGAGCGCGCAGTCTCTGTCGATCGAAGAAAAACGCGGGGGTCATCGGGGCCTCATCCATCCTGCGAGAAAGCGATCATAGTCAGCGCACGCGATCGTATAGAGCGCGCGCCACTCGGCCTCGAGCGCGCTTACGTGTGCGCGCATGCGAAGCGTCGGATTCGACCTGATGAGCAGGCGGCTTTACCCACTTCACGACCGCGCTCTCCGTCTTGGCACCGGAGAGAGAGACGCGAAAGAGCTCGGCGTATCCACGCTGCAGAGCGTACCCCACCCGGTCGGTGGTACCTTCCCGCCGTGCACCGGGTGGTCGAGTTCATGGCCGTGGGCGGTGCGACGCTCGTGCTCTTTCCCCTCGCGTGGCTCCTTCGCTGGCGCGTCGGGCTCGACTCTTCCGAATACGCGGTCGGCTTCCTCACATTTTACGCGGCCTTCGTGGTCAACGATCCGCACTTCGCGGTGACCTACCTTCTCTTCTACAAGGACGCCACGAAACGCGCGCTCGACGGAGAAATCAGACTCTCGCAGCGAATTCGCTACCTGGTCGTAGGGCTCTTGGTGCCGGCGGGTCTCGTCGTCTGGGCCTTGGTCGCGCTGAGCCTCCGCTCCGCGCAGGCCCTCGGCTGGATGGTGCAGCTGATGTTCCTTCTCGTGGGCTGGCACTATGTGAAGCAGGGATTCGGCGTGGTCACGGTTTTGTCGGCGCGGCGCGGAGTCAGCGTGAGCCCGCGCGAACGATCGGTCATCCTGTTTCATTGCTACGCCGGGTGGGCGTACGCCTGGGCAAGCCCGGCTCTCGCCGCCGGAGAGTTCGAGGAGAAAGGCGTCGTCTATCGCGCGCTCGCGCACCCGCACTGGCTCGAGCGCGCCACCGGAGCCGTCTTCGGGCTTAGCACGATCGCTCTCGCCTTCGTTCTTGCGGCAAACTGGCGACGCGGCGGAAAGAGACTTCCCCTCGCCCCCGTCAGCGGACTGCTCATCACCGTCTGGTCGTGGACGATCTACTCGAGCATCGACCCGTTGATGCGGTATGCGATCCCCGCGCTGCACTCCATTCAGTATCTCTACTTCGTTTGGTTGATGAAACGTAACGAGGCGCGCGAGGCCGAGGGGCCCCCGCTCTTCGGTCGTCCGGTGGGCGTTCGTCTCGCCGTCCTTGGGCTCTCGGCTCTTGGGCTCGGTTGGTTTCTCTTTCACGGCGCGCCCTCGTTTCTCGACGACGCGTTCGTCCCTCGATCGCGGACCGCCCCTGCCCGCGGCGCACTCGGAGAAACGCCCTATTTTGCGGCGATTTTCGTGATCGTGAGCATTCACCACTACTTCATGGACAACGTCATCTGGCGTCGGGACAACCCCGACATCCGGTATCTGCGCGCGTGAGGATCATGCCTTACAATGAAGCGCATGTTGACTCTCGGAGGAAAGATCGCTGGAGCTCGTCTCGAGCGAAGTAAGGCCTCGCCGCGCTACGCAGACGGAGGCTTTCACAACACGCACTCGGCCGTCCCAGGCCTCAAGCGCGGCACCGCGTTGCCAACGGTGAGCGAATATTTCTGTGGTGACCAACGGCGCGTACCGTTCTCGCCGCTGCCCTCCGTGAATCCGCTCGAGCTGTGGACGAAGCCGTTCGACACCGGGCTTCGCGCCACGTGGCTTGGGCACTCAACGGTGCTCGTCGAGATGGACGGCGTGCGCATCCTGACCGATCCGGTGTGGGGCGAGCGGGCGTCGCCGCTGAAGTTTGCGGGGCCCAAGCGCTTCCAAGCCGTGCCAGTGGCAGTGTCTTCCCTGCCTACGCTCGACGCAGTGATCATCTCGCACGATCACTACGATCACCTTGATTACCCGACGATTCTGGCGCTGGCGCCACGTGAAATGCCGTTCATCACATCGCTCGGCGTCGGCGCTCACCTCGAAGCGTGGGGCGTGCCGGTGGAGCGCATCATCGAGCTCGACTGGTGGGAGCACGCGACGCTCGCGCGGGGCGGCGTCACCATCACCGCCACTCCTTCGCAGCATTTCTCGGGGCGCACCATCGGCAGCCGGAACAAAACGCTGTGGTCGTCCTTCGCGATGCGTGGGGCGCGGCACGGTGTCTTCTTCAGCGGCGATACCGGCCTCACCCCCGAGTACGAAGAGATTCGCCAGCGTGTCGGTCCGTTCGATCTCGTGATGCTCGAGGTGGGCGCGTACCACCCCGCGTGGGGCGACATTCATCTCGGCCCGGAGAACGCGCTCGAGGCCCTTGCTCGGCTTGGCGGCGGCGCATTTCTCCCGGTGCACTGGGGAACGTTCAATCTTGCACTGCATGGCTGGGACGATCCCGCCGAGACGCTCGTCCGTCTCGCTCCGAGCAAGGGCGCCAAGCTCGTGATGCCGCGCCTCGGTGAGCCGATCGAGCCGTCACGCGTCGAGAGCGTAGTTCCGTGGTGGCGCGCCGTCGCCGCTCTGGAGTCGAAGGCTCCGTCACCACCGGTGCAGGAAAGTGCGCCCGCGGAGGAGCGCGCGCTGCGGGAGACCGTGGAATGGCCGATGGATTGAGAGTCGGCCTGACTACGCGACCGAGGTCGCGCCGAGCCTCGCCTCCGCGCTTGCGTATGCGCCCTCCGCCGCTAGCGCAGCGCCAGCACTCGCGAGTCCGAAGAGCGGCATGTTGACGTAGACGCTCTCGTAGTCGCCCGGACGCGATTTGTACGTCTCGTGCCAGATGCCAACGTCGCCGTTCGTACCCACCGTCTTGTTGAACGATCTCCACGCGGGCAAGTGCGCGGAGGTCCGGCTCTTCGCATACGCGAGCAGTTGGTCCGTCGACCGCCAATACTGGACCATCAGAGTGGTTCGACCGAACCACTGCTCGGCGCCGAGGAAGCCGAGCTCGGGGTGCGCAGTGAGCTCACGGATCATGCGCGGCATCGCGAACGCGACGCGCAACCACTGGTGCACCTTCCACCAGCGATTGATCCGCATGCCAATGAGGAAGACGACGAACTCACCTTCGATGCGACCTGCAGCACGTACGTTGAGAGTAGACACGTGGGATCTCCTTTGTGAACATCGTTAACTTCGCGGACAAAAAAATACTCACGGCGCAAAGCCGCGCAGCAAGCGATCGGTCGAAGCGCGGAAGAAGCGGGCGAAGGCGGCGTCGTCACCGACGGAGCTGAGGTGCCCGGACAACCGCAGGGACGACAAGCCATGGACGTGAGCCCAGACCGTGGCCGCGACCTCCGTGGCGTCACCGGGTTCGAGGGCATGGGTATCCATACACTCGCGCACCCGATCGACGAGGAACTGGAAGCTCGGGCTGGTCTCTTTCCCGGAAGCCTCTGGTTTGCGGCGCCCTCCGAGATCGCCGGCGGTCGACATGAAGATCACCCTGTAATCGTGGGGATTCTCGAGCGCAAAACGGATGTAGCAGTCGCCCGCCACGCGAAGCCGAGCCATCGGGGTCTTCTCGGAGAGTGCCCGGAAGAGATAGCTCGAGAAGGTGCGAAAACCCTCCTCGCACACCGCACCGAGCAGGGCCTCCTTGCTGTCGAAGTGCCGATAGACTGCTGCGGCTGAAACGCCGACGCGGCGTGCTACCTCACGCAGTGAGAAGTGGGCCACGCCACCCTCTAGGTAGACCACGCGCGCTTGATCGAGAAGGCGGGTGCGGGTGTTGGCGCCTTCGTTGGTTTTCACGTGAACAGTGTTCACAATGGTCGCGCGGTTGTCAAGGCGGCGCCTCCACGCCAGGTGCGCCTATGCCTACCTTTTGATTCGTGATGCAGCGACATGATCCGACGTAGGCGATGGGCGGACAAAGGCGGAGAAAAGAGATCGAGGCGCTCTCGCGGCGCTGGTGATCGAGTGGCTTGTCCCTAGAGTGAAATGTTGGACGGTTGCGCGCGTGCATCAAAAAACGCGGCGACTGCAGGAGGCATCACCTTGAGCGGACGGCAGCCCAGAATTGTTCTCGTCGCACTCTTCGCTTCACTCCTTGCCGCAGTCTCCTGCGGCGGCGGTGGCGGGGACCCGTCGGTCTTCAACCCCGACACGGGCGTGGATAACGAGGGCGGAACGTCCGATCCGGACGGCGGGCCGTCATTCACCGACTCGGGAATGACGACCTTGGACGCGACGGTAACGGACACCGGATGCACCGGGGATACCTGCGCACCGCCCGTCGTCGTCTGCGGTGACGGAGTCATCGGCGGTACCGAGACGTGCGACGACGGCAACGCGCGTCCCGGCGACGGCTGCTCGGGCGTCTGCACGATCGAGCCCGGCTACACCTGCCCCACCCCCGGCACCGCCTGCGTCTACACGGTAACCGTCACCTGCGGCAACGGCATCATCGAGGGCGCCGAAGCATGCGACGACCACAACATAACCAACGGCGACGGCTGCTCTTCTTCGTGTCAGGTCGAACCCGGTTTTGCCTGCCCGACGCCGGGCGTGGCGTGCGTGCCGGTCATTGCTCCGAAGTGCGGCGACAGCGCCGTCAACACGGGCGAGCAGTGCGACGACGGCAACACCAGCCCGGGCGACGGTTGCGATGGCATCTGTCACATCGAGACCGGCTTCACTTGCCCTACGCCTGGCTCGCCGTGCGTGAGGCTGCAGTACTGCGGCGACGGCGTCATCCAATCGGCCACCGAGCAGTGCGATGACCACAACGCCGTCTCGGGCGACGGCTGCTCCGGCGTTTGCCACCTCGAGCCCGGCTACGCCTGTCCGACCGCGGGCATCGCCTGCGTCCGGATCTGGATCTGCGGAAACGGCAAAGTAGATCCGGGCGAAGCATGCGACGACTCGAACACCGTTGCGGGCGATGGCTGCGCTGCGGACTGCAGCTTCGTCGAGGCGGGTTACACCTGCCCGAACACTTCAGGCGCCGGCGGTCCTTGTACGGCAGCGCCGACGAACAAGTGCGGCGACGGCATCGTGGCGGGCACCGAACAGTGCGACGACGGCAACGTGAACTCGCTCGACGGCTGCAGCAGTGGTTGCGCGGTCGAGGCCGGTTACACCTGCCCCACGGCGGGCGCTGCGTGCACGAAGATCGGTTACTGCGGCGATAGCATCGTCACCGCCGCGCTCACCGAGACGTGCGACGACGGGAACGCGACTTCGGGTGACGGCTGCACCTCGACCTGCCACACCGAGCCGAACTACGTGTGTCTCACCGCGGGCATGCCCTGCACGTACAAGCCGGTCTGCGGCGACAGTAAGGTCGAGGGCGCCGAGACCTGCGACGACGGCAACTCGCTCTCGGGCGATGGTTGCAGCGCCGGAAATGCGACACCCACGTTGTCTTGCCAGCTCGAGGCCGGCTGGACCTGCGCCCAGGTGTCCGTCGTCGGCCCTCCCGCGGGGATTGTCGGAGGCGTGAGGTGCACGGCGAAGAAGTGCGGCGACGGAATCCGCGCGGGCAGCGAGCAGTGCGACGACAACAACAACGTCTCCGGCGACGGCTGCAGCGCGACGTGCAAGCTCGAGCCCGGCTTTGCCTGCATCGGCGCCGTGGGCAGCAAGTCCGTCTGCCACGCCACGGTATGCGGCGACAACCACGCGCCGTTCCCGATCTACGCGCAGCCCGAGGGCTTCGAGCAGTGCGACGACGGCAACCTCATTCCGTACGACGGCTGCTCGCCGACGTGCACCATCGAGCCCAAGTGCGCGGGCGGAACGTGCACCGCGGTGTGCGGCGACGGCCTGAAGTTCCCCAGTGAGGCGTGCGACGACGGCAACACGTTCTCCGGCGACGGCTGCAGCGCCACGTGCACGCTCGAGGCGGGCTTCACCTGCAACAACGTGACGTCGACTCCGCCCGCTTCTCTGACCATCCCGATCCTCTACCGCGACATGCGGTACAACGGCACGACCAACGGACACCCCGACTTCAACAACTTGAATAACGGGTGGGCGACGGGGCTCGTAAAGCCGAACCTCGACTTGGACGGCAAGCCCGTCTTCCTGAGCACCCACGGCAACCTCGTGGCAAGCAAACCCTCGCTCACCACGGCTTTGAACTTTTGCTGGTGGTACCACGACACGGCCACCGCGAACTCCCCCGAGTGCGGCACCTCGGGCACCCTCAACCCCTACGACAAGCTCGTCTACCTCGATCTCGCGGGCAAGCCCACGACGCTGACGCTCCCGGAGACGTCTCCCCCCGTGAACTCCGGGATCTACAAGTTCACGAGCAACACCTTTTACCCCGTGAACGGGCTCGGCTGGAACGCGAGCGGCACTCCGCAAACGGACGGCGACTGCAGCGCCCTTGGTAGCCAGAACTTCTCTTTCACGAGCGAGCTCCGTTACGCGTTCACCTACAAGGGTACGGGCCTCGAGACGTTCGACTTCACCGGCGACGACGACGTGTGGGTCTTCATCAACGGGATCCTCGCGGTCGACATCGGTGGCGTGCATGGCCCCACGAACGGCACGGTCACCCTCGGAACGGTGACCTCGCCCGCCACGACACCGACGCCCAACCCCTTCGGCCTGACGAAGGGCGGCATGTACGAGATCGCCATGTTCCAGGCGGAGCGCCACACCTGCGGCTCCAACTACACGCTGACGCTCGGCGGCTTCGATCACACGCTCACCACCTGCGCCCCGATTTGTGGCGACAACATCGTCGCCGGCACCGAGGTCTGCGACAACGGAACCGCGAACAACACCGGCGGTTACGGAAAGTGCAAGTCCGACTGCTCCGGCTACGGTCCCAACTGCGGCGACGCCATCGTTCAAGGCCCGCCCATCGTGAGCCCCGCCGAGAAGTGCGACGACGGAACGAACTCCTCCACCTACGGCTTCCAGGTCGCGACCACCTGCGGCCCGGGCTGCGTATTTGCGCCTTACTGCGGCGACGGCATCGTCTCGAACGGCGAGCAGTGCGACGAAGGCACGGCGCTCAACGGCAGCGGCTACGGGCACTGCAAGACGAACTGCACGCTCGGCCCGCGCTGCGGCAACTCGATCACCGAGAACCCCCCCGAGCAATGCGACGACGGCGCATCCAACGGCGCGACGGGTGACAAGTGCACCGCTGCATGCAAGCTCGCGTGTGGAGATGGCGTCATCGAAGCTGGCGAGACGTGCGACAACGGAACGGCTGCGAACACCGGCGGTTACGGCAAGTGCAATCCGAACTGCACGCTCGGTCCGTACTGCGGCGACGGGATCCAGACCGGCTCCGAACAATGCGACGACGGAAAGAACGACGGCACCTACGGGACGTGCGCCCCCGGATGCAAGCTCGCCAACTACTGCGGTGACAACATCCTCACCAATCCCCCCGAGACCTGCGATCAAGGCCCTATCAACAGCGCAACGGCGTACGGTCTCTCGAAGTGCACCGATCGCTGCACGCCGGCTCCCTACTGCGGCGACAGGGCCGTTGATGGCGCCCATTCGGAAACGTGCGACGACGGCGTGAACAGCGGGCTCCCCGGGTCCTGCACTACCAACTGCCAAGGCTTCGTTCCGCTCGTCTCCTGCGGTAACGGCATCCTCAACCCCCCCGAGCAGTGCGACGACGGAGCCAACAACGGCACCGCGGCGGACGCGTGTGACACTCACTGCCGCTTCAAGTGCGGAAACGGCGTGAAGGATCCCGGCGAGACCTGCGACAACGGCGTCAACAACGGCGCTTACGGCGGCTGCACCACGAACTGCCAAATCGCAGGCTACTGCGGCGACGGAATCAAGAACGGTCCCGAGACCTGCGACAACGGCGACGGGTCGCACGGCAGCGGCAACGTCTCCCCCGCGACGGCGTACGGACCGGGCATCTGCACGTCGGCCTGCGCGTTCGCTCCTTATTGCGGCGACGGTCGTGTGCAATCGAGCTTCGGCGAGCAGTGCGACGGCACCAGCTCGTGCGACGCGATGTGCAAGACCTTCGTCCCCCGCTGAGCCTGCCCTCCTAACCTGACTGGGGATCTGACTGAGAGTCGACGTTCCCCAGCATCACCTCTCGATCGATCCGTCGGACGAGTGGGTTCCCGATGAAGCGGATCCGAAGGTCGTGGACGCGCTCGGCGTCTACCTTCGCTCCGCCGTGCACGGCGTTTACCTCAACGCTCGCGCGCAGCTGGCCGGTGATCATCCGCTCACGACCGAAGGGCTTTTCGCGCTTCTCCGCGAGCAACAATGGGCCTCGGTACCTTTCGACGAATGGGTCGCGACAGACGGCCCGCTCACGATCGTCGGCGGCACCTTCGAGACGCTCGGCATGGGCGGTGAGGTGGTGCTCGAGGTCTTCGCGACCGACGGACGGTTCGTAGCGAACCTCGCGGGTCCCGGAGAACGCACGGTGATTGCTGCGGTGACTCCGTCCGTCCAGCGCCTGGCGCGCAGCCTTCGCTTCGACTAACCGCAGGGCCATCGGTTAACCGCAGGGCCATCGGTCGGCTAGACTGAGAAAATGGCACGCGGATTATTGCTCGCTTTGGTTGCCCTGGGGATGGGATGCTCAGGCTCGCAGCCGGACGTGGCCGGTGGGCCTGACGCCGGAGGCACGGACGCCTCGAGCGACGCATCCGCCGAAACGACCGTCACGGCGGATTGGAGCTTGTCTTTGGATCCGGGTGCGAGCGCGGGGAAGGTCAACGCGGCGCTGCTAGGCCACTACGATCTGTCGGGCGCGCTCTTCCGCTACGATCAAGTGCCGGGACTCGCGAAGGTGCTCGCGCCGGTAGGATTCTCGGAGTGGCGCGTCGGCGTCGGGCGGTGGGAAGCCGCGACGCTCCTCCTTCCCACGCTGACTGACGGGACGGCGTGCGCAGCGGCCGCTCTTCCGCCACAGGCATTTGCGACCGGAAAAACCGATCTCCAGTTGATCACGGATCGCGATTGGTTCACGGACGACGGCCTGCCGGTGACCGAGGCGATGACCCTCAACGACGGTCGTTATTCGCTCGCGTACGTGCGCTCGGTCCTCGATGCGGCGGCGGCACTCGGCGCCAAACCGTACGTGGGAATCGATACGATGCCCCGCGCGCTCGCCATCAACCGCACCCCTTCGCGGACGCTCGCGGCCTGGCCGGAGGCCTGCAACTGGACCTGGACCAACGCTGTGTCGAACGGGCCACCCGCGGACTCCGCTGTCTTTGCCGCGGCGACGGTCGGAATGGTGAAGCGCATCGTCGAAGGAAGCGGGGGCGAGCCGGGGCGCGCCGCAAGCTACTGGGAGATCTGGAACGAAGCAGAGCTCGCGTACGCGTGGAACCCGTCCTTCGACAATGCGATGCACGACAAATTTTTTCAGATGGCGATCGCGTCGCTCATCCGCCTCGACGCTTACCGAAAAGCGTCCAGCAACACGGCGGCCAAAGCGCTGCACTTCGGCCTGGGGAGCTTCGCCTACGCGACCACCGCGGTCGGCGTGATCCGAGCCTTCGATGCTGCTCCCGCCCCTCAAATTTCAATCGATTTCGTTTCGTTTCATTCGTACGACAACGACCCAATGAAGATCGTCGCCGACATCCGTCAGGTGACCGATGCCCGAAAAAAATCTGCGCACTACCAGAACGTCGAGCTCGCCCTCACCGAGTGGGGACCGAACCTGGTCACGACGGTCGATCCAACGACGATGGACGGGCCGCTCCTCGTGTCCACGGTGATCGCCCTAGGCGCGACGGCCGGGCTCGACCGCGCGCACCACACCTTCTTCTACGACTATTATGCCGGCATCCCTTGGGGCCTCGTGGATCACGATCTGAAGCCCCAGCCGCTCTACCACGCGTACGAGCTCTTGAACGCGGTCGTCGCCGGCGGATCGGATCGTCTCGCGCCGCGCGGCTTCGAGACGGGGGAGCTCGACGCCGGGATGGGAGCGGTGCTCGCCACCCGCGACGCCGCAGGAAAAGTACGGGTCCTCGTGATCAACCGCGGCTCCGGAGCGCGCACGGTGCAGATCGATCTGAAGGGGACGAAGCCCGTTCCCACCCGCGTCCTCACCTTCGATGTGCCGGGTGTCGCTGCTCGTCCGAGCCCGAATTCGCTGCCGGTGACGGTGCCTCCGCGCGCGATGGTCCTCGTGGAGCTTTAGGCAACGTCCAACGTGTCACCTCCGGCAACGCTCCGTCGGTGGGGGCCCGCTCTCACGCGCGTGGCGTTCGGGCTGGGCGGGCTCGCGCTTCTGATGGTGATGGTGCACCGCGCCGGACCACAGGCGATCCTCGACGTGCTTCGGCCGGCGTGGCGGTGGGTGCCCGTCGCGCTTTTTCTCGAGGCGCTGCGGATCGGCTCGGAGACCCTCGCGACGTACTACGCCTACGGTAGGCGCCGGCGTCTCCTCCCGACGGGAATGCTCGTCCGCGCGCACCTCGTGGCGTACGCGGTCGGAAACGTCATGCCTGCGGGGCGATCAGCAGGCGAGGCGGCGAAGGTAGCGATGCTCGCTCGCTACGCGGGGATGCCTGCGGCGACGGCGGCGGCGGCCACGAACCAAGCGGTGACACTCATCGCCGGGGGGCTCGTTTCTATTCCGTGTGCCGTCGGCGCGTGGCAGCTCACCGGCGCGTCTGTGGTCACGGTCGCCCTGCTCGTGCACGCCGTCGTGCTCGTCGCCCTCGGCCTAGGGATTCGCGTGATCGCGCGGACACCCGCCGTGGGCGCACGCCTTTCGCGTTACGCATCGAGATATGCGATCGGTCTCGCGGCGTTCCATGAGGCCTCTCGCGACGTCGAGCTCCTGCCGGCCGGTCCCATGGCGGCGATGCTCGTGGGACGCGTGCTCCAGATCGCGATCTACGCCGTCCTGGCGCTCGCGGTAGGAATCGACCTGTCGATCGCGCGCGTGCTCTATGCGCAGGGCATCAACATGATCGCTCTGGCGGTGGGCGTCTTCGTTCCTGGTCAGCTCGGCGCGTCGGACGGTGCGTTCGCGCTCTCGGCAGGGCCGCTCGGAGCGAGCGTGGCGGCCGCTATGTCGATCGCGCTGCTTGCCCACGTTCTTCAGATCGTGTGGATCGGAGTCGGCTCACTTGCCTTGCTTCTCTGGACAAAAAAACGCCCGGCCTCCTCTCGAAGACCGGGCGAAAGTGCTTGATGAAGAAATCAGCCGGCGACGCGAACGTTCTCGGCCTGCAGCCCCTTGGGGCCCTTCTTCACGTCAAACTCGACGGCTTGACCTTCTTGGAGCGTACGAAATCCTTGCGACTGGATGACGCTCTGGTGGCAGAAAACGTCTTCGCCCCCATCGTTCTGTTTGATGAATCCAAATCCCTTGGTCTCGTTGAACCACTTCACAGTTCCAGATGCCATTTGCTATTCCGTCTCTCTTTGATTCGGGAGGCATTGTGCCCCCAACTAGGCCGCCACTGTGACGCGATTTGGTCCGATGTCAATGTTCATTCGTAAGCTCCGGGTCTACTCCGGGTCTACTCCGGGTCTACTCCGGGTCTACTCCGGGTCTGCTCCGGGTCTACTCCGGGTCTACTCCGGGTCTACTCCGGGTCTACTCCGGGTCTGCTCCGGGTCATGGCGCGCCGCGAATAGGCTAGCGTGAGTCGGTGCGAAACGTCCTCGAGCGAGACGTGATGATCGGCGCGGACTACCGTGTGATCCGGATCCTCGGGCGAACCCAGGCGGCGATCACCTACGAAGCCACGGCCATCGCGAACAAGAAGCACGTCTCGCTGAGGGTGACCACGCTCGATGCCCTCGACGAGACCATGCTGGACACGCTCCAGCGCGAGGCCCGGGAGCTTGCCGCCCTCAAGCACCCGTCCCTGCCGCGTACGATCGATCACTTCTCCGTCGACACCATCGAAGGCCCTTCTTTTTGCCTGGTTCAAGACCTTGCGCCCGGTCGCTCCCTCGCGGAGTGGCGCACCCAAGGCTGGCACCCTGAGGAACGTGAAATAAAGCGGGTCGCTCTCGGCCTCCTCGAAATTCTTCGTTACCTGCACTCGCTGAATCCGCCAGTCCTTCATCGCAGCCTCAACCCGAACAACATTTTTCGGGAGCCTGGCGGAAAATTGTGGGTCGTCGATTTCGGCGATGCGACCGCGCAAGGCTACGTGGCGCCGGAGCAGCTCGAGGGCCACCCCCGTGCGGCGAGCGACCTCTATGGCCTCGGCACGACCCTTCTCTTTCTCATGACGGGCCGGTCTCCAGGGGATCTTCCGCAGCAGGAAAAGAGGCTCGATTTCAAGCCGCTGGTGAGCGCGTCGTCCGCTACGAAGACCTGGCTCGCGCGCATGGTCGACCCCGTGGCCGAGCAGCGTTTCGCCACAGCGCATCTGGCGATCGCAGCTCTTCGCGATGGGAGCGGAAAGCCGCTGAACGGCGTCGCCAAGCGTGGTCTGGGGATCGCCGGGATCGTCGCTGGGCTCGGTATCGCGACGCTCGCCGCCGTTCGCTCGAGGGAGACCCCGCGGTCTGCGACCTCTGAGGAATCCGTGTCAGGTCCACCGCGTCCTGCGCTCACTCGGTTCCCCGCCATGCGCTTCGCGTTCACCGTTGCGGCGGATCCCAGTGCTATTTCTTCCGTGGCGTTCACGGCCGATGGCTCGGGCCTGCTCGCAACCTCGGGCGACACGTTGACGCTGTGGGATCTCACCACCGAAAAACTGATCCGCACGTTCCGCGGGCACACGGAGCGCGTTTCGTCCGTGAACGCCACGCCGGAAGGGCGCTACGTCGTGAGCGGAGGAGACGGCACCCTCAGGCTCTGGGACCTGCAGAACGGCATGCTCGTTCGCACCATCCCGGCCGACGCGACGGCGCACGTCACGAGCATCGCGATCTCCCCCGATGGACGCTCTGTCGCGAGCGCAGGCTTGGATGGCACGGCGAACACCTGGTTCATTCCCGCAGGCACCGTCCTCCGGAGGTTCGATCACTCACCGGCGCACGGCTCCGTGCTCTCGGTCGCCTTCAGCCCAGATGGACGGCGCGTGGTGACCGCGGGAAGCGACGGATTGATCAAGGTGTGGGACGCGACGGTGGGCACCATCATCTCCACCATCGAAGCGCACACAGCGCCGGTCAACGTCGTCGCCTTCGCGCCCGACGGGCAAACCTTCGCTAGCGCGGGCGCCGATCGCACCGCGAAGATCTGGGACGTCGCCTCCGGCAAGTCCGTCAGCACCCTCAGGCTTCACGTTGGAGAAGTCACGGCAGTGGCTTTTTCCCCGGATGGAAACGCCCTCGTCACCAGCGGCAAAGACGGCGTCGTCGCGCTCTGGGCACCGAAGAGCGGCCGGCTCCGCGAGCGCTACGAGACGCCCGGATCGAAGGGCACGCTCGCCGTTGCGTTCTCGAAAGATGGGAAGAACTTAGCCTCTGCGCATGCAGATGGAAGCGCGCGCGTGTGGCAGATGCTCGCGTCGATGCACACCGAGGTGCCGCCGTGGCTGGTCGATCCCCAGCCCGCGCCGACGCCGATTTCCTCGGTCGTGGAGGAGCGCGCGACCCACGAGGCCAAGGCGCTGATTGATCGTTTCTCTGGGGACCCTACGCTCCTGAACGACGCCGAGACACGCCTGACTGCGGCTCTCGAAAAAAATCCTCGCTACGTGCCCGCCCTCACCGAGCTCGCCCGGGTAGAGATCAAGCGCGCGGATTCGGGAGACGATCTTCGCGACTTTCCTCACCTCGAAAGAGCGCTCGCCCTCACCGACAAGGCGCTGGCGGTCAACGCGTCCTTCGCCGCGGCGATCGTCGCGCGCGCATGGGCCTACCGTGGGCTGAGGGATCCGGTCCGATCACGGGTGCTCGCGGGCGACGCGGAGAAGCTCGGCCCGTCATCGGCAGACGTCGCGCTGATTCGTCTCGCCCTTGCGACGGAGTCCGGTGACCTCAGCGCCGCCGAGGCGAGTGGGCGCGCGGTGCTCGCGAAGACGCGCGATCCGCACCTCGCGGCGCGAACGTACGAAGCTCTCCTCACCGTGTACCGTCAGCGCGGTGACTACGGTGCGATGGACCAAGCGTACCGCCGCACGACCGAGCTCGAGCCCGAGTCGGCGTGGGACAAGGGAAATTACGCACGATTTCTGATCGGGCTTGGCGATTACGACAACGCCATCGCCACCGCGCAAACCGCGCTTCGCCAGCAGACGTACGCTGCCGGACAGCGCACGCTCGCCGAGGCCTACTGCACGCAAGGCATCGACCTCCTCTGGGATCGCCAGGAAGCCGCGCTCGCGAAAGCCGCGTTTGATCACGCCATTGCCGCTGATCCGAGCTTCGCCGAAGCGTACTACGGCATCGGCGCTTATTACCTGCGACGCCGCGCCATGGAGGACGCCAGGCGCTCGTTCAAGAAAGCCCTCGAGCTCGCTCCGGATCACCCGTTCGCGCGCGCCGCGCTGGTCCAGGCCCAGCTCTCCGACTAACGGTTTCGACGAGTCGTCTTCTGCGCCTAGCGGGATTTCGCGGGATGCAGGCCACACTCTTTCTTCGTTGCTTCCTCCCACCACCAGCGGCCGGCGCGCTCGTGCTCGTTCGGCAGCACCGGGCGGGTGCACGGCTCGCAGCCGATGCTGATGAATCCTTTTTCGTGGAGCTCGTTGTACGGCACGTCGTTGTCGCGAATGTAATCCCAGACCTGCGCCGAGCTCCATCGGGCGAGAGGATTGAACTTCACCACGCGGTGCTCCGGCGTGGAGAAGGTGCTGTCCTCCTCGAGCGGCGAGACACTCGCGCGGGTGTTCGGGCTCTGATCCCGTCGTTGACCGGTGACCCAGGCATCCACCGAGGCGAGCTTGCGCTTGAGCGAAGCCACCTTGCGGATGCCGCAGCACTCGCCGTGACCCTCCTTGTAGAAACTAAAAAGCCCTTTTTCGCGCACGAGCTTCTCGACGGCGGGGGCTTCGGGCGACAGCGCCTCGATCGCGATCCCATAACGCTCGCGGACCTTCTCCAGAAAGCGGTGCGTCTCGGGGTGCAGGCGTCCCGTGTCGAGGCAGAAGACCGCGACGCTCGGACGGATCCGCGTGGCCATGTCGATGAGGACGACGTCTTCGGCTCCACTGAACGAGATGGCGATGTTCTCGTAATGCTCGAGGGCGAGGGCGAGCGTGTCCCGTGGGTCGCGGTCTTCGTACTCCGACGCAAAGCGCGCCACGTCTGCGGGCGAGATCCCCATTACGAGCCGGACTCCGTCGGCATCCCCTCGGAGACCCACGCCGTCATTCCGCCCATCAAGTTTTTTACCTTCTCGAAACCGTGCGCCTTCAAAAGAAGCATCGCGTAAAGCGATTTTTCGCCGACGTTGCACACGGTGAGGATCGACGCGCCTCGATCCGTCGGGAGGCGAGCGTCGGTCGCCGAGACTCGGCCGAGCTCCTCGAGTGGAATGTTGATCGCCGATTCGAGGTGTTGCTCTTCGAACTCTTCGGCGGACCGAACGTCGATGACCAGGGGATGCTGGTTGTCTAGGAGCTGCTCGACCTGCCCAACGTCGAAGACGTCTGGCGAGCTCCGTGCGAGCTGGACGATCGAGCTCATGATCTCGGCGACGGGGCCGCCGCTCTTCGCAGCTTCACGGCGTGCCGAGGGGGCGCGCAGCTCGGGGAGATGCCGCTGCATCGAGGCGGTGTACTTGAAAGCGTTGTCCGGAAAGATCACCACGCACAGCAAACCGGGCTCGTCAGGAACGAGCTTGAGCGCGCCGACGAGCGCCATACCCGAGCTCGGCCCGGCGATGATGCTCTCTTCTTGATTGAGGCGCTTCGTCATCTCGAAGGCTTCCTCGTTGGTCACCTCGACCAGCGCGTCGTACTCCTTCGGCGCGAAGAGCTCGGTCTGTTTGAGCTGACGCATGCTGCGGACGCCCGGAATGTCGTGGCCTTCGTTTGGGTGAACGCCCAGCACCTTCGTGCGCGCGGCTTGCTCCTTGAGAAAGCGACCCGTCCCGGTGATTGTGCCGCACGTTCCGAGACCAGCGACGAAGTGGGTGACCTTGCCGTCCGTCTGTCGCCAGATCTCGGGCCCGGTGGTCCGGTAGTGGGCGTCGGGGTTTGCCTGGTTCTTGTATTGATCGAGGTTGAAAAAACCAGCCTTCGTTGCGATCTGCGCGGCGAGCGCGATCGCTCCCTCGGGCGCGCCGGGAGCGGGACAAAGATCGTCGTTGAGCTCGATGACCTCGGCGCCGAAAATACGGAGTGCGGCTCGCTTCTCTGCCGGGATTTCCTTCGAAACGGTGACGGTCATCTCGTAGCCCTTGGCGTTCGCGATCATCGCCAGCCCCACACCGGTGTTGCCCGACGTGGGCTCGACCAGATGCGTGACCTCACCTCCCAGCGTCCCGCGTTCCTCGGCGTCGCGTATCATGTTCGACGCCACGCGATCCTTCACCGCTCCGAACGGGTTGTACCATTCGAGCTTCGCGTACACCTTCGTGTGCTTGAAGGGGACGACGCGGGTCAGTCGGACGATCGGAGTTGGATTTTCGGCGTTCGGAAGGAGCCCCAGTATGGACTCGTAGACGCGCCGCGCGTGGTCACTCATGTTGGCTGTACGTCTAGTATAGTAGACACGATGGTGGTAGGGTACGAGAAATGACGGATGGGACAACGTGGCGTGAGGTTCTCCACGAGACGACGGACGCTACGCTGGAGCGCGAAATCGACGTCTTCGCGATGCAGATCGATCTCCGCAAGCGCGGGAAGGTCGAAGAGAAGCTCTTCGCGGAGACGCGGCTCCGGCGCGGCGCGTACGGTCAGCGCTACGACAACGGCCACCGCCACGACGGCGAGAAGATCCAGCAGATCGTATTTCCGTCCGGCGCACCGACCAAGGGCCCGAACACGCTGTGGGACGCCCCCGGCATGCTGCGGATCAAGATCCCCTTCGGCGGCGTCAGCGCCAATCAGATGGACGCCCTTGCGGCCGTTGCCGAGGAGTACTCCGACGCCATCCTGCACGTGACGACGCGGCAGGACTATCAGCTTCACTTCGTTCACATCGACGATTGCCCCGACATCATGCGCCGCCTCGCCGCCGTGGGGATCACCACCCGCGAGGCCTGCGGCAACGTGGTGCGGAACGTCACCGCCTGCCCTCTGTCCGGCGTCTGCCACACCGAATCGTTCGACGTCACGCCGTACTCGAACGCCATGCATCACTTCCTCCTCGGGCACGACGACTGCCAGAGCTTCGGGCGGAAATTCAAGGTCGCCTTCTCGGGATGCAAAGACAACCCGTGCGGCCTCACCGGCCTTCATGATCTCGGGGCCATCGCCCGCGTCCGCGACGCAAAGCGCGGCTTCGAGTTCTACGTCGGCGGCGGGCTCGGCGCGGTCACTCATCAGGCCAAGCTGTTCGACGAATTTTTGCCCGAAGAAGAGCTCCTGCCGATGGCTCTGGCGATCTGCCGCGTGTTCGCGCGCCTCGGCGAGAAGAAGAACCGGCAGCGTGCACGCGTGAAGTTCCTGGTCGCCAAGCTGGGGATCGCCGAGTTCAAACGCCTCGTCCTGGAAGAGCGCACCAAGCTGCTCCCCGACCAGCGCTTCACCGCGTTCTTGAAAGACCTCCACGTCACGGACGACAAGCCTCTTCGCCCCGCGGTTGCGTTGAACGGCAGCGCCCGGCCCGAAGGGTACGACGCGTGGGCGCGCACCAACGTCCTCGACCAGGTGCAGCCGGGGTACTTCATCGCCGTCATCCGCCTTCCCCTGGGCGATCTCACCTCACGACAGATGCGCGCCGTTGCAAACATGGCCAGGCGCTTCACGGGCGACACGGTTCGCACGACCGTCGAACAGAACATGATCTTCCGCTGGGTGAGTGAGGCCGATCTACCTGCACTCTACACGGAGTTGAAGTCCGTCGGTCTGGCCCTCGCCGGAGCGGGCACCATCGCCGACATCACGGCGTGCCCCGGCACGGACACCTGCAAGCTCGGCATCTCCTCTTCGCGAGGACTCGCCGCCGAGCTCACGAAGCGCCTCGCCGACGCCCCGCAGCCCGACCCTTCCGTAGAGAAGCTGCGGATCAAGGCGAGCGGCTGCTTCAACTCTTGCGCCCAGCACCACATCGCGGACCTTGGATTTCTGGGGGTGAGCCGCAACGTGAACGGCCGCCGCGTTCCCCATTTCCAGGTAGTGCTCGGCGGTCAGTCCTCTCACAACGCCGCGGCGTACGGCCTCGCGCTCGGCGCCGTTCCCTCCAAGCGCATTCCGGAAGTGGTGGAGCGGGTCTCGAAGGACTACGTCGAGAAACGACTGAAGGACGAGTCTTTTCAGGACTACATCAAGCGCTGCGGAAAGGTCGCCATCAAGGCTCTCTTCGCCGATCTCGTGGCCGTCCCAACCTACGAAGAAGACCCTTCCTACTACACGGACTGGGGGGACCCTCGCGAGTACTCGATCACGGACATGGGCGAGGGTGAGTGCGCGGGCGAAGTAGTCACGTTCGCCGAGTTCGGTCTCGCAGCCGCGGAGCGCGAGACGTTCGAAGCCCAGCTCCGCCTCGACGCCGGAGACGTTGCGGGAGCGTCACGCCTCGCGCTCAGCTCCATGATCCAAGCCGCCAAGGCGCTCGTTAAGACCAAAGGCATCGATACGGCGGATGACGCCGGAGTCGTTAGAAATTTCCGGGAGAGCCTGGTCGACACCAAGCAATTTTCCGATCCGTACGCCGGCGACAAGTTCGCGCAGTTTCTCTTCAGCCTCCACGACGAGAGCGGCAGGCTCGACACGGCGACACCGGACGACGCCAACCGCTGGGTACAAGAGTCTGTCCTCTTCACCGACGCCGCGCACGTGTGTCTGCAGCGTCTGCAGCAAGGGCCGACCGCAGCCGAAAAGCCCGCCTCGGCGGAGAAGGCCGAAGTCTAGTGGACGCGCAACGCATCGTCGTAAAAGTGTACCTCGAGGATCCCACCGTCGCGCCGCACGACTTCATTCCGGTATTCCATCGGTGGATCCAGACGCGCGCTCTCGACGAGGTGCTCATCGACGTCGCCGACTACAGTCACGTCCACGACGGACCCGGGGTGCTGCTCATCTGCCACGAAGCCAATTACGCGATCGACGTGATCGACGGGCGCCCGGGGCTCGTCTACGCCCGCAAGCGCGAGGTGACAGGCGCGTGGGAAGAGCGGGTCCGTTCGAGCATCCGCGCGGCGCTGACCGCTTGCCGCAAGCTCGAGGGGGAGGTCGGGCTCGCGGGAAAAGCGCGCTTCTCCGCGAAGGAGATTCTCTTTCGCATCAACGATCGGCTCCTGGCGCCAAGCGTCGGGAAAACTTTCGCGGCGGTGGCACCGGCCTTGAGCCAAGTGTGCGCGAGGCTTTTTGGTGAGGGTGGCTTCGAGCTCACGCAGGAAGGCGGCGCCGACGAGCTGTTCGCAGTGCGCATCCGGACCACGGGAAACGCTCCCCCGATAGCAACGCTGCTCGAGCGTTTGTAGGCTCCGAAAACGCGGTCCTGGGGGAGCGGATGCGTTACGCTCGGGCGGTTGTGCACCCTATTGCCCCTGGAGCGCCCATGAAGCGACTGCTGTTTCCCGTCTGTCTCTCGATCTCAGCCCTTGGACTTGCGTGTGACAAGACCGACCAAGCAACGCCGGCGCCCGAGTCGAGCTTGAGCGCAAAGGCGCTCACGGCGGAGAACGCCAAGCCCCCGTCGCCTGCGGCTCCGACCGAAAGCCCGGTCGAGCGCGGCAAGTACCTCGTCACCGGGATGGGCTGTAGCGACTGTCACACCCCGAAGAAAATGGGACTGAAGGGTCCCGAGCTCGACATGACGAAGTTGCTCTCCGGCCAGCCGGCCGACGACAGGCTTCCGCCGCCGCCTGCTCTCACGGGGCCGTGGGTCGCGGTGACCAACGTTCACTTGACCGCGTGGAAAGGCCCGTGGGGCATGAGCTACTCCGCGAACATTACGTCCGATCCCGAAACTGGGATCGGCAATTGGACGGAAGAGACGTTCGTGGCGGCGATGAAGACCGGCAAGCACATGGGCGCTGCGGCCGGCCGCCCGATTCTGCCGCCGATGCCTTGGCCGGCCATGAGCCAGCTGAAGGACGACGACTTGAAGGCGATGTTCGCCTACTTGAAGACCGTCCCCGCGGTGAAGAACAAAGTCCCCGAGCCCGTCATGGCTCCCCCGCCCCCCGGCGCTCCCGGTGGCGCTCCCCCGAAGAAGTAACGTCGAGCACGAGGACGCGCACCTCGCCGAAAGGCTGGGTGCGCGTTTTTCGTTTAAGCGCTTCCGGCTGCGAGCGCGCGGTACGTCGCGAAGAGAGCGCTATGCATCGGACCGGGCCGACCCGTACCTACCGAGCGACCGTCAATCCGGGTCACGGGCACGAGCTCGGCAAGCGAGCTGGTGACGAAGAGCTCGTCTGCATCGAACAGCGCGGCCTTCGGGACGTGCGTCTCGCGCGTAGTGATCCCCGATTTGCGGGCGATGGCGAGAACCTCCGCGCGGGTTATTCCGGCGAGGCATACCTCCTCGGGAGGCGTGAGGAGCGCTCCGTCTTTCACGACGAAGAGGTTCGACGTAGTCCCCTCGGAAACGTGGCCGTCTGTGTCGAGGAAGAAGCCCTCATCGACGCCGCGATCGGCGAGGACGAACCGCGCAAGGACGCTCCGCTGGTAGCTCGTGGACTTCACCGACGGAGGCGGCATGTCTCCGTGCGCACGCGGCCAGAGGAACGTTGCGGAGAAGCCGTCGCGGTAGACGGCGTCCGGCTGGGCGCGGAGCGGCAGAACGTTGATGACCACCGAGGGAGGACCACAGGTGCGGGGATCGAGTCCCTGGCCGAGCCCGCGGCTCACCGTGATTCGGCAGTACGCCTCGGCGAGGGCGGCGGCTTTCAAGGTCGTCTCGAGGCTCGAGGCGAGGTCGCGAGAAGATGGCGCGCCAAGGATGCGCAGCGTGCCGAGCGCGATCTCGAGTCTACGCAGGTGGGCGTCCAGTCGAAACGGGACGCCGCCGTAGGTGCGGATCGTCTCGAAGGCGCCGTCACCATAGAGGTAGCCGTGCTCCATCACCCGGACGCGCGCGTCCTCGGGGGAGAAGATCTCGCCGTTGACCCAAATACGCGTGCTCATCTGGATTCAAGCTCGTGGCACAATAGGCGAAGCATGATCAAGGATTGCGTAGGATGAGACAAGCGGCGGTCATCGGCACCCCCGTGTCGCATTCGCTCTCGCCGGCCATCTTCTCCTTCTTGGCAGAGTGGCTGAGCGTGACAGAGTTTTATTACCGCGCAGAGGAAGTTCAGAGCTCGGCTCTGTCGACCTTCCTTGGGGACGTGAGAAGCAATCCCGCGTTCGTCGGGTTGAACGTGACCATTCCGCACAAGGAAGCGATCGTCGCAGCGCTCGACAAGATCACGCCCGAGGCAGCGGCCATCGGGGCGGTCAACGTCATTCAGATCAGCAACGGGCGCTTGCACGGCCACAACACCGACGTCGTCGGCGTGATGAAGACCCTGGAAGAGAACCGCTGTCGAATCGAAGGCGAATCCGCGTGGGTGTGGGGCGCCGGCGGGGCGGCACGTGCCGTCTGCTACGCACTCGGGCGACTCGGCGCGCGCTCCGTTCACATTGCCAACCGCGACACCGCGAGAGGGCAAACCCTGGCGACCGCGATCGGCCGACTCTTCCCGCGCACCGCTTTCGGGATCGCGCCACGCACCGACGGACCGCTGTCGCTGGTGGTCAATGCAACCCCGCTCGGAATGAGGAATGCCGCGGAGGGAAGCTCGACCCCGCAGGAGTTCTTTGCCCTCCTGCCGACGCTCGAGGTCAACGCAGACGCCCTCGCGTTCGATCTGATCTACAACCCGGAGGAGACGCCCTTTCTGGCGCTCGCCGCGCGTGCCGGTCTGCGGCCCGCAGGTGGCCTGGACATGTTGATTTACCAGGCGCTCGCCACCTGGGAGATCTGGTTTGGATCCGAGCCGGGCCTCGCCGGGTCGAAGGACGCGCTTGCGGCGCATCTGCGAGCCATTTTGGCGAACCGGGCCATGGCGAAGTGATCCATTAGGCGTCGAGAAAATTCCTCAGGAGCTGAAGGCCACCTTGAGAGCCGATCGACTCGGGATGAAACTGCACGCCGTGAATCGGAAGCTCGCGGTGGACCATGCCCATGATCACACCGTCGTCCGTCGTGGCCGTGACGCGCACGCACGGCGGGATCGTCTCCGGGTCGACGACGAGCGAGTGGTAGCGCATCACGGTGAGCGGACTCGCTAGACCCTTGAAGATGCCGCTCGCGTCATGGCGGATAGGGCTTGTTTTCCCATGCATTGCCATAGGCGCACGAACGACACGGGCTCCGAATGCGTGGCCGATACCTTGGTGACCAAGGCATACGCCGAGGAGCGGAGTGGTTCGCCCGACCTCGAGGATCAGCTCGCGGCAGATCCCAAAGTAGCTCGGGTCTTCGGGGCTTCCGGGACCAGGCGAGATCACGATATGAGACGGCCGGAGATCGACTACTTCTTCGACGGTGATCTTGTCGTTCCGGATCACCGTCGCTGCGACGCCGAGCTCGCCGAAGAATTGGTAAAGGTTGTAGACGAACGAGTCATAATTATCGACGATCAGGATCATCGGCTCAGGCCCTGCTTGGTGAGCTCGATCGCGAGCACGAGCGCGTGGGCCTTGTCGAGCGTCTCCTGGTACTCGCCCTCGGGGACCGAATCCATCACCAGCGCGCCCCCGACGTGGAAGCTCAACAGGTCTCCTTTCTTGATGAGCGTGCGGATGACGATGTTGAGATCGAATGATCCTTCGAAATCGAAGTAGCCGATCGAGCCGGCGAAAATGCCGCGCTTCACGGGCTCGAGGCGATCGATGACCTTCATCGCTTCGACCTTGGGCGCTCCCGTCATCGAGCCACCCGGGAAGGTCGCACGCAGCAGATCGATCATGCCGAGCTCGCTTCGCAGCCTTCCTCGCACGGTGGAGACGAGTTGATGCGCGAAGGGATAGGTCTCGGCGATCCGGAGCTCGGGGACGCGGACGGTGCCAAACTCGCAGACCCGACCGAGGTCGTTGCGCGCGAGGTCGACGATGATGATGTTCTCGGCGTTGTCTTTTTCGCTGCTGAGGAGATCACGGAGCATCGCCTCGTCTTTCTCCTGCGTTTCGCCGCGCGGACGAGTGCCTTTGATCGGACGAGTCTCGGCCCATCGGTCGCGGTCGAGTCGAAGGAAGCGCTCCGGCGAAGACGACAGCACTTCAGCCTCCGGGAACCGGAGATACGAGGCGAACGGCGCTTCGTTGATCGCTCGGAGCGCTCGGTAGAGATCCATCCCCGAGCTTGCGACCTCCGTGTCGAAGCGCTGCGCGGTGCACACCTCGAAGATGTCTCCGGCGAGGATGTGCTCCTTCGCGCGGCAGACCACGTCGAGATACGCGTCCTTCGTCATCACCGGACGGATGCCCGCCGTCGTGAGGTGCTCGAGCCCCAGCCTCGGACGCTCCTTCATGAGCGCGCGCCCCCGCGTTCGAAGATCGTCGCGGCTCACGTGCGCTGGGGGGCGCGCGCCGAGCCCGGACATGCGCTCGCGTGCTTCGGCGAGCCGCCGGGTAGCAGATGCCGTCGCCTCCGCGAGCGAATCAGCGAACCCGTTCGCGATGATCCAGCTTTTTTGCGCCAGGTGATCGGTAGCGATCACCGTGTCGCAGAAAATGAAATAGGCGTCCGGAAGCGCGAGATCGTCGACACCGAGATCTGGAATCGTCTCGATCAGATAGAGCAGCTCATAGCCAAGGTAACCAACGGCTCCGCCCAGAAAGGGCGGGAGGCCCGGCACCCAACTGGTCGTCGACGGGCGGTATTTCTGGAGGAGCGCGGCGAGGTTCGCGAGAGGATCTCCTTCGAGAGGCTCGATCGCGTCTGGTGGTCCCGCAAAAGACCGCGCTCTCTTACTGTGGAAGACAAGAAACGGATCGGTGCAAAAGAAAGAGTACCGACTCAGCGGCGAGGGTGACGACGACCCTTCGAGGACGCACGCATATTTTTGCTCGGGATAGAGCTCGAGCACCTCGAACGGCTCGACGACGCCAGGAAGCGGCTCAATGATGCAAGCTCGTGGCGATGCGCCCAAGACCAAGGGAGTACCACCATCGACGAGGATGATTCCAGCAACTTGGTAGAGTCGTTCCACCCTATGCCCCCCCGAAGTGAAGCTGAGCTTTTGGCGCGTGCCCACGGCCTCGTGGGGCAGACGCTGGGCGAGATCGCGCGCGAGCTCGAGGTGTCGTTCGGCACCGATTCCGTCCACACGAAGGGCAAGCTCGGGGTTCTGATCGAGCGCGCCCTTGGCGCCAACGCGGGTCCGGGTGCGGTCCACGATTTTCCCGATCTCGGCGTCGAGCTCAAGACAATCCCGGTCGACGGCGAAGGCCGCCCCCGCGAGTCGACCTTCGTGTGCACGATCGCCCTACGCGACGCGGAGACCGTGACGTGGGAATCTTCGTGGCTGCGCGCCAAGCTGGCTCGTGTTCTGTGGGTGCCTATCGCCACGCCTCGAGGCTCCGCTTGGTACGAACGCACCGTGCTCGAGCCGCTCTTGTGGTCACCGACCCCGGCACAAGAAGAGGGCCTCCGCGCCGACTTCGAGGATCTGATGGGAACCATCGCGATCGGCCGGATCGAAGCGCTCACCGCGCGCGAAGGTCGCTGGCTGCAGGTGCGACCGAAAGCCGCAACGGGGCGCGTTCGGACGACCATGGTCGGCGCGGAGGGCGAGGTCATATTCACCGTGCCTCGCGGTTTCTATTTGCGAGCGTCGTTCACGCGGGCGCTCCTCGCGGGCAGGTGAAACGTGTTCAGCTTTTCGCGGTCCAGGCCTTGACGCGCGCGTCGTCACGAACCGCGTCGTGCACGCGGGTGAGCTTCGGGAAGGCAGAGAAGATCGTCGGCGGAATGTGATCGACTTTGCCGCCGGCGAACCAGCGCACGGTCATGTGGAGCTTGAGATCCACCACCTGGAGCTTGGACCCGGCGAAGAACGGTCCGTCGCCGATGAGCTTTTCCACGTTCCCCGCCCAGGTGGGGAGGTACGTCGCGACCAGTACCTCGCGCGCGCGCTTCTTCTCGGCCTCGTCCGTGAGCCGGAGTGACGGCGTTACCGCAGCGCGGAGGTCTTCGACGTATCCCATCATCGCCTCGTGCTGCGCGGCTTCGAAGTTGTCCTGCGGATGCAGCCCGTGAAGCCTCCCAATGAGAACGAGGATGGCGTTCGACTGGCCAATCGGCGGTCGTCCCGGCATTTCCAAGACGGGCACGGCGCCGAACGGGGTGGTCGGCTTGAGTGCCAACCAGTCTTCACGTTTCAAGCGAACGTCTTCGAAGTCGACGCCCGCAACGTGAAGGGCGAGCCGGCATTCCTCGCCTCGGGAGATGGGAGCATCGAAATAGATGAGCTTGGGCTTGGTCATGCGTCCTTCTTTATCGGCCGGAAGAGGGTGTGCTCGAGGCCTTGCAGGCGTTTTTCTGCCTGCGCACGAAAGGCCGCGAGCTCGTGCACGATGGCCTCGACTCCCACTTCGTTCTTCAGGTTGACGCGGAAATCGGCCCCGGCTTTCGCGCGGTCCTTCGTCATCCTCCGGTTTTGGCTCATGACGATGAGCGGCCCCTGCATCGCCACGAGTATCGAGATCGCAAGATTGTAAAGGATGTACGGGTACGGGTCGAACGAGCTCCGAGGAAAGAGGTTGATCGCCGACCACGCGAAGGTGAGTGCGAGGATGAAAAGAATAAACGACCAGCTGCCGTTCAACGCAGCGACTTTGTCGGCGAGGCGCTGATCCCAGGTCAGGTTTTCTTCGATCTCCTTCACGGCATTCGTGGTCGCGCGCTGGCCCAGCATGGCGTTCGTCTTCCGCAGACGCTCGGCCATCTCGCCGAGGATGACGAGCGACGCCCCCTTCGAGGTCACGAGGTGCCCCGTGAAGTCCTCACGAGTCAGCTTGAGGAGGATCGTTTTCACTACTGCGTCGACACTCGCCGAGCGCGGCTTGGAGTCGAAGAGCGACAGCTCGCCGAAGTATTCTCCGGTGCGGAGATCATTCAGCACGACGCGCGGCGTATCCTTTGCAGCTGGCAGGTAGATCTGCACGGCGCCCGACAGGATCAGGTACATCGACGAGCCCGGATCGCCCTTCTTGAAGACGCACTCGCCGACCGCGAAGGACTCTTCTCTAAGCCGCTCCCCGAGCTCCGCGCGATCGCTATCGGAGAGCCCCTCGAAGAGAGGAACGCCCGCTAGAAGATCTCCGTGGTCCATGGCTGAGCAGCTCTCAGTCGTTAGGCGGAGGTGTGTTGCACGGGATGAGGGCGCCGCCGTCGTCGGTCAGCACGCGCTCATCGAACGGGCAAGGGTCCGGCGCTTTTTCTCCGAGCGCGACGTTCGCGATCCAGTCGTTCGCGTAGTCCGCTTTCGTTCGCACGATACCGGTGTGATCGGCCGGAGGGTGCACGCAAACTTTGAAGTTTGCTTGATCCGTTACCAGGCGATCGAACACGCACTTCATGCGATCGGCGGTGATGGCGCCGTCTTGTCCTCCGTAGGCGAGGAAGATCGGGACCTTTGCCGCGCTCCCCGTCAAATGCGGGCGATCGGCTGCGTAGCGTGCAAGCCACTTTTCGCACGTAGGAGCGAGCGCCGGATCCGAGGGGCACGTTCCCGAGATCGCGGCGGCGTTGGCGATCGCGTTCTGGAACTCCGAAGTGTAGAGATCCCTCGCGTCGGTGCCGAGCGCTGCGAGATCGTCAAAGCTCTGGTCGCAGTTGGTGTCGACGAAGTTTTTGATGCCGACTTTCTTGGCGTCCGCGAAGACGTCGAGGCCGTGGCCCGGGTTGAGGAGCTCGCCGTTGGTGTAGTGGTACCAAACGCCGGCCCCGTTGATTAAGCCTGAGGATGCGATCGGGTACACCTGGGCGAGCTTGAAGAGCGCGCCCCATGAGCGCTGGGAAACCCACAGTGGCGCGTAGGCAACGACGCCGACGACCGTTCCGCCGCTTCCGTACGTCGCGGGATCGGATATGGCGAGCGCGGCGAGCGCCGTGTGCCCGCCCTGCGAGTGCCCCATGATCACGACCTTGTCGCTCACGCTTGACGGAATCATGGCGTGGAGCGCACGTGCTCCGTCGAGCGTCGACTTGCCGACGTCTACCGCGGCGGCGTACCCGCCGACGAGCGTCCCTGGCCCACCCGAATAGCCCGCGAGGTCCGGCGCGATCGCCGCGAAGCCCGAGCCGACCAGAGGATAGCTCATGAGGCGCACGTCTTCGCCGACCGGATCGCTGAGCGCCGGCGCACACATTCGTGCTTGCCCGCTCGTTCCGTGGGAGACGACGATCACCGGGAGAGGAGCGGCTCGAGGCGTATCGGGAATGAAGACCACCGCGGTCGAGACGCCTGGCGTCGGCGGCTCGGTGCCGCGCTCGGTTCGGTAGAGGATTCGGTAAACATGCGCGCCGCTCGTGAAGGGCCGCCCCACGTAGCCGTCCGCCTTCGCGGCCGCGAGGAGCGCGTCTTTGCCGATGTCGGCGCCCTTCGTGCACTTCACGATGTTGCCGCGCAGCTTGGGGTCGACCCCCGGGAGCGCCCCGGGATCGCCAAAGACCGCAGCCATCGCGTCGCCGCAAGGAACCTCGAGCGCCAAGGCGCCAACCATCGGCCCCGTATCGGCGCCTCCATCGTTCGTCATCGTCGCCATTGTGGCGTTCGTCGAGGAGCACGCCGTGCCCGCCGCCCCGAGCGCGCCCACCACTCCGACAGCCATACAAACCAAGCCCGAAACGTTCAAAAGCGTCCGCATGTTTCAATCTTTTCACGGTGCCGACAAGCCGTCGAGGATAACAGCGTCTCCTCGATGGTGAGGCTCGTGTGGGGCCCGGCGGCGGCGCCGTGACCGAAACCGGTCGATCCCATGTGCGTGCCGTGCACGCTCGAGTCGGTGATGTGAACGCTCGCTTCGCCCTCTTGCACTGCGAGCACGCCGACCCGAAGGTAGCACCGGAGATCGCGCGCGGCGCAAGCGATCACTTCGCTTCGAAGGCCTCGACCGTGTTCTCCATAAAGTGCGGGACGAGAATCCGCGCGCGCTTCTTGTCCAAGCCGATGTCTGCCGGCGCCTTCAGGCCGGGGAACGCCAATTCGAAGGGGCCAGCGACCTTCCCCTTGAAAATGCCGGAAGCTTCCCAGCTCGAGATGAAGAGCTGGTCGCCGCTCATGACGATGCCGTCGAGCTGTCCCTTCGGAAGCTTTACCACGTCGAGCTTCGTCGCCTTGCCGTCGAGTGTTTTCGTGTCGAGACGATAAAGCTCGCCGCTCCAGGTCACCGCCCACACGCTCTCTTTCGCGGCCAGAAGACCGTTCGGCTTGCCGAGTGACGCGTCCTTGGCGACCGTCTTGAGCTTGCCTTTGTCGATGGCGTAGATCGCGTCGGTGCCGGTGGGACCGAAGTCGGCGTTGAGACCGGTGTCCGAGACGAATACGCGGCCGTCGGGACCAGCCGAGAGGTCGTTGAGGAACGTCGCACCAGGGACTTTGAGCTCGCCTTTCGGTGCGCCGCTCTTCGCGTCGAACATGCGCACGGTGTCGATGTCGGCGACGTAGAGCACACCGCCGACGATCGCCGTGCCCTTGGGGGCGTTGAGAGTGGCCTTGTTTTGACCGCCGGCGATCCACTTCTCGGTCACCATCTTGCCCTCGGGCGAGACGACCGAGATGTATCCGTTGTTGTCTGCGTCGAGCGGCTTGCCGTTGATGTTCGAGACGAGGTACCGATCGTTTGCCTCGTCGTAGAAAACGCTTTCTGGCGTTTGAAAACCGGCGAGCTGGAAAACCGGAGGCGGACCTTTTGGTGCGGCGGGCGCCTGCTCCGTGGCGGCTTTTGCGGGCTCCGAGGGAGCGGTTGCAGCGGGCACGGTGACAGCGGCGGCCGTCGTCGGAGCGGGCGTGCTCGGAGGCGGCGGCGGACTTCCTCCGCATGCAGCGAGGAGGAGGAGTGACGGAAGGGCAAGCGAGACGAGAACGAAGTGGGTGCGCATGGTGGCGGAGACTAGCCGACCTTCCGATTCTGTGTCGCGTGATAAGCTTTGACGATGATCGCGAAACGACTGCGTGCGTCGGCGATCTGCGTAACGGAGGGGCACCTGCTCCTCGTGCGGATGCACGAACGGAGACCACGAGCGATTCCTCGCGATCGAGATTCACCAAAGGTGAAGCGGAGGAGAAGAAGAGGATCATGACCCAGCCCTACCCGACGAGCCCCAACGATCCGAACCAGCCCCAACTCCCACCGGTACACGAACCGGGGCCGCAGCCCATCCACCCCGCGCTGCCCGAGCAGCCGGTCCATGCTCCAATTCCAGAGGTGCCGGAACCTAAGCCTCCGACGTAGCCACCACTCAGGGCTTCGGGTGGGCGAAGAGAAAGTCGATGACGTCGGGGGCGAACGCGTCGCCGAATCCGGGAATGTGCGCGCCTCCCTGAATCGTCCAGAGCTCTGCATGGCCCCCTGGCTTGCAGCCGCTCGCGTACGTGGCGACTTGCGTCTCCGCGCCGGCTATAGAGGTGTCGATGTCGAGCGGTGGGGCGGAGGTATCGGCCGTGAGCGCGCACCCGTCGTACGTCGCCCAATCTTCGACCGTGCTCTTCGCGCTCGGGTACGCGGGCGGGCTCTGCTGTCCGTCGTAGAGCACTTCGGTGTCTTTGGTGCCGTGGATCTCGAGGACTGCCACGGGTGCGGTCGGGTGGCATTTCGAGGCGTCGGCGAAGGTCGCTCCGGCGAGACTGACGACGGCAGCGATCACGTCGGCATGGTCGCACGCCATGCGGTACGACATGAACCCTCCATTTGAATGGCCAATGAAGAAGATCCGCTTCGGATCGACTTTGTAGCGCGTGCCGATCTCGGTCACCAGGCTCGTGAGGTACGCCGCGTCATCGACGCCGGTCGCGTCCATGTCGCAGCAAGCGTTCGTAGCGTTCCAGAAGCGGTTGCCTTTTCTGTCGACCGTGCCGTTCGGGTACGCGTAGAGAAACCCGCGCGCCTCGGCCACGGGCTTGAGCCTGAGGAAAATCTCTTCGAGGCCGCCGCTCACCGAGTAGCCGTGAAGCATGACGACCAGCGGCGCGCCTTTGCCCGCGTCATACCCGCTCGGGACATACACGTTCACCGGCCGCGCGCCGCCGAAGGGAACGGGATCGAAGTCGCCGCGCACGGAGGTATCGGTCCCGCCGTCGGTTGACGAGGGCGACGACGACGAGGAACAGGCCGCGAGAAAGGCCAACGGCAGAAGGGAGCGCATGACCTATTGTCGCACATTTCGACGGTAGTTCGTGGCATGAGCGGACACGCCGAGTGCCTCTGTTACACCGACGGCTCGTGCAAGGCGGACGACGGCGTGCGTTGCGATAGGTCCCACGTTCGTCGGCAATGCGCTGCTCATCGTTTGGCGATCTCCGTTGCCCGCTTCGAGCTCGGCGCCGGTCGTATCAGGGCTGCTTTTGTCGGTGAGACTGAGTTTTGCGTCGTCGGTATGGCAATCCGAGGCCATCACATAAGGCCACACCCGAAGAACGGCGTCCTCGCGCGCATTGCGCCTTACTGGCCGGGCTATCGCGCCGCCGGCTAAGCTTGGGATATGGACCCCCGCATCGCCAAGTGCTTGCTCGTCTCCAAGATCCTCGTTGCCGATGGCATCATGACCGATGCCGAACGCGCGTTTCTCAGCGTCTCCATGACGCGGATGGGGCTCACCGAGGACGAGCGTCGGAGCGTCTTCGATCTCGAAGGATGGGACGACGCTGAAGCAGCGCTGGTCACGCTCTCGGACGACGAAAAGCGCGAGATCGTGAGCACGCTGGTCGACGCCGCGGCGATCGACGGCAGGCTTTCCGCGCTCGAGATGCAAGCCGTAAAGCAGATCACCGCCGCGCTCGGGCTCGCGTAGTCGCTATCGTTTGTATGACGACGACGGTAACGCTGGCCGATCACCTCGACGCACATTACCCGCGACACCGACGGCGCTTCCGAGGCACCCGCTAGACGAAATCCGCGCGGGGCGGGACAGGAAATCACAGCGAAGGTCGTTGCTCCGGGGTCGCACGGCTCCGTGTTTGCGAGCGCAGCCCTCGTCATTGCAGGCGATGCGTTGGAACTCGTCGAAAAGGGCGCGCTGGCGAGCGTGGCATGCGCCGTGAAGAGGGTTCTTCAACCAACTTCAATGAGGTGACCTTTGCGCTGTCTCTTCGTAATCAGCCTCGCGGTGACCGTGCTCTGCGGCTGCACCGATACCTACCACCCGGAGTATCACCCGGTCACCGTGAGCACGGTCTCGCAGAACATTTCCTACCCGGTGAGCGTTCAATCAGGCGCCGCGCTCTCCTCGGCGACGCCCGGCGTCGTAATCGTGCGTGAAGATCCGAGGCACTGAGATGCGCGCGCTCCTCGCGATTGCTCTCGTCACGCTCTCGGGATGCGCGAGCGAGTACCACCCCGACTACCACCCGGTTTCGGTGAGCACGATCTCGCAGAATCTCTCCTACCCGGTGAACGTCTACGAGGGAAACGCCCAGCCGCCGGCCGCGACCGAGCCCACGCTCAGCAGCGCAGGGCCTTCGCGAAACGATCCTTCGAAGGTGCTCATTCTCCAGTCGACGCACCTCGATCGGGCCTCCGAGGTGGTCGGAATCGTGGACGCGCACGAAGAGATGGGGAACCAGGACAAAGCACTCGCGCTCCTTCGCACCAAGGCAGCAAGCATGGGCGCAGACGCGGTCGTCGGTGTCGAGTTTCATCACGGCGAATCCGCGGGAGAGCCGACGCATCTGTCGGGGTTGGCTGTCCGCTTCTTGGAGCGCGGTTACTAGGTCGCGTTCCGTCAGTTTGGCGATTCAAGAAAAAACCACAGTCGAATGCACGCGGAGCTCCCGCGTGGGAGGCGATCATGCGTCGAGTTCTAAGCGTCATCATTCTCATCACTGCAACGGGGTGCGCGAACCGCGCGGCCATGCCCGGCGATCCGAATTTCGCGTCGAGCGTGAAGCAAGAAAGCGTCGAAGGCGAAGGGGGCGATGAGCCCTTGCCTCCGGATGATCCGATCACCCGAGCGGCCGCGAGCAAGTTGAAGGTCATGCAGACGGGTGGCCTCGACTGCGGACCGAGCGAAGCTCTCGGTGTAGTCGACGTTCACGAGAGGATGCCGACCGAGGCGCAGGCGCTCGACATCCTCAAACGACGTGCCGTGGTCCTCGGGGCCGAAGGAATCACCGGAGTCGAGTTCAGCCACGGTGAGGGAGGCAGCGAAGTGACGCACTTGTCGGGGATGGCAGTCCGCTGCCGCGATGTGCTCCATGGGCGCCAGTACAAAGTCATCAAGGAGCTCGACATCGCCGGCGCGATGGGCAAGGAAGACGACGCGTTCGACGAGCTCAAGAAGGCCGCATCGGCAACGGGCGCCAACATCCTGCTCAACGTGAAGTTCGAGCATGGTGAAGCGGCGGACGGGAAAACACACGTCTCCGGAACCGCTGCGCGCGCCTACTGACGGCGCCGAGTCATTGGCTCACGGCGCCGCGCCAAATTTCGCGGACGGTGCCGTCGGGCTCGAGCGACTCGGCAATGTCTAGCCCGTTATCCGCGCGAACGCGAAGGATCGCTCCCGCGCTGTCGTTGACACCGGGTGACATGCCGCAATCGATTCGGAAAAGAGCGCCCTCTTGCCCAACGGCGATCGCGCCGCGCGCACCGAGCGCACTCGGCTCGTGACCAAAGACAATGTGCGTTGCGCCTAGCGCATGCGCGTACCGTGTTCCCGCCGTTGCGTCATTCGCGTACCAGTCGCGCGATTCGAGGATCGAGTCGGCTCCGATGATCTCGTTGTCGCCATAGTCGTGCGCCAACACGCCGGCGCGCAGCGCGCCCTCGAGGGCTGCGATGGATCGGCCGTGGGTGTCGCCTGCGTGCGCGAAGAACCATCTCCCAATCCGCGCCGCGAACGGTTGGTCGCGGAGCCACACGCCCCGCGAATCGCTTCCATTGGCGATGGCCAAGGGATCGAGACCGCGCGCACGAATTTCCTGATCGACACCGTCGGATTTGCTGGCCTTGTCATTCTCCGGATCATCGAGGAATTCTGCTTCGTGATTGCCGACGGTGAAGATCACCCGTCCACCCGCAGCGAGTGCCTGCGCTTCGAGCGCGCGCAGGAGGTCCAGCGCTTCGAGCGACGACGGTCCCTTGTCCATGAGATCGCCGGTCACGACCAAGACCGAAGCTCCGGCCGACCAGTGGGCCGCATCTGGCGTCTGCGGAGCTGGAGCGATGACGGCGTGCCGCGCAAGGAGCGCTACCATGCGGTCGTATCCTCCGTGCACGTCGCTCATCGCGTAGATCGTCGGCGCCGTGTCGATCTCTACGATCGCAGGATGTGCGCCCCAATCGCGTGCCGCCGCAACGACGGCGTACGGCACGCGGGTGTGACTACCGCAGCTTGGAAGCGCCGCGCCCACAAGTAAGACTACGCCGACGACACAGCTCTCCACCCTCGGGCTCATGTGCCGGCGATCTTAGTCCAAAACGAGCTTCTGGGCGTTACTGCACGTGGGTGCAGACGCCGGGTGCGCCGACGAGACCGTTGGTCGGAATCGTCACCGCATTGGCGTCGAAGCTCACGTTGGCCGTCTGGGCGAGGGCCCGGCCAGTCAACGTAGATGCGGTGTTCATGGTGATCGCCGTTCCGGCAATGACGGTCCCGTAGAACTTCACGGTCTTGCCGATGGTCACTTGTGCGCTGATGCGCCAGAAAACGCCGCACGCCTCCGCGCCATTCGCGAGGATGACCTCCGCGCCGTCGGCGACGGTGAGGGTCTTGTTGCCCCGAATGATGAAGAACGCGTTCGGGTTGCCGCGCGCGTCGAGCGTAACGTGCCCGTTGATGAGGACGTCGGCGCTGAAGCTGTTCATGCAGGTGACGCCCGGGTGGAGCGTGATGTCGCCGGTGAGACCGCCCACCACGTTCGTCAGATCGCTGTCGCACGCGCGGGGATTGATGTTTCCAACGAGGGCGGTCACGTCTTGCTGCGCAAGGAGCGTGCGCATGTCGTTCGGCGCGAGTGAGTCATTTCCGTACTTCACGTAGCTGGGCGCGCTGAAGCCCGTGATGGCGGATACGGCAGCGGCGCTGACGCCGAGCTCTCCGGTGATGGTCGTGATGTTGGCCGCGGAGATCCCGCCGTACGCAAGCGCCGCGAACGTTCCTGCCCTCCCGACGCTCGGTCCCATGTACGGGCCCGCATCGGCAACGTTACCGTCTGAGCCCGTGGCGCCGTCGAGGTTGCCGGAGTCCGCTCCTGCGTCGGACGCAACGGCGCCATCAGAGTGCGCTCCGCCGTCACCATTGCCAGTCGTCGCGACGGGGTCGTCACCGCCGCACGCTACGGAGAGAAGCGCGGCGAGGGGTAAAGCAAGAAGATAACGTGTTGAAAGCGTTGATCGCGTCAGCAAAGTGGTTTTCATGGAATGGCTGAGTTGCACCAAGCGCGCCGTCGATCTCCGTCGAGAAACGTCGACGTTCGTTGAACGCGCGGCTCTCAGCCGGTGCAAACCGCCTCGCCCGCCGCACATTCGCCACGTTTCTCGTGAGAGGCTGGGTTTTGTGTGCGACGCCCGTGTCTCCGCCGCCCGGTGGCGTGGACGCCGAGCAGATCAGCACGCGTGGATTCGGAGTCGTGTAGGGATTGAGGCGCACGACAGGGCGCGTGAAGAGCTGCAGGAGATCTGCGGCGCCGCCCGTGATCGCGCCGCCAACGTAGTTCGGGTTGTAGCGCTCGAGATCCGCGGTCGTGGTGACGTACGGTCATCTCGAGAAGAGTGCCGGCGTGTCCCCACCACGGGGCGATCCGCGACGTGCGCAAGTGCCGGTACATGAGTCGGCGGATGCAACCAGCGCGAGGTAGAGATCGACATCGAACCACGTTCGCCGCGTCCCACCGAAAAGAGGGAGCGCGGCGGCGGGGTTGGCGCGAGGAGACGCATGTCTTCAGGTTCGCCGGGGGGAAAATAAATCTCACCCGCGCCAAGCTATGCGTGTCGACCCGGGTCGTCCATCCCGCGCTCATGGTCACTCTACTTGCCAGTGCGACAAATCGTGCGTCGAGAAAAAGTAACTGTCGAATTCGAAGTGCGATAAGCCGAGTATCACTTCTTCAATTGCGCACTTGTTCCAGCACTGGAGCTCCCCACGTGATGAATAGAACCTTGAAGGTTCCTGCGGCTCTCGCAGGTGCATCCGTCGCTTTCTTGTTGAGTGCCACGGCGAACGCCCAGCAGCTTGCCACCCCAGGCGCTGCGCTGAATCGCTACGAGCCCGCGGAGCGCGGAAGCGAGTGGTTCGCGAGCGAGTCGCTCGATCTGCGCGGCAAGGTGCGCCCCTCTTTCGGGATGGTGATCGACTACGGGCACAAGCCGTACGTCCTCCTCAACAGCGACGGGTCCGAGAACACCACCGTCATCTCCGATCAGCTCTACGTTCACGTCGGTGGCGGCCTCATCCTCTTCGATCGCCTTCGCCTCGCGCTCAGCCTGCCGCTCGCGCTCGTCCAAGCCGGCGACAGCAAGACCATCGGCGGAAAGCGCTACGTCGCGCCGAGCAAGGCGGCGGTGGGTGACCTTCGTATTGGCGTCGACCTCCGGCTCCTCGGTGAGTACGGCGATCCATTCACCGTCGCGCTCGGCGCTCGCGTGTGGGTGCCCACGGGATCCGACACGCAGTACGCGGGCGACGGGCAAGCGCGCGTCGGTCCGCACGTCGCGGTCGCGGGCGACATCGGCTCGTTCGTCTACGCCGCAAGGCTCGGCGTGATTTATCGCGCGAACGATCAAGCCTTCAATGGGCATCCCACCGGTACGGAGTTCGATTTCAGCGCCGCCGCTGGCGTGCGCGTGGCCGACAAGAAGCTGGTCATCGGTCCTGAAATCTTCGGCGGCACCGTGGTGTCGAACGGAGACGCGGTCTTCGGGAGTCGCACCACTCCCCTCGCCCTGCTCCTCGGCGGGCACTACACCGCGGGCGATTTTCGTTTCGGCCTCGGCGCAGGCCCTGGACTGTCGAGCGCCGCGGGCACCCCCGCGTTTCGCGTCCTCGCCTCGATCGATTGGATTCCGGCGATCGTCAAGGAAGCACCGGCGCCCATCTCCGCGCCTCCGCCCCCGGCCGATCGTGACAGCGACGGCGTGCTCGATGCCGCCGACGCATGTCCCGACGTGGCTGGCGTGAAGACCGACGATCCGAAGACGAACGGCTGCCCCGTGGCAAGCGACCGCGACAAGGACCGCATCGCCGACAAAGACGACGCATGCCCCGACGTCGCGGGCGTGAAGACCGAGGATCCCGCTACGAACGGCTGCCCTCCGGACCGCGACAAGGACGGCGTGGCCGACAAGGACGACGCATGCCCCGACGTCGCGGGCGTCAAAACCGACGATCCGAAAACGAATGGCTGTCCGTCCGATCGTGACAAGGATGGAATCGTCGATACCGAAGATGCATGTCCCGAAGCGGCTGGACCGAAAGACCCTGATCCGAAAAAGAACGGCTGCCCGGCAGTGCGAATCGAAGCCGGCGAGGTGAAGATTCTCGATCAGATCAAGTTCAAGACGGGGAGTGCGGAGATCCTGAAGGTCAGCCAGTCGGTCATCGATGCCGTGGCGAAGGCACTGAAGGAGCACCCCGAGATCAAGCACCTGCGCGTAGAGGGGCACACCGACAACGTTGGAAAGCCCGCGTTCAACAAGGATCTCAGCACGCGACGCGCGGCGTCGGTCGCCAAGGCCCTCACCAAAGCCGGTGTCGACAAAGGCCGACTGAGCAGCGAGGGCTTCGGAAGTGAGAAGCCCCTCGAAGACAACAAGACGGATGCCGGTCGCGCTAGCAACCGTCGCGTCGAGTTTCACATCGAGGATTCCGCAACGAAGTAGGTACTGGTCACAGCGTTGACCGGTGCGAGAGACGCGCGCGAAGTACGAGAAAACAGCGGGCGTAACGCATAATCATCGATCGATTAGGTTCGAACGGGCCATACTCATCGAACGTCTTGGCTCACCGAAAACCGAGGTAGTTGAATGATCCGGAGTCGTGCTGCGGGAATTGCTTTTGCGAGCGTGCTTGCCACCTCCGGATCCTTTTTGTTCTGGGCGGAGGGCTGCGGAAACAAGGATGACAGCACCTTCGACGCTGGCTCTGACGGCGGCGGCGACGAGAACGTCACCTTCGACGAGGCGGGCATCGGCGACGCGAGGGGGTGCATAAATCTTCAATGCGCCCAGGACACGTGCGCCGCGGGCGTGACTACGAACCTCACGGGCACGGTTTACGATCCGGCGGGCAAGGTGCCGCTTTACAACGCGGTTGTCTACGTTCCGAACAGCAACGGCGGCGCTCTCGCGCCCATTTCCACGGGCGCTTCGTGCGATAAATGCGGCGCCGTGGTGTCGGGCAGCCCACTGGTGACGGCGATCACCGACGCGCACGGTCGCTTCACTCTGAAGAACGTGCCGCACGGAGCCAACATTCCCCTCGTCGTCCAGATCGGAAAGTGGCGCCGCGAAGTCCATATTCCCAGCGTGACGGCCTGCGCGGACACGCCCGTGGACGTCACGCTGACGCGGCTTCCGAAAAATCAGTCGGAAGGAAACATCCCTAAGATCGCGCTCACCACCGGCGGTGCAGATCCACTCGAGTGCCTCCTTCGGAAAATCGGAGTCGATGACTCGGAGTTCACGACCGAGAACGGCGGCGGCCGGATCAACCTCTACGGCGGCTACGGCCATGGCACGTACACGGACGCGGGTACGGACGCTGGCACCATCAACGGATCGAGCCAATTTACCGACGGTGGTGCGTTCACGCCCGCCGAGACGGTGTGGAGCGACTACAGCAGGCTCAAAAATTACGACATCGTGCTCATGGCCTGCGAGGGCAACTACACGCGCAATTCAAATACCAAACCGCAAGCCGCGCTCGATGCCATGTTCCAGTACACGACGAACGGTGGGCGCGTGTTCGCATCGCACTATCACGACTACTGGTTTGCGAAGGGACCGGCGCCGTTCCCGAGCACGGGGCACTGGCTGATCAACGATTGCACACCTGGTGACGTGAGCTGCTACGGGACCGTCGGCCTGATCACCACCGCCAATTCGGATACGGACGCGAGCGTCGACACCTCGTTCCCGAAAGGGCAGGCGCTCTCCGAGTGGTTGGTCAACGTCGGAGCCTCGCCTGTCCCGGGCTACGTTCACATCGAGCAGGCCAAGACCACGATCACTTCCGTGAACTCGGGGGCGACGGATGCCGGGGCGCAGCGCTGGCTGTCGGCCCAGAACTTCCCAGCGCCACTCGACTCGATGCAGTACATGACCTTCAACACGCCTATCCAGGTGCCGGACGACCAGAAATGCGGCCGCGTGGTCTACAGCGATCTCCATGTATCGGGGAGCGTAGTGGCCGGTACGAGCGACGTTCCCGGCCAGCCCTTTCCGAGCGGGTGTCACACGACGGACCTCTCGCCCCAGGAAAAGGCTCTCGAGTTCATGCTGTTCGATCTCTCATCTTGCATTCAGAACGACCAGACGGCGCCGCAGCCACCCCCCAAGTAACGATCGAGCACGGTTGCCGCGCTCAACCAAGACGAAGGATTTCCCATCATGAAGCTTCCGACGAAGAACTTGTTTTCGGTGCGTGTCTTGCGATTCGCAATATGCGCGCTCGGCAGCGCAGTGATCGCCCAGTCGCCCGTCGCGTGCGGCGGCAACGATTACGTCACCGACGACGGCGGAATGGACGAGCAGGGAAACCCACTCGACACCGGCATTCCTCTCGACGGGACCATCCCCGACGGCTCGCAAGACACGTCGATGGGCGACACCACGCTGACCGACGCGTCCATGGGCGACGGGACCATCGGCGACGGAACCTTGACCGACACGTCGACGGGCGATGGCGCGGCGGACGGAGGTGACGGTGCGGTGACGTGCTCCGCGATCGGCGCGACGTGCTCGACGAGCGCCACCTGCTGTTCGGTCAACTGCGACACAGCTTCCGGCAAGTGCGCGGCACCCGCCATCTCGTGCGGTGCGCCGAACGACGTCTGCACCTTGCCCGGCGACTGCTGCTCGCGCGTCTGCAGCGGCGGCACCTGCGGGGCGAAGCTCTGCACATCGGACAACCAGGCTTGCACGACCGGCGCCCAGTGCTGCGGCGGCGTCTGCTCTCCCGTCACCGACGGCGGCACGGGCAGCACATGTGCTCCGCTGACCACCACGTGCAAGAGCTTGGGTAACACGTGCGCGACGAACAACGAGTGCTGCGGGGCGTTCTGCAACGCGGGCGTCTGTAGTGCGCCGTCGTACTGCGGGCAAACGGGCGACAGCTGCGGCGCCAATAACGATTGCTGCGGAGGGCTCTGCACGAAGGTCGGTTTGGCGACCATCGGGCTCTGCACCGTCCCGAGCGCCGCGTCAGGAACCGGAGGGTGCACGATCGCCGGATTGGTGTGCGGCGCCGGCGCAGACGCCGGGGTGTCGGACGGCGGTGTTCCCGCGTGCGGCGGAAGTTGCTGCAGCCGCGCCTGCGCCCCGTTCCTCGCGACGGGGGTCGATATTTGCCAGCCGCCGGATGGGTGCCACCCGCCGGACGAGCTTTGCCGAGCGGACTCCGATTGCTGCGGCTCCGCTGCCGACCGGGGCGGATCAACCGGCACGGACGCCTTTTGCTCCGGGCTAGGCGTGGGCGGATCCCCCGTGGGGCGCTGCAAGAAAGCCGGCGGCTGCGCAAGCAACGGCGACATCTGTCGGTTGGCGACGGTCTCGTGCAACGCTCGGGCCGATTGTTGCTCGGGCACGTCGACCGTCGCGGATCCCCCGTCCTGCCTCCAAGACGCCCTCGGAATCCCGCGATGCGGCCTGGGCAGCACTTCGCCCCAGTGCGACGCGGGCGTGCCGAGGTCCGGCACGGTCTGTTCGACGAGCATCGATTGCTGCGGCCTGCCCTGCGTTCCGACGGGCGTGACCGACGGCGGCGCGCCTCTGCGCTGCGGCGCCACCGCGTGCGTCCCCGTTTCAGGGGCTTGCACGTCGAACGCCGACTGCTGCACCGGATCACCCTGCGTGCTTCCCATTGGGTCGACGAACGGGGTCTGCGCGAACCCGCCCGGCACTTCGTTCGACGGCGGCATCATCGACGCGGGCAGCTTGCCCGACGGGGCTCCAGTGGACAGCGGCACGCCTCCCCCCGTGTGCGCGCTCTATGGCCAGACCTGCACCGTTTCTGGAAACTGCTGCAACGGCGTGCCGTGCATCAGCGGCACGTGCCACTACCCGCTCTAGTCTAGAAACGACAAAGCCCCCGGGCCAAAGCCGGGGGCTACGTCGACCTGCATTAGCGGTTGGACCGCGTGTGCTACTTGAGCTTCGCTTCGGCGGCGAGCTTCTCGCGGTACTTCTTCGTCATCTCTTCTTGCTCCTGCTTGGGGACGACGGCGTACCTGGCAAACTCCATCGTGAAGGTGCCTTTGCCCTGTGTCGCCGAGCGCAAGTCGGTGGAGTACCCGAACATGGCGTTGAGCGGCACTTCGCAGGTGACGCTGACGCTGTCGCCGCCGACGGTCTCGAGAATCACGCCGCGCCGTTGGTTGACTTGGCCGACGACGGACCCCTGGAACTCCGTGGGAACGTCGATCTCGACCTTCATGATCGGCTCCAGGATCGTCGGACTTGCCTTGGCGTAGGCTTCGCGGAAGCCCATCAGCGCGGCGGTCTTAAACGCCATTTCGGATGAGTCGACGGCGTGAGACGCGCCGTCGTTGACTGCGCATCGGATGCCTACGATCGGGAAGCCAATCAAGGTGCCCTTGCGGACACCTTCCTTGAAGCCCTTGTCGCACGCCGAGATGAACTCGCGGGGGATGGAGCCGCCGGTGACGTCGTCGAGGAACTCGTAGGCTTCGACGGCGTCGGCGGGCAGCGGCTCGATGAAGCCCATGATCTTGGCGTACTGACCGGAGCCGCCGGTCTGCTTCTTGTGCGTGTAGTTGATCTCGGCCTTGCGGGTGATCGACTCGCGGTAAGCGACTTGCGGTTTGCCCGCGACGACGTCGCAGTTGTACTCGCGGCGCATGCGCTCCATGTAAATGTCGAGGTGGAGCTCACCCATGCCGCTGATGATCGTCTGCTGCGACTCTTCGTCCTGGTGCACGCGGAAGGTCGGGTCTTCCTTCGTGAAGCGGTTGAGAGCCTTGGAGAAGCTCGTTTCCGCTGCGCGGTCTTTCGGCGCGACTGCGAGCGAGATGACGGCCGCGGGCACGTGCATCGACGTGAGCGTCCAGTTGACCTTGCCGTCCGTGAACGTTTCGCCGGAGCTGGCCTCGACGCCGTAGAACGCGACGATGTCACCGGCTTCGGCCGACGGAATCTCCTCGCGATCCTCGGAGTGCATGCGGAACATGCGGGGGACGCGGACCTTCCGCATCTCGTTGCTCACGTTGTAGATGGTATCGCCGGCCGCGATCGTCCCCTGGTAGACGCGGAAGTACGTGAGCTGTCCGTATTTGTCTTGCTGAAGCTTGAAGGCCAAGCCCACGAACGGCTTGGTCGGATCAGACTCGACCGTGACTTTTGCTTCGGCGTTGGCCTGATCGTGCGCCTCGTTGAGGACTTCGGTGGGGCGCGGTAGGTAGTGCACGACGCCGTCGAGCAGGAGCTGAACGCCCTTGTTCTTGATCGCCGAGCCGCACATCACGGGGGTCATCTTGAGTGCCAACGTGGCGCGACGAATCGCCGCGCGGAGCTCGTCCACCGAGATGGGCTCCTCGTTGATGAATTTTTCGGCGAGCTCGTCGTCGACGTCGGCGACGTCGTGGATCATTTTCTCGCGGGCCGCGGCGCAGGCCTCCTTGTACTCCTCGGGGACTTCGGCTTCGCGAACGATTTCCCCGTCGGCGCCTTCGAAGAAGAAAGCTTTGCTGATGATCGGGTCGATGATTCCCGCGAAGGTAGACTCCGCGCCCATCGGGAGCTGGATCCTGACCGGATGGTGGCCGAGCTTCTCTTTCAGCATGGCCGCGACGCGCTCGTAGTTGGCGCCGGGGTTATCCATCTTGTTGACGAAGGCGATGCGCGGCACGTGGTAGCGCTTCATCTGCCGGTCGACGGTGATCGACTGGCTCTGAACGCCCTTGCCCGAGTCGAGCACCAGGATCGCGCCGTCTAGCACGCGGAGCGCACGCTCCACCTCGATGGTGAAGTCCACGTGGCCGGGCGTGTCGATGATATTGACGTTGATGGGCTTGTCCGCGAACTGCGCCTGCGAGCCTTCCCACACGCAGTAGGTCGCAGCCGACTGGATCGTGATGCCCTTCTCACGCTCGAGATCCATCGAGTCCATCTTGGCGCCGACGCCGTCCTTGCCGCGCACCTCGTGGATTTTGTGAATCCGCCCCGTGTAGAACAAAATGCGCTCGGTGAGCGTCGTCTTACCGGAGTCGATGTGCGCCGAGATGCCGATGTTACGGATGCGGTCGAGCGGGATACGGGCGGCCAAGGGAGTCTCTCTCTCTTCCCGGGAGGGGAAGCTGGTGGTTCGGAAGCGCCTCCGTTACCACGTCTGCCGCGCTTTTAGCGACGATTTCGGCGACCGCTACTTTCGGACGACCATGGCTTGGCCGCTGCCACGATTCGCCCAGAAGATGACTTGATCGTCGACGGTGATGCCAAAAGGCCATCCCTGATTGTTCGCGCGCACATCGCACGTCGGCGCCGTGCACCCCGTGGTCGGTCCAAAAAACGTGATGGCCCGGGAAGCTGGTAAGATGACGGTTTGACTCAGCTCGCATCTGCCGTCCCCGCCGTCGGGCTCGTCGCGCTCGCTCGTGCTTCGTCCAAATCGACGGCCGCTGCAACCGCGGACGCAGACGCCTGCACGAGCCCGGAGTTTTCCGGCGCGCCGCTCGGTGTACATTGCAACGCCCTGGTCGATGCGCAGAGGCGGACGATCCTTTTCCACGGGATTCACCGCCGACGACGCGGCACGGGTGCGGGCGCTCGGCTTCAACGACCGGTGAGCACGGAGCCGCTCGCCATGCGTGCGTTTTTCTTTTTCTCGGCAATCATGGCACTCGGTTGCGGCGGGTCTTCTCTAGCGGAAGAAGGCGCGACGGACGCAACGAGCGGGCCCGAGGCCGCGGTCTCGGACGCGAGCGTTGCCGACGCCATCAAGGAAGCGGGAGCCGCCGACGCGGATGGAGGCGATCCGATCGCGAAGCTCGAAGCGCTTGCCACCAGCTGCAATCAGGTCTCGAACGGCCTCTACGCGCTAAGAGCCGGGGCCACGCCGACGGTTCCGATCTGCCAGCTCACCGGGGCGCTCTTCTGGAGGTCCGGCATGGCTGTCGACTGCGACGGCAAACAGACTGCTCAGTGCAACCTCACGACCGACCCGGCCTACCAAAACCAGACGGCGGTGAACGACTCGATGGGCAACGCGCTCGACGCGGTGAGCCTTCCCTACGTCGTCGTCCCAGGCAAGAGCGCACGCTTCGACTTCGGCGCCGCGGGGTTGAAGCTCGGAAACGTGATCCTTGTACTCTACAAGAATAAAGTAGAGTACGCGGTATACGGGGACGTCGGGCCGAGCGCCGACATCGGCGAGGCCTCGTACGCGACGGTCAAGGACCTCGGCGCCAACCCGAACCCGAGTACGGGTGGAGTCGACCAACCGGACGTGCTCTATGTCGCCTTCCCTGGTGCGGTCGTGGCGCCGATCGAGAATCACGCCCAAGCCGTGCGCGTCGGACAAGCGCAGCTCGCAAAGCTCGTCGGGCCCTAGCGGTCCTCACCGCCACACGGAAAGCAGGTTCGAGTAGTCGTCGGTCCACGCGGGGCGAGCCTCCGCGGCCAAGGTAGCCCAGCGCGGGTCCAGCGCTTCGAGCGCGCGTACGTCGGCATCTTCGCGAGCGAGCACGAGCCACTGCGACGGCGACT
>JAYTOU010000049.1:0-72417 GCA_043747615.1 Myxococcales bacterium | reverse complement strand
AGGGAGTGCCTCGTGAGGAGCGTGGAGAATTTGTTGAGCTCGTCCGCGTTCGGGAGGTGCCCATAGATGAGGAGGAACGAGGTCTCCACGAAGGTGGATTTCTCGGCGAGCTCCTCGATACCGATGCCACGGTAGCGCAGGATCCCCGCCTCGCCGTCGAGGTAGGTGATCGCGCTCTTCGTCGACGCGGTATTCATGAACGCAGGGTCGAGCGTGACGAGGCCCGTCTTTGCCCTCAGCTGCGCGATGTCGATCGCTCGCTCGTTCTCAGTCCCGACCACGATGGGACACTCGAGCTTTACCGTGTCATCCAGCCTGATTTCAGCCTTGTCGCTCACGAGTGCCTCCTCAACGCAATTAATAGATCAGTAGTAGGGTGTCCGGCTCAGGACTTCCAGAAGCGCCGTTCGTCTTGCTGGAGCAGACCCAGCCGTTTCTGTTCCTGAATCAGTGCTCCGTACGCTTTTGGAATGCGGGGGTCAGCGGCTAAGCTGTAGATGACGAGGAGCGCGGCCTCCGCGTCGTCGCTTGCCCGGTGGGCGTTTTCGAGCGCCACCCCGAGGCGGCTAGCGACCTCGGACAGGGTCTTGGATTTCTCTTCGCGCTGAATTTCTCGCGCCCACACCAGGGGATCGATCCAGTCCACGTCGCGGCGAAGCGCGGGGGGGAGATTGCCTTCACGGGGCCCGGCACGCCCAAATTCGTTGGCAAGAAACGCGCGATCGAACGCGGCGTTGTAGGCGGCAGGGACGCATCCCTGGAGGGCAGCGGCGATCTCGTGGGCGATGACCGCGAAGCTGGGAGAGTCTTTGACGTCGTCGTCGCTGATCCCATGAACGGCCTTGGACTCGTCGGGGATGGCGATGCCGGGATGAATCAGCCAGTTGTAGCGGGCGATGACCGCGCCGCCGCGTCCGACCGCGATCCCCACCTCGATGACGCGATCCACCGAGGCGTCACGGCCGGTCGTTTCCACGTCGATGAGGGCAACGGGCACGTCGTTCCACATCGAGTCGCTAGCAAATTCTTCGGCGAGGCCGCGAACGATAGCGCGCAGGAGGTGCGCGATCCCCGCGTAATGACGTCCGGTCGGAAAGCAACCGCAGCCATCGACGACCGCTCGCATGACCTTATTTGCTCGCGTCTTTGACGGTGCGTGGAGCCGATGCTTTTCCGGCGTCGGGCGCGGCCGCGACGGCCTTGGTGGGCTGCTCGGCAGGAGCGGAAGAGAGCTCGAGGTTGACCCAGTCGTTCAGGTCCTGATGGACGTCGTAGTCGCGGCCGTTGATGTAGATCGACGGAGTGCCTTTGACCTCGAGGCTGTCGGCGAGCTTGCGATCCTGAGTGATGCGATCGGTTGCTGCCTGGGACTGCATGTCGCTTTTGAACTTGGCGAGGTCGAGCGCGAGGTCCTTCGCGTACCCCTCGAGATCGCTCTGCTCGAGGTGCTCGCGGTTTGCGAACATCGCGTGGTTCATCTCCCAGAATTTGCCCTGCTGCCAAGCGGCAAAGCCGGCGCGTGCGGCGATGTCTCCGTGAGGATGCCCGGAGAGCGGCAAGAACTTGTACACGAAGCGGATTTGCGTCTTCTTGTCGCTCCACGTCTTGTCGAGGATGGGGGCAATCATCGCGCAGAACGGGCACTCGAAATCGGCGAACTCGATGATGGTGATGGGCGCTGATTCCGGGCCGCGTGAGGGTGAGCCGTCGATCGCGACGCTCTTGATTTTGTCGGCGTCGAAGCGGCTGTGAAAGCTCTTCTCGATCTGCTCGCGTGACATCCCATCGCGAACGCCCTTCAGCACGTACTTGGCGGCCGGCAGGCACTTGGCGCAGGACCGCTTCTCGTTCACGCACTGCGCGATGGGCACGGGCGTGTCTGAACACGGAGCCAAGAGCTCGCTCACGTAGGTCGACCATTCGGTCCGTTCGCGAGGGGTGAGGGCGCTCGTGTCGACGCCGGCGATGCTCACCTCGCTGGCCGGAACCGCGTCTTTCGAGACGTCCGAACCGTTCGACTGCCCATGGCAGGTCGACCCCAGGAGGGACCCGGCCCCAGTAAGAGCCACGGCCAAAACTCGGAGGGAGGTAGTTAGATTTGCGCCAAGCATGAGAAGGCGGGGAGCTTACCTTATAACTTTCTCCGCCTGCGCCTGGATTTCGCTTTCGGTCTGCGAACGGGCCGCTTTGCACGATCGGATAGGCACGCTAAGTTGCCCGCGTACGTGCGCAGCATCGTCTACCAATTCGCAGACCTGCAGTCCTTCAACCGGGCGCTCGCAAGGGATGATCAAGAGCTCAACCTGCCGGCGACCGAGAAGGTCGTGGACGGGGAGTGGGTCCTTGCGATCTTCGAGATGGCAACGGGCCGCCGGGCAACCGCGGCCGCCGCGCGTGGGATCAACCGCGGGCTCGGAACGTTCGTTCTCGCTTTCGAGCGTCGCGACTGGGAGCGGCTGCGCGCGTTCGCCCACGATCACTCGAGCGCTCACATCGAAGCCGCCGCTCCTTCCGACGCCTCATCCGAGGCCCTCCTTACCGAGTCGGGGCCCCTCTCCCGGGATCCTTTCGGAATGGATGATCCCGATCCGACCCTTCGTTCGTCGCTACCGATGAGTCAGGATCGGGTGCTTCTGGTCGACGACGACGCGGGGATCCGCGACGTGGTGGCGGCGATGCTCGACGCGGTCGGCTTGCGCGTCGAGGCGGTCGGAACGGCGGAGCAGGCTCTCGATCGGGTGCACGCCGAGAAGTTCGACCTCGTCGTCTTGGACTGGATTCTCCCCGGAATGTCTGGAATCGAGCTCTGCAGACTGATCCGTCACGAGCGAAATCTGCTGAACGTTCCGGTGCTCTTTCTCACCGGCAACGCGTCGCAGAAAGACATCGTGGACGCCTTTGCCTCCGGCGCGGACGACTACGTCACCAAACCGTTTCGGGCCCCGGAGCTCGGCGCGCGCATCTTCGGGCTCCTTCGTCGCGCGCGCCAGAAGCAGCAGCCAGAGCTCACCTCCTGATGGACGAGCCGGCCGAGCGAGTCGAAGCGCCGCCCTCGATGCGCAGCGTCCACCGCTTGATCGTGGTGGGTGGCGGTCGCGGTGGGGTGGGAAAGAGCCTCGTCGCGCAGAACCTGGCGATCTATCTCGCGCAGCTCGGAAAAGCCGTGGTCCTCGTCGACGCCGATCCCACGGGCGCGAACCTCCATTGCCATTTCGGTCTCGGCGCCGCGACCCACGATCCCTCGCTCGAAGCCAGTGCAGAAGCCCTCTTCGTCGACTCGCTCGTGCCAACCAGTGTGCCCGGGCTCAAGCTTCTTCCGGCGGCGCACGATTCGACGGACGTCTCGTTCCTCTTTCGGGCGGGGCGAAAAGCCCGATGGCTCGCTCGCCTGCGTGCGCTCCCGGCCGATTATCTGGTGATCGACGCGGGTCCCGGACACGGCCATTTTGCGCTTGATCTGATGCTCGCAGCAGACATCGCCATCGCGGTCACCGTTCCCGAGCCACCGGCGATCGAAACCACGTACCGCTTCATTCGCGCAGCCTTCCGCCGTCGCCTTCGGCGCGCGCTCATTCGCGATCGCTTTCGTCTCGGGCTTCTCGAGCGGGCGATCAAGCAGATCGGAATTCTTCCCGCGCCGATCGAGCTCGTGCGCACCCTCGCGAAAATGGATCGCACCCTCGCCGATCTCGCCTGGAGCGAAGCGCACCGCCTGAACTTGCAACTGGTGGTGAACCAGACCCGGGTACGCAATGATCTCGAGCTCGGGACCTGGATGAGCGGACTCTGCGCGCGTCACTACGGGGTGCCTCTCGACGAGCTCGGACACATCGAGCACGACGACACCGTGTGGGTCAGCGTGCGGCGAAACAAGCCGCTTCTCGTCGACAGTCCGACCAGTAAGGCCGCGCGAAATCTCGAGCGCATCGCCCGTCGCGTGCAGGCTCTGCTCTCGGAGCGCGCGGAGCGGACGGGACTCCCTCCGTTCCCCGCCGAGGTGCCCACGCTCTACGCTGCGCTTGGGATCTCACGCTCCTCGAACGACGAAGAGATCCGTCGCGCGTACAAAAGGCAGCGAGAAATTTATGCCGCGGGAGGCCTGGCAACTGCGTCCCTCCTCACTGAAACCCAGCTGAAGACAGAGCAAGCGCGGCTCGACGAGGCGTACGACACGCTGCTCGATCCGGTGCGTCGACGCGCCTACGATCTATCGAGCTTTCCCGAGACCGACGCGTCCGAAGCGTTTTCTGCGCGCGCCGCGAAGCCCGCCCTCGCCGCCGAGCAGCTCATGCTCCAGAGCGATCTGGCGCGGGAAATCGGGCCGGATACGGAGTTCACGGGGGCTCTCCTTCGCACGGTGCGCGAGTCGCAAGGCGTGGAGCTCGCCGAGATCAGCCAGCGGACGAAGATCGCGCGCGCCCATTTGCTGGCCATCGAAGAAGAGGCTTTCGACGGGCTCCCGGCCATCGTCTACGTGCGCGGCTTCGTGAACGAGCTCGCAAAATACCTGAAGCTCGATCCCGCGCAGGTTCAGAAGACATTCCTTCGACGCATGCGTGAGGGGCTGGCAGCGAGTGGTAAGGGGCTGACGTGATCTCGCGCCCGCGGCTGCCACTCCCGGCAGTCGGTGCTCTTCTTTTTTTGGTCGCGCTTCTGCCGCGCTTGTATGTCGCCCTGGTCTGGGCCGGTGAACCGGTGTGGGACGGTCACTACTACGATTTCGGTGCACGTCGCATCGCAGAGGGCTTCGGATACTCCGATGACCTGAGTGTCGCGGGGCAGCTCGCGTGGCATCCGTGGTGCCACTATCCCGTTGGCTATAGCGCGTTTTTAGGCTTCTTTTACTGGGTATTCGGGAGTGGGCCGCGGGTGGCGGCGGTCGTGAACGCCAGCGTGGGTGCGCTCCTCGCCGTCGTCACCTGGCTCCTCGCGCGGCACGGACTGTCGACCAAGCGCGCGCTCGCCGCCGGGATGTTGGTGGCCTTCCATCCCGGGCTCATCGTCTACGCAGCGCTCGTCATGAGCGAGCCTCTCGCCTGCCTACTGACGCTCGCCGCGTTCTACGTCGCCGTCCGAGATGCACGCCCCGCACGTGGAGTCGCGCTCGGCGCGGTGATGCTCGGGCTCGCCGCTCTCGTCCGCCCCCAGGCCCTTCTGTGTGCGCCCTTCCTAGGCATGATCGGCGCGAAGTCGGCGCGTCAATTCTTCACCGGCGCGATCCTCGCGAGCGCCCTCGCCATCCTCCCCGTTCTGCCCTGGACAGCGCGCAACTGCATGAGGATGGACGGCTGCGCACTCGTCAGCACGAACGCCGGATGGAACCTCGCCATCGGAGCATTTCCTCGGGCCACCGGCCGCTTCGAGACGCTTCACTCCTCCGATGGTTGCCGCGAGGTCACCGGGCAGGTGCAGCAAGATCGCTGCTGGCTCGCGTATGGCATCAGCGAGATCGAAGCCCACCCCGCCCACTGGCTTCGTCTCGTTCCGGCGAAGCTCTCGTACACGTTCGATCACGAATCGTTTCCGATCGAGTACCTGCGCGAAGCCAGACCGAGCATGTGGCCGGAGCCACGGCGCGTCGCGGCGCGTGAGGTTTTGACCTTCTTTCACCGCGTGATCGTGGCAGCAGCGGTGTTTGGATGCCTAGCCCTCGGCCTCCGACGGCGACACGCGAACGCCGTTTCTCAAGGGATCGTCACCGCGGTGGCGGCGCTCCTCGTGTACGTCGCCTGGGCGTCTGGTACGCCGACGTTCTGGCCGCTCGTTCTGTTCGTCGCGATCCTTCCGTGGTTGCCGCTGCCGGGCCGCCCGCCGTGGAATCCGGCGCTGCTCCTCCCGATCTCGCTACTCGCGACGACGGTCGTTACCCACGCCGTCTTCTTCGGCGAGGATCGCTACCACGTGGTCACGACCCCCGTGCTGTGCCTTCTCGTCGCCGCAGCGTTTCGCGGACCACAAAAAAGCAGCGCGACGCACACGTCCGAAGACGCATACGCCGCGTGAGACGTCTCGAAAATGATTGTCCGCCTTGCAGCGGCGTTACGGCTCGAGCAAGGCGGCTCGAAATTACTTCTTCGAAGCGGGCTTCTTCGTGCCCTTCTTCGTGCCCGCGTCTGCCGTAGCCGACGCCATCGAGGAGCCTGCATCGGCCATGGCCGGGGCGGCGCCGGTCGCCGTGGTGGTCGTCGTGGTGGTCGTCGTGGTGGTGGCCGAGGATCCCGAGTCCATCGCCATGGTGTCCATCGTCGTCGACGATCCGGAATCTACATCGCCGCCCATGGGGGGAACGACCGGGGGAGTGGGCTTGTCGCCGCCGCAGGCGACAGCGAAAGCAAACGGGGCAAGAACGAGAAGCTTGAGAGTTCGCATTTTATGTTCGTCTCCAGAGGCGCCCTGAGTATCCATTCCCCAACCTAAACTCAAATAAAAACGGGTATTCAACCGCTCAGCTACCCCGGCGCAGTGTGCCGCCCTGTGCCGTGCGCGCGTTCGGTGCCGTGGTCGTTGCTGTTCGACGTTGTGAAACTGCATGTACTTTCAAACAGATGAGACCTCCGGGGGCCATGGAACACACCCTGCAGCAGTTGCAGGTAGAATGAAAAACCTCCGGCAGTCGAAAGTTGTGCTCAGTGGGCTTCTCGCAGCGCTCGGGATCGTTGCCTCTGGCGAGAAAGACGCCTCCGCGTGTGGCGGATGTTTCGCTCCGCCGGAGAGCAATTCAGTGGTCACCGACCACCGCATGATTCTCTCCGTGTCGCCGCAGCAGACGACGCTCTACGATCAGATTCACTACACCGGCTCGCCCTCGTCGTTCGCCTGGGTGCTGCCGATTGCCGGAACGGCCACGGTTGGGCTGAGCGCAGACGTGGTCTTCGCGACCCTCGACGGGCTCACCGAATCTCAAGTCATCCAGCCGCCGCTCAACTGCCCGGCGCCCTCCGGCGACTGTTCGCGGAACAGCCCAAGCTCATCCTTTGGCGGCGCGAGCGATTTGCAGGACGCTGGCGGCGTGGCGGTCACCAAGAGCGAAGTCGTAGGTCCGTACGAGACGGTCCAGCTTCACTCGACCAGCGGAGCCGCTCTCAACGATTGGCTGACGTCGCACGGCTACGCGATCCCGGCGGACGTCGCGCCGATCATCACGGCCTACGTCAACGCTCACTTCGATTTCTTGGCGATGAAGCTGGCCCCTGGGAGCTCGGTGAAGTCGATGCGTCCGGTGCGGATCTCGACCTCCGGTGCGGCTCCGGTTCTTCCGCTGCGGATGGTGACGGCGGGGACGGGCGCCGTCGTCGGCATCACCTTGTGGGTGGTGGCCGAGGGGCGCTACGAGCCGCAAAATTTCCCTTCATTTCACATTGGCGACAGTGACCTCGTGTGGAACTGGGCGACGAGCTCGAGCAACTTCAAGCAGCTCCGTCAGGACAAAGAAGTGGCCCTCGGTGGAAAGGGTTGGGAGGTCGAGAGCTCGACCGCGCAGCTCGCCTCGCAGTTCACGCAGTACGTCAAGCAGGGCGGCTACTACGGAGGAGGCGGCTTCCGCGGCGCTCCCACGACCGCCGCAGACGACTACGCACCGATCACCGACGTGAACGGTGTCGTCACCAAGACGGCAGATCAAGTGCGTGACGAGGACATGGCCGCTCTCTTCGCGGGAATCCAGACCCCTGAAGCTCGCTTTACGCGCGTGCGCTCGGATCTCGCCCACGCCGCATTGGGGGACGATCTCGTGCTCCAAGCTTCGCAGGATCAGTCGGTCCTCGCGAGCGTGCGCAACGTCACCAAGGAAGCCGGGCAGCCGAATTGCCCCGTCTACGACGGCTGCGCACAAGTGGGGACGATGCCGCGCGACCAAGCCATGGCCGCGACGGCGATGAACAACGGCAGGCACCTGGAGAGCTTCGCGTGCAGCGCCGCGAGCCGCTCCGTGCTCCCCGACGGCCTGACGCTCTTCGCGCTCAGCGGTTTCTTCGGCATGGCGATCCTTCGTTCGCGTCGACGCACTCACCGCTGAGCTTCCATGCGACCGTCTTTCTTGCTTGGCCTCGCCGCCAGCGTCTGCGCGCTGGCTCTGACGGAGCATTCCGCACGCGCGTGCGGAGGCTGCTTCACCACGACGGAGAGTGATTCGGTGGTCACCGATCACCGGATGATTCTCTCGATCTCGCCCCAACAAACGACGCTCTACGATCAGATCAGGTACGCAGGCTCGCCGGCGTCATTCGCCTGGGTGCTTCCGATCTCGGGCGTGGCGAGGGTGGGTCTGAGCTCGGACCTCATCTTCGCCACGCTCGATCAGCAGACGCAGACGCAGGTGATCGCGCCGCCGCGGAAGAATTGCCCCAGTGAGCCCTACTGCGGGGATTCCGAGGGCTCCGTGGACGGAGCGGCCAAGTCGTCGTCCTCCGACGCGTCGGCGGGCGAGCCGCCGGTGACGGTGACGAAATCCGAAGTGGTCGGACCGTACGAGACCGTGCAGCTCCACTCGACGGATCCGAACGCGCTCAACGCGTGGCTCGCCGCGCACAACTTCGTCGTCCCCGCGGCCGTGCAACCGATCATTAGCCAATACGTCGCCGACCATTTCGATTTTCTGGCCATGAAGCTCGTGCCCGGCGCACAGGTTCAATCCATGCGCCCGGTGCGCGTGACCACCGCGGGCGCAGCTCCCGTCCTTCCGCTTCGGATGGTTGCGGCGGGGACGGGGCCGACGGTCGGTCTCACGCTCTGGGTCGTGGCCGAAGGGCGCTACGAGCCGCAAAACTTCCCCTTCTTCCAGATCGACGCGAGCGAGCTGGTCTGGGATTTCGCGACCCGGTCGAGCAACTTCAAGAGCCTCCGTGCCGCGAAAGAGGCGGCTCTCAACGGGCGCGGCTGGGAGGTCGAGTCGTCGAGCGATCTGTATACCGTGTCATTCTCTAACCGGATCCGCGCGGAAGCTACGAACGGCGACTACCTCGCGGTCGAGGGCGGAGACGGAGCGCCCGACGCTGGCATGGCCGAGAGCGCGGACCACGTGCGCGACGCGGACCTCGCGACGCTTTTTGCCGACCTCCATGGAACGACCGCGCGCGTCACGCGCCTACGCGCCGATCTTGCGCACGCCTCGCTCGTCGATGATCTCGTTCTGCAGGCTTCGCCCGTCCAAGATCCGCTGGACAGAACGCGGCGCGCGACCCTGCCGGTCGACGAGACGGTGTGCCCGACGTACCCGCCGTGCGATCCGAACCGAGGTGGTCTGTCGGCCGGTGGTGGCGGCGACGGCTGCAACAGCTCGGGCCACAAGACCGACGACGATCTCTTCATGGGCACCCTCCTCGCGTCGTTCGCGATTACCTTGTTTTCCAGGGCGAAACGCAAAGACCGCAAGGCAGCGTAAATGCTAACGTGGCTCCCGAATGATCGGGCGCCTCACCGGAAAGATCGTCGCGCAGGAAGACGACGGCGTGCTCGTCGTCGACGTTTCGGGGGTCGGCTACGAGCTCCTCGCTCCCCTTGGCACCGTGGGGCGGAGCGCGACGGATGCCGAAGGTCGCACGACGTTCTTCGTGCACACCCACGCGCGCGAGGATGCGCTCATGCTCTTCGGGTTCGCGTCCGCCCTCGATCGATCGGCGTTCCGTACGCTGATCGGCGTCTCGAGCATCGGCCCGAAGACGGCCATCGGGATCCTCAGCGCGCTCCCCGCAAATGAGCTCGCACGGGCGATCTCCGCGAAGGACGTGGCGAAGCTGACGAGCATCAAGGGCCTCGGAAAGAAGACTGCCGATCGGCTCCTCCTCGAGCTGCGCGACAAGCTCCCGAGCATTTCCGATGGCGCAACTCCGGTCACGCCGGCAGCGACGCGGAACGGAGCCAGCGGCGACGTGCTCCTCTCGGCGCTCACCAAGCTCGGCTACCGCGCGGCCGAGGCGGAGCGCGCGATCGTCGCTCTCGGGTCGCGGGTCACGGAAGTGCCGCTCGCCGAGCTCGTGCGCGAAGCGTTGGCCGTCCTCGCGAAGTAAGGTTTCGGCAACATTCGGCCGAACGTAGAATGCTACAAGACGACCATGGATGACGTTCTTTCCTTCATCGATCAGCACCGCCAACGTTTCGTCGGCGAGCTTCAAGAGTGGGTGAAGATCCCCGCGATCTCGAGCGATGCCGCGCACGACGCCGACATGGTGAAGAACGCCGAGCACCTCCTCACGAACCTGCGCGCGCTTGGTGCGGACGCTGCCGAGCTCTGGCCGACCAAGGGCCATCCTGCGGTCTTTGCCGAGTGGAATCACGCGCCGGGAAAACCGACTTTGCTGATCTACGGACACCACGATGTCCAGCCGATCGATCCAATCGGGGAATGGATCTCGCCCCCCTTCGAGCCCACCATCCGTGACGGTCGCATGTGGGGCCGCGGTGTGGTGGACGACAAAGGGCAGGTTCACATCCACGTCAAAGCAATCGAAGCGTTCCTGAAGACGCGCAAGACGCTCCCGATCAACATCAAGCTCATCGTCGAAGGCGAAGAAGAAATCGGCAGCATGAATCTCGACGAGCTGATGCGCGAGAAGGCCGCCCGCCTCACCTCCGACTTCGTCTGCGTCAGCGACACCGCGATGTTCGGGCGGGGGATCCCTTCGCTCTGCGTCGGTCTGCGCGGGCTGATGTACCTCGAGGTGCACGTCGAGGGGCCGACCACCGATCTGCATTCCGGGTCCTTCGGAGGCGGCGTGCAGAATCCGGTGAACGCGCTCGCCAAGATGATCGGCCGCCTCCACGACGAGCAGGGGCGCATCACCGTTCCCGGCTTCTACGACAAAGTGGTGGAGCTTACTTCTCTCGAGCGCAAAGAGATCGCCAGCCTCCCCTTCAACGAAAAGGAGTGGTTGGCGTCGACCGGAGCGACCGCCGCCGTCGGCGAGAAGGGCTACTCCACGCTCGAGCGGGTGTGGGCGCGTCCGACGCTCGACTGCAACGGAATCGCCGGCGGATTCCAGGGGGAGGGCGCAAAGACGATCATTCCCGCGCGGGTGGTCGCGAAGATCAGCTGCCGTCTGGTGCCGCATCAGGAGCCTGAAGAGATCGCGCGTCAGGTCGGCGACTACCTCGAAAAAATTGCCCCACCGGGCGTGCGCGTCAAGGTCGTCTACCTCCATGGCGGGCGCCCGTATCTCGCGCCGACGGATCATCCAGTGTTCGAGGTGGCGAAGCGCGCGTTCGCGAAGGCCTTCGGACGACCGACGGTTTTCATTCGCGAGGGAGGCTCGATCCCGTTCGTGCGGACCATCGCCGACGCCACCGGCAAGCCCTGCTTGCTCATGGGCTTCGGCCAACCGGACGAGAACGCCCATGCCCCGAACGAGTGGCTCGACCTCGAAAATTACCACCTTGGAATCAAGAGCGCCGCGTACCTCTACGACGAGCTGTCCCGCATCGGAGTCAGCTAGCTGACCTTCGGGCAACGGCGACGAAGCCAAACGACGTGAGGAGATCACCTCCATCACGACATTGGATGTAAGGTTCCGCCGATGGCCAAAAAGCGAGTTGCCAAGAAGCGCGTTGAAATCCAGTTTTTTCCGCAGAGCACGGCGAACCCGATCCTCGTTCGCCTCCTCGGAGCGGCCGGAGCGGTGTCACTCGGCGCCGGAGCCTGGGAGCAATTCGGCGCGGCCCACGCGCCCATCGAAGCAACGCCCTACCTGCTCGCTGGCGGCGCCTTGGCGTTCGGCGCGGCACTCTGGGTGGGCACGAGTGGCGACGCCGTCGTGCGCGTCGGGCAGGGTGGCGTCGGAGAAGAGCGCTCCGGAGTGCTACGCCGCATCCCCTGGTACCAAGTCACGAAGATCGCCTGGAGAGAAGAGCTCAACGCGATCGTGGTCACAGGTGACGACGAGACCGGCACACCGGCCACGATCATCGTCAAGGTGCGGAGCCAAGCGGCCGCTGCCGCGTTGATCGTGAGCCTGGGCGCCGAGCGCGCCGCGGAGGCCTTTGATGTGCCCGAGAGCGCTATCGAGAAGCTTCCGAAGGCGAACCCCGCAGACGGGCTAGAGATCGTCATCGATCCCGTGCAGGTCGTCGGCAAACGATGCGCGAAGAGCAAAAAGGTGATCGCCTACGAGCCTGACGGGCGGGTGTGTCCACGCTGCGAGCGCGTCTATCACAAGAAGAGCGTCCCCAATAAATGCGCGTGCGGTCAGGATCTCGCTGCCCTCCGCCACGCCGTCGACGCAGACGGAGACGAAGACGAGAGCGTGGAGGCAGACGAAGCCGACGAAACGGAGACCGAGAAAGCCGACGCCGAGAAAGCCGAAGCCCACGAGGAGCCCTAGTGCCTGAGGGACAAATGAAACTTGTGGCAGTGCTCGGGACGGGAACGATGGGGCAGGGGATCGCTCAAGTGACGGCGGCAGCAGGCCTCTCGACGCGGGTCTTCGACAGCGCACCAGGTCGCGCCGAAGCGGCGATCGCGCAAATCGGAGCGCAGCTCGCGAAGCTCGTGACCAAGGGAAAAATCTCGGACGAAGCGCGCGCGTCGACGCTGGCGGCTCTCCGTCCGGCCGTCGACGTGCGCGAAGCCTGCGCCGGATGCGATCTGGTGATCGAGGCCGTCCCCGAGGATATGGCCCTGAAGGTCGGCCTCTTTCGTGAGGCTGCGCCGGCGGCAGCCGCAGGTGCGCTCCTCGCGTCCAACACCTCCTCGCTGTCCATCACCGAGCTCGGTGCGCGCATCGGCGCTCCCGAACGGACAATCGGTCTGCACTTCTTCAATCCTCCGCCGGTGATGGAGCTCCTCGAGATCGTGCGTGGCCTAAGCACCTCCGACCACACCCTCGACCGGGCGATCGCCTTCGCGCGCGTCGTGAAAAAGTCTCCCATCGTGGTGCGGGACTCGCCAGGATTTGCGAGCAGCCGCCTCGGTGTCATTCTCGGCGCAGAGGCCATCCGCATGCTCGAGAGCGGAGTCGCCAGCGTCGAAGACATCGACCGCGCGATGGAGCTCGGCTACCGCCACCCGATGGGTCCCTTGAAGTTGACGGACCTCGTGGGTCTCGACGTTCGGCTAGCCATTCTCGACCACCTCCACAAAGAGGTCGGAGAGCAGTTCCGCGCCCCTTCGCTTCTGCGCACCATGGTGCGTGCGGGCAAGCTCGGAAAGAAGACCGGCGAGGGGTTCTACCGCTGGGAGGGGGGCGAGGCTAAGGTGCGCGCGTCATGACCGAGCTTTGCGCTGCGTATCTCGTCGACGCCGTTCGCACGCCGATTGCGCGCTACCGCGGAGCACTCTCCACCGTTCGCCCGGACGATCTCGCAGCGCACATCGTTCGTTCGCTTGGTGCGCGGTCACCCGGCCTTTACGACCGGCTGGATCACGTCATTTTCGGCGCGACGAATCAAGCGGGAGAAGACAACCGCAACGTGGCGCGGATGGCGGTGCTCCTCGCCGGTCTCCCCTTCGAGATCCCCGCGGTCACCGTGAATCGTCTCTGCGGCTCGGGGCTCGAAGCGGTGACCGACGCCGTCATGCGGATCGCAGTGGGAGACGCAGACGTGGTCATCGCGGGCGGCGTCGAGAGCATGACCCGGGCGCCCTTCGCCATGCGAAAATCCGAAGAGGCCTTCGGTCGCGTTCCGCCACCCGTTTTCGACACGACGATGGGTTGGCGTTTCGAGAACCCGGCGATGGCCGCGCGCTTCCCCCTCATTTCAATGGGCGAAACCGCCGAAAACGTCGCCGAAAAATGGGAGATCGGGCGCGACGAGCAAGATGCGTTCGCCATGCAATCTCAGATGCGCGCACAGGCGGCGGTCCTCGCCAAAGCGTTCGATCGCGAGATCGTTCCGGTCGAGGTCGCTCAGCGCAAGGGGCCCGCGCTCCTCTTTGCCAAAGACGAATCGCCGCGCGAGGTCACGATGGCGGAGCTCGCCAAGCTGCCCGCCGTTTTCCGCAAAGGGGGAACGGTCACCGCCGGAAATAGCTCGCCGCTGAACGACGGCGCGAGCGGCGTCTTGGTGGTGAGCGAAGAGATCGTCAAACGAGAGAAGCTCGAGCCGCTCGCACGGGTGGTTGCCTTTGCCACCGCTGGGGTCGATCCGAGCTTGATGGGTGAAGGGCCTATTCCCGCGGGAAAAAAGGCTCTCGCGCGCGCGGGATGGAAGGCCTCGGATCTTGAGCTCGTCGAGCTCAACGAAGCGTTCGCTGCCCAGTCGATCGCATGCGTCCGAGGGCTCGAGCTCGATCCCGCGCGTGTGAACGTCAACGGTGGGGCCATCGCCCTCGGGCATCCCATCGGATCGAGCGGTGCACGCATCCTCGGCACGCTTCTCCACGCCATGAAGGCTGGAGAAAAGAAGCGTGGAATGGCTGCACTATGCATCGGTGTGGGGCAGGGGATCGCCATCCTCGTCGAGCGGTGAGCCGCGCCAGCGTCCCGCCGCCGCCCGCCGGTGCCCCCTGGGATCTGCCCGTCGGCGAAGCGCCGCTCGCCTTCGTTGACCTCGAGATGACTGGGCTCGACGCAGCGCTCGATCGGGTGGTCGAGGTGTGCATCGAACGGTACGTCGGCGGCGAGCGCACGGCGAGCGTGTGCAGTCTGGTTCGGCCCACAGGCCGCGTAGACGGCGCCGCGCACGTTCACAAAATCGACGCCGCCGCGCTCGATGCGGCGCCCGAGTTCGCGGAGATCGCGCCTGCGGTGAGCGCCATTCTCGACGGAGCGATCTTGGTCGCCCACGCCGCCGAATGGGACGTGCGTTTCCTCATAATGGAGATGGCAAGAGCTCAGAAGACGCTAGAAATCAGCCACTACATCGACACCCTCGTTCTCGCGCGTCGGGCGTTTGCGCTCCGCAGCTACTCGCTCGATGCCCTCTGCGTGCATCTCCAAATCGATCGCGGGCAAGCCCATCGCGCCGCCTCGGACGTCCTCGCCATGCGCGGCCTCTTCGATCGCGCGATCGCAATCTTGGCGCCCAAGAGCGCGCGGGATCTGTGGGAGGTGCGCGTAGCGGAAAAGTCGGCGCGTCACGTGATCATCGGCGCTTGTGAGGCCGCCGTGAAAAGCGCCGAGACGGTCCTCCTCACCTATCGACCGAGCCGCCGAGCGCCTGAGTCGTGGCTCATGGTGCTCACCGAAGTTTCGGCTGATCTCGACCCCCCGCGGGTGATCGGCTATCAGCTGCCTGGTCGTGGGCGTCGCGAGCTCCGGGCCGACCGCATCCTTCGAGTCGACCCGCCTCCCGGAGAAGCCCGCGCGGCAGCTGAGCGCGTCGACGCATTGAAGGATCCGACCCAATGAGAAAAATAGGCCTACCCCTCGCGTTCGTCGCCGCTCTCGTGGCGTGCGGTCCTGCGAACGACGCGAACACGGCCGGGCGTTCTCCGCTCGCCGACAAGTGGCTCGCGCGCGCGCAGGCCAGCTACAAAAGCGGGGACTTCGACGACGCGCAGCACGCGGCCTCTGCGGCGCTCGAAGTCGCTCCGAATGATCCCGAGATTCGCATGGCGAACGCGCGCATGGCGCTGGTGCGTCTCGAATTTGCGCAAGCGTTGAAGCTGACCGAAGGCCTGCAGACGACGGATGCCCATGGTCTTCGCGGGCGTGCTCACTGGTACGCGGGAGACATCGAAGCCGCCGCAGAGGATCTCGAAGCCATGCTTCGCGACCCGCAGGTGAAAGATCCCTGGGCGCGAGAGATCGCCAAGCTCGCTCGGCGTGGAAACGGGCGTCACCCATTCGCGATGGAGGGCGGGATGGTCGCGGCCGTCGAGATGCCTCGTGCCGGCCCCGCACTCGTCGTTCCGTGTGAGCTCGAAGGTGAACGAATCCTCGCCATGGTCGCGACTGCGAGCGGCGAAGTGATCCTCGATTCGAATACGCGCCGCGAAGCTGCGTGGGTGAACCTGAAGTTCGGTGACAACATCGAAGTGAAGGACGTTCCCGCGCTGACCCAAGATCTCTCGGCACTCTCCCGGCAACTCGGCGCGCCGGTGAAAGCCCTCCTCGGGGTGAACCTTCTTCGTCACGCACACGTGACCTTCGATCGCCACGGCGATCAATTCGTGGTGCGAAAGCTCGATGCCCCGGCACCTCCCGATGCCAGTCGCGTTCCGCTCTGGTACGTGCGTGGCGGCGGCATGTTGATGCGCGCGAACGTCTCACCGCGAGAGGACGGCGGAGCCACGCTGCTCGTCGATTCGTCGCAGCCGTACCTGGTCGCCCTCCAAGACACGACCTTCAAGAAGGCCGGCGTCGATCTCACCAGGCTGACGACAGACCCGAGCGTTCCGAACATGAAGATCGGCGTGCTCAATTCCTTTCGCATCGGCGGCTTCGACCTCCCCGGCGTGCCGGCGGTTCAGGGCGCGCCCATGCTGCCTCCGCAGTCGAACATCGACATCGATCTCGCCGGTGTGCTTGGTGCAGGCTTGATCTCAGCCTTCCGCGTGACATTCGGAGACCAGGGTCGCTTCATGTGGATGGAGGCGGATCCCACCACGATGGGCCCCCAGCAGGGCGGCGTCCGCGCGCAACCGTCCCTCGCTCCACTGATGGCACCCGAGCCCGCTCCGCCTCCTCCTCCGCCGAGCAAGAAGTAAAATGCTAGGCGACCATGGAGAGCCTGTGTCGCGTGATACGCAATCACGCGACGAAGTCGAGAGGCCGGCCGTTGCTCGGCTCGCCGTTTACGCGGGAAGCTTCGATCCCGTCACGCACGGGCACCTCGATCTGATCGAGCGCGCGTCCGCTCTCTTCACCGACGTGATCGTCGCCATCGGTGTGCACCCCACGCGAAATCCTCTCTTCGGAATCGACGAGCGGGTGAGCCTGGTGACGCAGGTCTCTTCGCATTTGCCGAACGTCCGGGTGGATTCGTTCGACACGCTCCTCATCGACTACTGCAAAAAAACCGGCGCTCGCGTGATCGTGCGCGGCCTCCGGGTGGGCACGGACTTCGAGTACGAGCTGCAGATCGCTCATGCCAACGCCGACTTATTTCCAGAGGTGGACACCATCTTTCTCCCCACGCGAACCGAGCACGGTTTCGTCTCTGCGTCGCTCGTGCGGGAGATCGCGCAGCACCACGGTGACGTGAGCCGCTACGCCCCTAAAGTGGTTGTCGAAGCGCTGAAGACTAAGTACAGAAAGGCGTGATCAGGCGCACCCTCTCCCTCCTCGCGATCTCTATTCTCACCCTGGCAAGGGCGGCCAACGCCGAGACGCCGGCCGAAGCAAAGGCCCTCGCCGAAGCGCCGAAAGCGCCGGGCGACGCGCCCAAGAATGAGAAGAAGATCGACGGGACGAACGCGTCACTCGCTGCCGGCGGGCTTCTCACCACCGGCAACTCGCGCCTCCTCGCCATGACCGCGAACGGAGCCTTCGACACCCGCTTCAACGGCAATGGGTTCGGAGCCTCTCTCCTCGCCAACTACGGGCAAGGCGGCCCCGCGGGCAAATCGATCCAGGTCACGGCGGAGAACATCCAAGGCCGTCTTCGCTACGATCGCTACCTCGCCGAGCGAGCCAGCGTGTTCCTGGCGTTCACGGGTCGGCACGATCGATTTCAAGGGCTCGATTTTCGTCTGAACATCGATCCCGGTTTCAAATATTTGTTCCTGAAGGAGTCGGACAACGCGCTCTGGGGCGAGGCTGGCTACGACTTCCAGTACGACATTCGTCGCAACAGCGCGCGCGCGGTGCTCGACGCGATGGGCAACCCCACGCTCGATACGTCGGGTCAGCCGGTCGTTCTTGCGAAGGCCGCGACAGACCATTCTGCCCGCCTTTTTGCAGGGTATCGTCACGCGTTCAACAAGGAAGTCACGTTGTCGACGGGGCTCGAGTACCTGCAGAGCGTAGTCGACAGCGAGCACCACCGGCTCAACTTCGACGCTCTCTTCGCCGCGAAAATCGGAGGCGGCCTCGCGCTCGGCGTCGGCTTTGGAGCGCGCTACGATCACGCTCCGCTTCCCGGGAAAGAGACCCTCGACACGACGACGAGCGTGAGCCTCATCTACGCGTTCAGCGACGCCATCGACACGCCCGCGAAGACCTGCCCTTGTCCTGAGGTAACGCCTTCTCCGCCCTGCGCGCCGGCTGCCGAGGAAACTCGCAGCGCGCCGCCCGTACAGACGATCCTCCCGCCGCCTCCTCCTCCTCCTCCCGCCGAAAAGGTTCCCCAATGACCATAGCCGAAGATTTCAAGTCGTTCGCGTTCAAGGGAAACGTGGTGGACCTCGCTGTCGGGGTGGTGATTGGCGCGTCGTTCGGAAAAATCGTTTCGTCGCTCGTGGCCGATTTCATCATGCCGCTCGTTGCCCTGGTGATGCCGAGCGGTGACTGGCGGGCGAGCGGCATCGTTCTCCGCCACGCCGCCGATCCCAAGGACAACGTGATCCTGAAGTACGGTGATTTTCTGGGCGCGGTCCTCGATTTCGTGATCGTTGCTCTGGTCCTTTTTCTGATCGTCTCGAAGGTCATCAAGGCAGCGGAGTCTCGAATGAGCAAGCCGGCAGTGAAGGATCCGGTCACGAAGGAGTGCCCGTTCTGCCTCGAAACGCTGCCCATCAAGGCCACGCGCTGCAGGGCCTGCACCTCCCAGCTCGCTGCGTGAAGCGTCACGCGATCGCGTGATAGGCTGCCCGCCCCCATGCCCACTCTCCTCCACCGCATCGACGAGACCGTCGCTGCGATCCGCACGAAAACAAGCCTTGCACCAGCGGTTGGGGTGGTGCTCGGGAGCGGGCTCGGCGCGTTTGGCGACACCCTCGATGAGCTGGTCAAAGTTCCGTATGCCGAGCTCCCCCATCTTCCGACCTCGGGCGTCGTGGGCCATGCGGGGAATTTCTGTTTCGGTCGGGTCAACGGTGTTCCCGTCGCGTGCATGCAGGGTCGCATCCACCTCTACGAAGGACACTCGGTCGAGTCCGTCGTTCACGGGGTGCGCACGATGGCGCGTCTCGGCGTGCGCTCGGTGCTCCTCACGAACGCGGCGGGCGGGATCGATGCGAGTTGGGCACCTGGCGATCTGATGGTGATCTCCGATCACCTGAATCTCACCGGAACGACGCCGCTCCTGGGACCGAACGATCCGCAGCTCGGCGCGCGCTTCACGGACATGAGCCGCGCGTACGATCCCGCGCTGCGCGAGGCGCTCCATGAAGTCGCCAATGCAGCCAAGATTCCCCTTCGCGAAGGCGTATACGCGGGGCTGCTCGGTCCGACGTACGAGACGCCCGCAGAGGTACGCATGTTCCGGCTGCTCGGCGCGCAAGCGGTCGGCATGAGCACGGTGCTCGAGGTCATCGCGCTCCGCCACATGGGCGTCGCCGTCGGCGCCCTGAGCTGCATCACCAATCTCGCGGCGGGCATCGGCACCGGGCTCCTCGATCACAAAGAGGTGGAAGAGACGGCGCGCGCGAAGCGAGACGATCTCCTAACGCTTCTCAAGGGTTGGATTTCCGCAGCGGGGAAGCGATGAGCGCGGTCGACGAAACACTCGTCCAGGCCCTCATTACCGAGGCCAAACGAGTGCGTGCAAACGCCTACGCGCCCTATTCGAACTACCGAGTCGGGGCGGCGATCGCCACGAAGAGCGGGAAGATTTTCTCGGGTTGTAATTTCGAAAACGCTTCGTACGGCGGCGCGATCTGCGCAGAGCGGAACGCCATCGGACACATGGTCGCCGCAGGCGAAAAAGAGCCTGTTGCGTGCGCCGTGGTTACCGGATCGGCGAGCGCCGGATCGCCATGCGGCATATGCCGGCAAGTGCTCGTCGAGTTCGCGCGCGACATGGCGATCGTCTTGGTGGGCGAGCACGGTGGAAAAGATTCTCGCCGCGACACCACGCTCGCCGCCCTCTTGCCCGACGCGTTCGATCCCCGCTCGCTACCTTAGCCGACCTACGCGGTGTGGCGGTCAGCGCGTGACGCGGGTCGGCTTCGCATGGTCCGCGGTCGTGCCGTCGCCAAGCTGACCGCTCGTATTTTTCCCCCAGCACCACACGGCGTCGCTCTCATCGCGGGCGCAGCCAAAGCCGTCCCCGAGCGTGAGACTGACCACTTTTTCGAGGCCCGGTACGCGTTCGGAGACGCAGCTTCGATCGTCGCCACCGCCGGGCTTCGAGTGCGCGCACGCGACGGTCGCGTCCTTCTCGATCGCGCAGGCCTGATCACCACCGGCCGCGATCCATGTGGTCATCTCGAGGCCAACAATGGCAGCGGGCCTCACCGCGAGAACGCGGCCTTGCGTCCACTCCCCGGGCACGCAGCTCGTCCCGCCCCCCCAGCAGCGCATGACTCCGCTCTCTTCGCGCGCGCAACTATGATCGCGTCCGAGGCTGATTTGCACGGGTTTAGTGAGCTCGGGCACACTCACGGGAAGCCCACGCCCCGCGGCGCGCGGTACGCCGAGCTGACGGAAATTGTTCGCGCCCCAGCACCGAACGGACGTGTTCGCGATGCGTGCACAAGCGTGAAGCGCGCCGACGGCGATCTCCGAAGCCTCGGTCATTCCGAAGACTGGCGTCGCTTCTTTCAACGTCCCGCCGGCGAGGGTCTCTCCCCAACAGACGACGAAGCCATTTCCTTTTCGCGCGCAGGTCTGGTTGCCTCCGAGGGCCACCTCGAGAACATTGGCGAGGTCCGTCACCGCGACGGGTGACGTCGCGTTCTTCGTGCCGCCGTCGCCGAGCTGGCCGTGCGTGTTGTCACCCCAGCAGCGAATACTTCCGTTCTCCAGTCGCGCGCACGAGTGCGCATCACCTACGGCCACTTGGGTGACGCCGGTCAGCCCAGCGACCTGCGTGGGCACCGCGCGACTCGTCATCGTTCCGTCGCCGAGCTGACCGGCACCGTTGGCGCCCCAGCAAAAAACATTTCCATCCTTGGAGCATGCACACGCATGCTCGCGACCCGCGGAGACTTGCATAACGAGGAACGGCGCGCCTTTCGGTTTGGGCTGCGCAGCGGGAGCGCTCGTCGTCGTTTGCGGCGCGCCGCACCCTCCGGCGAGGACTAAGAAAATCAGATTGAAGAGAGGAAAACGCATGTCACTTACATCGTACCGGCGCTCCACCTATTAGGGCCAAGCAAGCAGGCGCGGGGCCATGCGCCCCCGGATTCGGGCGGACACCCCCCCGTTACGAGGCGAAACGTCGGTCAAAATAGGCCGATTCGCGCTTGGCGCGCTGCGTGCTTTATCTCCTGACGCGGGAAAGGTCCCGTCTTTGGGAGGCAGCGATGATCGGGAAGTCCTTTACAGCACTCGCACTCACCGTAGGGGCCCTCGCGGCGGTCATGGTGCCGGCGTTCACCGTCGCCGGCTGCAGCGACAAGACCGGCGAGAACACCGACGTCGGAGTGAGCTCGATCATCTTCATCAAGCGCGCCCACACCACCGTCGACGACAAGGGCGCCGTGTCGATCGACGTCTCGGGCGGCAACGGTCAAGTCATCGACTACGACCGTTACGTGCCGGGCGGCAGCTTGAACCTTCTCGCTCCCGCCCGCCCCGACGGCACCCTGCACAACCTGACGAAGGACTTTCCCCTCGCCGACTTCAACGGCACGGACGTGTCATTCGACGCGCAGCAGGCTGTTTTCTCGATGAAGAAAGACGGCACCGATCACTACCACATCTACACCGTGCAGCTTGCTCCCGGCGGCGACGGGAAATACGAGATGCACCAGAAGACCGCGGGCGATCAAGACGACATCAACCCGATCTACATCCCCGGCGGGAAAATCTGCTTCGCAACGAACCAGATGTACACGGAGATGGGAACGCGCGCAGACGAGTACGAGCACGGACGCGTGGTCACCCAGCTCGCAACGATCTCCGTCGACGGCGGCGACGCCGATCGCCATCTCTTCTCGCAAAACCTCTCGCACACCGTCGCCCCCTTCATGCGCGCGGACGGCAAAATCGGCTATTCCCGCTGGGAGCACCTTGGCCCCGTCAACGACGTCAAAATTTTCACGGCGAACCCGGACGGCACGAACATGCTCGCGGTGGGCGGCCAGCACGGCAAGCCCGCGAACTCGCTCTTCAGCTTGAAGGAAATCGAGCCCAACGTGATGGTCGGCATCGCCACCACGCGCAATCGAACCATCCACGCTGGCGCCCTCATCAAGATCGACTCGCGCAACGCAGCCGATCCCGTGTGCATGGACAAGAACGCAAACCACGCGGGCCACGCCTGTCTCGACGAGGAAAACACCCAGTTCACGATTCTGACGCCGAACGTTCCCACGGGTAACGGCCCTTCGCCCGTCGGTCGCTACCGCGAGCCGAGCGCTCTACCCGACGGACGCCTCCTCGTCTCGTGGGCAGACGGTCCGGTGAACGATCTCTCCGAGCAGTCGATCACGCCGCCCGACTTTGGCATCTACGTTTTCGATGTAGCGACCGGGAAAAACCAGTTGATTTACAACGATCGCGCCATGTGGGACCTCGGTGCATTGGCCGTTGCGCCCCGCGCGGAGCCGCCGGTCATCGGCGACGTGCAGCACATGCAGGACTCCACGCTCCCCGTTCGCATCGGCTCCGTCGACGTGACCCAGACCAGCTTGAAAGACACCGTGAGCGGCGGGCAGTTCAAGGACACGAACCTCGGTGAGTCTCTCAAGGGTGCCGTCGCCGTCCGCATCATCGAAGGCTTCTCCAGCGAAGCCGCGAAGGGCGTCACGATGTTCGGCCTCACGATGCACGAAGGTGCGGCCGTCCTCGGCGAGGCTCCCGTCTACCAAGACGGAAGCTGGCTCGCGAACATCCCCGCGTACGTCCCCGTTCACCTCCAGCCGATCGACAAGTTCGGCATGTCGATCCGCTCGCAAGGCTTGTGGATGCAAGGCATGCCTGGTGAGGATCGTCGCTGCGTCGGTTGTCACGAAAGCCGCACGGGACAAGGCGTTCCGCGCTTCGGTCAGAACCCGACAAAGGCCGAGCAGGCGCAGGCTCAGGCCTTCATTCAGCCCATCAAGGATCGCCAGGAAGTTCCCTGGGACAAGAGCGACGTTGCCAAGCCGTTCATGCAATCGGTGCTCACCGCGAAGTGCGCGAGCTGCCACAACGCATCGACGACCACGTACTACTCGGTGACGCGCGCCGACCCGGCAACGGGTGCATCCACGACCTACAAAATTCCGACCCTCGATCTGAGCGACACGCCGGTCACCGTTTACTACGATCGTCAGGTCAAGACGTGGGCGGCGTCGTACGTCTCGATCTTCTACGCGTCGGCGATGGAGATGGGGAAGGTCACCGTCACCGGCCCCGCGCCGACCATGTGGGGCGTCCCCGGCTCGGCCCGTCAATCGAAGCTGATCGAAAAGATCAACCTCACCGCAGCGGACGGCACGAAGGCCTGGAACACGCCGATGCACCCCGAAGACAAGGGCGTCACCCTCACTCCCGAAGAGCGCAAGATGCTGATTCTCTCGATGGACCTCGGTGGTCAATATTACGCGCGCCAGAACACCGGGTTCGTGCCGCTCCAAGCGGGTTCGGATGCAGTTGGCCCCGGCAAGAAATACTAAGGAGAACGAAAAGTGAAACCCATCAAAGTTGGAGCCAGCGTTCTCGGGGTCTTCGTGTGTTGCTTGTCGCTCATGAGCGGAACGGAGGCTCGAAGCGACGGCGAAGTCGGCGGCGGAGGAACCGCGAAGGTCTACGGGAATATTTCTCCCGACCAGATCGAGTTCCTCTCCACCAACGAGCGAATCATCAGCGTGGCGTCGTCGGGCGCACCGTCGGCGATCTGGGAAGCGCTCGAGCACGGTGAGAAAGTAGAGTGCCTGGCGTGTATCCCGGCCGTCGCACCGCTGCTTTACGACCGCGACACGCACACCCGCGAGATCGCGGCATGGTGGCTTCGCCGCCGGATTTTCGGTGTTTTCGGCGCGGGTGAAGTCTACGAGGCGACGGTGAACGCGCTCAAGAGCGACCCGAATCCCACGCGTCGCGCGTATGCGGCGTATGCGCTCGGTGAGTTCCTCATCGCCCCCGGTGTCGACGCGTGCGCTCTCGCCATCTCCACGGACGCCGATGCCAGCGTGCGGGCAGCTGCAGCCTCGGCGCTCGGCCGCTTGAACGACGACGGCAAGGGTGCGCTCAGCAAAGCGCTCAGTGACGGCGACGGAAGCGTGAAGCTCGCCGCTCTGCGCTCCGCGGGTCGAATCAATACGTTCGCCGACGTGGCGAGCGTGGCCAAGCTCGCGGCGGACGGCGATCAAAAAGTGCGTCGCAAGGCGGTCGAAGTTCTCGACGGGCTCGGCGCTAAGGACAGCGTCGCCAGCGTCCTCATGCTCGCCAAGAGCGATCCCGACGACGAAGTTCGCCTCGCGGCTTGCCACGCGCTCGGCACGTTCAAGGACGCATCGGCCCGCGCCACGCTGGAAGGCATTGCCCAGACCGACAAGAACACGCTCGTGCGGGATCAAGCGCTCATCGCGATCCGCAGGCTGTAAAGCAGGGTACAATCGGGCTGCATGCGCTTTACATCCGTCCGGGCTTCTCTCGCAGCTTCTACGTTCGTCGCACTCGCGATTGTGCCATCGGCGATTGGTGGTTGCTCGAGCAAGGAACCGAAAGACACCACCTATTTCGATCGCACGATCTCGCCGATTCTGACGACGTCGTGCGTGCGAACCAACACGGGCGCCGGCTGCCACGTCTCCGATCCGAAGGGGTACGCGTTCGGTAACCTCGACACGTCTACGTTCGAGGGAGTGAACCACCGCCGGGATCTCTTGCTCAACTACGGTCCCTACGGGCAGCCGGCGTTCCTCGTGAAGAACGTCCCGGGCTTCCAGGTCGAGGTGCAGTCGTTCGACGGAAACAAGGTGACGATCACCACTGACATCAAGCATGTCGGCGGGCCGATCTTGGATCCAACGGCGAGTGGCTACCAGACCCTCCGGCGATGGATCGAAAATGGCGCCACCGCCAACAACACCGGCATTCCGCCGCTTAAGCTCGAGCGTCGCCCTTGCTCGACTTTCGTCCCCAGCGCGGTCGGCTTCGATCCCACGAAGGATCCCACGCGCCCCGATTTCCAGATGTTCGTCAGCGGCGTAAACCCGGTGATTCACGATACGTGCTCGGCCAGCAACTGCCACGGGACCGCGTCGAACGATCTCTACCTCACGTGTGGCGACACACCAGAGATGACGCGCTGGAATTATTTCGCCGCCAGCGACTATCTCTCTCAGACCCCCGAGCAGAGTGAAATCGTGCGCCGGCCGCTGTCCCCCGCGCAGGGCGGCTCCTTCCACGAAGGGGGCGTCATCTTCACCTCAGCGGCCGACCCGCAGTACCTCGGGATCCTCTCTTGGGTGAAGGCGCATGGCCCGCCGGACTTCGGTGCAATCGAGCCAAACTTCGCGTTCTTCGCGCATAAAGTGCAGCCGGTGCTCGTAAAGAAGGGCTGCATGATGCTGCAGTGCCATTCGGCCGCAATGTTCCATGATTATCGTTTGAGAGGTGGAGCCGGCGGCAGTTTCTCGCTCTCAGCGACGCGCCGGAACTACCAGCTTTCCCTCGCCCAGCTCTCCCTGGAGAGCGAGGACGTGAACGCGAGCCGCATGGTTCGGAAGAACCTGTTTCGCCCGGAGCTCGGCGGAGAAGGCATCACTCATCGCGGCGGGCCTCTTCTTGAAGACTTCAACGGTTCGGCGCCTGCGCCCATGATCGACGCCGGTCCCGAAGGTAGCGCGGAGGGGGGCACTCCGCCGCCTGCTCCGGGAGCTGGCTCCAACGCGACGGGCGCACTGTGCGACGCCAAAGCCTACAACTACGACACCGACAATCTCGATATCATCCCCGCTTATTGTGTAATCCGCGAATGGCACAAACGCGAAAGAATCGGAAAAACGCTCGCCCCGCTCAGCGCCATCATCTACGTGAAACGGGTCATTCCCTCGGGTCCCGACCGCGTGCAGGACTTCGACGTCTATGCACCTGGCGCTGATTTGAGGATCGCGGAGGCCACCCTCACCGCTGCGGGAAGCGTGACGCTCGGCGCCGACGCCTCGGCCACCGCGGGGTGTGGCCTCGACCCGACGACAGCCGACATTCGCAGGCCCGTGGTCTCGTGGGACGGGAAGACCGTGGCTTTCGCCGCACGCGCAAGCGCTGCCGAGCCGCTTCAGATCTATCAAATGAACGCCGACGGAAAGCAGTGCGCCAAGCACGTCAAGATCAACGAAGGCCCGCCGAGCGTAAACGGCATCCTTGTCCACAACTTCGATCCGGCGTTCAGCCCTCCCGACGACGGCGGAGGGGTGCACCTCGTCTTCGCATCGACCCGCGGCAACCTCGCGACAGCGCCTTACGACTACGCAGGCCCGCAGCGCACGCCGGCAGACCCGAGCAAGCCGAACGCGAACCTCTACATCCACGAGCCCGATCCCGCCGCGCCCGGGCAAAACCGCATTCGCCAGGGCACCTTCCTCCTGAACACGGAGCGCGAGCCGAGCTTCATGAGCGACGGTCGCATGATCTTCACCGCCGAGAAGCGCTCCCCCGGATTCTACCAGCTCGCGTTGCGCCGGATGAACGTGGATGGCGGCGACTACCATCCGCTCTTCGCCCAACGCAGCTCGATCGGCTACCACGAGGCGTCGCACGCGGTGGAGCTCGCGGACAAAAACTTCGCGGCCATCTTCAGCGATCCTGGCGCGAGCCATGGAGGCGGCACGCTCGGAGTCTTCAATCGCTCCCTCGGGATCGATTTCGGGAGCACGAACGCGGCCGACTACTTGGTCGACGCGTCCGTCCTCGATCCGGCGTCGAAGTATTCAGTGGAGCCGGCGTTTTTCCTTCACTCGCTCCGCTTCCCCGACCCGAATTCGTCGGGGCATCCGATGCAAGCGACGATGGGCGTCTACACCTCGCCGGCCGCGTTGCCGGGGGAAAGAATGTTGGTCAGCTTCGGAGTGGCCTCGGACGCCGCGACGTTTGGCGGCGACTACGATCTCTACGAGCTCGATCCCGCGACGGGTTTGAAGACGAAGATTCTCGGCGACGCCGGGAAAGCGGAGGTCGATGCGGTAGCCGTCTACGCGCGGGCCTCGCGCGGTGTCTTCAAGTCAACGCTCGATGAGCCCAATGGCCACACCACGGTCTTCGATGGAAAGACCGAGGCCGACATCAACTACCTCGACGTTCCGGTTCTCGCGTCGCTCCTCTTTCAGAACACGCCGACGGGGCGCCCGATCGAAGCCCTAGACAGCATCGACCTCTACGAAGACTTGCCCCCCACCTCGGACGTCACCAGCTACGCCGCGGGTGGAGCGAGCGTCGTCAAGGACGAGTTCGGGCAAGTCTACGTGCGTAAACGGCGGCTCGGCCAAGTCCCCCTCGGCGCGGATGGCTCGGCGCACGTGCAGGTGCCGGGCGGCCTCCCGATTTTTTTCAAGATGCCGGACACCCCGCAATCGATGATGAACAAGCTGCCGCGGGTGCAGCGCGAGTCGTTCACCTTCGCGCCCGGCGAGTACGCCCATCAATCGTTCAAGCGCGATTTCTTCAGCGGCTTGTGCGGCAATTGCCACGGCTCGATCAGCGGCAGACCGCTCGATATTGCGGTGCAGCCCGACATCCTCACCCAGGCTTCGGACACGCTCTCTCGCGGCTCCCAGGTAATCAACCTCAACGGACCGCCAAGCGGTCGCGGAATGGTCGAGGGACCCTAGGAGCGCAGGTCTCGCCGAAAGCACCGCGCTTCGAAGCCTTGTGAAAGGGCGAGGTCCGGGGCACTAAGGGTCATGCGTACTCTCGTCGTAGCGGCGGTCCTCCTTTCTGCGTGTGGTGCACCGGCCGAGCCGATCGTGCCGGGCCCAACCACCGCGAGACCGAGCGTGACGACGCTTGTGGAAACGGGTCCGCCTGCCCAGCCCGTTGCCGTGGCTGCCCCGGTCCTTACCAGCGTCGACGAGAGTGCGCTCGATCCGAGCGTGGCACCGTGCGACGACTTCTATGCGTACGCATGCGGCGGTTGGATGAAGGCCACTCCCATCCCCGACGACGAATCCGATTGGATGCGAAGCTTCGACCTGATCGCGGAGCGAAACGAGCTCCTTCTCCGCAAGATCCTCGAAGAGGATGGCTCGCCCTCCACGCAGGGAAAAGAGCCTTATGCGAAGGCGCTCGGAGATTTCTATGCATCCTGCATGGATGAAAAAAAGATCGACGACTCAGGCGACCGAGCGCTCAAGGAGGCGCTCGCCAAGCTCGATGGAAACGATTCCGCAAGCATCGGGGCCATCCTCGCGCAGCTTCACGACGGCGGCACGTCGGCCTTCTTCAACTTCACGTCTACCCAAGATTTCAAGGACGCTACGCAGGTCATCGGGTTGGCGGAGCAGGGCGGGCTTGGTCTTCCGGAGCGCGACTACTACCTGAAGACGGACGCCAAATCGAAGGCGCTGCGCGACAAGTACCAAGAGCATGTAGAGCGCATGTTCGTGCTCGCCGGCGACAAACCCGAGGCGGCCAAGGAGATGGCGCTGGGGATCATGAAGACCGAGACCAGGCTGGCCCGCGCCTCGATGACCAAGGTGGATCTCCGAAATCCGCAAAAAATTTATCACCGCATCGAGCTCGACGGACTGAAGAAGCTCGCTCCTGCTTTCCCCTGGGACGCGTACCTGAAGGAGCGCGGATTTCCGGGCATCACGGCAATCAACGTCGCTGAGCCCGACTTCTTCAAGGCCGTCGACGCTTCGCTCCAGGGACTCACCGGAGTGGCGGGGCATTCCGAATGGCGCGTCTACCTGCGATGGCATCTCATCAAGTCCAGTGCGCGGACGCTGTCCTCACGCTTCGTCGACGAAGACTTCCGATTTCGCAGCATCCTCAACGGAGCCGCAAAAATTCTTCCGCGGTGGAAGCGGTGCGTTCGCGCGACCGACAGCGCGATGGGCGAGGCGCTCGGTCGGCCGTTCGTGAAGCTCACCCTTGGCGCCGAAGGAAAAGAACGCGTGAGGGCGATGATCGCGGAGATCGAGTCCGCGATGAAGACGAACCTCGAGCACCTCGCGTTCATGGACGACCCGACGCGCGCGCGGGCCCTCGAGAAGCTTCGAATGATCGCCAACAAGATCGGCTTTCCCGACACCTGGCGGAATTACGACGCCCTCACCGTAGACCGCGGAAGTTATTTCGAGAACGCGCGCCGGGCGAGTGCGTTCGAAGAGCGACGGCTGCTCGCGAAAGTCGGAAAGCCGCTCGACCGCACGGAGTGGGGGATGACGCCGCCGATGGTGAACGCGTACTACGACGCGTCGCTCAACGAGATGGTCTTCCCGGCGGGAATTCTTCAGGCGCCGTTCTACGCCAACCAGGCCACGAACGGCGTGAATTACGGCGCAATCGGGATGGTGATGGGTCACGAGCTCACCCACGGCTTCGACGACGAAGGCCGGCAGTTCGATGGGCACGGCAACCTGACGGACTGGTGGACGCGCACCGCAAGTGACGAGTTCAAGAAACGCGCGGCGTGCGTGACCTCGCAGTTCGACGGCTACGTCGTCGTGGATGACGTGCACGTGAACGGAAAGCTGACCCTAGGCGAGAACATCGCCGACCTCGGCGGAATCAAGCTTGCCTTCCGCGCCTTCAAAGACACCCTCGCCGACGCCAAGGCGGAGAGCGCACCGGCAGCCAAATTTACGCCCGAGCAGCAATTCTTCTTGGGCTTCGCCCAGGGATGGTGCGGCAACATCCGAAAAGAAGAGGCGCGTCTCAGGGCCGCAACCGACGCCCACGCTCCGCCGCGCTACCGCGTCATCGGCCCTCTGTCGAACACGCCCGAGTTCGCGGAGGCCTTCTCGTGCAAAGCAAGCTCGCCGATGGTTCGCCCGGCCAACAAGCGCTGCGACGTCTGGTAGAGCTAGGCCTTCCAGACCACCATGTCGTCGCGGTGAATGAGCTCCGCGAACGCGAGAAGCGCCTCGGGGAGATCCTGTTTTGCTTTGCCGGCGACGCGAACGGCGTCCTCCGATGCGCACGAGGCGAGACCACGTCCGAGCTCGGTCGCATCGACGTCGAGGAGGCGAACCGCGTCGCCCGCCCGAAAGTCTCCGCGCACGCCGAGTACGCCGACGGACAAGACGCTCTTGCCTTTGATGCGTACGGCTTCCGCAGCGCCGCGATCCAGAATCACGTCTCCGCGCGCGCGTAGCGTGAAGGCGATCCAGTGCTTTTTTGCGCTCAGCGGCTCACGCGCCGCGGAAAAGAGGGTCCCCACGTCGTCGCCGCGGAGGATCGCATCGATCACGCCTTCCATGCGGGCGTCGGCCACCACTGCCTGCGCTCCACCGAGCGTCGCACGCCGCGCCGCTTCGAGCTTGCTCGCCATCCCGCCCGTTCCTACGTCCCCTGAAGAACGCCGGGTCGAAGGGCGCACGTGCTTCAGGGCCTCGGCATGATCGTGCACGAGCGGAACACGCTTCCCTTTCGCGTCGAGCAACCCTTCGACGTCGGAAAGAAGAATGAGTAGATCGGCGTCGACGAGGGGCGCGACCATTGCCGCGAGCTGATCGTTGTCGCCAAATTTGATCTCCTCGACCGCGACCGAATCATTTTCGTTGAGGATGGGCACCGCGCCTGCTTCGAGCAGCGCCGCCAAGGCCGCTCGCGCATTATTTCCGCGCACCCGATCGGCGAGATCCGCGTGCGTGAGCAGCACTTGAGCGACGGCAATGCGCTCGACACCGAAGGCCTCTTCGTAGGCGCGCATGAGAACACTTTGGCCTGCTGCGGCCGCCGCCTGGAGCTTGGCCATTTCCTTCGGCCGAGCGCGAAATCCAAGCTTTTTCGTGCCGAGCGCAATGGCACCACTCGAGACGAGCACCACGAATTTTCCGGCGGCGCGCGCCTTCGCGATGGACGATGCGAGCCGGGCATAGACGGTCTCGTCCGAGGCGATGGTCCGCGACCCGAGCTTGATCACGATGCGGCGCGCCGAGGTGACAGCCGTTCGCTGCTCCCTCACTCCGCTCACCCTGGGATGCACTGATCGAACGCCGCGTTGAGACGGCGGACCAGCCAATCGGGAACCCCCGCCGTCGCGATGATCACGCCATCGAGGAGCTGCGTCGTGGGATCGCGGAGGTCTTCGGCGGGGGAGAGGCGCGGCGCATTCTCGGCTTTGAGCTCGGCGTTGATCGCGCTGAGCACGGCTGTGTCGATCGCGCGCCTCACCCGCGTCGCTTCTTCTAGATCGATCCGCACCGAGCGCTCCGTGCGCCAGGACTCGATGTAGCGATTGAGGAGATGGCCGAGCGCGAAGGTGTGCGCAGCCGAGCGGAGCGGCGGCAAGAAGCCGAGCGGCGTGAAGCGCGACAGGAGCTTTCGACTGGCGTAGCGGACGGCTTGCGACCACATGCCGTGGTCTGCGCCACTGGCCGCCGGCTCGCAGAAGATGCCCCGCGCTTCCGCGGTGAGGGAGAGACCGTGGCGCGCGCACACGTCTTGGGCGAGAGCACCACGCAGCCGCCGCGCAAGTGCGCCGGGGATCCACGGAAAGGGAACGATGCCGGTTGCCGCGCCGAGGGCCGCGTAAATTCCTAGCCGACCCGTGCCGAGCGCATCGGTCGATACGAGACGAACGGCGACCGACTCGTCTTTGGCGTCGCGGTCCATGGTCATACGAACGCGCGCGCCAGCGGGCGCATCTCCACGATCACGGAGCTTGCTTGCTCTGCGAGCTCGAGCAAGTCACGGGTGTGAAGCGTCGGACCAAGATCAACGGTGAGATGCGCTCCATGGCGGACGACCTGAGCGCCACGCGCCTCTGCGGCCTGGAGGAACTCGTCCTCTTTTCCCACCACCCGAAGCGCGTAGGAGCGATCGCGTGTGGCGAGCTCGGCGAGCGGACCCTGGCCGGTGACGGACGATCCCATCACGATCACCGCTTCGTCGGCGTGCATGGCCAGCGGAGATTCGAGGGGAATTCGCCCGGCGAAAAGAATCCAGCGGCGTTTTTGGCCGGTGCTCGTGTCGAGGGCCGTTGCGACGAGGCGGGAGAGGTTTCGCGCTGCGTCTTCGGGAAGGGACACCGCCGGATCTTCCATCACGATTACCTCGGCGCCGGTGGCCAGACCTGCGGCGACAGCCATCGCGCGCCGGACGTGGAGGGGAGCCGTGCGAAGCGGTGTCTCCGCGACAGCCGTCATCTTCAAGAGCTCGAGGGCATCGCTCGCGCGAGATCGGGCATCACGTTTGCTCAGCCCGGCGAGCCGCGCGCTCCATTCTACGTAGCCTCGTGGTGTCCACCGGGGAGGCATCGGAGGATCGAGGGGAACGCCTGCCAGCACCCCGGTGCGCAGGGCCTCGACCGGCGCCCGACCTGCGACACGAAGCTCGCCCCGGGTGACCTTGCGCATCCCGCTCACGGCTTCGAAAAGCCCCGACGGTGCGCCGAGGACGATCACGTGGTCGCCCGTAGTGACCATCGACAGGCCGTCGACGCACGGTACGCCCCCGATGTCGACGCGAAGCGTGGTGGTCTCGAGGAGCGCGCTCACCGCTATATCCTCTCATAAAAAGCCTGGTTTCCCCGGTGAAAAGAGTGTCCTATTTTCGGACACATGCTGAGCGTAGAGTCCGGTGCTGGTGGATGCGGCGGAGCACGCGCTCGAACGGGGCGAGCCGGGTCGGGCCTGCGAGCTTGCCGCGCGCGCCGTCGAGGAGGAGGCGCTCGCCGAGCTCGTTCGCGCCGAGATCTCGCGGGCACGAGGGGACGAACATAGCGGACTCCACCACGCGCAGCGGACTGCTACGCTTCGAAGAAGACGCGGCACGGCTATCGCTTAGTGTTTTGCTGGAGGATGCCGAACAGCATGGTTTCCCTACTTTTCAAGCCTCACGTGTTGCCTCGGGCCCCCAGCGCCGCGGGGAGATTCCCCCGAAGGCTCGTCGGCCTCGCGGTTGCGGCGAGCGTGTGCGCCTGTGCGAACAGCGACGACAACCAGACGACCTCTCCCTCCGTCGTCGGGATGACCGACAAGGTAGCCCCCATCTACAGCGACGGTCAGACCACGATCTACCAGGTGGAGACACCGGTGAAGCTCCCCTTCCGGAGGCCGACCGATGTCGAGGGCCAAGCGCTAGGGCAAGCGCCGGGTCTTCCGCGTGAGCCGTTCTTGAAGGCGAGCGATGCGCGGGTGGAGGTTCGTTTCACGCTCTCGAATCTCGACGACCAAGCGCACATCGTGGAGCTGCTGCTCGATCCGTGGAACGAGTTCGTGCGTTACCGGCCGGGCATCCAGATCGTGAGCGACGAGCAGACCACGCCGGACTTCAGTGGCTGGGACAAACCGTTCGTCCTTCTTCCGAAGTCGCGCGTGCAGGGGACGATTACCTCCGACGACGTGACGGAAATGGCGATCGATCTGGCGACGGTAATGGGGATCACGAAGTCGCCGCCCACAGACCCGAATGCCAACTTGAATGGGCTCTTCAATCACGTCTTCAATCTACAGAACCGCTCGAACGCCCCCGATCCGCTGATCGCTCCGTACCTGCCGAAGGTCGTTCCCGGGCTCACCGGCTTCGACCTCGGTCTGCGGGTGATGAATGCGCAAGGAGCCATGGGCGCTGGAAACATCGCCGTCGAGGTGATCGTCGACGTCACCGATCTCAACGGCAGCCGCGTCAACGCGCCAGGCGTGACCGACAACGCGACGGGAATCCCCGGCGACATTCTCCGGCCACCCAAGGCAATCGCACGTTGAGCTAGGTAGCTAAGCTAGAGGTAACCCTGCGCTTGCAGGGCGAAGAGCTTTGCGTAGCGGCCCTCGCTTGCGACGAGCGCCGCGTGGGATCCCGACTCAACGACGCGCCCGCCTTCGAGCACGTAGATGCGATCAGCCATCCTCACCGTGGGAAAACGGTGGGAGATGAGGATGCTCGTCCGCCCCTCGGTCAGCGTGCGAAAACGCTCGAAGATGGCGTGCTCCGCTTCGGCGTCGAGCGCCGCGGTCGGCTCGTCGAGAACGAGGATGTCTGCGCCCTCCCGCATGAACGCGCGGGCCAGGGCGATCTTCTGCCACTGACCACCGGAGAGTTCGACGCCGTCCTTGAACCAGCGGCCGAGCGGAGTCTCAAGCCCTTCGCTCAACGCTCCAACGACGGTCTGTGCGCCACCGCGATCGACGGCCCGCGCGATCTGCGCATCGTTCTCGAGCTCGTCGATGCTCCCCACTCCGACGTTCTCTCGCACCTTGAGCTGGTACTGATTGAAGTCCTGGAAGATGACGCCGATCCTCCGCCGGAGATCCGCCTCCTCCCACTCGCGAAGATCTTTTCCGTCGAGGAGAATGCGGCCTTCGCTCGGCTCGTAGAGCCGGGTGAGGAGCTTGATGAACGTGGTTTTGCCAGCTCCATTCTGCCCGACGAGCGCAATGCTTTGCCCGCGCGGAACTTGGATATCGATGTGACGGAGCGCCCACTCGTCGCGTCCGGGATACTTGAATCCCACGTTGTCGAACGTGATCCCCGACCCCTCGGTGCCAGGAGCGATCGCACTGGGAGGGGCGACGCTCAGCACCGGGATCGCGAGGTAGGCGAAGAGGTTCGACATGTAGAGGTTGTCTTCGTACATCCCGGACGCAGCTCCGAGCATCGACTGAAAGGCCTGTTGCCCCTGGCGGAACGCCACCATGTAGAGCGTCATCTCGCCAAGCGTGAGGAGCCCGCGCGCAGCCTGCAGAGCCATGAACAGGTACGCCCCATAGAACGCGCCCGTGGCGACGAGCGACAGACCGTAGGCCCAGCCAGTGCGCCGAAGAGCGAGCGATTTGTCTTCCTCGAAGAACGACTCGCCGAGCTTTCGGTAGCGACCGAGGAGCATGGGACCGAGACCGAAGAGCTTTACCTCCTTGGCGTGGCCGTCGTTCGCGAGGACGTACTCGAGGTACATGAGCTTCCGCGATTCCGGCGAGCGCCAGTTCCGCATGCGAAACGCGATGCTCGAAAAGCGCATCTCGGCGACTGTGGCCGGGATGGCCGCGAGCACCAAGCCTCCGACCGCCCAGGCATTGAAGTGCACGAGGAGCGCGACGTACCCAACGAGCGTGAGGACGTTCTGCAGTGTCTGAAAGCTGCGGGTGATCACGGAGAGCGGCCGCGACGAAGCCTCGCGACGGGCCTTCGTGAGCTGATCGTAAAACTCCGAATCTTCGAAGTGCCGTAGCTCGAGGCTGAGCGCTTTTTCCAGAATGGCGATGTTGATGTCGAGCGAGAGGCGTGCGCCCATGACCGAGCGGACGAGCGAAAGACCCTGCTGGGCAAGGGTCTGCGCTGCAATGAAGCCGAGCTCGATGATCACCCAGCGCGTCGTCGAGGCTGCGCTGTGGGCGACGACCGCGTCGATGATTCCCTTGCCGGCGTAAGCGATTCCAAGCGGAAGTCCAGCCGAAACGAGGGTGAGTATGCCGAGCGCGAGGGAGAGGCGGGGCGACGCGCGCCAGACGAGGGCGAGCGTGCGTGGCGTGTGCTCGAAGCTATTTCGAATCGACGAGAAAGAGATCACGGTACGGGAGCGTCTGCGTCGTCGGCAGACACGCGCGTAGGCCTGGTCGAGCTTTCGGACTCGACGGGCGGCCGCACCACGACGCGGACGATGGCCTTGGGGCTCACGCGATCCGGGACGTTCGCGTCGACGATGCGCGCCGCGTCTCCGGCGTCAGTCAGCGTGGAGGGCTCCGAGATGGCCGTCACGAGCGCCACCGAGGCGTCGACGAAGATGACGGGGGGCGGGTTTGTGCTGGCGAGCGACTCGCGCCGGTGGGTTTCGCTGAGAAAGCCTCCGAGCGTGAGGCCCCCCGCGAACGTGCCGATGATCGATGCAGCGACGAGTAGCCGGCTCGTGGTCCTCACCGGGGCGCGCTCCGGTGGAGCCGGCGGTTCGGAAGCGGCGTGAGCCGCGGCCGGAAGAGAGCTCGCCGGAATCGTCGGAAGGGGCTGCGTCTCACTCGGCGCGGCAACGTGCGCGGCCCCGTGCGGATGCGTCTCCACCACCGTCTCCACCTCGTAGTCGTCCGCCGCTGCGCGCTTCTCTGCGGCGACAAGGGCGAACGTGGGGTTCGGCGCGATCCGCGTCACTTCGTCATCCAGCAGGAGGGCCGCCTTGGCGCGCATCAGGCTGAGGATAAGGCGCAGCTCGCCGCGCATTTCGAGCGCCGACGAGAAACGCTGCGACGGCTTTCGACGAAGGGCTCTCATGACCAGCGACTCGAAGTCCATCGCCACGCGATCGTCGCGCCCCGTCCGAATCGCGGGGGCCTCCGTCATCAACTTCGTCTGTGCGAGCTCGACGTTCGTCCCAGGAAAAGGGTGCTTCCCAGCCACGGCGCGGTAGAGGATGGCGCCCACCGAATAGAGATCGGATCGCTCCGTGACCTGACGAGAGTTGAGGACCTGCTCCGGCGCCATGTACTCGAGCGTGCCCACCGCGACGTTTGATTTCGTGAGGTTGGTGATCGAGTCCTCGGTGGCGTCTTTCTTCGCCATCTGACGACTGAGGCTGAAGTCGAAGATCATCGCGCGGAAGTGGCCGTCGAGGAGCGGTCGCATGATGATGTTGCCGGGCTTGAGATCCCGGTGAATGACCTCGGCGGCGTGGAAGTCGCAAAGACCGGTGAGAATGTCCTCGCCAATCTCGAGTGCTTCTTCGACCGAAATTTGCTTCCGTGTTTTGAGCACATCGAAGAGCAGCTCTCCCTCGACAAACTCGATCACCAGGACCAGGCCAAAGGTGTCGTCGCTGATGAAGTCGAGGACGCGCGCGACCCGATCGCTCTGGATCCGTGCGAGAAAATAGGCCTCGCGACGAAGTCGGGTGATGGCGTCGGCGTCGCTCTTCGCGGCCGGCAGGAGGGTCTTGATCGCGACCTTAACGCCGATCGCGAGATGCGTCGCCTCCCACACTTCCCCGAAGGCTCCCATTCCAACCTTCCGGTTGGCCATGTAGCGCTCGGCGATCACCGCCCCCGGAAAGATTTCCATCCGCGTTCGATCATACCGCCTCGGCGACCTTCGGCCTATCGAGCAGGCGTGACTTGAGCTAGACCGGCGCGCGAGGAGCCCCGGGGGATGCACACACGATTTTTTGCAATCTTGCTTGGTGTGCTCGCACTCCTACTCACGCGCTCGGCGTCGGCCGAGGAACTCGTGGACCTCTACACCGTGGGCCCGGGAAGCGACACGTTCTCGCACTTCGGACACGCGGCCCTCTGCGTGACCGACGCCACCCGCCCGAACGGCATCTGTTTCGACTTCGGGATCGCCGATACGAACGACGCCACCGACTTGGTCTGGGGCACCCTCCGCGGGCGCTCGCGTTTCATTCCGATAAGCGTCGACCTTCCGATTTTGGTCGCCGCCTTCAAGGCTCAGGAACGAAACATCTGGAAGCAGCGCCTCCCGCTTGCGCCCCGAGAGGCCGATGCTCTTGCCGCCTCGCTTGATCGCGCCGCCGTGGGGAAAACGCCCTACAGCTACGAGCCGGCGTACGCGAACTGCACCACGAAGCTTCGCGATCTTCTCGACGAAGCTACCGGCGGCAAGCTTCGCGAGGTCCCCCAGCCGGATCCGTCCACTCCGAATTTTCGCGAGCTCCTCGAGGAGGGCTTCACCGGCAGGGTGCTCGAGCTCGCTGGCGTGGCGCTCTTCGTGGGCTGGCGCGGAGAAACGCGGCCCACCGGCTACGAGATGATGTTCCAGCCTCTTCGCCTGCGTGATTCTGTCGAGCGACGCTTCGGCGTGAAGCCCGAAGTCGTTCACGCGCCGGGTGGCTTCGTTCTCAAGACGAGTACCGTCGCGGGGAGGGCGTTCATCGTTCTCGTCGGTCTCGCGCTCGGGGGGCTGGTGTTTGCGACCTCCCGGTCTGTGGGAAAGAAAGCGCGCATCGCTCTCGCGCTGATCGGCGTGCTTCTGGGACTGCTCGCGCTCTTGGTCGAGGTCATGGCCGTCGCGTGCGTGTATCCCTGGGTCGCGCGCAACCTCGTCCTCCTCGTTCTTCTGCCGACCGACCTTGCGTTGGGCGCACTTCGCGGTCCACGCCTCGCGCGCTACCTCGCGGTTCGTCTTGCGCTCCTCGTCGCGACGCTCGCTCTCTCCTTCGTTCTTGGTCAGCCACTCATCGCCGTCACTTTCCTTGCCGCGTTTCCCTTGGGAATGGCGCTGTTCGTCATGCGCCCCAAGGCCGTGGCAGCGCAGGTCGGGATTGTGCCGTTTGGCACACCGTAGGTCGAAGACGGCCAGAAAATATAGGCAAATCGGGGACTGCCTTCTTGGCTCGGCTCCTGCTTAGAGGACTCCTACCTAACGCCGCTGGCACACCCGCCGAAGGAGATCCCATGGCTTCCCGCCGAACCTTCTCAGCCTCTCTCGCCACCCTCACCGCGCTCGTCGCAAGCTCCGTGCTCTTCCCGGCATGCAGCGGCGGAAGCAACAACAACCCCGATGCGCGCGTGAAAGGGCAGACGGCTTTCCAGTCGGCGCCTCCCGGCGGAAGTCGCGCCGGTGGTCACGGTGGAAGCGCGAGCTCGTTCGGCGGCGACGCGCAAAACGCAGGTGCAGCAGCACCAAAAGCCTCGGCACCGCTCCCGGCCCAGCGCAAAGTCGAGGAGACGGATCTCTACCGTCTCGAAGGCAACCGCCTCTACTACTTGAACTCGTACCGCGGGCTCATGGTCTTCGACGTGACCAACATCGACCAGCCGAAGCTCCTCGGCCGCGCGCCGATCTTCGGAAGCCCGGTCGAGATGATCGTGCGCAACGGAGTCGCGACCGTCGTCGTGGCCGATTGGTACGGGCGCTTGGAAGACGGCAGTCCGTTCCACGGCTCGATTGTCCGCGGCATCGACGCGAGCGACCCCTCGAACATCCGAACGACAGGCGAAGCGAAGCTCGGCGGATGGATCCGCGACACCCGCGTCGTTGGCGACGTCCTCTACGCCGTCAGCGAAGACTACGGCTGGTACTACGGAATCTGGGACTACGGATACGGCGGTGGGCTGGGCTTCGCTGGCGGTGGTGCAAGTGGTGGTGACGGAGTGGTCGTTTCGGGCGGCGGCACGAGCCCCGTTGGCGGCAGCGCAAATCGGGGTCCGAAGGTGGTCGTCTCCTCGGTGAGCTTCGCCGGCGGCGCGATCCTGGCGAAGGGCACCAAGGAGTTTACCGGCTACAGCGCGGTCTTCAACGTCACGCCGAACGCCATCATGCTGGCTCACGAGATCCCCTCGGATCCGTCGCAGCCTTACAGCGGTTCGAGCGGCAAGAGCGAGCTGCAGTACATCGACATCACCGATCCGGGCGGCACGATCGCGCTCCGCGGCAGGGCCACCGTGAACGGCAGCTTGCAAGCGTGGGGCACCGACAACGGACGCTGGAATCTCGATTTCGCTGACGAAAAATTCGCCCACGTCCTCGGCTGCAACGGGCAGTACTGCGGCAATCAAAACGGCTACGCGCTCTCCACCGTGGATTTTTCGAACCCCGACGCGCCGACCGTCGCTTCCAGTCTGAGCATCGCTGGCACGGACTGGAGCGTCGCAGCTCGCTTCGACGGCACGCGCATGTATCTGTCGCCCAGTGACGGCTACTACTACAGCGGCAGCAGCGGCAACTCGACACCGATCCAGATCTTCGATCTCGCGAATCCCGCGTCTCCGAAGCTCGCAGGCTCGACCTCCATCACGGGGAGCGTCTGGAACTTCATTCCCGCGGGAAACAAGCTCTTTGCGTTGGGCAATGAGAGCAGCAACCAGGGTGGCCAGGTGTCGCTTCGTTACATCGACGTAACCGATGCGGCGCACCCCGCGGTCCTGGGCACCTCGAAGTTCGGCGACGGCTGGGCGTGGACTCCCGCGCAAGGCACCTTCAAGGCGTTCATCAAAGACGACGCGCAGGGGCTGGTCGTTCTCCCCTTCAGCGGATGGAGCCAGAATTCGGGGGCGTACAACAACGGCGTTCAGCTGATCGAGTTCACTCCCACCACCATCCGCACCGCCGGCGCGGCGAAGACGCACGGCTGGGTCGAGCGTGGCATTCTAGCAAAGGGGCGCGTCCTGTCGCTCAGCGATCTCGAGCTCTCGGTCGTCGACTACTCGGACCGCAACAACCCGCGCGTCGTGAACGAGCTCACCCTGGCCCGCAACGTCGTCAGCGCCCGCCCGCAAGGCGGAACGATCTCGGAGCTCTCGAGCGACTGGTGGGAGAATGATTCCACGAGCTCGGAGATGCGCGTCCTGCCGATCGCCAATGCCGACGAGACCCAGGACACCGCGGCAGTCACTCTGAAAATCGATGGCGTGAATGCCCGCGCGTTCCGCAACGGCGACCTCGCGTACGTCGTCACCAACGTCCGCACCAAAGTGCCTTGCCAGACGTACAACGGCGCCGGCCCCTCGCGCGACCCAGGCAGCCCCAGTGGCCCCGCCGACTGCTTCGCCCCCGCACCCCAGATTCAAGTCGTCGATCTCGCGAACGGCCAGGCGACCCCGCGCGGCAAGATCACCCTGCCCATCTCGCCGGACTACTATGGCGGATACTGGGGTGGCTTCGGCTGGGGATGGGGCGGGTACTACTGGTACGATTGGTACGACGGGTCCGACGCGATCCAAGTGAACGGCGACGTGCTCGCCTTCCGTCGCTGGTCACCCGTCTACACCGAGAACGGCAAGTGGCGCGCCGATCAGAGCCTCTACGTCGTCGACCTCAAGAACCCCGATTCTCCCGCGCTCGCCTCCACGCTCATCACCGAGGACGAGAACGCGTGGTGGGGCAACATGAGGGCCGTCGGCGACAAGCTCTACACCACGCACTACGAGTGGATCGAGCAGCCTCTCACCGGTAACGGCGTGGTGAAATATTACCTCGACCAGATCGATCTCTCAGACCGCGCTCACCCCCGCGTCGGCTCGAAGATCAACGTTCCCGGCCTTCTCGTCGGCGCGTCGGAGACCGATCCGTCGCTCCTCTACACCGTCGACTATCGCTGGAACGGCACCACGGCGAAGGACGAGATCTCCGTCGTCAAGATCGATGGCGGCCTCGCCTATCTCCAGAGCACGACCGAGCTCGACGGCTACGTCGGCAACGTCTTCGTGCGAGGCAACACTGCCTACATGTCCTCGGAGCGTTACACGTACAACACTCCGACCGACGGCCCCCGCGTTACGCTTCACCAGCTCGATCTCAGCGACCCGAGCCATCCCGTGGACCGCGCTTCCGCTCAGCAAAAAGGCTGGGGCTGGCTCCTCGGCGTCGAAGGCGACCGGGCCATCGTCACCTCCGGCTGGGGAAACGCGGGCGTCGACATCTTCAAGCTGAGCGACAATGCGCCTCCGGTCTTCGATCAGTTCGTCCGCACACGCGGCTGGTCGACGTCCTCGCTCGCCCGCCAGGACGACAAGCTGTTTCTCTCCAGCGGCTACTGGGGCGTGCAGACGGTCACGCTGAATCCGTAAGGCCTTCCGGTCGGAAGAAGACAAGGTAGAAGGCAGAGCGCTTGCAGAGATGTAAGCGCTTCGCCGTGTTTAACAGCGGGCGCCCAATCGATAACTACCAGGCGAGACGAACTACAACCTTCCCGAACCTGGCGACTTGATCGTAGAGAGTCGACCTTGGAAGGAGCCTCGAGCGCTCAGATTAGCTTGGAGATGATGACGTAGACGACGATGGCGAAGAGCGCGGCGACGGGGAGCGTGAGCAACCAAGCGATGACGGCGCGGCGCACGGTGGCCATGTTCAGCCGCATCCCGCCGTGCGCGCCCACCGACGTCCCGACGATCGCCGTGAACGAGACCTGGGTGGTGGAGATCGGAAGTTCCGTCACGGCGGCAGCGTTCACGAGGAGCGCCGTGACGAGCGCGGCCACGAACCCCGAGCCCGATCCTATCCGCGTGATGCGCTCCGACATTGTCTTCGTTACCCGTGCGCCGCCGACGACGCTTCCGACCACCATCCCGCCAGCGATGATGAGGAAGAGCGCGTACTGAAGCTCGTTGTTGCCGCTGACAGTGCCGGCCGCGAGCGGTAGAGCGAGGAGCTTCGGAGCATCGAGCATTCCGCGGCCAAAGCTCGTTCCGCAGCTGACGAACCAGTGCGACTTCGCGAACTTGTCGACCATCTGCGCCGACATCGTTCCCACGATCGTGTCGGCGCGCCCGGAGGCTTGGCCGCTTTCTTTCTGCGCGAGCATGAAACGGGTGAGGCCGACCGTCATCGCGAAAGCGAGGAGCGGGCTGAGGGCGAGAGGGATCGCCACCTTAAGGAGCACTGCGCCGACGCGGACGCTGTGCATTCCGAAAGCGAGCATGCCCACTCCGCCCATCGCGCCTACGAGAGCGTGGGTGGTGGAAATCGGAATGGCCAGGATCGTCGCGAGGAGAACGCACAGCCCGGCGCCGACGACTACGGCAATCGCCGCGGCCGGAGTGGGAACGACACCGTCCACCAGTAAGTCGGTGCCGAACGTTCGTGCCGTGTCGCTGAGAAACCCTGCTCCGGCCAACGCCCCGAAGCCCGTGAAGATGGCTCCGACCATAATGGCGCGCCGGATGTCGGTGACGGCGCTCCCCACCAGGGTGGCGATGCCCTTGGAGACGTCGTTCGCGCCATTCACTACGGCGAGGAAAAAACTCGCCAGCAAGACGATGAGCATCGTGGGCGACATGAGTCGAACCTACTTGATTGCCGTTGGATGGAAAAGCGCAGCTGCGGCAGCGAGCGACGCGACCCCCGCAAGGAAGAAATAGTAATTGCAGAATGCCCACTTGTTGAAGACGAAAAACAGGAAATACGAGAAGGTCACGGCGAGGACGAAGAGGGGCGCCGTCCGCTTTAAACGAAGCATCGAGACCCCGACCACCGAAGCGCCGAGGAGCGTGCCGGGGAGGCCGCTCGGCGGAATGGCGAAGTGGCGATAGAGCCAGTTGATCGGGGTGAGAGCATCCAGTCGCGGCGGCTGACCAACGAGAAAATCGAAGTTCGCATATTTAAGCGCGCGAAAATTCCACATCGCAAAAGGCAGCTCCGGTGCGGCCGCGAAGCCGACGAAGGCAATCCATTGCCGCACATGAAACCCAAGCAGAACACCGCCGAGAGGGACGAGCCAGAACATGCTTTGCTTCGCGGTGACCGCTAGACCGAGTAGCGCAGCGGTGAGAATAGGGCGCGTGCGCGTATGGGCGAGCACCGCGAGGGCAATCAGACTGAGAGGAAAAGGGTCGTTCCAGCACTGCTCGAGAACGAAAAATAGCTTTGGATTGAGCCAAAAAAAGAGCACCGGAGCGTCTTCGACGAAAGAGGACTTCGGTTCGTTCGAGCCTCGCGCCACGTAGCGGATGGCAATGCCGGTGACGACGAGGCACGCCAGCATCGCGTAGCGCACGTCTCCTCCGAGGAGGAGCCCAAGGCTGCACGCGTAGATCGTAGTCGGCGAGTACACGTAGGGGATTGGATCGTGCCCTGGTCCGGTGTCGCGCGTCCACACGCTCGTGTAGGGATTGTCTGCGTGGAGAAATGCGCGCGCGCCGTTCGTGTGCGTCGTCCAGACGTCGATGTGCGGTAGGGGCGAGACCGCGATCGTTTCGCACCCGCAGGCAATCACGAGCGCTCCGAAGAGGAGGAAGCGCGCATCCCTCCAGCGCGTTGTCTCGCTCACGCGCCCGCTGATCCCCGGGACGTACGAGGCGAGGAGAAGGACGAACACAGTTTGCGACGCATGGATCACGGGCCATGGTCGCTTGGCATCGAGCAAGAGTCGGACGTCGAAGAATCCCATCGCGACGAAAGCGACGAGCGCGGCGAGAGCAAGAGGCGCCCAGGCTCGGGTCGTCTCGTCCGCGGAGGGGCGCTGCGACACCTGCTTGAAAAAGCGCCAGCCAAGGATGCCGAGGGCCACCATCACCACCGCGAGTGAGGGCTCTGCGAGAGGACCATCGTAGATCCCGGCCGAGAGGAGCATCACCAGACCGAGGAGGAAGCTCACGACGAGGAGCCACCCGTAGTCGCCCGGCAAACGCGTCTCTGTCGCGGGCGTCGTCACGGCAGCGTGACGGACTTCGAGAGCTTCTCGCTAGGCCCGGAAAAAGGCGGGACACGGATCTTCGAGAAGCGCTCGATGATGCACTTGCCCGCGGCGGTCTCGTTGAACCCCGAGCGGGCGAAGGTGACGTCGCTCACCTTTCCATTGGGTTGAAGCACGATCGTGGTGACGATGGTGCTGCTCGCTGGTCCTCCCGGTTCGCGGCAATCATCGATGGTCTCCGCCGCGTCGCTCAGTTGCTGCGTCGCCGCCTCACGCTCGAAGGTCTTGAAGGCGAGCAGATGGGAGCTTGGAGAGGGGCCAGCGTCGGCCGTCACCGCCGCGCTCGTCGCAGGCGTTTTTTCCTGCAGTGCACGCACTTGGAAGAATACCGCGATACCGATCCCTATCACTACGCATGAGAGCGCGACGACGATCCACGGGATGAGCGCGCCACTTTGCTTCGCTGGTCGTGAGAACGAGTGTCCGTCGAGATTCGCGCCGCACGACGGACAGTCACGGAGGAGCTTGCTCCCGGCGCCTGCGACTTTTGCATTGCAGTGCGGGCAATGACGCACGCCGAGGCCCGGCTTCATTTTGATACAACTCGATCGTTCACGAAGGCATCATAGGCTAACGATAAGAGATCCGGGACGGGCTAGCCCGGCCGCGCGTCCAGTAGAAGCGTTTGCGAACTCGTGAGAGGATGACTCCGCTCCGATGGCCGACCCTCCCACCAGCGATCTCGCAGCATCCGACGGTGTCGACGATCTCCTCGCCGTAGAGGACGTCGAAGTGCCGCGTGCCGGTGCGCCGAAGCCTCCGCCCACGGGTTCCGCTCCCATCGCGCCGAGGGCTCCGTCGGCTCCGCCCCCCATCCCGGGGTCGCGTCACCCAACGCCCATGCAAGGGTCCAAATTTCCCAAGCCGCCGCCGCCCCTCCCGAAGGGCCGTGTCACAAAGGTGCCGCCGATGCAGACGACGGTGTCGTTGCGCACGCCGCTCGGTGTCGTGCCGCTGAAGACGCCGGGTGTGCCCGTCATCGTGCGCACCCGCCTTTCGGAGCTGGTCGACGCGCTCGTCGCCCGAAAATCCGCGCTTGCGGCGAAGAGTGACAAGATCGGCATCGCGCGGGTGGAGCTCGAGATCGCGCTCGCCGAGGAGGTGCTCGGCGACGGATCGCGGGCAACGCTCCATGCGCACGCTGCGCTCAAGATCGATCCCGACCTCACGGCCGCGCACGCGCTTCTGCGACGCACGCAGCATGGCCGGTCGAGCGCGAAGGTCCTGCTCGAGCACCTCGGGTCCGAGATCTCGGCGTGCTCGGATGGATCGCGCGCGGATCTGATCGCGGAGCGTGGGCGGCTCCTCGAAGCGGCGGGCGAAAAGCCCGAAGCGATCCGTGTAGCGTGGGAAGACGCGCTCGCCGCAGCGCCCGAGCATCCCGCTGCGCTCAAAGGTATCGAAGCCGTCCGTATGGCCGCCAAGGGAGGAACGAAGGCCTACGAAGAGCACGCGGCGCACCTCGCGCGAATGGCGGTGGCCTACGCGTCCGAGCCGAAGCTCGCGGCCTGGCTACACGTCGAACGGGCTCAAATTCTCGATCGAAAACTCGGTCAGACCGACGGAGCGTGGGAAGCGCTTTCGCGCGCGCTCGTCATCGACTCGGGCGTTGGTCCGGTGCGAAATGCTTGCATCAGGCACGCGGCCATCCATCAAGACGCGGCGTCGCTCGTCACCCTGCTCGAGGACGAGGCCGGCATCGAGCCGAACGGCGCGCGGTCGGCGTGGCTCGAGCTCGATGCAGCCTGCATCGCTGCCGCGCGCCTCGACGACGTGCCGCGGGCGACGCGCCTACTCGAACGAGCGGCGACACGCACTCAAATGTTACCAGCCACCGAAAGGCGGATCCTCGACGAGCTCGTGAGGATCCACGAGGGTGCCGGGCGACCCGCAGATGCACTTCGCGCCCGCCGCGCGCGGCTCAAGTTCTTCGCGACACCGCTTCCGGAGTCGCACGAACACCGCGCTCTCGCCACGCTCTCGGAGCAGCTGGGCGACACCGAAGGCGCGATCCGCGAGATCGAACGGGCGCGCGCGCTTGATCCCTCTGACGAAGCGCTCCTAGCGTGGGCGGATCGTCTCCTCGCGGCGGCCGGAAAGCAGGACGCACGCGCGACTCTGTGGGCGGACGAATCCGCTCGCTCCACCGACGACGAGAAGCGCACCTACGCGCTGGTTCGGGCGGCGGAGATTTGCGAGTCCCTCGGGCGTACGGCCGATGCCATCGCCCATTTGCGTGCCGCGTGGGTGACGTCACCGGAGAGCGCGGAAGTTTTCGATCCCCTTACGCGCCTCCTCACTGCTGCGCCGAGCGAGCCAGCGAGTGGTGACGTGAGGGCCCGGATTGCGCTCTACGCGCATGCGGCGGATCGAACGAAAGATCCCGCCCGTAAGGTGGCTTACCTCGAGAAGGTCGCGCTCCTGTGGGAAGAAGTGATGGGCGAGTCCGAGCTCGCTGGCAAAGCGTACGAGGCAGTACTGACGATCGATCCGCATAGGCGAGGAGCTCTCCTCGGTCTCGAGAGGACGGCAGCCCGCGCGAAAAATCCGCGTGCTGTGTCGCGCGCGCTCCTCGATGAAGCACGCGACGCGGGCGACCAAGCGACGAAGCTCGAGCTCACGACGCGTGCCGCCGAGGTGCTTGCCGGCGTCGACGCGGACCGCGCGCTCGCTCTGGTCGAAGACGTCCTCAAGGCGTCTCCCTCGCAAGCCCAGGCGCGAAAGCTCGAGAGTCAGCTGCACGAGGCAGCCGGGCGTTGGGAGCTCGCGGGCCGCGCCCTCTCCGCGCGGATCGGTCAGGCCAAGGACGACAAGGAAAAGCTCGCGCTCTGGCTCGCTCAAGCAGACGTGCAGAAAACGAGGCTCAATCTCCCTCGGGAAGCGCTGGCGTCGCTCAAGGCGGCGAGAAAGCTCGATTCCAAACATCCCGTGCCGCCCGAAGCGATCGCGCGCGTGCTGGAGAGCTTGGGCGATCACGAGGGACTGCGGGCTGCGCTCGAGGAGCTGGCGACCGACGCCACGACGCCAACCGAGCGCGCCCGTCATCTCGTACGTGCCGCAGAGATCGACGAGCTTCGCTTGAGCGATGACGCTGGTGCGGCCAGCCTCTATGGGCGCGCGCTCGCAGAGACCCCGGACGACGAGCTCATCGTCGAGCGCTTGGTACGGGTGCTCGCGCGAATCGCGCCCGCGATGGCTCTTGCGACGCTGCTCCCTGCGGGGGTCGACGCGCCTTCCACCACGCTTGGGCGCGCAGGAGCCTTCGAGCGGGCGATGCTCCTTCTCGGCGCGGGTACCGACGTCGCACAGGCAACGGCGCTCGTCGAATCGGTGCTCGCTCAAGATCCGAACCACGTCCCTGCGTTGCGCACGCTCGAAGGGATCGCTCGCGCGACCTGCTCCCTGCCGCTTCTCGCCAACACGCTCTGTCAAGAAGCGGCGGCCTTCAGCTCGCCCATCGCGAAGCTCGGCGCGCTCTGGGGGGTGGCCGCGCTCGTCGAGTGGCAGCTCCCGGAGAGCACGGACGCAGCCGTTTACCAGCGTATCCTGGAGCTCGCGCCGGGCGATCGAGCCGCGCTCGACGCCTCGCTTCGTCGCGCGCTCGTGCACACGCGGATGGCAGATTCTTCAGGACGCGCCCTGGCAGTGAGCGCGCTTCGAGGTCTCCTCCGGCATGCTTCGGACGACACCGGAATCCTGGCGATTCATCTTCAGCTTGGAACGCTTCTCGAGCGCGAAGGCGATCCTACCGACCCGGGCGCGGCGGATGCGATCGAGCATTACCGCGCGGCGCTACGGATCGATCCTCTCTCGGTCACTGCGGCGTCGGGGGCAGCGCGCCTCGCCACGCAGCTGCGCGACGCCGAGGCGGGGCTCGTAGCGGCGGTCGCTCTCGCCGATCTGGCAACGGATCCGAAGGTGCGTGCGCGTCATCTCCTCGAGGCTGCTGACCTTCTTCTTACCGCCCAGGAACCGCGTTTGGGCGAGCCGAAAGGGCGACGTCTGCGCGCTGCAGAAATGCTCGAGCAAGCGCTCGAGGCCGATCCGGAATCGATCCCGGCGGCGGGCAGACTGGGCACTCTGCGCGCCGAAGAGCACCAGAACGATCGCCTGGTCGCGGCTTTCCGCTCCGCAATTCGCCGCGCGCAGGCCCCCGACGCCATCGTGATGCTCGGCGGAGAGATTGCGCGCATCGCGCGGGACGAGCTCCACGATCTGACCATCGCCATCGACGCGATGCGGCGGGTACGGGAAGTCGCTCCTCGGCACATACCTTCGCTCCTCACGCTAGCCGAGCTCTACATCGCGCATCGGGGCTGGCGTGAAGCGATCGAAGTTCTCGAGACGGTGGTAAGCACCTCGCGCGAGACCCCGCAAAAGCTGACGGCGCTCTTCGGCTTGGCGAGCTTGTACGAGCGCGTGGTGGCTCAGCCGGCGGACGTCGAGCGTGTGCTTCGGGCGGCGCTCGATCTCGAGCCCACCGGTCCTCGGGCGCTGCGAGCACTCATTCGCCATCTGCGCACGACGGAGGCCTCGGCACCGGGAGCCGTGCGTGAGCAGCTCGCCGGGCTTCTCGAGCGGTTGGTCGACGCCGAGCCGACAGCCGAAGCGAAGCAGGCGATCTTGATGGAGGTCTTCGATCTGCGCACCAGCATGGAGGATCGCGCGGGGGCGGAGCGCGCTCTCATCGAAGCTGCGGCGCAAGCTCCGAATGCCAACGTGCTCGCGCGTCTCACCGCGTTCCATGAAGGAGACCAGACGTCGCAGGCGCGCGCGCTTGCTGCGGTCGTTTCGCGCGGACAAAAGCTTGGTCGTGTGGACGCCGGGTGGCTCGCCGCGCTCGGCGAGCTCGAGGTCGAGTCGATGGGTCGGTCGCAGGAAGGTATTAGCCATCTGCGTCAGGCCGTGCAGCTCGATCCGACCCTCTTCGAAAGCCGTTTTCACCTGTCACGCGCGCTCGCGCGCATCGGTGGCAACGAGGAGGCAGCGGGCACGCTCTTGCCGATGATCACGCCGGATCCCCACCCGTTCCTCGCGCTGAAGGACCAAGGTGCCGGCCTGGAACTGCTGGAGCGCGTGCTCTCCAGCAGTCGACGCGGTGAGGAGGCGATCGCGGTGCGAGAGCTCCGGGACCTCGCAGGCGGCCTCGACGACGGCGCCCACGTGTGGCTCCGCTCGCGGCGACTTCCTTACGATCCGTCCTCGGTCGAGGGCCTCGATCGTGCCACCCTCGTGAAGCGCGCCCTCCCTCCCGAGGGGCGCCACGTCCTGCTCGAGGTGGCGGCGGCGGCGTCTGGGATGGAAGGAAAAATTTTCCGCGCAAACCTAAGCGAGCTAGGGATTTCGGCTCGCGAACGGATCGGTGCACGGAGTGGACATCCGTTCCGGGCGCAGCTCGATCGCGTCATGCGGATCCTCGCGCTCGAGGAAGTGGAGCTCGCGATCAGCGATACAGTCTCGTTCGCGCGCGTCTTCATCCAGGACGTGCCGTGGTTGGTCGTGCCCCCCGCGCTCACGGGCCAGCCCGAGCCGCTGCAGCTTGCTGCGATCGCACGCGCCCTCACCCGGGTGGCGCTGCGTGTCCCGTGGATCGAGGATTTGCCCCCCCCGCACGTGCACGCCTACCTCGTTGCCGTGGGCCGGCAAGTCGTTCCCGATTTCGCGAGCGAGGCAGAGGACCGCTACGTCGCGGAGCTCGTGGCCAGCTACCAGCCACGTGTAGCGCACGCCATCGGGCGTAAGCAGAGGAAGCTCCTCGCCGACCTGTCTCCACAGCTCGAAAGCGCGCGAATCACTGCGCAGGAAATTGAGGAGCTCGTGCACGCCGTGGCTCGCGCCGAGTCTCGCGTTGCGTTCCTCGCTTCCGGGGAGCTGCTCTCCACGTTCGACGAGCTCCGCGCTCTCGATGCGGTCTTCGCACGAACGTCGAGCACCCGCGATACGCGCGCTCTCGCGGCCGTCCTCACGCACCCACTGGCCGGCGATGTTGCGCGGTTCGCGATGAGCCCGGAGGCGACGGCGCTCCGCTGGCGAATCGGCACGGTGTGGGGCGCGGCGAAATCGTAGCGTGCGCGCGGGTGCCGAAACCTGAGAGCGGCTCGCCTGTTTCGCGCTCGAGTGCCGACTGCGCCGTATTTGAAGCAAGGGCCGCGCGGCCTCGGTATGCTCGAGGCTTCCCGTTGCGCGACGGAGCCGTGGCGTCGCGCGGCTCGCTCTTTCGAGGCCCTGCTGAATGAGCACTTTTACACGGCGGTTCGATAAAGGTCAGGGCGGTGAAGGCGAGAAGCCGGCCGAGGATGGAGTCACGCCCGAGGAGTCACCCGCCGCCCGCCCAGAAACGAAGCCCGTCGGCGATGAATCAGCGGCACACCCTCCTGCGTTGCCAGCGGAGGCGTCTGGCCCTCGCCGCAAGTCGATCCCGCCGCACCGTCAACGCAGTCTGACCATTCCGAGCGAGGACGAAGTCGAGAGCGACATCGACGTCGTTTTCTCGGTGACCCAGGAGTTAGACGCCGACGACGACGCGCCCCCGAGCTCCGTTCCCCAGGCAACGAGAGAGCACCATGTGCCCGCACCCGACTCGAAGCCGCTGGACATTTTGATCGAAGAATCGTCGCCGCCGCCGCCGAAATTTTCCGGAGGTTCCAGCGCGATGATGGGCCTCGAGTACGCGGACGTTCGTGCGCTCTTCGCCGAGCTGGTCAGCAAATACATGAGCCCCGTTCGGGAATTCATGCTCGATTTGAAGGCGGGCGAGGCGCAGCAAAATGCCATTCAAGTGTGCGCGCCGGCAGTAAAGTCTCTTCGGCGTTCGGCGCAGAGCATGGAACTCACCGAGCTCTGCGTTGCTCTCGACGCGTTTGGCGGCGTCCTCGATGACGCGTCGCGCGGAGAGGACCGCATCCTTCGAGGCGAAACCCGGCTTCGCTTGCTGACCGCTTACAACGGCCTCAGCGAAGTGATGCCCGACGCGTTCTCGCTCGAAGGCGGGCGGAGTCCGGAAGACGCGGTGGTCAACCTTCTGCTCCTCCAGGTCGCGGGGGTGAATCGCACGGTACTGGGCAAGCTCGCAGCAGCCGGGCTGACGACCCTCGCAGCGCTCTTTGGATCCGATGCCTCGTCAATCGCAGCGACGTCGGGCATCTCGCGCGAGCTCGCGCTCCGCATCGTGAAGAAGGTCGAAGGCTACCGGCGTGATCTACATCAATCGGCAAACATGCCAGGCTTTTCAGAGCGTCAGCTCCTGGAAACGCTCGCTCCGCAGCTCCGAAAAATTCACAACGAGTACGAGAAAGCGTCGGAGGGTTGGTCGGACGACGCGCTCGCGCGAAAGCGGCACCTCCGTCAGTCACGCAACGAAATTTTCGTGCGCGTCCAGGTGCTGATGGCTCGCCTCGGCGAAGTCGAGCGCGTGCAGGCCATGGAGAAAGTTTCTTTCGAGCGGAGACTCGACAGAATCGAGCGATACCTCAAAGGCGAGACGGGCACGCCGCCCGACCCGACCAAGCGTTGACCGAGTAAGGGGAGAGGAAGCCTTCAACGATGCCCGACTTCACACCTGACGTAATCCTCAGCAAAATTAAGCGCGGCGAGAGAATCGAACGCGCTGATTTGCGCGGCGTGAATCTGGCCGGGGCTACGCTCGAAGGGGGCAACCTCCGAAGATGCGATCTCGAAGGCGCCAATCTCGAAGGCGCCCGGCTAAGTCGCGCAAACCTCAAGAACGCCAGCCTCCGCGAAGCTTACCTGGTGACCGCGGATCTCCGAGAGGCGAACCTCGACAACGCAGACCTCGAAGGCGCAAACCTCGAAGGAGCCATCTTGGCCGGCGCGAATTTCAGTCGCGCGAATCTCGAAGGGGCGAACCTGGTCGGCGCGGACCTCACCGGCGCGAAGTTCAGCTACGCTCAGCTTCATTCGGCGAACTTGAGCGGTGCGGATTTGAGCGGCGCGGTGCTCGCCAACGCCGATCTCGTGGAGTGCTACCTCGGCCAAGCAAAGCTCCTCTTGGCCGATCTGTCGAACGCGAACCTTCACTCGGCGAACTGCGAAGATGCAGACTTCACGGACGCCCGTCTCAACTCGACGGATCTCTCCCACGCCAACATGCGACGGGCGAAGCTCTCCGGCGTCTCTCTCCTCAAGGCGAACCTTTCCCACACCGCGCTCAACGACGCCGATCTCTCGCAGGCAGATGCGCGGCACGCAAACCTGACCGCTGCCAGTCTCGAAGGAGCGAACGTCGCCGGCGCGAAGCTCGGAGGGATCACGGGGACCGGCAAACCGGTGCGCGCCGTCAAAGGGGATTCGATCGACACCAGCCTCGCCGGCGACGGTTCGGCAAAAATTCCCGCCTCGCAGATCCTCGAATATCTCAGCGAGGGACCGAAGACGACGGCCGCGCCTCCGCCGGTTGCGCTGAGCGCAGCAGCGCCGCGCGCAGGAGTTGGGAAGAGATTTTTTGGGCATGGTGACACCCTGCGCAACGCCAGCTTGGAATTCGAGGAGGGAGCGTCGGTGGAGATCGAAAGTCTCTTCGAGCAGTGCTCGATCACTTTAGGAAAAGGCACCGAGCTCGTCATCGGCAAGGCGGGAGTCCTCGCCGGCTGCAAGATCACGGGCTTCGGAAAGATCACGATCAACGGTCATTTCTTCGAGCGCGAGGCCCCCGGCATTGTTGGCCCGCGGGAGCTCGTGGTGACCTCGGGCGGATGCCTGGTTGGCGCCGTCGAGCAGGCTCCAGACGACGGAACGCGATTCGGATTCGAGCCAGGTTGCAAGCTTCGGATAAAGATCAGCAAGCGTGGACCTCAGGCTGCGAAAGGTGGAAAAGCATGAGCGAAAAGAACGTCAGCCCCGCGAAGCAGACGCTGGTCGAAGAGGGGACGCAGTTCAAGGGCTCGCTCTCGTCGAACTGCGCTGTGGTCGTTAGGGGAAAAATCGAAGGTGACGTCGCCGCGCCTTCACTCACCGTGAGCTCCTCTGGCGCAGTGCACGGCCGGGTGAAAGTCGCCGAGCTCCGCTCCTCCGGCGAGCTGTCGGGAGAATTCGACGCCGACCTCGTTCAGCTCTCGGGCACGGTGAAAGACAAGACAATCATCCGCGCCAAGTCTCTCGAAGTGCGCCTCACCCAGAGCGCAGGCATGCAGGTGACCTTCGGCGATTGCAGCCTCGACATCGGAGACCCTCCGACCAAGGAATCCGTCGTTCGTGGCGCCACCGTTTCCACGGTAAGCGCAGGCGACCCGGCGCGTCCCGCCGCGCCCGCTGCCACTAGTGTCCCCGCGGTCGAACCAACCGCGAGCGTCCGGCCGTCGGCGGCTTCACCGTCGGTCGTCGCCGTCGCGGTCGAGCCTTCGCGTCCGTTCAAGCGCGTCGAGAGCGCACCGGCGTCCATCGCCCCCGCGAAATCGGCCGACGTCGGATCGTCGCCGAGCGTCGCCAAGGACGCTGAGCCCGGCAAGATCTAGGGTCGACAGTCGCGGAACGTCGCTGGCTGTTTGCTCGGGCTCTCGAAGACGACGTAGCTCGCGCTCGCTGTCCGCACTTCGTAGACGGCCAGGCTCCGCGCGAGCTCCGCATTGAACTTGCCGAGAAGATCGCCGCGCCGGGCGAGGAGATCGTGCGCCACCACGATTCGGTCGTAGTAGCCCGATTCGATGTGCTCGAAGAGGCGGCATGCGGCCACGTTTCGCCCGTAAAATAGCTCGATCGCGGAGTTTCCACGGTCGACGGGAACTTCTCGGTGATCCCCGGCGATGAGCGCGCTCGTCTGCTCGAGCAGGAGCGAAGTGCCTTTGCCTTTCACGATGTTCGCGAGCTCCCCGGCCTCGCGAACGATCTGCGCGCGCGCTGCACCTCTCACCGGAAGAAGTGGCGGGCAGATTGCGGCGAGAGAAACCAGGAGCGACGCCGGAACGATGAGCGGATGTAGGACGCGGGCCCGCGGTTTGGCGGCGATGACGAGGACCGTCGCCACGAAGCAAGCGAAGGGAGCGATGAGGTTGTTGTCGCGTCCGGCGTATTTCAGATAGGCGGGGAGAGCGAACAGGAAACTACCCAACGTGAGCGCACCCAAGCGCTTCGCGGCTGTCGTCGCGACTGACTCGGCGCTCGTCACACCCACCGCCACCAGCACAAGAACAAGTGGCGCTGCGGCGTGACCGAAGGGACCGGTCACCAAATCCGTGATGCGATGCCACTCGATGGGGTGCGAGCTCTGGAGGGTGAGCGCGTAAAACGAATACCGGCCGAGCGTCGCGTTAAAGAGGGGAAGGGTCGCAGCCGACAAAGCCCCCGAGACGGCGAGCACCCGGACCACGGACCACCGTCGCTCGAGCGCGAACGCCGCGGCGAGCCCAACGCCAATGCCAGCCCCCGAAAGCTTGAAGGACACTGCGAGCGGGGTGACCATCATCAGCGCCGTCCACCACGCCCAGCGCGGCCAAACCTCTTCGCGCAAGAGAAGAGCCCACGCCACCGCCATGCACACGAGCGACGGGTGATCGGGGTGAACCGCCGCCGCTACGACGCTTGACAGGACGAGTGTTCCAAGGCCGATCGTAAGCCCTATCCGTGCGCCGACGTCGGACCACTTCACGACGTGCGGGGCGAGGCTCCAGACCATGATCGCGATGGCGATGAGTTGCTCGGTCAGAACCAAGCCGCGATTGGCGAGGAGCGAGAGCTGCAGACCGAAGGGCAAAAGGAGCGCTCGGTGAAGGAGATCGATCAACGGTGAATAGGTGTACGAATTGAGGAGCTCCGGGTCACCATAGAGCGGGACGTGCGCCTCGAGCTTGAGCGCGTTGGTCAGGAAAGGATTCTCCGACCAGCCCGTCTCGATGGGGAGCGAGGCGAGCGAGGCGACGCGCGCTGCCCGAAGAATGCCGAGGCAAACGATGGTCGCGCAGAGCGCCCACTTCACGGCGAGCGCCGGTGAGCGCGAGGGGCGCGCGCCGTCTGCGAGGAGCAGGAGAAGGACCACCCACAGCACGATCGCGGGGAGGACTCGTTCGGGGAGCGCTGGGACCGCGAGGAGCATGCCGGTCGCGGCCGCATCCGCTGATCCCGTGACGAGCGCGGCGATCACGATGAGCGTGGGGAGAAACAGCGCCAGGCCGAGCAACACCGCGGCATCCATGGCTGCGCGTCGCTTCGAGGCGGGAAGGCCTCGCCACCCTGGAACGAAGTTGATCACGACGAGAGCCGCCACGACAGCGACGCCGCCTACGAACCAGCTCGCCGGATCGACGACGAATAGGCCAGCGAACAGGCATCCACCGGTGATCCGCAGCCACATCCGGCGGCGCGGATCTTCCTCCGCGAGCGCGAAGCCGCTTGCGGCGAGGGCGCCCACACCGATGGCCGTGGCCACGAGTTGCAAGGGTCTCAGCGCCCGAGGCGCTCTCGGATGCGCCGCTGCAATTCACGAATGACGAACGGCTTGAGCATGACGCGATCGGAGTGCTCTTCGACGAACGCTTGGGTTTCGGGGGTCAAGGCGCCGCCGGTCACGAAGATCATTCGCTCCGCTTGCTCGGGCACCAAGCGCAGCAGCTCCGCGTGGAGGGCGCTGCCCGTCATGTTCGGCATCATCACGTCACAGACGATCGCATCGAAGCGCTCACCACGTACGAATCGCTGGAGAGCCTCGACCGCGCTCAGGCTCACCGACACGTCCCACTCGACGAGGCTTCGCCGGATGGCGCGCCCGGCCAAGGGTTCATCGTCAATCACGAGTATGCGTGGGGGCCGAGGAACGTTCGGCATTTCAGCTCCGGCGAAACTTGATCGACCGACTATACGTAGTAGTGAACGTGTTACAAGTTGCCGCGTGGCCCCGCCGAGCGAGCTCAACGTAGCCATGGATCGCTACGCCGAAGGCGACGACTCCGCGTTCGGCGAGCTCTACGACGGGCTGGCGCCGCGCCTCTTTGGTTACCTCTTTCGTCAAACCCGCGATCATGCGCGCGCCGAGGATCTCGTCCAGCAGACGATGCTCCAGATGCACCGCGCGCGGGGGCGCTTCATCACAGGCTCCGACGTCGTCCCGTGGGCTTTTGCCATCGCCCGGCGCCTGATGATTGACGGCATGCGCCGAGGTAAACGCGAAATCCTCGCGAAGGATCCGGATGATGCCACGGCGGACGTCGTGTCCCCGGATGCACCCGCCGATCAGCTCTTCGAAGCCGCCGAGCTGGCGACGCTGCTCCTGACGGAGCTGGCGAAGCTTCCCGAGACGCAGCGGGTCGCATTCGATCTCGTCAAACGTGAGGGGCTGTCCATGGCCGAAGCCGCGCAAGTGCTCGGGACGACTGTGTCGGCCGTGAAGCTCCGCACCCATCGGGCCTACGAAGCTCTGCGCAGCGCGCTCGGCAGGCAACCATGACCTCCGCGCGGCTCCCCGACGATCTCCGCAAGCGGGTGCTCGAAGCGGCTTCCCACGAACCGTCGCCGAATCGCGCTTCGGTGCGACTCTTCACGGCGTTCGCCGCGGCCGCCGCCTTGCTCGGCGGGATCACTTTGTTCTTCGCTTTAGGAGGTCTCCACCTCGGCACGCGAACGACCGAGGTCGTGGCTGTCACCGCTGCCGGGTGGCTGATCATCGCGCTCGCAGCTACGTGGGGAGCGTTCGGTCGCCGAAGGTCGATGCTCGCTCGTCCCGTCGGATGGCTGCTGGTCGTCGCCCTCGCCACGGCACCCGCGCTCTTTCTGTGGTTTCTCGTGTGGAGCATGATGTGTCCCGAGGCGAACGCCCCCGCTGCGTCGCTCGGGATTCACCTCGCCTGCTTTGCGATGACGATCGTCTTCTCGCTCAGCCCCATCGTCGCGTTCGTGGTGGTGCGCCATGGTTTGGATCCCGTGCAGCCGCGAGTGACGGGCGCAGCGCTGGGCGCCGCCGCAGGTGCATGGGCCGGAGTGATAATCGATCTTCATTGCCCGGTGTCGGCAACCGCCCACGTGGTCCTCGGTCACCTCGCGCCGATCGTAGTCCTTGGGATCGCGGGGGCCTGGCTGGGGCGCAGGGTGCTAGGAATTCGAATTCGCCCCTGACGACCGAAACCACCTGCCGGCGTCCCGCGTATCTCTTAGCGGAGGCTGAAGATGAGCATCGGAAGCACACTTGCGGTGGTCTTGGCGGGCGGAGTCTTCATGACGATCTCGGGTTGCCACGCGGCAGCCGCAGGTCAGAGCGGTGCTAGGCGCGTGACTGCGAACGGCCTGGTGGCAACGAAGAGCGCGCCGGCCGTGATGCCCAAGACCGAGCTCGCGTCGTTCGCCGCCGGATGCTTCTGGGGCGTGGAAGAGGAATTCCGCAAGGAGCCAGGCGTGCTCGCTACCGCCGTGGGCTACTCGGGCGGCCACACCGATCACCCCAGCTACGAAGACGTTTGCTCCGGCACCACCGGTCACGCCGAGAGCGTTCGCGTCGAATACGATCCCAAGGTCATCGCGTACGATCGGCTCCTCGATCTTTTCTGGAACTTGCACGATCCGACGACGAAGAATCGTCAAGGACCAGACGTCGGCGAGCAGTACCGGTCCGTCATCTTCTTCTTCAATCCGGAGCAGAAGGCCGCAGCACTCGCCTCGCGCGATCGTCTGCAGAAATCGGGAGAGGTGCGCGCTCCGATCGTGACCGAGATCGTGCCCGCGGTCGCCTTTACGAACGCAGAGGAATACCACCAGCAATACGTCGAAAAAGGTGGGCGCGCCGCGTGTCACCTGCGGAGCCCGAAGCATTGATGGCGTAGATCGCGGTCGTAGCGCTCGCCGGCGTGTCGCCGAATCCGACCCCCGTCGTCATTTCGTTTCACGTCGAGCTCCATCGCCTGCAGGCATCGCGCTCGACGTCCGCCGCTCTGGCCAAGTGACGGCGGCCGACGCGTCTTGCCTCATCTTCAACGGCGAGGCGGGGCTCGTTTGGCGGATGGTCTCGGCTGATTGCAGCGGTGCGAAGCGCTTCTGCGACCCAGACGCGAGCGCGCGCGTCGGCCCTTAGAAAAAAATCGTCACGGCGCTGCCTGCGCACGACGGACACCGGTACATTCATCTGCCGACTCCGTTTGGCGAACAGTCCCTTCTCGAGAGGAATCATCCGATGAACCACGCTTCGCGCTTTGTCTCGTTCTTCTGCCTCGCGAGCTGTTTGTCGGCAGTGGCCTTGAACGCGTGCTCGTCTTCCAGCGCCGACGCGGGCGGCGACGCCGGCACGGGAGGCCCGGGAGCAGACGGTGGCGGAACGGGCGAAGCCTCGACAGACGAGGGCGGAAGCAGCGCCGACGGCCCGACGAGTGACGCTCCAAAAGTCGGCTGCGGGACGTGTCCCAGCGGAACGACCTGCGGCTCAGCAAACGGCATACCGGTTTGCCGCGCGACCTCAGGGATTCCAGTTTTTTCCCACTTGTTCGTGATCATGATGGAGAACACGTCGAAGGCCTCTCTCGATGCGGCGACGAACACGCCGTACCTGAAGGCGCTCGCAACCGTGGCGGCGACTGGCTCCGACTACCACGGTACTTCCCACCCGAGCCTCCCGAACTACCTCGCCCTCACCTCGGGCGATGATCAAGGCGTCAAGTGCGACTGCTCTCCCGTCGGCGCCTCTTGCACCATCTGCAACACGCTGCCGTTCCCCAGCGGCTGCGGGTGCAACCAGGGTGTGGCCCACCTCGGAGATCAGCTCGAGGCCAGCGGAAAGACGTGGAAGGCCTACGGCGAGGACATGGGAACGGCGTGTAACACCGCGACGGCAGGCGGCTACGCGCCGAAGCACATGCCGTTTCTCTACTACGACAACATGCAGGCCGGCGATGCTGGCGCTCGCTGCACATCGCACGTCGTGCCGTACGCGGGCTTCTTCGCCACCGATCTCGCGGCAGCGCCTCCGGCTTTTTCGTTCATCGCTCCGAGCTTGACCAACGACATGCACGGCACGGGTCTCCAGCAGGCCGCGGCCGACGTCGCGCAGGGCGACACTTGGCTCTCCACGAACGCAAAAGCGATCATCGACTCGCCGGCCTTCAAGAACGGTGGGCTCCTCGTCATCGTGTGGGACGAAGACGACGGATCGGGCGGCCTCAACCCCCTTTCGAAGACGGACGATCCGATTCCGATCTTCGTCCTTTCGCCGTACGCAAAAACGAGCGCTTTCGTCAGTCCCGTGCACGGCGATCATTTCTCGCTCCTGGCGACGATCGAGGACGGCCTCGGCGTGCCTCGAATCGGCTCGGCGGTCGGGGCGACGCCTCTCGCCGATTACTTCCCCGCGAACTGAGATCGTCGAGCGACCACCGGCGTCAAAGGAATGCTACTCGACAGGAGTAGTCTGACGTAAAGTCCGCGCGAGGTAGAAATTCGTGCAAGGACGCATTCTCATCATCGACGACGATCGCAGCATGTGCGAGATCCTCGAAAGTGCCCTGAAAAGGCGCGATTTTGAGGTCGTTACGCGCACCTCTCCTGGCGATGCCTTGGCTCTCCTCACCGATCAGGACTTCGACGTCGTCGTGACCGACCTCAACATGCAAGGCATGAGCGGCATTGATCTCTGCCGCCAGATCGTCGAGCGCCGGGACGACATCCCGGTGGTAGTGATGACGGCGTTCGGCAGCATGGAAACCGCGGTCGCAGCCATTCGAGCCGGCGCGTACGACTTCGTGAGCAAGCCCTTCGAGATGGACGACATCGCCCTCACCCTCGAGCGCGCGCTTCGTCATCGGCAGCTTCGCGACGAAGTGCGCCGCCTCAAGCTCGCGTTCGACGAGACCGAGCGCAACGACGACATCATCGGGCGGAGCCCCACGATGGAAACGGTCAGAGATCTCCTCGACCGCGTGGCAGAAAGCGATACGAGCGTGCTCGTCACCGGTGAGAGCGGTACCGGAAAAGAGCTGGTCGCCAAGGCCCTCCACACTCGCAGCCCGCGCGCGAAGGGGCCGTTCGTGGCCATCAACTGCGCGGCAATGCCCGAGACGCTCCTCGAGAGCGAGCTCTTCGGACACACCCGCGGCGCGTTCACCGACGCGAGAAACGCGCGCCCCGGCCTCTTCGTGAAAGCCTCGAAAGGCACGCTCTTCCTCGACGAGATCGGCGAGATGCCGATGGGCATGCAGGCCAAGCTTCTTCGCGCGCTGCAGGAGCGCACGGTGCGTCCCGTCGGCGGCGATCAAGAAGTGCCCTTCGATGCACGCCTCGTCGCCGCGACGAATCGCGATCTCGAGACCGAGGTCGACGAGAAGCGCTTCCGCGAGGATCTTTTTTACCGAATCAACGTGGTGCGCATCAACGTACCGCCCCTTCGCGCGCGCGGGAGCGACGTCCTCCTCCTTGCTCAGCATTTCATCGAGCGCTACGCGGCGTCGGCGCGCTCGAAGGTCACCGGCATGTCGAGCGGCGCTGCCGACAAGCTCCTCACCTATCCGTGGCCTGGGAACGTGAGAGAGCTGCAGAATTGCATCGAGCGCGCCGTCGCCCTCGCTCGCTTCGACCAGATCGGCGTCGACGATCTCCCCGAAAAAATCAGGGCGTTCAAGCAGTCGCGGGTGATCGTAGAGACCTCCGATCCGTCCGAGCTTCTCACGATGGACGAAGTCGAGCGAAGGTACATCCTTCGCGTTCTCGAGGCGCTCGGCGGCAACAAGACGCTGGCCGCCCAAGTCCTCGGCTTCGATCGGCGCACCCTGTACCGAAAGCTCGAACGCTGCGGCGTCGAGACCAAAGCGCCCTCCGAGGGCTGACCGAGCTTGGCTCGCGCTGATCGGCAAATTCGCCACAGCGCACAGCTCGCCTCGGTGCAACACCGTCACACTCGCGCTGATTGCTGCCTTTTACAGCGCTTCCGTCAGCGGCCCGACTCATGCAAAGCGAGGCCAAGAATGAGGGACGAAATGAAATGCTTTGCGATTGCAGCAACGTTGATTCCTATTTTTGCCGTTGGTTGTGGGTCCTACCCGGCCCCCACCGCACGGATGGCCACCTCCGAAGCTTCGGTGCGTGCGGCCCGCGAGCTCAACGCCGACAAGGATCCCCAGGGGGCCCTCCATATGAAGCTTGCTCAGGAAGAAATTGATCAGGCGAAAGCGCAGATGGCAGACGGCGACAACAAGCGAGCCGAGTTCACCCTGCTTCGCGCAGACGCCGACGGAGAGCTTGCCGTCGCCTTGGCACGTGAATCCAAGGCCAAGAGCGAAGCGGCGAAGTCCACCGAAGATCTGAAGAAGAAGTAGGAGATTCCATGAAAACCATTCAGAAGACGTTTTCCAGCTTCGCCCTCGCATTTGCTTTCATTGCACCTCTCGCCGCATGCGCCACGGCCATGCCGCCGAAGGAGCTCGTCCTTGCCCGCGCCGAATTCAAGAAGGCATCCGCTGGCGAGGCGGGTCAGCTCGATCCTGCGCAGCTCCACGTCGCGAAGGAGTCGCTCGACCTCGCGGAAAAATCGTTCGAAGACGATCCCACCTCCACGGAAACCCAGGACCGAGCGTACGTCGCTCTTCGCAAGACTCAGCTCGCGGAAGCGCAGGCCGGTCTCGCGAAAGCGGAAGGCGAAACCGCGCGCAACAAGCTCGCCAAGGGCCAGCAGACCGAGACCGATCTGAAGGACACGAAGGCAGCCCTCGCCGGCGAGCAGAATCGGGGCGCGATGACTGCGCAGCAGCTTCAGCAGGAACGCGACCGTCGTCTCGAGGCGGACAAGCGGGCGAAGGACGCGATGGACGCTCTCGCGCTCGCGAAGATTCCGGTGAAGGAAGAAGCGCGCGGCATGGTCATCACGCTCTCCGGACAGGTGCTCTTTGCTTCGGCGAAATACGAGCTCATCGGCGGCGCCATGAGTCAGCTCGAGAACGTCGTCACCGCTCTCAAGGCCGCGCCCGAGCGCACTGTCACCATCGAAGGCCACACCGACTCGCAGGGCGCGCACCAGTACAACATGGAGCTCTCGCAGCATCGCGCTGAGTCGGTCCGCACGTATCTCACGAGCCACGGTATTCCCTCGGAGAACGTCAAAGCCGTCGGCATCGGCCCGGATCGCCCGATCGCAGACAACACGTCGGCGGAAGGCCGCGCGAACAACCGTCGCGTCGAAATCATTCTCTCGCCCGTGTCGCCCAACGGCAACCAGGTCAAGTAAAGGAGCTACGTCATGTCCATTCTCGCATGGATCGTTCTCGGTCTCATCTCGGGGTTCATCGCTAGCAAGGTTGTCAATCGGAGCGGCGAAGGCGCCCTTCTCGACATCCTTCTCGGCATCGTCGGTGCGGTGCTCGGCGGGTTTCTCTTCAACCTCGTCGGCGCCGTCGGTGTTACCGGGTTCAACATCTGGAGCATGTTCGTCGCCGTCATTGGCGCGATGGTCGTGCTCGGGGTGAAGCACGCTGTCTTCGGTCGAGGCGCGCTCGTCTAGCTCTGCCAGGAGGGGGGGCTCAGCGCTTTTGCGACTCCGTGATGCGGAGAAGTAGAGCGCGGAGCTCCACCTGTTCTTCCGCGCTCGCGGCTTCGGGAACGTTCTGTGTCTGAATGAATCTTCCAAGATGCAAATAAAAGAGTCGCTCCCGAAGCGCGGCGGCCTGGGGCACGGAGTCGACGAGATCCTGAGCTGCTCCAAACGATGAGACCGCGCTGAGCCTCTTCTTAAAAAGAGCCCAGCGCTTCGTTGCATCACCCTCGGCGGTTTGCTTGGTGCGCTGTTGGTGGATCACACGATCTTCCACCTCGGAGTCCAGGAGGAGCTGGGCGACGCGCTTCAAACGATCCGGATCGTTGCTGAGCGCGTTACGCACGCTGTCGACGAGGTCCTCCTCTTCGGCAATCAGATCGAAGGGCACGGCCCGGTTTTGCTGCTCGTTCTCGTGCATCTGCGCGCCCCATCTGCAAACATAGCGCACCCGATGGCAGCAGGCGAGGGCAACGCTTTTTCACATGTTTTTGAGAGGAATGAGACCATCGTGAAGGAAAGCAACTCGGACGGTGCCGCCACCCCGCTCGCGGGAGATCACGTGACGCCGATCCCGCCGGTACCACGCGCGAGGAGAGCGCCGGGGTCGCGACTCCTCGGCCTCCCGATGCTCGTCGTCGACGACAACGACGACAACCGCGAGCTCCTGACCTTCGTCTTGGCGAAGGAAGGCGCAGACGTTCGAGGTGTCGCTTCGGCCTCCGCCGCGCTCGCACTGATGAAACGTTGGCGTCCGCGAATGCTCGTGTCCGACCTGGCGATGCCGGACGAAGACGGGTGCTCGCTCGTGCGCCAGGTGAAGGAGCTCCCCTTCGGCGCCGACATCCACGCCATCGCGATCACGGGTCAGGACAGTCCTGAGATCCGCGAAGAAGCGCGGCTCGCCGGTTTCGAGCTCCACATCGGAAAGCCGTTCCAGGCGGAGATGCTGATCATGTTCATCATGGGGCTGGCCGACCGCCTCAACCTCTTCGACGCCATACCGCCCCAACCGTGACCGACGTGCGCGCGCTCGCGTCACAATCGAGTCGCAAGAGGATGAAAAAGACCGGATTTCGAAGCGGCACGGGGCTTGTACTAGCAGTCGAGTAAGCAACACCAACGGCACACCATCAAAGCGAAAGGAACCGATCATGAGCAACGCAGGCGACCGGGCAGAAGCAGAGGCAGAGAAGCTCGGCGGTAAAATCAAGGGTGCGGTCGGCAAGGTCATCGGCAACCAGCAGATGGAAGCCGAAGGCCGTGCCAAGGAGCTCCAGGGCGAAGCTCGCGAAGCCGCTGCCAAGGGCAAAGAGCGCGCGAAGGGTGCCGTCGAACAGGTCGTTGGCGCCGTCAAGAACCGAGTCGGCCACGTCATCGACAACGAGCAGATGATCGTCGAAGGCAAAGCCAAAGAGCTCAAAGGCGAAGCACGTCAGAAGGCGAACAAGTAGCCACCCACCACCCGTCCACATTGCGACTTGAAGGAGAACTCGAATGCTCGATAGCGAACGCGTGCGTCAGGAGCTGACTGAAGTCGAAAAGAGCCAGCGCTGGTCGGCTGCCATCGCGAGGGCGATCGAATCCTTCAAGCGCGATCTAACGACCACGCCGCCCAAGCAGGGCTCCGTGTCCTAGACCTCAGTCGCCGATGCCGATCTGAGCCGTGATGACCTCACGGCTTTTTTTTGTGACTTTCCCGGCGATCTCGCGCGCACCGCGGCGGCACGTAGGGTGGTACGGTACGCTCCGGTCGCACAGAAAGGCAGGTTCGAGATGGCGGGAGCAACGAAGTACGTGGCAGCGTTCGCGGGTCTTTTCCTCCTAGGAGGCATCGCAAGCAGCTGTAGCTCCAAGCCGGCGCCCACTGTGGCGGGCGGCAAATGCAGCGCCGACGGCGATTGCGAAAGTGGCCTTGCGTGCCTCGACTACGCGTTCATGCCCGCGGCGGGCGGCTGTCAGGTGAACGGAAAGCAGTGCTCGAAGACCTGCGTGACAGACGACGACTGTGTGATGGTCAAAAGTAATTTCCGCTGCAAGGCGGGCTGCGCGGCCGGTCTCGTCACCTGCCAGTAGGCCGCAAGGAAGAACGAAGGAGCAAGCTCATGGCCGCAACGAACGACAAGCGAAAGCAAAGCCTCTATTTCCCCGAGACCGCCCTCGAAGAGATCAAGAGCGAAGCGCAGCGGCTCGAGCGCTCGCTTTCCTGGGTAGTGCAACGCGCCTGGAAAGAAGCGCGAACGGAGATTAAAGCGCTCCCCGGTGTCAACGACGCCGGCGGCTGACTTGACTGTCGAGGGTGAAGTAGAATGTCAGGTCGTCCTGCTCCTTCACAGCGGTGGCATGTCGTCGCGGCAGTGGCGCAAGCTCATCGAGCTTCTCACACCGCAGTACCGGGTGATCGCGCCGGACTTTTTTGGATCGGGCTCCAACCCACCGTGGCCGCCGAGAGCGCCGTTCGACTTCCTCGATGACGTCGCCGCGGTCGTAAAGTTGATTGCCGATGTGAGCGCGCCCGTGCACGTCGTTGGTCACTCGTACGGAGGCCTCGTCGCCCTTACGCTCGCGCGGCTCCATCCGTCACGCGTGCGATCGCTTGCCCTCTTCGACCCCGTCGCGTTCGGTGTGCTCTACGGTGCCAACGACGAGGCGGGCATCGCCGACCTCGCGCGCACCGCTCTTTTTCTGACTCCCGACGATCCGTCGTTCGGTGGCAGCGAGCCCTGGCTCGAAGCGTTCGTCGATTACTGGAACGGTCCGGGAACATGGCGCGCGATGCCGGCTGCGTCGCGGGGAGCGTTTCTCGCAGTTGGCCGAAAGGTCTTTTTGGAGGTCGATTCGCTCCAGCGCGATCGCACGGCCGCCGAAGCGTACGCCACGCTCGCACGTCCGACCTTACTTCTGGTGGGTGAGCGTTCTCCGATCGCCGCGAGGCGCGTTGCCGAAATCCTGCTGGCCGCACTTCCGAGCGCACTCCTTCACGAAGTCGCGGGCGCGGGGCACATGGGTCCAATTTCACACGCTGCGGAGGTCAATACGCTCATCGCTCGCCACCTTGCGGGAGCGAGCACGATCCCCGGGCATGCACGCTCGGCTCATCCATAGGTCTGTTATAGTCTGGGCCTTGTCCTCGGCCAATCGCACTAGCCTTAGTCATGTTCCCGCGCTCGATGGGCTGCGCGGTGTGGCGCTCCTCGGCGTTCTTTTCTTTCACGCGAACGGTGCGCTTCCGGGCGGCTACCTCGGAGTCGACTTGTTCTTCGTTCTTTCCGGGTACCTCATCACGTCATTGCTCCTCGCCGAGCATCGCGAGCTTGGGCACATCGCGCTCTCGTCGTTCTGGGTTCGACGCGCAAAGCGGCTCTTTCCGGCCCTGCTCTCGCTCATGCCGGTCATCGCCATCTACGGTCGATTTTTCGCCAAACCGAGCGAGCTCCAAGCTCTTCGTGCGGACGCGCTCGCGACGCTCAGCTACGTGGCGAACTGGAGCGCGATCTTCTCGCACAAGAGCTACTGGGAGCTCTTTGCTTCGCCGTCACCACTCGAGCACACGTGGAGCCTCTCCATCGAGGAACAGTTCTACGTCGTATGGCCGCTCATCGTGATGCTCGTGCTCCGTCGAGGAACGCGCTACTCCGTTCTCGCGCTCACGCTCGTGCTCACCGGGCTCTCGATGGTCGCGATGCTCGCGCTCTACAATCCGGCGGCCACTACGCGCGCGTATCTAGGTACCGACACTCGAGCGGCTGGAATCCTCGCCGGAGCGGCGCTCGCGACCGTGCTGCCCCCCAACACGACCTTTCAATCCAGTGCGATCCGGAGGCTCGACCTACTCGGTCTCGTCGCAGCACTCGGGCTCGGAGTCGCATGGTGCAAGCTGGACGGAGAGGCTGCCTTTCTCTACCGCGGCGGATTTTGGCTGACCGAGATCGCCGCGCTCATACTCATCGTATGCGCCGTCGCGGGTCCGACGAGCGTGGTTGCGCGCGTGCTGTCTTTTCGACCGCTCACCCTCGTCGGTACGCTCAGCTACGGCATCTACCTCTGGCACTGGCCGGTAAACGTGTTTCTCAGCCCGGGGCGTATGCACGTGCACGGACCGTGGCTCCACGTCATGCAGTTCGCGCTCACGTTTGCGATCGCCATCGTGTCTTATCGCGTCCTCGAGAGACCGATCCGGATGCGAGGTCTTCCCTTCGGACGCCCCATTTACATGGTACCCGCCGCCGTCGCGCTTTCGATCGTTCTCCTCGTGCGAGCGACGAACGCGCGTCAGCCGTCGGTGTCGCCCGGACCGTCGTCTTTCTTCACTGACGCAGGGCACGCGCAGGGTACTGACGTCGCCTTCCGAGTCTTGCTCGTCGGAGACTCGACGGCGAACTCGCTTGGGTGGGGGCTGCGTGGTGTCCACAAGCAAGGTGTCGACGTCGAGCTCATGGGCCAAGACGGATGCACGATGCTGTGGGACGCGTGCTACGCACCAACCTGGGCGCAGCGAACGACGGATCTCCACCCGAACGCAACCCTCGTGGTTCTCGGCGGCGCGTTCCTGCACGGCCTCACCCTCGACGATGGATGGCGAAAATCATGCTATCCGGGATGGGATACCCAGTTCGAGAGCGCGCTCGCGCCGCGGCTCCGCGACTTGAAATCGTCGGACGGGCGGGTGTGGGCCGTGACGATCCCCTACATTTTAGGCCCCTGGGAAACTTCCGTCTTTCGGGCCGAGGTCGACTGCATCAACGCTTCCATCAGGAAAGCGGCTGGATCGGTCGACGGCGTGCGGGTCCTCGAGCTGGGCGAACGGCTTTGCCCGAACGGCGTGTGTGCGCGCGAGTTCGAGGGCGCCGAGATTCGCCCAGACGGCTTGCACTACTCCGTGGAGGGGGCGGCCGACATCTCGCGCTGGGTGTTCGAGCAGATTCAGCCCTGACCGTCGCGCCTGATCCACAAGTCGAGCTTGTCGGTGCGGATTGGCTCGCTGTGCACCAGCTCGTAGCTCGGAGGTAGGTCGCCGCCGAAGCCGTGGTAGGTCACGACGCGGGTGCCGACGCGCGCGCGTGAGAGCATGCTCTTCGCGGCCTCGATATCGGCGTGATAGCGAGCCTCCGAGAGCTCTACTGTGTGGTCGAGTTGGGTGTCAGCGCCCCAAAGATTTTCTTCGAACGGATTGAAGAAATAAATTCCGTCGAAGTCGTTCACGTCCACGTCATCGAACGAGCCTTCGATGAACCGAGCGGACTGCACACCTATGCGTCGTCTCGCCTCTTCGGCAACGCGTACGAAATAAGACCGTTGCTCGACGCCGACGAACGCCGCCCTCGTCGAGGCGGCGCCGATGATGCAAAACTTTCCAATGCCGGAGCCCACATCGAGGATGCGGTCAGTCTTTCCGTGCACGAGAAGATCCGCAGCCCGCACCGCAACGGATACGGGCGTCCAGAAAGACGACGAAACGGCGCGCAACTCGAGCGGATACACGTCGTCGAACACCGAATCGACGACCAGCTGCCCGCCGCGTAGGTGCGTGTTGATCGATCGAAGCCGCGCCTGTCGCTCGGCTTCGTCGCGAGAGGCGAGGAGCTCGTCGGACGATATGACCAGGCGAATCATGATCCGATCCCACGTTACCAGCGAAGGCCCAGCGGGTGTTACGCCGCGATCGCGGCCTCGCCAGTGATGCTCTGCCAGGCCTGCGCCGCACGGAGTCCGTGCCGTTCGAGGCCCGGAATGACGACTCCGCGCATCGTCTCGACGAACACCAACCAGCTCGAGCGACCATGAGGCGCGCCAATCGCCGTCCCTTCTGCGGAGGAGCACGGCATCGTGAGAAAGGGAGAATGAAAGGCGAGTTGATGCTCGAAGACGTCGACCAGGTAGTCGCTGAGTCGATCGCGCAGCGCCGATGACAGAGGTCGCTCGGCGAGCAAGCGCCACCCGAAGCGGGCGTGGCCGACTTCGTCCTTCAAGATCTGGTCGAGCAACCGCCGGATCGCCGGGGGGCCCGCCTGCTCACGCTCCGTCGCGACGAGCGCCACGGCAACGGTCTCACTGACGCAGCTCACGCTGAGCACATTTCGCAGGAGTGCTTCGAGAGGCTCTGCGTCTTCGTGCGCTGGGATCGGATCGAGCGCCGGGAGATCCGCCACGGCTTCGCCACCAAGCGCCACGAGAGCGCGCGCGCACAACAGGCCATGATCGAGCTCTTCCCGCGCCATCCGCGTCAGCTCGTAGACCTCGCGCCGCGACAGCCCTGCGTGCATCGCCTGTCCCACGAGCGCAGAAAAAACCCGCGCAGAGGCATGCTCACTCACCATCCGTTCTCGCCAGTTGTGCCGTGCGGCCTGAAGCTCGCTCTCCGGCGGCGCGCCCAACTCCGGAAGCAGGAGCGGATTCTTCGAGACCTCTCTTCGCAAATCGAGAACGGTCATCGCCTGCTCCGGGCGACGCGCTTGGTTCGTTGGCGGGCCGAGCGCACGGGAGGCGCTGGCGGACCCCAGGATGGCATGCACCCACCGCTCTTCATGTTCTGCACGCGCATCCAGTCCTCGAGCGGCAAGCTGCGACCGTCGTCACCTGCCGTCGCCTGCGGAGGCTCGGTCAGCGCGTGCGCCGTTCCCCCTGCCGTCAAAGCCAACCCGCTGATCGCTGCAATCTTCGCGGCCATGCGCCACCCACGGCGGCGTGCGTCTCTTCGTTCGTTGCTCATGGTTCGTTCTCCTTGCGCCCTCCCAGTGCAACGAGCGCGCCGCCGAGACCTCCGAAGGATCCGCGTGGAATACACGTCGAGTGGTTCGACCAGTTGCGAACTCTACGCTCTTGGGTGCGCAGATCGCTACGCGGCTAGCCGGATCTACCGAGGCAAATGCGGGACAGGCGCACCGCGCCCTCGCGGACTGCGAGTTGCAGAGGGGCGCCCATGAGTCTCTTTCTCGAACGCGCCTGGTTCGCGGCACGTCTCGGCCCCTGGTGGATCTGTTGGGAGACATTTCAAATCACCGCCGTTCTTGCGGGGGCACTTCTTCTTGCACTGCGCAGCCGAGAGCCCGTGCACGCGCGAGCGTATGCGGTGGGTATCGTCTGCGCAGTCGCCGGAGCGTTCGCGCTTGGCTGCGGTGCCTCGTACGCCCGTTGGATCGTTGCAGGAGCGGACGGCGCTCGTCCTGACCTCGAGCTTGCCGGCACCGGAGCGCTTCTCGCTTTCCTCGGCGGCTACGCGCTCACCTGCCGGCGTTCCGGCGTTCAGCTTCTCCCTGCCTTCGACGCGATCGCGGCATCGATCGCCGTCATTCTCTTTTTTTCCAGGGTCGGCTGCTTTATCGGCGGATGCGACTTCGGTGTGCCAAGTCGCTTGCCGTGGGCCGTGCGCTTCCCCATCGGGACTGCCGCCTTCCGCGCGCAGCTAGATCGAGGACAGATCGGGACCGGCCGTTTGCTTTCACTCGCGGTCCATCCGACGCAACTCTACGAAGCCGCGGCCGGCCTCGTGCTTCTCGCGGGGCTCTTTTTTGCGCGCCCTTCGAGACGACCGGGCCGCGACATCGCGTTCGTGCTCTTCGGTTACGCCGCGACGCGGTTCGTCGTTGACTGCGTGCGCGGAGACCTGCTTCGCGGGCCTATGGGGCTGACCTTCACGCAGGGGATGGCTTTGTCGGCGCTCGCCCTCGCTGCGCTGCTAAAGTCCTCGCGTGCAGAAGCTTGAAGCGGGGATCCACCACTTCAAGGCGAACTACTTCGCGTCGAACCGGCAACTCTTCGAACAGCTCGCCGAGGCAGGGCAGCGCCCGGAGACGTGGTCGCTCGCGTTGGTGCCGATCGGCTTCGTGTCGCCGAAAGCTGCGCGCGTGAGGCGGTCGCGGACCACGCCGAGAGCCACGAGACTAGCGACGACGGCCGCCGCGCGGCGCTTGCTCAGGTCGACGTTCGAGGCCGGAGTGCCGGTGTTGGCGTCTTGAACTGGATGATTGAATACGTTGACCTTCACCACCAGCACCGACCCGTTCGAGTAGACGTCGGAATGCGAAACCCGAACGCCGCCCCCCGTAACGGCCTCTGCGTGCAAGTGGCGCGAAAAAATATTTACGGCGTTCGCGGGGGAAAAGCGTCGGCGATAGCCTGGCCGACGGACGCCGACCATCCTGCGACGTCCTCCAACTTGCGCGAGTTTTGCTCCACGTGGAGAAAGAGATCGCTCGTGGTCGTCGCCGCGCCGGTGCACGCGTCGCCCACGCCGTTGCTTGCGAGGGCTTGCGCGCTCGTGGTCCCGCAGTAGGCCCCGTTGCCAACGGGTTTCGCAAGATCGTTGCACGTCTTCGGATCCACTCCGCGTGCCACAAGGGCATCGAAGAGCTTTTGTGATCGGGCGCTTGGAGCGCGAGTTCCATTCGAAACGAGGATGGTGCCGTTCAAGCTCAGCTCGAGGTTGGTGTGAAATTGCACGGCGACGGTCGTCTGCGGCGCCGTCGCGACGCCCACGTGCATTCCATGAAACGCCGTGTGAACGGAGTGCGAAGGGTCGCTCTCCTTCGAGCTAGACCCGCATTGAGAGTTGGCGTTGCATCCAGATTTTTGGCTGGACGCGCAGCGCTGAGCGCCGGCCACGAGAAGCGCTCGTGCCCGGGTAGACTCGAACACCAAGGCAGACTCGGCATCGGTGTTCCCGTCGTAGGGAACGTGCGGCGCCTCGATCACGAGATCCCGCGCCCACGCATCACGCACGACGAGCGTTGCCTGGCCTCGGGGGGCGGCGCTCGGCGGCGTGAGCGCCCAGTAGCACTCCGTGGGCGTTCGCAGACGGACAACCTGGTAACCGACGGCGCTCGCTCGATCCTGGGCGGTGGGCAGATCGTTGTCGACGAGGGCGCGAGCCATTCGGGCGGCCGCGTCGAGCTGAGGTTGCGACAACGGATCGAAGTCCGTCCCATGGGGAAGGCGCGCAACGAAGCAGGAGAGGCTCGACGCATCCACCGAGCTCGGCGTCGGATCGCAAGGGAAGGTGGCGCCCTTCGCGACGTCTGGGCAGCTCGCAGCGGCATTCTTTGGAGTCGATGATCCGCAGCTCGCGAGACAAACGGCGAGTGCAGTCGGCAGAAAGCAGAGAGAAAAATTTCTCACGGACAGCTCCTCGGTGGTCGCTCGCAGTAGTGCGTCGTCGTGTTGCACCACCACCCTCCGTAGCACCCGTTCGGCTGGCAGTCGTCCGAGAAGCGGCCGCACGAGTGGCACATTGCGACGATGCTCGGGCCAGCCAGCACACCGCACGTACCCGCGTCGGCGCCCGTCGGGGCGATCGCTGGCGCGCAGAATCCGCTCGTGGGGACGCATGCCTGCGTGTCGCTGCCGCCGGCGTTGGACGTCGAGCGGCAGCTTTCGCTCGCGCGGCACTGGGCTCCATTGGCGCAAAGCTTTGCGCAGAACGTGTCTCCGCCAATTCGGGCACACGCCGAGTTAGGAAGGCAATCCGCCGATGCAGCGCAGGGATCGCAGTTGTCCGCAGCTGCCCCCGCCTCGGAGCGTCCGCCGAGATCGACGTCTTTTCCGCAAGCGATCGCAGCAACGAAGATCGCCGAGACGTGCACCGCGCGGAAGTACTTCAACGGCCGCTTCCGCTAAGGAGGAGAACCCAGCAGCGTTCGAACCCGGGCAGCATGCGGGCTCGTCGGATGGGAACCAAGGAAGCGCGTGCCCACGCGGGTTGCACCAGCACGGTCGCCTTGTTGCAAGAGAGCTTCTATGCGGAGGACCTCCGCTTCCTCGAGGAAGGACCCCTCGGGGAACCGAGCTTCGTAGTCGTTTACGAGCTGCTGTGTGCGGAGCGGGTCGCCCTCCGTAAGCGCGGCGCGCGCCCGATCGAGCTTGGCGATCTCTTGGCCCATCGTGCCTTCGATGCTGTG
>JAYTOU010000048.1:0-48304 GCA_043747615.1 Myxococcales bacterium | reverse complement strand
TCCGGCGTCAGGTTGACGATGTAGCGCTTTCTCATGCCCAAACATGGAACATGTTCACGCGTCGATGGAAAGCGAAACCCGTCAGCTCAATGGAACCGAAGCACTAGCTGAGCGCGTCGAAGCGCGCGGCGACTAAGCGCGTCTACTCAGAAGGAAGAGGGAAGCGGCGGCCGTAGACGCCCGCGCGTCCATCGCTGGTGTTGTCTTCCCAGCCGATGGCAACGGCAGCCCCTGCACCTCCGACGACAGCCGTCGGATTCGCGCGCGTGCGTCCGTCGTCCACGCTGGCCTGGAACTCACCGTTCTGAGCGTCGACGTTGTTGAAGAGAAATCCGGAGGAGCCGCCGACAAGACGGGCGCGAATGTGTCCGGAGGCAGCATCAGTCCAGGCCGCGACGAACGAGCCGCCGACCGCCGTGCTCGCGGCGATGACGGGGGAGTTCTGATCTCCGTCTGCGACGAGGTTGTTGATCCGCGCGCTCTGGTCGCCCGAGGTCGGCATGGTGTTCGAGCCGTAGCGCTGGACGAAGATGTCGCTGTTGCCTGCCCAGGTCACGGCAAAACGACCGTCGGCGAGGGCCGCGACGGAAGGATGCGATTGATTTCCGGAGTGCGACGCGTCGTTCACCGTTTGCTCCACGCCGATCGGAGCTCCGTCGGCACCGATCGACCGCACCTTCACGTCCGCGCCGCTCTCCCAGACCGCGACCCAGCCGCTTCCATTCGAAGCGATGACCGGGCGCTTGCTCGTAGACCCGGTGCTGATGTCGCGCTGTGCCCCGAGCGGGGCGCCTCCCGGATCAAACGTGCGACCACGAATGATGCCCGCCGCATCTTGCCAGGCGAGGAAGAGGAGGCCGTTCGAGCTCGCAGCCATCGACGGAAGGCTCTGAATCCCTGGTTCCCCGGCGCCACCCGCGCCGTTGATGCCGATGGCCGTCGCAGCTGCTTGGTCGGGGGTGAGAAGTGAGTCCATCGAGCGCAGCCGAATGTCGATCGATCCCGCGCCGTCGTCTTCGTAGGCCACGTAGTACTTCGCGCCGATGGACGCAGCCGTCGGTGAGAATTGGCTATTGGGCTCCGCCGTTGGGGGAAAGCTCGTTCCATTGTTCGGCAGAAAAAACGAAAAATCGCGCATCTCGGGCCCTTGCGCTGAGAAGGGCTGGAAGCTGTCGCTGAGCACGCGCATCGTTGCGTGCGTGAAGCTCGGCGGCGATTTGTCGCCGAAGAACGCCATGAATCTCCCGGGCGCACCGCTCGCGGCGGGCCACAAGAAAAACGGGCGCTGCTTGTCTCCAGGCCTGCCGCTCGAGGTGCCGCCGACGGTCCCTTTGCCATTCGAAAGGAGAACCTCTTTCGTGTGGCACGTCTCGTCACAGAGAGGATCGGTCGTGCTCCCCTTGGGTTCACATTGCTCGGTGGATTCGACGACGCTGTTCCCACACACCGCAGGTTTCACGAAACGCTTCATCGTGATCGTGAGGGGGAGCGCGTCCTGATTGACCTTGGCGGTCCCGCAGCCGACCACCACTTGGGCGCCGCTCACGGAGAAGCCCGCTGCGCCGAAGACGCGCACGTTCTCGGATTCGACCACTTGCAGGTCGCCGCAGAACTTGCCGCCACCGGCGCACGATCCGCTCGTGAGATCTTTCGTCGTGATGGGCTTCGAAGTGTTGCCGGCGGCGCTCCCGGTCGGGTCGCACATCGCGCCGTCCTTCGCTTCGTATACGGTGACCGTCAGCTTGGTGACGTTGTCGAGCAGGGCGTGCGGGAAGAGAAGAGTAGGGGAGACGTTTACGCGGACTTTGTCGCCCGTTCCGCACGCCGCGACAATCGTCGAAATTCCAAGGGCCCATCGCGCTCGCATGTCGCGCAATCTAGCAGAGATTCGGAGTGCTCAACCCTTTCGTGGGGGTCGGTTCCACGGGAGCCATGAGCGCTTCCCGGTTTCGGGCTTTTCGAGCGAGGCGATTACTTCGACGCCGATCGTCGAGAGGGCATCGATCAGCGCGCGCTTGGCGTCTTCGCGCCCCGTGACAACGGCCCGCCGAGCACCCTTCAGGACTGCCGCGTTGGCCACGCGACCCGCCCACGCGGCGACTGCTTCGCCATCGTCGTCGGGGTAGCCGGCCGCAAACGCGAACGTCGAATCGTCGAGCGTGACGGCGCACCGTGGATACTCCCAGCCGCCCGCCGCCTCCTTCCGCGCCATCTCCGTCCGCGCCGCAGCGAAGCCTTCGGCCAGCGCGGCCCGCGCAGAAAACCAGCGCGCTTCAGCGACTTCTTGGTGGGAGGCGCCGCCGTCGCGAGTGGCGAGCTTCAACGCTTTTTCCGCGTGGTGCATCGTGGCGACGGTGCACGTGGGCGAGCCACCACGTTCGGCGATCGTGCGACCGAGCATGGCGCACGCGTTGTAGAGATCGCGTGCCGGTGCGGTGTCATCGGCTAAGGATGCTCCGTCGCGGAGAAGGTCGACGACCAGCGCGCGCAGCGCCCGAGTCGACTCAATGATCTCGTGATCGACGGGAAGCAGCGCGTGTGCGTGGTCGAGGTCGCACCATGCGTCGACCACGGTGCCTGGCTGCGGGTCGTGCATCCGTGCGTCAGAATCTCGAGCTGCTCGCGGGCGGCGAAGCCTGTGCCGGCGGCGGTTCAGCGGAACGCATGGCGGGCTTCCCGGCTGCCGCGGCCTTGGGCGACATCGCGTCGAGCTCCGTCTGCGCCCTCGCAGCGTGCGAAGGAACGGTGAGGAGCCTGCGAAAGTGGGCGCGTGCCGTTTCGAACGAGCCCATCGCACGGTAGCAGCGGCCTCCTTCGAGCGTCGCGTCGTACCCGGGCTGTGTGCCGTACGCGCGCGCTCCGAGCTGATCGAAGCGCGTAACCGCGGCGCCGCAGCCGTTGCCATCGCGCACGCTCAGCGCCGCAAAGAGCGCAGCGTTGGTGTCACCGCTACCCGCCAGCACGTCGAACATGCGCGCCGCGTCGTCGTAACGTCGGACGCGGTAGGCGGCCATAGCGGTGTTGAAATCGGCAGGAGATTCGGACGGGTCGCCTGCGGACTGAGCCATCGGAGCGGGCGGGGGAGGTGCGCCCGCGCCTGCTTTTGCAGGGGCGCCCGCAGGTGGAGCAGCGTTCGCCATACCGCGCTGCGCGACGTTATCTTCGCTATTCTTCGTCTTGAACATGCCCCCGAGAGCGCCTTCTTTTCGTTGGTCGAGAATGTCTCGCTGGTCGAGGCTGTCTTTGTCGGCGAGGAGAGCGCTTGCCGATGCCGCAGAGGCCGCGGGGGCTGCCGCCGGTAGGAGTGGACCATGCGCCGCCGCCGCCGCCGACTGGAGATCGACCTGCTGATTCTCAGCCACCGCGCTTGCCAACGTTGCCGGTGCGCCCTGTTCCGTGACCACCATCGCCGAGCTTCCGGGGGCCTTCGCGCTTGGCCCGCGCACGAGGAGCACGGTCGAGCCGATCATCAGGAGGAATACCGCGGCCATCGCAGTCTGCGGGCGCATCGCCCAGTTTCCGGCCCACGACACGGCGCTGGAGAGGCGACCTTGGAGGGGCACCACTTTGCGGGAATCGCGCTCGGCCAGCAAAATGCGCTCTTCGAGGCCCGCAGGCGCTTCGACGAGAGGGAGCACCGCGATCCGGCGCGTGGCCTTGAGACCACCAAGAAGGCTCGCACAGCGCGCGCAGCCGGCGACGTGGCGTTTTGACGCCGCGCTCGTCAGCTCGTCGAGCTCGTCATAGAGCTCGTCGATCAGCGTGCTTTCGAACCTCTCGCAATCCATGGTGTTCCTCGGTCCTTCAAATCTTCGGCCTGAACGCCCAGGCCGCAAGGGGCAATCGGTTTGCTAAATCAGCGCAAGGCGCGCGCATACTCCTCGTACTCGCTCAGCGCCGCTTGCAGCCGCTCGAGCGCGTACCGCATTCGGCTTTTTACGGTGTTTTCGGGCACACCGGTGATCTCGGCTATTTCCTTGAATGGTAGATTCGCCACTTCGCGCATCAAGAAGACCTCGCGCTGATCGTCGGGGAGGGTGTCCACCGCGCGCACGATCCGCTCCTTCAGCTCGGTTCCGCCCGCTTCGCGCTCGACGCTCGCCCGTGTGTCCGCCGTCTGATCCCCAAGCGTGGGGCCGTCCGAATCCTCCCCGCCCTTCGAGTGGTCGAGGGAGGCGTGCTTGCGGAGCGCGCCCTTGCGGAGCTGGTCGATGCAGAGGTTCCGCGTGATCGTGTAGACCCACGTGGTGAACCTCGCTTCGTGCTTGAAATCGGCTGCATTCTGAACGACGCGCACGAAGGCCTCCTGCACCACGTCCTCGGCTTTTGACTGCTCGCGCAGCTGCCGAAATGCGAAGTGATAGAGCGGCGTTTGATGCCGCTTGACGAGCTGCGCGAAGGCCGTTCGATCCCCGCGCTGGTAGCGAACCATCAGCGCTTCGTCCGTCACGTCTGCGCGCGATCCCGTCACGAGGAGCCTCGCGACGCAACGACCCGCCCAACACCCAGCTGTGCATTTCCTTGGGCATTTCCTTGGGCATACTGACGCGCGAGCTGGCCCAAAGATCTGCCGGTTTGACGAAGTGCCATCATTTGTGGAGCGGAAGGATGAGGTTCGGAGGGGTCGCTTTTGACCACGGAGCGGGCCTCGCTGTCGACTTCGCGACCAAAATTACGCAGGCGACGCACGAGGATGCGCACTCTACCTCGGCTTGCTCCTCAGGTAGACAAATCCCTGCGTGCCAGCGTGAGACCATTGCAAGGCGCCTACACCAGCAACTACACTCCGCGCCGCTGGCTTTCGGTCTTTGGTTGGAAAGGGGTTTTTGAACATGCGATGTCAGAGCTTCATGGCTATCGGGTTTGCTTTCCTTTTTCCGCTCGCGATCTCGGCGACCACCGTCGCCCAGCAACCGAAGGCCAAGCCCGCCGGAGCTGCCGCACCCGCGAAGGATGCCGGCGCAGCGCCCGTTGCAGCCACGACGCCGAGCGCGTCCAAAACGGATGCCAAAGCGGATGGCGGTGCATCGACCCTCGCCGCCGGCGCCGCTGCTCCCCCGATGTCCACGGCCACGGCCGGCGGGCAGATGGACGGCGCAACCTACGCGGTCCGCCTTCGCGACCTCGAGGCGCGCGTCGACGAGCTGAAAGATCAGATTCGCCGAAGCCATACAAGGCTCGCGCTTCTCTCCGACACCATCCTCTCCGGTGGGGCAGGGGGCTCGCGCTCTGAAATTACGTTCCACAACGAGATGTCGAGCGCGTTCAAGCTTACAAAGGCACTCATCGTCCTCGACGGCGCGGTGCAGTACAATCGCAACGACGACACCGGCGCCCTCGCCGACCAGAAAGAGATCCCCGTCTTCAGCGGCTCCGTTCCGCCGGGCGATCACACCATCTCGGTGCTCCTCGATTTCCAGGGCAATGGTTACGGCGTTTTCACCTACCTTCGCGGCTACAAGTTCGAGGTCAAGTCGGCGCACTCGTTCACCGCCGTCGAAGGCAAGACGATGAGCATTACGGTCAAGGCCTTCGAGCAAGGCGGCGTGACGACGCCACTCGAGCAGCGTCCGAAGATCGAGTGGCAGGAGAAAGTGCAAGCCCTCGGTGCGCCCCCTCCCTCGGCGGCCGTCGCACCTGGCGCGGCGCCCGTCTCGGGTAATGGAGCTGGCGGCGCGGCCGTCAACAACGGAGCGGCCAAGGGCGGCTTCTCGGTCGGAGGGGGGACGAAGTGATCGGTCGATTGCGCGGAGCGGCCCGTCCGCTGCGCGGTGTCACGCTAGCGATCTTCTCGCTGGCCATCGCACCGGCCGCGTGGGCAAGCTCCGAGGACAACGTTACGCGCGCGCAATCCGAGATCGGCGCAGCCGACGGCGAGTCTGGTGCGGTCCAAGCTGCCGTTCGCAGCGCTAAGACCCAGGAGCTCTCGGTCGAGCAGCGCCTTGCCAACGGAGAGATTCTCTACCGCACGAAGGACTACGCTCGGGCGAGCGTAATCTTCAGCGAGATCATCGAAGGGTTCCCGAATACGCCTTCGCAGCCGGACGCCATGTGGCTTCGCGGCGAGACGTATTACGCCACCCACGAGTACCTCTCGGCCCGCCGCGACTACCGGGCGCTCGTCGATCGCGGGAGCGAAGCGCGCTTCTCGCCCTACTTCGGTAAAGCACTGGCTCGGCTCGTCGACGTCTCGATCCGAATCGGCGATTTTGCCGGGCTCGACGAGGTCTTCCAAAAGCTGAATCAAGTTCCGCCCGGGCAGGTCGACTCCGCGCTGAACTACGCGAAGGGGAAGGCCTACTACTTCAAGAAGGATTATCCGGCGGCGCAGCAGGCGCTCACGCAGGTCACCAACGGCACGGATTACACGCACCAGGCGCGGTATTTTCAGGGCCTCGTGCAGATGAAGCTGGCGAGGCCCTCGGTCGCGCCGCCCTCGGCGACTGCCGCGACCGACGGAACGGCGCCGTTCACGTCGACCAACTACAAGCAGGCGATCGAAGCCTTTCGCGTGGCCACGGAGCTCCCCCCGGACACGGCCGAGCATCGTCACGTGATCGATCTTTCGTGGATGGCGATTGGTCGCCTCTTCTACGAGATGGAACAATTCCAGCAAGCGAGTGAGGCCTATTCGAAGGTAAGCCGAGATTCGGCCGAGTTCGACACGATGCTGTACGAGCTTGCGTGGGTGTACGTCCGCCTGGGCGATGTGCAGCGGGCCGAGCGCGCGCTCGAGGTTCTCTCGATCGCCGACCCGAACTCTTCGTACGTTGGCGACGGCACCCTCCTGCGCGCAGATCTTCTGCTCCGCGCGGGCGCCTTTGACAAAGCCCTCCAGCTCTACGAGGGCGTGCGGACGCAGTACGATCCGATGCGCCTGAAGGTGGAGAATTTCCTCAGCTCGACCAAGTCGGGCGACGTCTCCGTCTACTACGACAAGCTCGCGCAGCAGGAGATGGATACCCTCGATCAGAGCGAGCAGCTTCCCGCGCTTGCTGTCCGTTGGGCGCGGGAGGCCGAAGATGGCCCCGCCGCGTTTGCCGTGATCGACGACGTGAACCAGTGCAACGCGCTGATTCGTGACTCCGAGCTTCTCATCGACAAGCTCACGACGCTCACCACCTCGGCGAACCGCGTCCGCGCATTCCCCGAGCTTCTCGCCGGTGAGGAACGGGCCGTCGGCCTCATCAATCGCGTGGCGCGCGCGCGCGTCGAGCTTGCGCGTGGGCTCGACTCCGAGGAGTCGGATTCCGTGTCCGGAGAGATGGAGACCGTACGGTCGCAGCGCCGTCAGCTGATGGGCGTCGTCCGCGAAACGCCGGTCACTTCGGCCGAATTCGCGGACCGCGACTACCAAGGCGCGAAGCAGTGGAACACCGTGTCCCAGGAGCTCTCGCGCCGCACGATAGAGATGGATCAACTCCACGCGACCGTGAACGGCCTTCGTCGCATGCTCCGCGAGGACGGCCAGCGCGGCGTTGCGCGCGACCCCGTATCACTCCAGCGCTTTCAGGCCGAGCTCGATGCAAACGAGCACGACTTGAAGCTCTTTCAGCAACAGTCCGTCGAGCTCCGGCGCCAAATCGAAATCGGGCGCGCGCAGATCGGTCTTGGCGACGCCCGTTATCAGAACGACGCGACGGCCCGTGCGCAGTTCCGCGACCTCCTCGATCGCGAAGTGCAGCTCGCCTCGAGCGGCGCCGGCGGCGGCAACGGACAGCGCTACGCACAGCGCATCGCACCCGTCCTTCTCCAAGCGCGCGCGGTCGAGGATCGACTCATCGCCGCGTTCAACGCGCTCGAGGTACAGGTCGAAGCGCGCATCAACGAGCTCCGTGGAAAAATCAACGTCGAAGCCGGCAAAATCGCGGGCTACAAGGTCCAGCTCGCAGGCCTCGACGGTGAGGCACACGACCTCGTGGGCCACGTGGCCGAGCGAAATTTCGTCATGGTCCGCGACAAGCTCCGCGGCATCGTTCTCCGAGCCGACGTAGGCATCACGGAGCAAGCCTGGGAAGTTCGCGAAGAGGAGCTCGACCGCGTGCGCAACCTTCAAACCGAGCGCGCACGTCAAGAACAAATTCTCGACGAAGAGCTCCGCGAGGTGCTCGACGACGCTGTGGATCCGGGGCGCTCGAAGTGAGGATTTCGTGATGACGAAGCGCGTTTCAAGATTTTCGAGAAGCATCGCGGCGATGACGGGGACGCTCCTCGTGGCCGTCGCCTACTCGAGCTTTGCGCAGCCAGCCGGCCCCGCAGCAAAGCCCTCGCTCACCGCCGGAGCTCCCCCCAACGCGCCCGCCGCGAAGGGAGCGACCACGCCTCCCTCGAAGGTCGATGCGGGCGCGACGCCACTCACCGCGACGCCCCCAACGGCCGCGACGGTAGACGCAGGAGCGTCGACGGCCCCGGTCGAGCCCAGCACTGCGCCTACCGCGAGGAAGGTCGCACCCCCTCTCACGCCGCCTTCGCCGGCCCAAGTCGCCGCGCTCGAAGCACTCCAGAAGGAAACGGACGCCTACGAAATTGGCGCGCGCGAATACCGCGACACCGTCACCACGATCATCAAGCTCCACTACGAGACGAAGAAAAAAGAGATCCTCTCGGGGCTCGATCACGAGATTGGAATCGAGAAGGCCGAGCTGAAGAAGGCACGCGACAACGCGATTGCTCGCCTCGAAGAATTCATTCTGAAGTACCAGGGCGCGAACTCGCAGCCCGAAGCCACGCCGGACGCGATGTACCGCCTCGCTGCGCTCTACGAAGAGCGCGCGCGCTCCGACGAAGCCACGGACGAAGTCGCGATTGGCCTGAAGCCGGCGATCGCCCTCTACAAGCGGGTGATCAACGAGTTCCCGAAGTACCGAGAGCTCGCGGGCATCTATTACTTCCTCGGGCACGCCTACAACGACTCCGGGCGCACCGAAGAATCGCAGCAGGTCTGGCGCTCGCTCGTTTGCGTCAACCACTTCAAGTACCCGACCCCGCCCGATCCGAAGAACCCCGACGCCGACACCATCATCCCGCTTCCCCAAGATCACGACGAGGCCTACTGGACGGCGTGGCGCAACAACCACCGCGATCCGAAATCGGTCCGCAACGGCGGCCCCGATGCGCGCTACGTCGATCCCTATCCCCAGAGCTGTCAGTCAATTGCGCAGCCTGCGCTCCGTCCAGGCGACGAGCCCAAGTACGTCGCCGAAGTCTGGTGGCAAATCGGTAACTGGGAATTCGATCAGCAAGACATGCGCGGCGGCGTGGTCGGCGACGAGGCCAGCGCCGTCTACGACTACAACCGCGCCGCGAGCGGCTACAACCACTCGCTTCTCTTCAAGAGGCCGCCGCTCTACGGAGTTGCACTCTACAAGTACTCCTGGACGCTCTTCAAACAGCAGCGCTACGAGGCGGCGACCCGCGAGTTCGTGCATCTCTTGCTCTACACCGACGAGCAGCAAAAGCTCACCGGTGACCCGGGTGCCGACTTCCGCGGCGAGGCGTACACGTACATTGCGGGGTCGCTCACGAACATCGACTTCAAGGGTCCCGAAGCCGACGAGCCGTTCATCCAGCGCCCGGACATCGTGGACACCGAGCCGAGGCCCGAGGTCGCGGAGCAGAAGCTTCACGTAGCCCTGGACCGCGTGCGCGATCCGAACCTGATCCCCCAGGACAAGCCCTGGACGATCGAGATCTACAAGGCGCTCGCCAGCGAATATCGGAGCCTCAATCAGTTCACGAACGCCATCGAGACCTTCGATCTGATCCTGAAGAAGTGGCCAATGGATCCGACGGCGCCGGACGTGCAAAACGCCATCGCCGAAACGTACGACCAGATGAACGTCACCAAGCGCCCTGGCACTCCGGAGCACGACGCCATCGCAGGAAAAGCGCTCCAGGCCCGCACCGCGCTCGCCAACTACATCGGAAATACGCCCTGGGTCGACGCCAACAAGGAAAACCCGGCGGCGATCCAGAACGCAGAGCGCTTGGTCAAAGGCGGTCTCCGTCAGGCCGCTGCGCAGCACACGAACAACGGCAAGCAGGCCCTCGTTCAGGCGAGCGAAATGGGCGATCCGCGCCAGCAGCTCGAGCTCCTTGTCCGCGCGAACGCTGAGTACCGGCTCGCGGCGATCGGTTGGGCGGGCTTCCTCCACCAAGACGAGAACTCGCCCGACGCGTACGAGAGCCGTTACTGGCTCGCCGACGCGCGGCACAAGCAGCTGCGTATCAGCGTCCTTCTTCACAAGCTCAAGAAGGATCAGTTCCCCGAGCCGACCCAGAGAGACATCGACGAGGCGAAGAAAGCCGCAATCGACGTCCGCGACTCGAACGAAGACGACAAGTATCTCGACAACGCGGCCTTCTTCGTCGTCGAAGAGAGCGACGTCAACCGCGACCTCGAATACCAGCGCTTCGACGACACGAGAGGCACGTCGGGCACCGAGCTGCGCTCCGAGGTGAAGTTCGATTCCGACGGACCGGACAAAAAGGTCGTCGTCCTCCCGATGCCCGTCGTGATCACGCAGAGCATCCTGGCCCGCGACGAGTACGTGGCGCGTGTCCCGCCGGCGCTCGACATCACCCACCGCGCGATGGACTACCAGTTCTACGCGGCCGACGAGTTCTTCGTGTACGGCCACTTCGACGAGGCGCGTCAGCGCTTCGAGCCGATGTACAAGGAGCATTGCGGCAAGGACGAGTTCGGCTACCGCGCGTGGGAAAAGCTCATCTCGATGAGCAACATGTCGCGCGACGCCGAGCGTTCACGGCAGCTCGCCGAAGCTGAAAAGGCACACTCCTGCGCGGTGAGTGCAACCCAGACCGAGGCGGGCAAGCTCATCATCAATCCCACCTTGCAAGAGGCTTCGTTCGTGGACGCCCGAAAGAAGTTTGCCGAAGCGAAGGCCGCCCCTCCGGGCCCCGCGAAGGACAAACTCTGGCGCGAAGCGGCGGGGATGTACGAAGCCGCGCTCCAGGCAGCTCCGGCTCGTGACGAAGCGCCGGAAGCAGCGATGAACGCGGCCTTCGCCTACAAACAGGTCGGCGAGTTCCAGAAGGCAATCGACCTCTACAACAAGTTCATCGCTGAGTACGGAAGCGAAGCGCGGCTCACCACACTTCAGAAGGGCGACGCGAAGGCGAAGACGGCTCCCGATCCCAAGCGGTACGCAGAGCGTCTGGGATTCCTCGACACCGCATATTCGGAGCTTGGCACGACGTACTACGGCTTCTTCAACTACCAGAAGGCCGCCGAGACCTACGACAAGGTCGCCACGAACGAACGCTTCGACGAAGCGAAGCGAAAGCCCGCCGCCAAGAACGCAATGATCCTCTACGCAAACATGGCGCAGCGGGACAAGATGACGAGCGCGTACCGCACGGTGCTCAAGCTCCATCCGTCGGCCGAGGAGAAGTCGAATGCCGATTTCCTCGTCGCCAACTACGACTACCAGCAGTGGAATTCGGCTGGCGGAGACACGGGCGCCAATCGCCAGACGAGACTGGCCGCACAATCATCGCTGGCCGGGTTCTACGCGACGAACCGCGCGACGAACGCGTCGGCGAAGTACGCTCTGATCGCGGCCCACGAGAGCGCGCAAATGATGAAAAGCGTGGGCGATGGGAACTATCACGTCTGGTACAAGAACACGATCGCAGCCTGGGACAACTTCAAGGTCCATGGCACCGTCACCAAGGACGGAAAGAACGAAGCGCTCGTGCCTCCGTTCTCCGATTACGGCGCTGAGGCGGAGTTCACGCTCGTCGACGAAGACATCCGCGCGCAGTACGAAGGGCCGACCATCCACACGTATACGGGCACCATCCCGGACGTCCTCGGTTCGTTCGACGCGAAGACCGGCGCGCAGACGAAACCCGGAAAATACCAGAGCAACGCGAAAGCCGCGGAGAGGTTCGACGAGCGCTTGCAGCACATCGTCGCCACCTATCCGTCGCTCGAGTGGGTGCCTGCCGCCGTCGCCCGCCAGGGTTCGCTCTACGACGACCTCCGAACGGGACTGTCGTTCGTAGTGGTCGGCAATGGCAAGGGGCAATTCAAGCTCTTCACCCCAGCGCAAGAGACCGTTCTCAAGCAGATGGAGAGCAGCGGTCGCGACGACCTCATCGACAAAGCCGACAACCTCCGCTCGGCGGGTCGCGACGGCTTCAAGTTGAAGAGGCAACGTGAAACCGACGCTGCCGACGAGATCATGGTTCGCCGGTACGTCACGGCGATCACCCTCGCTCGCGCCTACAACGTTCGCAGCGCCGCGGTGGTTCACGCCATCGGACGGCTTGCGTTCTACACGGACACGATCGGCGACGCCAAGCTCCGCACGTACGTGACCGGCACGACGGATCCGACGGACCCGTCGCACAGCAGGAAGCTCGACTACAAGGATGGCCAGTTCGTCCAGGGACGCCCGGGAATTACCTCGGTACCGCCGCCTTCCGGAGCTGCGGATCCCTTGCCGGTGGCCCCATGAAATTCGAAGTAAAGCTCACAACGGCCATCGCCCTCAGCATGGCCGCGTTCGCCGGTGTGCTGGCTCCCGGGTGCGGAGGGGATGCACCGCCACCCGCGAAGTACGCGACGTCCGACGCTGGCGGAGCGCCGGTGACGAATGGTGCCGCACAGACGGGCGTCACCGAGGGTCCTCAGGAGCACGCCGAGATGAGCGGCTCCGCGAAAGACGCTTACGACCGCGGGTGGAGCGCGTGGCTCGCGGGCGACCTGGCCGGTGCGAAAGCCGCGTTCACCGAGGCCTCGCAGAAGGACACGAAAGCCGCTGCGCCGCACTATTCACTCGGAACGGTGCTCGAGCGTCTCGGGGATCACTCCGGCGCGCAGCAAGAGTTTCGCGCAGCGTTCAGCGTGAAGCCAGACAACGAGATGGCAATGGGTGCGTATGCGCTCTCACTCGCGCGCGCAGGGCACGCCGGCGAGGCCGACACGTTTCTCACCGACAAGCATGCCAAGCTTCCGACGTCCGCGCGCATCACCACGTTCCTCGCCGAAGTGAAGTCGCTCGCAAAGGACAGCGCCACAGCGCAGCAGCTCGCGCAAGATGCCCTGCGGCTCGATCCGGATTTCAAAGACGCGATGGTCACGATCGCCCGCGATCACTACCGCGCACGCCGCATGGATCTCGCGAAGTATGCGCTCCAGGCCATTCTCGACGGGTTCGGAGATTCGAGCCCCGCGCGCGACAAGGATAACGCAGAGGCGCACCTCCTGCGGGGACTCATCGAACGCGAGCAGAACCAGCGCCTCGCAGCGATGGCCGATTTCGAAGCCGCGCGCACGAAGCGGCCCGATCTAGTAGAGGCCGTCATCCAGGTAGGGGCGATGAAGCTCGAGGCCGGCAACGTTGCGGAGGCAACGCCGCTCCTCGAGAGTGCGACTCGTTTTGCTCCGAACAGCCCGCTCGCCCACTTGAACTTGGGCGATGCCTATCGACTCGGCGGGCGACCGCAGGACGCCAAGCGGGAGTTCGACACGGCGCTCGCACAGGACTCGAGCCTAGCCGTCGTCCACTACGATCTCGGGCTTCTCTATTTGTTCTCCCCGAGCATCCCTGGGACGAACGCCGACTCGCAGGTCGCGACCGCGATCAAGGAGCTGGAGACGTTCAAGTCGATGCGTGGCGCTAAAGCGGCACCAGGTACCGCGGACGACACGGACGAGCTTCTCACCAAAGCACGCACCAAGCAGAACGAGTTGAAGCTCGCCGCATCTACGCCTCCAGCAGCCGCCACGCCTTCGCCCGCTCCGGGCAAGAGCGATGCAGGCGCTCCCAAGAAGTGATAGATTCTAGGATGATGAGGGACGCGATGAAAAAGCTCTTTGTCTGCACGGCGCTCCTTGGCGGGCTCTTTCTGTCCTCGGGCGCATCTGCGCAAGAGAAGGGCGGCAAGGTGATCACGATCGGCGAGGTCACCATCGTCGGCCGCGTGCAGAAGCCCATCGCGTCGGTCGATGTGAGCAAGATTCAACCAAAGCTGACTCTCGCCGAGCTTCGTCAGCCGTTCCTCGATCGCATCGAGCAAGCGGTCCTTCACGACCCTTTCTGACGGCCGCTAACGAGCTAGCCGATCGGCTCGCGCGCGTGACCTGACCGGATGCAGACACCGCCGCACGTTTGACTTCAGTCCAAGGCTTTTCCAAGGCTTGAAACTCATGTACCGTGCAAACGTCAGTTTTTCTGGGAACAACGGACACGCCACTTCTGTCCGCTACCACCAGATGCACCTTTCGAAAGGCTTCGCGGAATGTCGCAGATGAATCCGCCCGGCGGCCACCCGGGTCAGCAGCCTCAGCAAGGCGGAGCCGCGCGCCCCGGTCAAATGACCGCCGTGATGCGCGCGGTCACCCAGCAGAGCGGTCCGAAGGTTCTGCGCATCGGGCTCGTTCAAGCCGGACGCGTGGTCGAAGAGCGCATCATCAAGCAGCGCACGAGCGTAACGATCGGACAGAGCGAACGGTCGATGTTCGTCATCCAGAGTCAGAACGTTCCCGCCCAGTTCAAGCTCTTCGAGCTCGTCGGCAGCGACTACTACCTGAATTTCGTGGACGGAATGAGCGGCCGAGTCGCGCTCGCCACAGGGATCAGCGACATCGCGGCCCTCCGTGGGCAAGCCCGGCGTGTCGGCAACGCCTATCAAGTGAAGCTCTCCGAGGAAGCGCGCGGAAAGATCGTCGTCGGCGAGACCACGTTTCTCTTTCAGTTCGTCGCGCCGCCGCCCCCCCAACCGCGGCCGCAGCTGCCGCTCTCCGTCAAAGGCGGATTGGCGGGCCAGATAGATTGGAATCTCACGATCATCGCGGCATTCAGCTTCATGCTGCACTTCGGAATGATCGGCGCCATGTACTCCGACTGGATGGACCCGGTCGTGAACGACGACTTTTCAATTCAGGGCCTGATCGATCTTCAGAAGAACGTGCCCGCCGTGGTCGTCGACGAAAAACCGACCGATGCGCCGACGACAGACAAGCCGACTACAGCAGCCCCCAAAGATACGGGCGCAGTAAAGCCCGCAGCCACGGGCCCCAAAGGAGCCGTGAGTGACGCCAAAGCCGCAGCCCTCGCGGCTCAGGCCGAGGCCATGCAAATGCAAATGATCGCGGCATTCGGAGGCGGCTCCGCTGTGCAGGGCGCGCTCAACCGGAGCGACATTCCTCCCCAAGACTTGAGCGGTGTTGCTGCTTCGGGCGCCGGCGTCAGCAACACGGGCGGCGACCTCCGGCTCGGCTCTGGCGGCGGCGGGCTCGTTCAGCCCGGCAAAGCAGGCAACGGTCTCGCGGGCATCGGAAACAGCGGCGGCGGCGGGGGCGGGGGAGCCGGCAAAGAAACCGCACAGAAGGGTCCGACGGGCGATGCGCAAATCGGCGCGACGACGTCATCGGTCCCCGTCAGCAACGCCGAGCGTGTCGTTGCGGGGCTCCGGCCGAAATTCCGCAGCTGCTACAACAAGGGCCTCGCAAGCGATCCCGGAATGTCTGGATCCGTGACGATCACCACCAAGGTCGCTGCCAACGGCGAGGTCACCTCGGCCGACCCGTCGGGCGGGTCCGGGCTTTCTCCCGAAGTCATGGCTTGCATCGCCCGGGTCGTGAAAAACGCACAGTTCGACACGGTGGGTGGTAGCGGCTCGACCATCAATATCCCTGTGAAATTCGTGCAGCAAAAGTAGCTCGCGAAGCCACCACAAGGGAAAAAGCCCGCAAAAAACGCGGGTTTTTTTCTTTTGTGCTTGGCAGAGGCGCGTGAATGCGAGACCGGATCCGAACACCAGACATCGGAGCAAAGACGCAGCGGATCCAGCGATTTTCCCGGCTTACGGGACGTTGACACCCTGCGCCACGGTCGATAGAGTCAGCCTGTTAATCGCTGTAATCCTCCTGGGAGGGGGCTTCGGAATGCGCTTGTCCTCGTCGAAGCACCGCACGACTCTTTCTTGGCGATTTGTCTTCGTCATGGCGCTCGTCGCGATCGCAGCAGGCCCAGCCGGCGCGCAGCCAGCCCCCCAAGCGGGCGCTTCTGGAACGCCCGGGGCCGATGCTCAAGTCGGCTTCCAACGCCGCGCGCAACTCACGCCCCAGGATCAGGTGGTCGAAGGCGAGCGCGGGATGGCCCGAATGGAAGGTGCGTCGGCCGGGATTCGGCGTCAGCTCGAACAGGCGCGGGCCGCGCGCGACGTCGTCAAGACGCTCTGTCTCAACGACAAGCTTTCGCAGGCAGACGTCGCCATCCGTTCGGCGAGGGATCGTCACGGCTCGCTAAAGACCGCAGCAGCGCGCAACGATGTTGAGCTCAGCAACCACGAGTTCACGATTCTCACCGTTCTGCGTCAGCGAGCGGAGCAGCTGACTGCAGAGGCCAACCAGTGCATCGGCGAAGAGTCGGCATTCGTCGGCGATACGAAGATTTCGACGACCGTGGATCCGACTCTTCCGGACACCGACGAGACCGCGTTCCCGACTACCGACACAACACTCATCAGTGAAGTGCCGCAGTGCACGTCCTGCTTGCGCTGAGCTCTTCTTGAGCTTCAGCGCGTAAAAAACGCGTAAAGAGGGCTTCCCTCTCTACTGGCGCATCACTTATAAGCGGGGGCAACTGTCCCCGCTGACTGACTTGGGGATTGCTTGGGAAACGCGCGGCGATGACGACGACGAAGCGAGGATTCACCAGGAAGGCGACGCACACCACCGCGCTGATCGCGGGCATCGTTGCTTTTGTAGCCCCCCTACTCGTCACGCGCGATGCAAGCGCCCAAGAGTTCTTGAAGGACCGTCGATACCAAGAAGGCATTGGCTATCGCACGGGAGACTTTGAGCTCCACCCCGGCATCGCCGGTGAAGTGGGGTACGACTCGAACTGGTTTGCCCGCTCGAATAAAGTAGGGCCGAACATCGCGAACGGTGCGCCGCAGAATCCCCCGCTCGAGGCAGGCCTCCTCCGAATCACCCCGTCGTTTACGATCTCCACCCTCCGTGCGCAGCGCAAGGAGGGAGACTCGGCTGCTGCGGCTCCTCCGACTCTCGGCTTTCGCGCGGGCGTCGCTGGCACGTACCGGGAGTTCATCGGCAAGCAGGAAATTCGCGATCAGCGGAACATGAGCTTCACGGCCGACGCGCGCCTCGACATTCTTCCGCAACAGCCGTGGGGCGCTGCGATTTTCGCGAACTTTGCGCGAACGATTCAACCGAACACAGTCAACGCAGATCCGAACAACTCGTTCAATCGTGACGACGTCGGCGTCGGCGCGGAGGTCATCGCGATTCCCGGCGGCGGCACGCTCGATTGGCGTCTCGGGTACCAGCTCCACGCGACTCTGTTCGAAGACACGCAGGGCGTAGGGTTCAACAATCTCACCCATGAGATTTTCACGAAGGGTCGATGGAAGTTCCGCCCACGGACGGCGATGCTCTACGACGCGACCCTCCGCTTCCGCAATTACACCCAGGCGGACCGCACGACCCAGCTTCTTCACAGCTCCGACCCGCTCCGAGCGCGCCTCGGCCTGGAAGGTCTGATCACGCCGCGCTTCTCGCTGCTCGGAATAGCGGGCTACGGTACGACCTTCACCCGGCCGGGTGCCGACGCGACGGCGAAGCAATACAACAGCGTCATCGGGCAGCTCGAAGCAAAGTTCTTTTTGACCGCGAACCCTGCGGCCGAGCAGGGGTCTGCTGTCTCGCTCTCGATCTCGACGTTGACCCTCGGCTACACGCGCGATTTCTCGCCGAGCTACCTGGGTGACTTTTACGGCCTCGATCGTGGCTACGCGAAGGTCTCGTACTTCTTTGCCGGGCGCGCGATCCTCGCCCTCGAAGGCGGAGCGGGCGCAATTCAGTATCCCGATATTTTCTTTGCGCAAGCAGCAGGCCTGCCCGGCGGACTCGCACACGCGTCGTTCACCGACGCCCGCGTCGACGCAACGCTCTTCGGTGAGTATCGCTTCACGAACACCTTCGGCCTGAACACCACGCTGCGCTACACGGCGAACTTCAGCGGTACGCAGCTTCCGCTTCCGACCGCAGCGAACATGCCGGCGCAGGTCTACGACATGAACTGGCGTCGCTTCGAAGCGTTCATCGGCGCACGCTGGTTCCTCTAGAGACCCGGAGAGCGCTGACGCGTCTCGCACGTGAAAGACGCTCGCGTAAGAAGCAACTGAGTACGTGATGAACAGATTGATCGCTCTATTCATGCTCTTGATGAGCCTGGTCGGTGGGTGCAGGGAAGGGCGGCCGGGGTCGCCGAAGAACTTGCCGCAGCCGATTCAGAGCACGACCGTCGGCCCCGGCGATCTCTTCGAGGTCAGCGTGGTTGGAGAGAAAGAGCTGCCGCGAGAGTTCCGGGTGCAGCCCGATGGCAGCATCGATTTTCCGTATTTGAATCGGCTGACCGTTGCCGGGCTCGAACCGCAAGAGGTCGTCGACCTCCTGCGAAAGAAGCTCGTCGAGAACAAAATCCTCCTCGACCCCCAGGTCACGTTGGTCGTGAAGCAGTACGCCTCGAAGAAGGTGGTCTTGATCGGACAGGTGCAGAAACCAGGCAGCATCCCGTGGACGGACGGTCTGCGTCTCGTCGACGCCGTCTCCCAGGTCGGGGGCTTCACGTCGATTGCAGACAGCAACCACGTGATACTCACGCGACGAGTCTCCAAAGAAAAAACGATCACCGTGATCATCGCCGTCGACGCCATCACCGACGGCGCTCAGGCCGACATTCCGCTCCAGGCCGGCGACACCATCAAGGTCGACGCGCGAGTGTTCTGAAAAAGATGGCGCGCGTTCTTCTCCTGCACACCGGCGGCACGCTGATGATGCGCTCGGCGGAGGGTGGCAGAACGGTGCTCACGCCAGATCTCTTCGCGCGCGACCTTCTCGCCGAAGTGCCTATTTTAAAGCGGGTTGCCGAGATCGAAACAAAGATTCTCTTCAATCTCGATTCGGGCGACATCGAGCCCACACACTGGGTTGCGCTCGCGCGAGAGGTACACGCGGCGATGGGTGCGGGCTACGACGGCGTGGTCATCGTGCATGGCACCGACACCATGGCGTACACGGCAAGCGCGCTTGCTCTCCTCTTGGGGCCCTTGCCACGCCCGGTCGTGCTCACTGGCGCGCAGCGTCCGCTCGTCGAGGTGCGGACGGACGCGCGGGAGAACCTGGTGGATGCGGCGCTCGTGGCGACATTGTCTGTCCCCGAGGTATGCGTCTCGTTCGCGGCACGTGCGCTGAGGGGTGCGCGGGCAATGAAGACCGATGCGTGGGCATTCGATGCGTTCGCATCGCCGAACTGTCCTCCGCTCGTGGAGCTCGGGGTCGGGGTGGAAGTCGCCTCCCACGTTCGCGTCGCCGCGCCTCTCGCTCCCTTCGACGATCGCATCGAGCCGCATGTGCTTGCCGTGCGGATTTTCCCCGGTCTTTCTCCAGCCCTTGTGAAAGGCGCACTCCGGGTTGGTGTGCGCGGTCTAGTGCTCGAGGCGTACGGGACGGGAAATCTTCCGCAGCTCGGGAGCTCGCTCATCGGCGCTCTCGAGGAGGCGCGAGAGCGTGGCGTTCCGGTGCTCGTGGTCAGCCAGTGTCCGCGCGGATTCGTGGAGCTCGAACGCTACGCAGGAGGCGCCCAAGCGGAAGCCGCGGGGGCAATCTCGGGTGGGGACATGACGGTCGAGACCGCGATAGCCAAGCTGATGATCGGGATCGGCCGTCACGGCGCGGGCTCCGAGCTACGTAACTACCTCGAGAGCAATGTCATCGGAGAACGCACTATTTCCCCTGAAAATTAGGCATGCGCTTCTGTGCCCAGGCCATGATTCCCTCCATGCAATCCGAGCTCCGGAGGAGCGCGAGCTGCCCTTCGCGTTCGCGACCAAGCGCCTCGTCGATCGAGCCCCAGCTCGCGTAGACCGCGCTCTTTACCGCAGCGTGGGCGAGCGGAGGACCGGCCTCGATCTCGCGCGCAAGGGTCATCGTGACCTCGCGGAGCTCGGCCGGCGACGTGAGCTTCACACACAGACCGAGATCCTTGAGCGCTTGCCCTTCGAGCTTCTCGGCGAGGAGGATCACTTGCATCGCCCGTGACGTGCCGATGAGTCGGGGCAGCCAGAACGTGCCGCCCCCGTCTGGCATCAGCCCGATCTTCACGAACTTTTCCTGGATGTACGCCGCAGTGCTGGCCACGCGCAGATCGCACGCGAGCGCGATGTCGGCCCCGAAGCCCACCGCTGCGCCGTCGATCATGGCGATGACCGGCTTGGGGCAGCGGACGATACCCTTGATGAGCCCGTGAAAGTCGTCGAGGTACTCATCGAGCTTCTCGAGCATGTCCGGGTCTTCGAGATTTTTTCGGAGATCCGCGCCTGCGCAGAAATGCCCGCCAGCCCCGGTGATCACCACGCAACGCACGTTCGCATCGCTCGCGGCGGCGACGAGCGCGCTCTGCATTTCCTGGAGGATGGGGCGAGTGAGAGAGTTCCGAGCCTCGGGACGATTGATGCAGATGACGATTGTCCGTCCAACGCGCTCGACGATGACTTCGCTCATGAGATCACTCCACGCGCTGCGCGTAAAAATCCGAAGACAGATAGACCCTCACCATCCGCTGGATGAGAATTTTTACGACAGCGCCGAGGGGAACGGCCAGGAGAACTCCGAAGAAGCCGAAGAGCGAAGCTGCCGCCATCATCGTGATGAGCACTTCGATCGGCGCAAGGCCGACGGACCTTCCGACGATGCGGGGCGTGATGAAGGTCGCGTCGAGGAGCTGCACCGAGCCCATCACGACGAGCACCCCGAGGACATGACCAGGGCCGTGCCAGTCGAGGGTTGCCATGGCCAGCGCGATGAAGAGGCCAGTAAAGAAGCCAAAATAAGGCACGAACGCCATCATTCCGGTGATCACGCCGATGGGGACGGCAAGCCGAATGTCCACGATGCGCAGACCTGTCGCGTAGAGCGCACCGAGGACGATGTTCGCCGTGAGCTGACCGCGAACGTACCCGCCGAGGGTCTTGTGGATCTGTTTGGCGACGCGGGTCGCGCCCGGCACGTAGCGACGAGGCACGAGCTGGGCAGCGCGGGCCACGATGCGATCGAAGTCGATGAGCAGGTAGAGCGCAAACACCGGAACGATGAGCGCGCTGAAGAGGACGGCGACGTAGCTAAGGGTGCCGAAGAGGGCGAGGGCCGCGGCGCTGAACATCGCCGGCGCTTGGGCCTGAGCACGCTCAGCGAACGTGTTCCCGAGCTCTCCGAGCGAATGAGGCAATTTCACGCGAAAATTGCTCCAAAGCCAGGGCTCCATGCGCGACTCGAGACCTTGAAGCTCGGACGGCAAGTCGGCAGCGGCAGCACGGAGCTCGTCGATGAGGAGCGGGATCGAATAGAAGAGAAGGAGAACGATCAGTCCGAAAATGCCGACCACCACAGCGAGCGCCCCGAGCACCCGGGGCACCTTCATCGCCTCGAGCTTGTCTACGAACGGGTCGAGCGCGTAGGCGACGAGGAAGGCCAGGAAGAGCGGAGCGATGACGCCCCTCAGAAGGTAGCCGAGGACGATCGCGCCGAAGAGGCTGACCACCACCATCGTCCGCCTGAAGTTCAAAGACGAAGGGTGCTCGCGTCGGGTCACCGGCTCGGTCGCCATCTGGAGAGACTCTAGCCGACCTTCGAAAGGCTGTGTCGCGCCATATGCATTACGCGACCTGACGCGAAATCAGATTTTTGGTGCTAGCGTCCGCGGCAATGAGCACCCTTTCTCGCTTCGACGAAGACGCGCCGCGGCCGGTCCCCACGCTCGATGCGCAGGACGGCGGGACCTTGCCTCGGCTGGTTGGACTGATGCGGCGCCTCCTTGCCCCCGACGGGTGCCCATGGGACCGCGAGCAGTCGCTGGAGAGCCTACGCAAGTACGTCCTCGAAGAGGCCTGCGAGGTAATCGACGCCATCGACTCGGGCGATCGAACCGCGCTCCGCGAGGAGCTTGGCGATCTCATCTTGCAGGTGATTTTTCAGGCGGAGATCGGTCGGCGAGAGGGAGCGTTCGCGATCGACGACGTCATCGCGGGGATCATCGACAAGCTCGTTCATCGCCACCCGCACGTCTTCGGAGACATGGAAGCGAAGGACGCAGACGAAGTTCTCCAGAACTGGGAGAAGATCAAGGCAGCAGAGAAAAAGGGGAGGGGAGTGCTTGGCGGCGTCCCCCGAAGTCTCCCCGCGCTGACCCGGGCGCAACGGATCGGAGAGAAAGTTTCGCGCGTCGGCTTCGACTGGGAGACGGCGGATGGCTCGCGGGCCAAAGTCACCGAGGAGCTCGGTGAGCTCGATCGCGCCATCGCGAGCGGCGACACGGCGGCGATCGAGGACGAGCTCGGCGACACTCTCTTTGCACTCGTCAATCTTTCGCGGCACGTGAAGGTCGATGCGGAGGGCGCGCTCCGGCGAACGATCGACAAATTCACGCGCCGCTTTACGCACGTCGAGAAGCGGGTGAAGACGAAGCACGGCGGTTGGGGTGAGGCTCAGGGCGAGTCGATACCGCTTGCGACGCTCGACGTGTATTGGGAAGAGGCCAAGGCCGAGGAGAAGCCGCGATGAACGGACAAGCGCTATTTTCAGGGGTATTCGCCGTCGCCCTCGGGTCGGTGGCCTGCGGCGGTGATGAAAAACCGCTGCCCCAAGTTCCGCCTCCCACGCTGATGGCGCGCGTCGCACCGGTCGCTGCGGTCGATGCCGGGCCCACCGAGAATCGCTTCGATGCAGCACTCTTCCGCACGGCGATAAGCGAAGCCATCGAGGCATTCCTCGCGGGCAACCCCGTCGACGCCACTCAGCTCGGAGATCATCGCTTCGACGATCGTTGGCCGGACATGTCGGCGCAAGGTGAGGGGACGCTCGCCGCCGATTTCCGGATTCGCGCGCAAGGGCTGCGAACCATCGCCGCGAGCGTTCCGCCCGATGCGACCGCGACGGAGTCGGGGAGCGACCATCCGGCGCTCGACGCGCTCGTCCTCGCCGATCAGCTCGACGGCCACGCCTTCGCGCTCACCGGTCTGCGCAGAGCGGAGCGCGATCCCTCGGCGGTCGTCAGCGAAATCGGACGCGGAATCACAACGCTTACCTCGCACGAGTTTGCGTCCAAGCATACGCGCATGGACGCGCTCGCGACTCGCCTCGCCGCCGTTCCTGCGCTCTTGAAGACAGCCCGTTTGCGTGTGCAGAAGCCGATGCGCGCGTCGCTCGAGGTGCTGTCTCCAATGATCAAGGGCCTCGGTCTGACTCTGCGGGGGAGCATCGCCAAGGTCGACGCGAGGGAGCTCGATGGAGACGTGCCGTTGAAGACGCGTCTTGCGAAGAGCGCGCTCGACGCAGCGACGGCACTCGACGCCTACAATACGGACATCAGGGGGGCCTTTCCCCTCGGTTCGGCGAAGGACGATCCCATCGGCGCCGAGGCTTGGTCCACCATGGCGCGCCTCCACGAAGGCGTGCTCGAGCTGCCGGCCGACGTGCGCAAAATGGGCGAAGCCGAGATCGCTCGTCTCGACGTCGAGCTCGATGAGCTCATCGCCAAGAGCGGTCAGCCCAAGGAAACGAGGGCAGCGTTTTTCACGCGTCTCCAGCGGGACGCGCCCAAGCCCGACAAGGTGCTCGACGAGTACCGCGCGTCGATCCAGCGCCTCAACGAGTGGCTGCAGGGGCATCCGTTCGCCACCATTCCGTGGGATCGGGTGAAGCTTCAGGTCATCGCGTCGCCGCCCGAGCGGAAGTACACCAGCTTCGCGAGCATGAACGCTTCCGGTCCGCTCGAGACCAAGCAATCGGACGCGAACTTCCAGGTCACTGTTCCCGATGCCACCATGCCGGAGGCAACGAAAAAGGCGCTCCTCGCATTTCACGCGCGAGGGGCGATCGATCTCGTCACCATGCACGAGGCCATCCCGGGACACGACCTGCAGCTCCTCTTCCAGCAGCAGACGCCGTCGAAGGTGCGCAAGATCGTCTGGGCGTCGACGCTCGGCGAGGGGTGGGCGCACTACTGCGAACAAGCGGTGCTCGAAGGGGGCTTCTCCGGCGCAGACCCGGTGCGCACGAAGGCGTTCTACTTGCGGATGGCGCTCCAGCGCGCTGCTCGCGTGGTCATGGACGTCGGCGAGAGCGACGGATCGTTGTCGGTGGATGCGGCCGCGAAGTTTCTCTCGGAGACGGCGTTCCTCGACCCCGAAGCCGCGAAAATGGAGGCTTTTCGTGCGGTGATCTCGCCCGCCAACATGTTCTCGTACACCTACGGCAAGCTCACCATCTTGAAGCTCCGCGATCGCGTGAAGGCAAAAGAGGGAAGCAATTTCGACCTCGTCCGCTTCCACGATCGCCTCCTCGCGTTCGGCGCGATACCGGTGCGCTACGCCGGGAGCGGTGCCTTCGGCCTCGAGTGATTTGACTTCCCCCAGGCGAACCGTACCTTTCGCCGCAAGATGCCCCCCGTGAAAGGTCCCACGCCGCCGCTTGCGCGAACGCCCGAGGAGTGGGCGGTAACCGCGCAGGAGCTTGGCGGTCGGGCGTTTCACGGTAAGCAGGTCTTTCGCTGGATTCACGCGCGGGGAGTGACCGATCCGTCACTGATGAGCGATATCCCTAAAAACCTGCGGGATTCGCTGGCGACGCTCGACCTCGGTGGGGTGCTGTCGATCGCTTCGGAGAGGCGAGCGCTCGATCGCACGCGCAAGCTCCTCGTTCAGATGAAAGACGGAGCCACGGTCGAGACCGTGCTCATTCCGGCGATGACCGCTGGACACCGCGACTTGCCAAACCCGATCGAAGGCAGCGCGCCGAGTGAACGCTACGAGGAAGATGCCGACGCCGCCGCGGCCGTCGACGATGAAGACGAGGCCCCCGAGGCGCCCGGCCCGTCCGCGCCAATCCGCGTGACTCAATGCATCTCCACGCAGGTGGGCTGCGCGATGGGCTGCGTCTTCTGCGCGAGCGGGATCGCCGGTCTCAAACGGCAAATGGGGCCCGACGAGATCGTGGCCCAGGTGATCGCCGGTCGCAGTCGCCTCGAAGGCGAGGAGCAGCTCCGCAACGTGGTGATGATGGGAATGGGTGAGCCGCTCCACAACTACGAAGCGACCGCACGCGCCCTCAAGCTCCTCACCCATCCCGATGGAATTGGGCTCTCTTCGCGGCGGGTCACCGTCTCGACCAGCGGTCTCGTGCCGGAAATTCTGCGCCTCGGCGAGGACTTCAACGGGCAGATTGGTCTCGCCATCTCGCTGCATGCGGCGGACGACGAGACGCGGTCGCGCCTCATGCCGATCAATCGCAAATACCCGTTGGAGAAACTGATGGCCGCGCTCCGGGCCTACCCACTCCCCAAGCGCCGCCGAATCACGATCGAATACACCTTGGTGGCGGGCCGGAATGATTCGAAAGACGAGGCTCGTAAGGTGGTGCGACTTCTGCGCGACCTCCCCGTGAAGATCAATTTGATTCCTATGAATCCGATCGAGGACAGCGACCTCGGGCCCCCAAACTTGGCGGGCGTTCTCGCCTTTCAGCAAGTGCTCTGCGACGCAGGCTATTCGTGCTTCATCCGCCGGCGGCGGGGCGACGACGTGAGCGCCGCGTGTGGCCAGCTCGCTCTTGTCGGGGCCAAGCGTCGGGTCCGCGTCCTTCAAAACTAGTCTCAGTCCGGCGGAAATACGGTACACCCTTGGCGGGTTTCCCGAACCACATGATCCCGTACATCCACATCGCCGACATCAAGATCGGCCCCCTCACACTTCACCCGTTCGGGCTGCTGGTCGCCACGGGCGTTCTTGTCGGCACGGCCCTCGCTACGTGGCGGGCTCGCCTCCGCGGCGTCGATCTCGAGAAGCTCAACTCGTTCATCACGTGGCTCCTCGTCGGCGGCTTCGTTGGCGGCCACATGCTCGACCAAATTTTTTACCATCCGACGGAGCTGGCGCGGATCCACGACGGGCACTTCGAGTTCGTCCGCCCTTGGTCGATCTTCCTGCTCTGGGAGGGCCTGAGCTCGTTCGGCGGCTTCACGGGCGGCATCATCGGTATGCTCCTGTGGAAGTACTACGTCATCGTGCCCGTGAAGAAGATCGGCCGCGTGGAGATCCCGTGGTTCAAGCGGCGCGAGAAGGTGCATCCCATCCTTCCGCTCGCGGACCTTCTTCTGTCGGTCTTTCCTGTGGCCTGGATCTTCGGGCGAAGCGGCTGTGCGACGGTCCACGATCATCCCGGTGCACGCGCTTCGGCCGATGCTCTCTTCGCCGTGGCCTACCCCGATCGCCCCCCGAACTTCACGAGCGCCATCGAGCTCTATTACGGCAGCTACCCGCGCTATGACCTCGGCCTTCTCGAGCTCATGTTCACGATCGTGCTCGCAGGCTGCATAGCTCTCACCTGGCGTCGTCGCTTGCCGATGGGTACCTACGTGGCCGTGGCCTGCCTCTCCTACGCTCCGGTCCGCTTCGCGATGGACTACTTGCGGATCACGGAGGGCGAGGCTGCTGATCCACGCTACGCCGGTCTGACGCCCGCGCAGTGGTGCTGCTTCGTCCTCTTCATTTATGGGCTCGCTGTGCTGGCGTATTCGCGCTCGCTCGTGCGCCGCGGTATCGATCCCACCGACGAGCTCCTCGCCTCGGCGCCCGAGCCAGCGACAACGACCGAGGCGAATCCCGCTACGTAGCGACGCGATCAGGCGCAACGACGAGGTGCTGCTCGAGCAGCGCGCGGATGTCGTCGGGAATGGGGATCGACTTGAGCTCGTCGAGGTCGCTGAGCACGCAGATGTGGTTGACCAGCGCCATCTCCTGACCGTCGCTGACGCGCACGATCGTGTAGCGCAAGCCGCAGGAGCTATTTCCGATCTTGGTGACGTCGACTTGGATCGTCACCTCTTCGCCGTAGCGGAGCGGCTTTTTGAACTCCATGTCGATGTGGACTGCGGGCAGACCGACGCGGCGCTTCATGATCAGGCTTGCGTAGCCACCTTCGAGGGGCGCGAAGAGCTGCTCCAACGCCTCGTGACAGTAGACGAGGTACCGCGGGAAAAAGACGATCTGCGCGGCGTCGATGTCCTCGAACCGGACCGCGCGATGGTACGCGAACACCCTCAGCCCTCCAGGTCTTCGGTCAGGCTCTTGACAGCCGCGGGCGAAAGCTCGGCGCGCGCCTCGTACGCCGGATGACTTGCGACGAGGGCGACCTTCGCCGCACCGGACTTGATCTTGCGGAGCGCATCCTTCGAGAGCGGAAACTTCAAATAGAGCACGGCCGACGCGCGACCGGGGATGACCAAGCGATCGTCCCACGTGGCCCGGCTGCGGTCGCCGTCGACCTCCATGGCGATGTGCTCGTGAATGCCCGCGGCTGCGTTCAAGAATTTTTCGCGCGTGTCACGGTCGTCGATCTCGAGCATCACCGTAGCGCTGAGCTCGCCGTCGGCAGGAATGAGCTGATTGTACGTCTCGATCTCGTGGAGGATTGCGCCTTCGCGGGTGATGCGCTCGGTGCGGATCATCTCCTGGATCTGCAAGAGTACCGTGTCGTGGTTCTCGAACACCGCGGTGGCGAGCGGGCCAAAGGCAACGCGACGCGCTTTCTTTTCGGCGATTATCCGAGCCCGAAACGGCTCGCGAATGGTCTCGTACTCGCCAATTTTCAAAATCTCGTTTCGCTCTACACGTTGCACGGTTCTCTCCTCTTCGTCTTCATTCTCGCGCCAGGGCGATTCCGTAGGCGTCGGCCAGGGACTCGATGGGATGCACGACCTTCACGCCGTTCTCTTTGAGGATCCGCTGTGCGGCGAGCTGGCAGTCAGACACCACGACGCTGGCCTCGGCGCCGTCGATCGCGCGCACGAGGCGCTGCGCGTACTTTCGACCTTCCTCATAGAACTGCGATTTCATTCCCCACGTTCCGTCGACCGCCGAGCACTGCTCGATGATCTCGACCTCGGTGTCAGGCAGCATGCCGAGCACGCGCGCCCCGGGAACCCCTATTTTTTGAGCGCGAAGATGACATGGCGCGTGGTAGGCGATCTTGCCGAGGCCTTTTTTGAAATCCTTGTTGAGCCTCTTCTCTTTGCGGAGCACGTCGAGAAACTCCATGAGGTCGAAGGTGCTGTCAGCGACCAGCTTGGCCTCAGCCGTTCCAAGGAGCTCGACGTATTCTTTTTTGATCGTGTAGCTACACGTCGGCTGGGTGACGAGGATTTTGCGGCCTTGCTTCACCTCGCGAAGGAGGGAGGCGACGTTCGCTTTGGCTTTGCCGATAGCGCCTTCGGTGTCGCCACCGTCGAGGTTGGGCATCCCGCAGCACTGCTGCTCCGGGCGCACCACCGAGAATCCGTTTTGCTCGAGAACGCGAACGGCGTTGGCAGGGACGGATGGGAAATTGTAGTCGCCGAGGCAGGTCGCGAAGAGAGCCACGGTTCCCGCAGCGCCGGCCCCGTCGATTGCCTGGTGGTGATCGAACCATTTGGCGAACGGTCGCGCAGCGAACGGCGGAAGCGGAAACTCGCTTGAGATGCCGGCGGTCTTCTCGATGACCTTTCGGACTAGACGATTGGCGTTCACGAGGTTGGCCATCGGCGCGGCGACTCCCGAGCTCAGCCATCCCAAGACGCCAGGCTCCCCGAGCGCTCGATCCTGGAGCGTTATCCCGAGGCGCCGCGCGCGCTGCGCCTTTTCCCGCCCAAGTACGCGCGGAATGTCCATGACCCACTCGTGGCCTTCGTCGGCCGTATAGGGACACTTGATGAAGCACAATTTGCACTGCCAGCAGTGGTCGGTGATGCTCGCGAAGTCGCGGTCGTCGAGCGCCTCGGAGCCGGTCGCTCCTTTGGCGATGTCGCGATCGATCCGCGCGAACAAGTCGGGAAAGCTACCGCAGTAGTTCACGCACATCCGGCAGTTGTGACAGACCTCGAACTGGCGCTTTAGCTCACCTTCGAGATCGGTTGCTTCCCAGTAGCGCGCGTCGCGAGGCTGCGTGGCCGGCGGTTTGCCGGGGTTCGGATCGATCTTGCTCATGGGGTCGCCGGATTTTTCAACGCGCGCAGTCGCCCGCGCGGGTGGCCAAAAGAGAGCCCCCTCTCCGTGCGCAGAGAGGAGGCCACTGAGTGCAACGAACTTTTTCGAACCGCGAACTTTTAGTTCTGGAGACTGTCGAGCATCTTCGTGAACCGCCCAGCGTGGCTTTTTTCGGCCTTTGCGAGGGTCTCGAACCACTCGGCTACGTCGTCGAAGCCTTCTTCGCGCGCCGTCTTTGCCATGCCAGGGTACATGGTTTCGTACTCGTGGGTCTCGCCGGCGATGGCGCTCTTCAGGTTCTTTTCCGTGTTGCCGATCGGCAGGCCGGTCGCCGGATCGCCGACCGACTTGAGGTGGTCGAGGTGACCGTGGGCGTGCCCCGTTTCGCCGTCGGCTGTCTCCTTGAAGTTGCCGGCGATCTCGGGGAGACCTTCGACGTCTGCGACCTTCGCGAAATACAAATAACGACGGTTGGCCTGCGACTCGCCGGCGAACGCGTCTTTCAGATTCTGGTGTGTCTTGGTGCCGTTCAATCCCTTTGCCATTTGGTCTTCTCCTCTTTCTGGTTCTTCTGACTTTGCTTGACGCAGCTGGCGCAAACGCCGCGATAAATTCGTTCGACGAAGCGCACGTCGAAGCCGAGGGCCTGCTTCTGCAGGCGCTTCACCGTCGCCGCTTTCGGCGCGAGCGTCTCGGCGGGAACGTCGGTGACGTTGCCGCACTCCACGCACACCGCGTGGTGGTGGGGGGCGGTGTTCGGGTCGAAGCGCGCGGCGTTGCCCAGACGCAGCGTGCCGGAGAGCCCGGCGTTCGCGAGCGCATCGAGCGTGTTGTAGACGGTGGCGAAGCTGATCGAAGGGTGAGACCCCCGAAGGCGTTCGTAGAGCTCCTGCGCCGTGGGATGCGATTGCTCGGCGGAAAATAGGTTCACGATCGCCGTTCGCTGCGCCGTGAGCTTGAAGCCCGCGCGCCCTAGATCGCGCAGCATCTTTTCGCGGCGCTCGGCCGCGTGCTCTTTGCGTGCTTCTCTCACGGCCAGGGAAGGTAGTAATAAACTTTCTAAATGGCAATCCCCGGGAATCGCCGCAATTCGGCGTGGGGGCGCGACACGGTCAGCTCTTCTTGCGGCCACCGAGCACGGCGAGCTTGAGGTAGCTGAGCTGTGACAGCGCGGTCTGTTTGGCGAGCCCCACGCGGACGCCCTCTTTCGCCTTCGCGCCTTGAATCAGCTCGCCCGCTTCGTAAAGAGCGCGCGTCTTCGTGCGCTGCAATTTCCCGCTCGATGTCTTAGGCAGCGTGCCAGGAGTGAGCGCGACGACGTCGTCGAGCGTGAGGCCCATGCCGTCTTGCACCGACTTGCGGACGAGCTGCACGGTGGTCTGGGCGCGCCGAAGGTCTTCGGCATCTTGCATCTCGAAGGCAAGAACGACGCGCTCGCGATCGGCCTCGACGCCCGAGGGATCTCGCGCACCGAAGGCGACGACATTTCCTTTTCGCACTCCGGCAACCTTCGACGCCTCCCACTCCATGTCCTGGGGGTAGTAGTTGCGGCCGTTGACGATGACGACCTCTTTCGAGCGGCCGCAGATGTAGAGCTCGCCCTCGCAGAGAAAACCGAGATCCCCCGTCTTGAGGAAGGGGCCAGCGAAAGTCTCTTTGGTGCGCTCTGCATCTTCCCAGTAGCCGCGCATCACGCTCGGGCCGGCGATGCGAATCTCGCCGACCTTGCGCTCGGGAAGGGGATGGCTGCTCATCGCGTCGTCGGCCTCGAAGATCCGCACCGAGTGAAGCTCGCACTCGCGACCACAGGAAACGAGGCGAACGGCGCTCTCGTGATCTTCGGCGATGAGCTCGACGTCTCCGGATCCCCAGAGAACAGGCCCGTTCACGCTGAGCGTCTTTACGCCTTTTCCTAGGCCGCTGAAGGAGATCGCGAGGGAGGATTCGGCCATGCCGTAAGAGGGGAGGAGCGCGTCTTTCTTGAACCCCACGCTGGCGAACGTCGCGGCGAAGGCCTCGAGCGTCTCCGGACGAATCGGCTCGGCGCCGCACCCCGCCACGCGCCAGGTCGACAGGTCAATGCCTTCGAGGTCCTTTTCGCGAATGCGCTTCAAGCACAGCGCGTACGCGAAGTTTGGAGCGTACGCGATGGTGCCCTTGTGGCGAGTGACCGCTTGAAACCAGGAGATCGGTCGTTTCAAGAAGAGAAGCGGCGGAAGGTGCACGATCGGAATTCTCCGAAAGAGCGGAGTGAGCACGAAGCCGATGAGCCCCATGTCGTGGTAGAGCGGCAGCCACGAAATTCCGATGTCGCCTTCGCTGGCTCCGAGGCCCTCGCGAAGAATGCATGAAATGTTCGCCGAGAGATTTCCGTGGGTGAGGGGAACACCCTTCGGTCGCGACGTGGATCCGCTCGTGAACTGGAGGAACGCAACGTCGTCGAGGGTGATCTTCTCTGGCTTCAGCGCCTCCATCGACTCGCGGATGCCTTCGACGGCGACCACTTGTTCGAGCGCGGGACATGCCGCCTGTACGGTGCCGAGCAGCCGCTTGATCTTCGCGGAGGTGACGAGAGCGCGCGCGCCGCTCTTGGCGACGATGTGCCGCGTGTTGTCGAGGTAGGACTGAAAGTGCCCGATGCCGAGCGGCGGGTAGATGGGAACGGGAATGATGCCCGCGCGAATGGCCCCGAAGAAACACAGCACGAAGTCTTCGTTGGCGGGGAGGATGAGGGCGACGCGATCACCTTTTCGCAACCCCAAGGCTTGAAGCGCACCGCCGTAACGCGCGCTCGCCCGCTCGATCGCCGTGTACGAGAACGAAGCTTCGCTCGTCTCGGCAGCACCACCCATGCCCGGAACGCCGGTCTCAGGAACGAAGCGAAAGCCGCGCGTGGGGTCACCTTTTGCGGCGTCCTCGATGGCTTGGGCGATCGTTCTCGTGTCGGACATGGGGCCGACTACGGAGTAGCAGAGGGGAGCGCCCGAATAAACACATGGTCTGGGGCTCGCGCACTTTTACAAAGCGCAAGCGCACGGGGGTAAGGTGCACGGGCAATGACGAGACGCGTGCGTGTCATTCTCAATCCGAATGCGGGGGGAGGGGGGGCGTTGCGCACTGTGAGCGCCATTGGCGAGGCGCTCGTTCGTCACGGTCTTGCGCACGAGATTGTCCTCACCCGCGCCCGGGGACACGCCACGGAGCTGGCCCGTGCGGCGGCCGCAGACGGCGTGGAAATCATCGCGGTCGCCGGTGGAGATGGCACCCTCAACGAAGTCGTGCAGGCGTACGTCGGACAGGCCGGCGTTCCCGTACGAGGCCCCGAGCTCGCGCTGATCCCCTGCGGAACGCGAGGCGACTTTCGGCGCACGCTCGGGATCGAAGCCGCGGGCACGGATCTCGTGGAGGACGCCGTGGCCCGCATCCGAGATGGCAGCGCGCGCCCGGTCGATCTCGGCGTCCTCCGCTCTGTCGGAGCGCCCGGCGAGGAGCTCTTCCGCGCCTTCATAAACGTGGCGAGCTTCGGGATTGGCGGGCAAGTCGACGCAATAGCAAGCACGTCACCGAAGTGGATGGGCGGTCGGGCCTCCCTGGTGATGGCCGCAGTTCGGGCGATGGCCATCTACAAGAACGCAAGCGTCCGGATCAAGGTCGACGGGGCCGCCTTCTACGAGGGGCGCATCTACAACGTCGCCATCGCAAATGGCCGTTTTTTTGGCGGTGGAATGATGATCGCGCCCCACGCGGATCCGTCGGACGGGCGGCTCGAGGTGGTCGCGATGTGCGATCTCACGCGAGCGGAGGTGCTCGGTCTTGCCTCGAAGATTTACCGCGGAGTGCACCTCGATGCGGCCGGGGTGCGCTCAACGTCCGGCAAGGTGATCGAGGCGGAGCTCGTGCATCCATGGGCGAGCGTTCTCATCGATATCGACGGGGAGCAGGCCGGAAAGCTGCCTCTCCGGGCTACCGTTGCGAAGGGCGCGCTCTCCTTTCGGGTCTGAGCGATGCTTTTTGACAACACCGCCCGATGCCCGCGATACTTGCACCATGGCGCTCATTGAGACCGAGGAAGCCGCCCGTCGCTTGGCGCGCGCGATCGCTAGCGATCTTTCTCTCTACAACGAAGACAAGATCGTGAACGGCATCACGAACGACAACCTGTTCCAGACGCTGGCGGAAGAGATCGAAGAGGGTCGCGCGCTCTTCAAACGGCGTGTTTCGCCCGATCTCTACCCAAAGAACTTTTACGATCGCGCCCTCGTCGACATCTTGATCAAGGCCAAGGGGCACATCAAGTCGAAGATCTGGTGATTGCCGAGAACGTGGGAAGCCAAGCCACTAGGGCGACGGCTCCCCTTCTTCTCCTCGTCCCGCGTGAGGCGGTGGGAATTCGGCTCGACCGTTTTCTGGTGGTCGCCCTCTCGACGCTCGAAGAGGCGCCGTCGCGCGCCGAGCTTCAGCGTTGGATCGAAGGGGGCCGGGTGACCGTTGACGGAACGATCCGTAAAGCCGCCGACAAGCTGCGCGAAGGGGCGCAAGTCGTGGTGGAGCCGGACGTGGCGGCGCTGACCACCGCCAAGCCCGAGGCGGGGATTGAATTCGATGTACTCTACAAAGACAAATCGCTCATCGTAGTGAACAAGCCGGCGGGGCTCGTGGTTCACCCGGCGCGCGGTCACGAAGGGGGAACGCTCGTCAACGGGCTCCTCGCGCTTGGCGCCTTCGACGTCGTCGGCAAAGCGGAAGACCTGAGCGACGCACGTGACGCGCAGGGATACTTGCGGCCGGGGATCGTGCACCGTCTCGACAAGGGAACGAGCGGCGTGATGGTCGTGGCGCGGACCGCGAACGCTCGCGAGAAGCTGAAGGCGCAGTTTCAAGATCACACCATCGACCGAGAATACGTGGCGATTTGCGCAGGGGACGTAAAGCCTCAAACGTACGACACGCTCCACGGGCGGCACCCGACCGAGCGCCTTCGCTTCACCTCGAAAGTGAAAACTGGCAAGCGCGCGATCACCAAGGTGACCGTCATCGAGAGCTTCGCCGGACGCGCGACATACGTGGCCTGCCGCCTGGAGACCGGGCGCACGCACCAGATACGCGTTCACCTCGCGGAGTCAGGGCACGCGATCATCGGCGATCCGGTGTACGGCAAGCCTCCGAAGGATCCCTTTCTTCGCCGCGTCGCGGGAGAGCTCGGACACCAGGCGCTCCACGCGCGCGTCCTCGGATTCGTGCATCCCACCACACGCGAGCGTCTCCTTTTCGAAGCGCCCCCTCCCGCAGATTTTCTCTCAGCCCTTGCCGCGCTGAATCCCTAGCTCGTCAGGTCTTTGGCTCTGCGTCGGCCAAGAGCCCGGGATGCCGGCGCTTGAGCAGCGTAAGCGCGATGAAGCCAACGAGCACCGCGAACCACAAGGTGGCGAAGCGAACCAGGATCATCGCCGCGGTGCTCGTGCCCGCGCTCACGTGACCGATCTCCGTCATCTGCCCCTGAAGCGCGCTCTCGGTGATTCCTAGACCGCCAGGCACGGGCACGAGCGCGCCGGCCAAAGTGCTCGTCGCGTAAAAGAACATGCAAAGTGACACGCTCGTCGACTCCCCGAAGCCCTGTAAAATCACCCAGAGCGAGAGGCACTCGAAAGACCACGCCACGATCGACAGTAGCGTCGGAAGGGCCAAATTTTTTGGGCTGACCAGGGTGGCGAGGCTCTCGTAGGCGTCGTGTAACTTAGGTCCGAGCTTGCCGATTCGCCCGGGGAGGCGCTCGATCATCCGGATGATGGCGAATGACAGAGCGCGCGATGCGATGACGATGAGAAGCGTGCCCACTGCTGCCGAGCCGATGCCCGCCCAGAGCAGCCCGCCTTTGAAGCCGAGGCTGCCGATCACGATGAGGACGATGATTCCGATGAGGTCGGTCACCCGCTCTGCCACCACGATGGGCGCCGTTCGGGCAATGGGTACGTTGTGCGTCTCGAAGAGTACGAGCGATTTGAAGACCTCACCCACCTTGCCCGGAGTCACCGTGAGGACGAATCCGGAGAGGAACGTGAGAAAGCTGTCGAGCTTGGAGATGCCCCGGATCTCGAGGCGCGAGAGATAGAACTCCCACTTGAAGTAGCGCAGCACGTAGTTGCTGAAGGCGAGGCCGCAAGCCAAGGCGAAGGAGCTCCACGTGAAGTGCGACAGCCCCTCGCCGATGGCACCGAGCCCGCGATACACGGCGAAAAAGCCGTAAACGAGCACCCCGAGGAGCATCGCTCCGAGAACTTTGCGGAGCGGAATGCGTGTAGGGGTGCTCACTTGACCCGACCGCCGCGACGCGACCGTAGGAGCCCAGCACGGCGAAGGAAGTACGCTGCGGTCACCGCAACCGCGATCGCGGCGAGCCCGAAAAAGAGCCAGCGAGGGCCTTCCCATACGCCCCTGGCCAGACCGGGATCGGGGCGGCTCACGGTCTCGGCTTGCCCCTGACCGGGCACGTCCAACGAGGCAGCGCGCAAGAACCCGAGCACGAGGCCGATGTACACGCCCCCCGACCTTCAAGCAAATGCTAGCGTGACGGCCGTGAGCGTCGACGCAACGAACAGCGCGGGAAGCACGAGCAAATCGAACGGGACGGGCGGTGACGTCGAGCTCCTCGAAAAAGCCGCACATGCGAGCAAGACGCTGAAAGACGCCATTGGCGCCAGGGTCGTCGGGCAAACAGACGTGATCGATCTGATGCTCGTCGCGCTCCTCGCCCGCGGGCACGCGCTCATCGTGGGCGTGCCGGGTCTCGCCAAGACGCTTCTCGTTGCGTCGCTCGCCGAGGCTCTCGACCTCAGCTTCGGACGCGTGCAGTTTACACCCGATCTGCTCCCGGCCGACATCACCGGCACCGACGTCCTCCAAGAAGAAGAAGACGCGAACGGCAATCTTCGCCGGCGTCTTCGCTTTCTTCCTGGCCCGATTTTTCATCACCTCGTCCTCGCCGACGAAATCAACCGCACGCCTCCGAAGACGCAGGCCGCGCTGCTTCAGGCAATGCAGGAACGGCGAGTCACCGTGGGCACGGCGACGCACTCGCTGCCCGATCCTTTCCAGGTCTTCGCCACCCGAAATCCCATCGAGCAAGAGGGCACGTACCCGCTTCCCGAGGCGCAGCTCGATCGTTTTCTCCTCGAGATCCACATCGAATACCCGTCCGAAAAAGAAGAGCGGGAGATCGCGCGCAGGACTACGAGCGCCGAGGTAGGGACCGTGCCGCGGGTCCTTCTGGCCGAGGAAGTGCGTGCGCTCCAGGCGCTCATCCCGCGCATTCCGGTGACCGATGCGGCCATCGACCTCGCCGTGAAGCTCGGCCGGGCGACGCGTCCGAAGGGGCCGAATGCTCCAAAGGAGGCGGTCGACTTCGTGCGCTTCGGTGCCGGACCGCGCGGCTCGCAGGCCCTCGTCCTCGCCGCCAAGGCGCGGGCCGCGTTGCTCGGTGAGCCTGCGGCAGACGTAGACGACATCCGAGCAGTGGTGATGCCCGTTCTGCGTCATCGCCTGGTTCTCAGCTACCGGGCGGAGGCCGAGGGTATTCGCGACGTCGATGTGCTCGAAAAAGTGATCGCGAGCGTGTGAAGAGCTAATAAGCTGGCGATCCGCTGAAAAAAGCGGGAAAACAGGGGTAGATGGCCGAACGAGTGCCCCCCGCCGCCGCGGAAGACGAGCGTGGAAAAAGCGTCAGAGACGTAAACAAAGAAGCAAAGCGCACCCTCGAGGTGGCAGGGAAATCACTTTTGTCCGCGCCGATCGATCGCACTCCGTCCATTCCGCCGATGCCCGCCGCGGGCCCGTGGCGAAGCTACAAAGAGATCGTCGCCCAGCTCGCGACGCGCATCGTGGAGGCGCAGCGGGAGATTCGCGTCCTGCAGGCAATTCGCTGGGACAACAGCATCGAAGAGAACTTTTTGAAGTGCAGAGGTCGCGAGCTCCCGAAGATCGATGAGGCGTACTACAACGGCGTCGACCTCGGATTCGACCCACGGGCAAAGGCCGAAGAGTTCGAAACCATCGCGCGCGACATCGACAGCGAGCTCGGCGAAACCGACGCCATCGGCGCCATCATGACCAAGACGGCGCTCGAGTACCGAGACGTGGTGCGCATGCTCGCCGCCCGCGGGACCCCACTTTTCTACGCCTATTCACGCAAATTATATGGCTCGCCGAAGGACAAATTTCCCGACGGAAAATCCACGGTGCGGGATCTCGGGCACGTGCTTTACAGCATCCTCACCACCGCAGACGAAGCCGCGCTCGGCACTGCGCAGGAGCGCACCCTCACGTCGACGGAGTGCGCCACGGAGCTGAACGAACGTTTCGCGCGCTATTTTTCGGATACCACGGTCCGCGTGCACGCCGACGATTCGATCCTCGCCGACGCCGCCGCGGGCAACGACTACGTAAAGGTGCGTACGGGGGCGAAGTTCTCCCCGCGAGACATCGACATCCTCGAGGTGCACGAGGGATGGGTGCATGTTGCAACCTCTTTGAATGGTCAGCAGCAGACCGTCGCTCGTTGGCTCGCCAAGGGGCCGCCGCGCACTACGGCGGTGCAAGAGGGGCTCGCCGCCCTGCTCGAAATTTTCACCTTCCGCGCCTATCCACGCCGCGCGCGTCGCCTCAACGATCGCGTCCTCGCGGTCGACAAAGCAGAAGACGGCGCGAGCTTTATCGAGGTCTTCGAGTGGTTCCGCACCGAGGGCTACGAGGAAGAAGAGTGCTTCCACAACACACGCCGCATCTTCCGCGGCGGCGTGGTCGAAGGGGGCGCGCCGTTCACGAAGGACGCCTGTTATTGCAAGGGCATCGTGCTCAACTACGCCTTCATTCGCAGCGCGATTCAGCACAACCACGCTCACCTGATCCCGTACCTCTTCGTCGGCAAGGTGGCCCACGAAGACGTGCCTGTCCTCGCGAGGCGCGTGAGCGACGGCGTGGTGAAGCCGCCGCGTTACTTGCCGTCGATGTTTCGCGATCTCAACGGCCTCGCGATCTGGATGGCCTACTCCGCGTTCTTCACGCAGCTCGGCGGGGAAACCATCGCCGATCACTACGCGAAGCTTTTCGCCCGAACCTGACCCTCACCGTGCTCAGTCGCTGCGCAGACTATCAGTACGTCGTGGTGAAGCTGTCCATTTTGGAATTGGACGGCCAAGAAATGTTGCGGACGGCGCTTGCGACGCACGATGCAACGCGCGGATCGGGCGGAGTCGGGTAGACGCTGACACCGACGGCGCGGCCGTTCTTGATTGCCACCTTCACCATGACGTGCATGCTGCTTGGCGCGCCGCACCCATCGATGAAGGACGCGTTCTTCATCGGCGCGCTCAGCTGACCGTCGGTGAGATCAGGACCGGTCTTCGCACCCATCTCCACGGTTTGGACATTGGCGCCGATAGCCGCCTCGTAACTCATTCCCGCAGGGAATCCGCCGCCGCCGCCGCCCGCTCCGCGTCCGCGACCACCTTTTCCGCCGCCTCGCCCCTGGCCCTTAACGCCTCCTTGAATGTCGATGTCGGAGGCGTTCGGATCGTCGGCCACGTCGCGATCGTCGTTTCGTGATCCGCGAAACTGGAAGAACCAGAGCGCGGCGCCGGCGCCGAGAGCCGCGATCACGATGAGGCCGATGAGCGATTTCGCGATCCCCGCGCTCTTCTCTTTTCTCTCGACTTGGGCGACCGCTTTCTTCTCGGCGAGGCTGTCTCGCTTGAGCGCGGTCTGCACGGCAAAGGGCGCAAACTCCTCCCACTCGCCGATGGGGCGCTGCTGTCCGCTGAGCTCGTCGCGGAGCCCGTCCGTCCCCACGAACTGATTGCTCGCCATCTGCTGGAGCAGCTCGACGGCCGAGAATGGACCGTGATCCATGTGGTCCTTGTTGACGACGTAACGCGGCCTGGGATCGCTCTCGAGGCGCGCCTTGAGCGCGGAGAGCGTAGCCGTGGGGTCGCTGAGCCGCTGCCGCGGACCGGTGGGCACTTCGATCACGCCACCGAACGGATCGCCGCCGTTGTGCGTGATGCGAGGTGCAGCAGGCGAGCGGGGAATCTGCGCCGTCGGTGCCATCTCCTCGGTCGGCAGCATCGAGAGGCGGATGTCCACTTCGAAGTCAGCCGTGCCGTCGAGGCGTGAGACGTCGGCGGAAGGCGGGACCATGCTCTTCTTCGGAGCGAGCGTGTGCATGGCGCTGGCGAGCGCGCCGAGATCATCGGGACGATGCCCCGGGTTCGCCACGAGGGCTTTGGCGATCAAGGTCTCGAGGGCATCGGGGAGGTTTGGATCGATGTCCCGAGGGCGGCGCATTCCCGGGCCGACGTGCGCTCCGGTGACGGCTTCGTAAAGTAGAGCTCCGATCGAGAACACACTCGCCCGCGCGTTTCCGGGCTCGAGGCTTTGCTGAAGCTCGGGCGCCGTGCACGCGCGGTCCAGCGGATTAGTGGGGACGAGCGCCCGCGCTGAATCGATGCGAGCGAGCCCGTTTGGACCGCCGACGACGCACGACGGATGAACGTAGACCCGTTCGCGCTGGTCATGCCGCGCCTTTAGATCGAGGCAAAGCGGAACGACGATCGCGATGGCATCGTCGAGCCGTAGGTTCTGACGATTTTTTCTGAGCTCGTCGAGAAGCGTGCGGAGAGTCTGCCCAGGCTGGAGCACGGAGTTGGAAGCAGGCGAATGCGCGTCCCGCTGATGGGACGCTGTAGATGCGGACATGATGTCGGAACTTTACGTTACGAGCGCCACGTTCCTCAATGTAGGTATCAGCGCACTCGTCAAACGACACGCTCGCGGGCAAGCTCAGCAATGATGCTTCGACCCCCGACCACCTGACCGGCGAGGGCGGCGATGGCCTTTTCGACCGCTTCCTTGCGGATGCTGACGAAGGTGTTTCGATCGCGAACGCGGATCCGACCGGTGTCGTTGCGCGAGATCCCGGCGCCCTCGGTGAGGAGACGCTGAATGTCGCTCGCCTTTGCGCCATCGCGCCGCCCGACGTTGACGAAAATTTGCGCGAACCCCGGCTCATCTTCGGGTGCGTCCGGAGCGTCATTCGCCCTGGTGGGCGGCGACGGACGTGGCATCGCGATCGGCGGTATGACGATATCGGCACGCACCGACGCCACTTCGAATTTTGGAAGAGGCGGATCGACCACGGAGAGGATGGGCTGATCGTCGTCCTTCTCGCTCGGCGGCTCCCAGTTCGTAAACGACGCGTGCGGAACCCTGGTTTTCTCACCACGACGGGGCGCTCGCTCCGGCCTTCGGGGCTCACGTGGCGCGGGGCCTTCGGCGATTCGCGGAGGGGGAGCGGTGACGGCCTCGGCCTGTGCGCGGTAGATCGCGACGGGCGCGAGAACCGGCGGCGGATTTTTCGCGCGTCTGGCCTCGGCGGCCTCGGTCTTGGGGTTCACACCTTCGGCGGCGCGTGCCCCGAGGTTCGTGCGGAGGAGGCCGGCAATGATCGCCTCGGAATCCGGGTGGGTGAGGAGGCGTCGAGCGAGCGCGAGGTCATCGGGATGCGCATCGCCCTTGAAGGCCTCCGCGAACATCGTGACGAGATCGTGCTCACCTCGCGTCTTGAGCTCCTGATCCGACGGCAGCTGCTTCTCGATCGGTCGGATCTTGTAGGTCAGACGAAGGATGTAGAGGTGGCCAACATCCTTCGGATGAACGAGCGAAATCGCCGTCCCGGTTCGCCCTGCGCGACCGGTTCGTCCGGTGCGGTGCACATACGCTTCGGCCGATTCCGGGAAGTCTGCGTTGATGACGTGGGTAAGGTGAGAGAGATCAATCCCGCGGGCCGCGACGTCGGTGGCGACGAGAAACCGGAGCTTCCCCTCCCGCGTTTTTTGCATGATGCGCTCGCGCTCTTTTTGCTCGAGATCGCCGTTCAACCATTCCGCATCGAACCCTGAATTCTGCAGGGCTTCGGCGGTGCGCTCCGTCTCGTCTTTCGTGTTGCAAAAGATGAGCGCACTCTCGGGGTCCTCGACCTCGATGATACGAACCAGCGCCTTACGCTTGTCGCCCGCGCCGAGGACGTACACGAAGTGAGCTATCGATTGCGCGCCCACCTGGTCGCTCGAGAGGGTGACGAACTCCGGATCACGGAGTTGGGCGATCGCGAGGCGCTCGATGTCCGGCGGAATGGTCGCGCTGAAGAAGAGCCCCTGACGCTCTTTCGGCAGCGTCTCTGCGATGGCGTGTAGCTCTTTCGCGAAGCCCATGGAGAGCATCTCGTCTGCTTCGTCGAGGACGAAGATGCGCACGTTCGAGGGATCGAGGGTCTTGCGCCGGAGGTGATCGAGCACCCGGCCGGGCGTTCCGACGACGACTTGCGCGCCCCCCTGGAGTGCCTCGATCTGCTTTCCCATCGGGGCGCCGCCGTAAATCGCGGTCACCTGCGTGCCCCGGAACTGGGCGATCTGAGTCAGCTCTCGAGCAACCTGCAGCGCGAGCTCGCGCGTCGGGGTGAGGACGAGGGCCTGCACCTTGTCGACGTTGCGGCGCACCAGCTGATCGATGATCGGGAGCCCGAATGCGGCGGTCTTTCCCGTCCCCGTTCGGGCCTGCACGACCAGATTCTTTCCGCGCACGGCCGGCTCGAAGACGGCGCGCTGCACCGGCGTCGGGTGGGTGTAGCCGAGGGCGTCGATGGCCTTACGAATGTCCGCGCTGAGCGGAATAGAGTCGAAGGTGGGCGGGGGCGGGGGCGAAGGTAAAGGCTCGGTCATTTCTAGGGGCTGTCTTACCCTTCTTTTCGCCTTTAGCGTGGCAAATAGGCCTGAACGTCGCGTCGGACCGGCGCTATTTCCACCACCTGCCGCCGTACGAAGCCTTCTTCCGTGCGCCGAAGCCGCAGAACCGCCGAAAAGGCATCTCGGCCGCGGGGACGCGATTCGCACTGCGCCGCCACCGCCTTCTCCTCGTCCCACTCCGGAGCGAGGCTCCCTTCAAACGCGAGTAGGGCGCTCCTCTCCGAGTCCGCCGCCGAAGCCTTGGCCATTCCGCGATCGAGCGCCCCCGCCAGCCGCCGCACACCATCCGCGCAGGCCGTTGCGTCAGGGTCGAGCTCCACGCTGAGAGGCTTCGTTCCCATACCGAAGGTGCCGATCATCAACTGCCACGTACTCGACAGAACGAAGATCGTCGTGAGCCCGAGGAACGTCGTCAGGACGATGCGTTTGCCACGAAGTTGCCGGCGCTGCGTTTCTTCGAGGGACATGGGGCGGCGTTGACGCTACCAGTTTCCGCATGACACAGACATCGTCGCTGACGGGAAAGGTGGCGCTCGTCACGGGGGGCGGCAAGGGGATCGGCCGGGCCATCGCCCTCGCCCTCGCCGCCCGCGGGGTGCATGTCCTCGTCACGGGTCGCGAGGAGCGCGCCATCGCCGAAGTGGTCGGCGAGATCGCCAACGCCGGAGCCAAGGGACGACACCTCCCCGGCGACGTGCGCGATCCGGAGCATCTCCACGCCGCCGCAAAGAAGGCGCTCGACACGTTCGGCGGACTCGACCTCGTCATCGCCAACGCGCGGCAGACCGGGCGCGTCGACCTCGGCGATCTGCCGGGCGCAAAGGCGATTCTGGAGACGAATCTGATGGGTGTATATTACACGTTTCACGCCGCGACGCCCGCGATGAACGACGCCGGGCGAATGATCGCCATCTCGGAGGGTTTCGCGAAGGACGCAGTGGCCGCTCTCGTTCGCTCACTCGCCGTCGACCTCGGTCCGCGCAAGATCACCTGCAACGCGGTGTGCCCGGGCCAGGCGATCGAGCCCGAAGACGTGGCCGAGTACGTCGTCTACTTGTGCTCGGACGCCGGCCGCACGATCACCGGTCAAACGCTCGCGATCAGCGGCGGCGCCTGAGCGCCTAGACGGGCTCGTCCCCGTTCGAAGCGCTCAAGGACACGTTGCACTCGTCTTCACCATCGTGATCACGCAGCCGCCTCCGCTTGCGCACGTCACCGTCATCGTCTGCATGGCCTCGTCCCACACGCCGCTGCAGTTGCTGCGGGTGCTGGTGTCGAGCAAGAGAGTCACGGGATCGAACGTGCCGTCCGGCTTCAGAACCACGCCACCGAGCGGACCGTTCACGGCGCGCGGCGGATTGGGCACTTCGGAGAGGAACTGAATCTGGCAGGCGTTCAGGTTGATCGGATGCCGGATGCACTGCTTTGCCGTGGTGCTGAGCGTGCCGCAGCCGCCTCCCGTTGCGGTGAGCATTCCGTAGCCGCCCATCACGTTCGGACATCCGCCGCCGTCGTTCCCGACCACGGTCATCGCGCCGTCGTTGCTCGTTCCGGCGTCGTGCGCGCCACTCATGGTGTCTGACCCAGTGCCCGTATCCGTCGACGTGCTCGTGTCGGCGTTGCCACCCGAGTCGGCGGCGGCGCCATCGGAGTTGGCGTCATCGCCCGCCGCGGAATCGGGTACGTCCCCGACGACAGCGAACGACCCGCTACACGCAGCGACGATGATTCCAAAGGGAATCGCCAACAAGCAACGCAGCACCGGCATGGGGGGCCTCCGTAAAGCGTAGTCGCGACGCCTGAGAACAGAGCAAGGTTTTGGCCAACACGGATCAGGCTTTAAATTCGCGAAAGCGCCCATTCCCCTACTCCGCAACCTGTTGCGAGCTGCGCAATCCCTGTCGCACGTCGTTGACCTGAGTTGCTTCCGACCACATAATTCAAATACTTTTGAAACTAACGAAAGGTGCAGACGATGGAGACCGATAGGGCGGTCGCACTCCTCCGCGATGCCGCCGGAGATCGCGTCGAAGGAAGGACGACACGGCGCCTGGCCGATGTGGCTTCGCTCCTCGTGACCGACATGGCGTGGGTGGAACGCGAGCTTGCCGCGAGCGCCCGCGAAGGCCTCTCACCGTCCACGGACTCGGCGGTTCATCTCCTCGAGGCCGGAGGAAAACGCGTGCGGCCGATGGCTGTGCTTCTTTCAGCGGCGTGCTTCGGACCGATCTCGGCGTCGGCGCGAGAGCTCGCGGTGGTGGCGGAGCTCGTCCACCTGGCGACGCTGCTCCACGACGACGTGGTCGACGACAGCGACGATCGCCGCGGAAAACCGACCGCGCGGCGCCTCTGGGGAAACGCGGTGAGCGTCCTTGCCGGCGATCTCCTCCTTACCCATGCCCTCGAGCGCACGAGCAAGGTGGCGCCCCCGCCGGTGCTCGCCGAGCTCTTCGCTACGCTGCGCCAGCTCGTCGACGGAGAGGTGGTGCAGCTTCGCGGACGGACATGTCTAGATGTCACCGAGGCAACGTATTTCCGGATCTTGCGCGACAAGACCGCATCGCTGTTCGTGTGGGCGACGCGGGCCGGGGCGCGAATCGCGGGGGCATCCCCGTCGGCGGTCACCACGCTCGGCGAGTTCGGCGGGCATCTCGGGATGGCGTTTCAGCTCATCGACGACGCCCTCGACTACGCCGGCGATCGCCAGGCCACCGGAAAAGCGCTCTACACCGATGTGCTCGAGGGGAAGCTGACGCTGCCGCTCATCCTCGCGATCGCGCGGCGCCCCTCGCTCGCAGGAGATCTCGATCGCGTTCGCGCGGGGGACGAATCGGCCGCCGGGGCCATCGTCGCTGCGGTGCATGAATCGAACGCGTGCGATGAGGTCGCGTCTCTCGCTCGAAAGCACACCGCCGACGCCCTCCGGTCCCTCGTCTCAGTGCCTGCGTGTGCAGCGCGCGATCTCCTCGGGTGCGTCGCCGAAGATCTCGCGTCCCGTCTCGCGTGAAGCAGAGGCTCGAGAACGCCGTGCTGAAGGGAACTCGCGGACTGTGGGCCAACGAAATTGCGGTGAGCGACGTCGTCGGTCGTCTCATCGAGTTCTGGGGATTCAAGCGCAACATGGGCCGCATCTGGGCGATCCTTTATCTGTCGCCCGAACCGCTCAGCGCCGAGGATCTGCGGCATTTGCTCAAGCTGTCGAGTGGTGCGGTGAGCATGACTCTGAGCGAACTGTCGCGCTGGGGCATCGTGCGTAAGGTCTGGGTGCAAGGGGAGCGCAAGGATTTTTACGCGGCCGAGGTGCAGCTTTGGCGCATGATCTCGCGCGTCTTCAACGAGCGCGAGAAGGGCGAGATCATCGCGGCGATCGAAGCGTTCGAAGAGGCGCTCGTGCTCCTCGACAATATGCGCGAGCAGATCCCGGACGCGAAGACGCGCGCGCGGATCGAGTTCCAGCGCGAGCGCATTGGTCAGCTCCTCGAGCTCGCACGGGTTGGAAAGCGCCTCCTCGATGCGCTGCTCTCCACCGCAAAAGTCGACGCCGAGCCGCTCGTGCGCATGATCTTGGGAGCACGCCGTTAGTTGAGGCTGTGCTTGTTCTTCTCCGGCGTGAGCCCCGGATCTTTTTCGAGGAACACGGCGGTGACCTCACGCTCGAGCGTGTGCAAGAGCTCTTCCTCCATGGCCTCGAGGCTTCCGGCCGCGCGCTCGACGTTGCGCTGGTAGACGAAGATGCGGAGGCGGCCAGGCGGGCCGATGAGCGACTCGACGAGCCCCGCGTTTTTGCGCGCCGCAGGGGAGACGCCGTCATCGTCGAGGAGCCCCGGGGGCGGGGAGTCGAGGATCATGAGCGCGCGCGGATCGACGCCGTCGACCACGAGCTCGGCGCCCGGCGTGTCGACCACGTACACGTCGGCTTCGCGTACGTAGCGCGCGAGGAGCGCGTCCAGCTTTCCGATCACCGTGCGGACGAGCGCGCCAAACACCTCGGGCGTCGGAGTCCACGGCGGGGGAGGGCGGGTCACGTCGAGCGCGCGCGCCCGGAGAAACGCTTCGGTTGCTCCGCGCAAGTCGCCGCGCTCGTCGCGCACGAGGCCGAGGTAGTAGTGCGCATCGGCGAACGAGGGATCCTTCGTGGCGGCCTCCTCGATGAGAGGCGCTGCTTTTTCGATCTCGCCGACTTCGTAGTACGCCCGCCCCATCAGAAACGCGTAGCTGGGATTCTCGAAGGGACCGTCCGGAATGATGGCCATGGCTTTTGCTGCCTCCTCGACGTTGCCCTTTCCCATCAGGGCGTCCACTTTGAGAAGAACGCAGTCCGCGATCTCCTCGGGCGTTTCCGCGTACTCGAGCGCATCGTCGCAGAGGTCCACGGCTTCGTCCCACTCCCCGAGCGGATGCATCAGCACCTCGGCGGCGTTCAGCATCGCTTCGAGGTACGTCTCGTCGAGGGCAATGGCCTGCCGGTAATGCTCGAGCGCTTCTTCGGACTCGCCCGCGAGCGCGGTCGTGAAGCCGAGAAGGTTGTGCACCTCAGGTGACTGCGGATCGAGCTCCAGCGCTCGCCTTGCGCACGCGATCGCTCCTGCCGCGTCCCCTTTTTGGGCGAGGTCCCAACCACGATCGAGATGTGCCGAAAGTTGGTCCATTTCGCCTTTCTGCAGACGCCTTCTGACCGTACATAGGGCGCGACGTCAAGTTGTGTGGGCGAGGCGCGCGTCTGCGGTTTCGATTTATCCGCGTTATTTTACCTTTCGATCACGCTCCCCAGAGTCCGGCCTGCGCGATCGCACGGAGCGTTCACGCGCCCGCGTCTCTTTCGACTTGCCTCGCATCCTCCAACAGCGCTTTCCTCGCAGCCATGACCACCCTTCAAGCGGTTCACAATCCGTCCGGGCGCATCGAAACGGGAAACATCGTTCTCAATGCCGCAAAGTCCGTCGCAAGCGCGCCGATCGCCAAGCCGCTAAAGGCGTTTACGAGCGCGCACAACGCGTTCGCGGCGGCCGATGCGCGGGTGGTGAGAGCGGACGAGAGCGTGCGCAAGCAACAAGAGGTGGTGGGGATGCGCGACGCCACGCAGGACCTCGCGGTCGATGCGCTCGCGCGGCAGCTCATCGCGTCGGGCTCGCCGAAGGCCAATCCCTTCAAGCCCCTCGGGTTCGCCGCTCCGTCCACCATCCAGACCATGGGCTACGGCGCCGAGGCGAAGGAGGCGCGGCGTCTGGCGAGCGCGGTGAAGAGGGGGAAGGGGATGTCGAAGGGGGCCCTCGCCGCAGCCGCGCTCCTCGACAAGACGGCGAAGGAGGTGGAGGCAGGCATCAAGGAGCTTCCGCGGCTTCTTGGCGCGCGCAAGGCCGCTATTGCCGTCCGAGACGGAGCCGCGCAGGCGTGGGAGACGACGTTCGCGGCGCTCAAGCTCGGCGCGGCGTTCGCCGACAGCCAGGGCGCGAAGGGGCTCCACGACGCGCTCTTCGTGAAGACCGCGAAGGCGAAGCCCAGGCCTCGCAGGTCGATCGCGCCGCCGCCGACCGTCATTGCTGCGGTGAGCACGCAGTGATTGTTCTTCATCAGTTCGCGCCGCCGCCATGGCTGCCGAACGCGAGCCCGTTCTGCATGAAGGTGGAGAACTACCTGCGCATGACGGGCGGCGGTGAGCGCGCCCGTCTTTGGAAGCATCCCGGCCCCGCTTCGCGCCGTCGTTTCGCATTTCGTGCGCAGACGGATGCGCGGCGCGCTTGCTAGCCAAGGGATGGGAAGGCACACCCCGGACGAGATCTACGCGCTCGGGAAGGCGGATCTCACGGTGCTTTCGGAGTTCTTGGGCGCGAAAGATTTCTTTCTCGGACCAACGCCGACGTCGCTCGACGCGACGGCGTACGCGAGGGTCGACGCTGCGTAGCGGCGGCGGGGTGGGGCACCGCTCCTTGCTGTTTTTGCTTTTTTTGAGGTTTTGCTTTTTTTGACGCGCGCGCAGGTCAGTGCGGGATGGGCTTGATCGAGAGCGGATCGTTCGGATCCCACGTCTCGTGGACGACGACGCGCGTACCCGGCTTTTGCGGAGTGCTCATCACGCCGTGCCAGCCTTCGGGAAGCTGTGGCTCCGTCCAGCCGAACATCGCGCGCGCGTCCAGCGGGGCAAGGTTCACGCATCCGTGGCTCTGGATGTGACCGAAGTTGGCGTGCCAGAAGGCGCCGTGGAGAGCGATGCTGGCGTTGAAGTACATGATCCACGGGACGTCTTCGATCGAGTAAGGACCGTCGGTGGCGACGTCGCCGTCCATCGTCGCGGCGATGTGTTTTTCGCGGATGCGAAACTCGCCCGGCTTGGTGCGGTGATCTTTTTCTTTGTCGCCTTCCTTGTCCTTCTTGCCGGTGGACGTGAGGGTCACGTAGACGGGCTTGTCTCCCTCGAAGGCGACGAGCGTCTGGCTGTCGAGGTT
>JAYTOU010000047.1:0-4408 GCA_043747615.1 Myxococcales bacterium | reverse complement strand
GATGGGTTGGTCTCGCAACCGCCACGTACCGCGAGTCGGGCCCCTTCGTCTTTCTTCATCCGCTCAAATGCGCGAAATCACGCCGCTTCGCTTCGTCGCAATGGAGCCGCACCCGCTCGATTTAGCTCGGTGATTTGATCATTTCGACGATCAGCTTCGCGTAAGCGGGAATACGGAAGCTGAATCGAAGCGCCTTGTCGGACCCTTTGCCTCCGCAAACCTCTTGCTCGTCCTACGTTCCCTCGCTTCAGCGTGGATCAATCGCAGCGACATGCTCGCACGCGCGTCGTACCGCTTTCGACACTGAGGCCGGCGCGCCCCTCGAGCCCCTTACCTTGCGCACCCGCCCGGACGGCGCTCGACCTTCAGGGTCGCTGTTGAAGGCTTCTGGTAGGAATCGACGCTCTGGAGCGTGAAGCAACAGTCCTTCCAGAGTTGCGGACTGCTCGTCCTGTCGGGGAGAACGAGACGCGAGAGCCCGAGATGCTCGGGAGCGGCGCCTTCGTGGGACGCGTTGATCTCTGCATTGTATTTGTTTCCCGCGCCGGACGCGCCGGTCAGGATGATTCAAGTCGCCGCACGCCCGCCGGCGCCCCGGCGAATTTCGAGCTCCGCCTCGGTGAACGGAGGTGCGCATTTATTTTTTGCAATCTTGACGCGGGTGCGGCCGCCCACCGGCTCGTCGCCGATCTTCACTTGCCCGAGGCGTCGCACGTCGATGCGTAGAACTTCAAGGCGTTGCCTCCGGTGGTCGTCAACTCTAATCCGCTGCTCACCTCAAGGATGGGAGGAAACGGCCTGAAAACCGGATGGAACGCCCGTTGTGACGAGCGGTCTTCCATGGCCGCGGAGGCCTGGACGTAGTAGATCCGTGCGCGATGTCTACAGACGTACCGAACGCTCCGAGCCAGGGCCAACGCGTGCCCGTTTCCATCCAAGACGAGATGCGCACGAGCTACCTCGACTACGCGATGAGCGTCATCATCGGGCGGGCGATCCCCGACGTGCGCGACGGCCTCAAGCCCGTTCACCGGCGCATTCTGTACTCGATGTACATGCAGCGGATCGTGCCCGGCACGGCCCACCGAAAGAGCGCCAAGGTCGTCGGCGACGTGCTCGCCAACTACCACCCCCACGGTGACTCGAGCGTGTACGACGCCATGGTTCGCCTGGCTCAAGAGTTCTCGATGCGCTATCCGCTCATCGACGGCCAGGGAAACTTCGGATCGGTCGACGGCGACCCCGCGGCGGCCTACCGCTACACGGAAGCCCGCCTCTCGAAGATCGCGATCGATCTCCTCCAGGACATCGAAAAAGACTGCGTCGATTTTCTCCCGAACTTCGACGACTCGACGAGCGAGCCCACCGTGCTCCCGTCGCGCGTTCCGAATTTGCTCGTCAACGGATCGGGCGGGATCGCCGTCGGCATGGCGACGAACGTCCCACCGCACAACCTCGGCGAAGTCCTCGACGCCGTCGTGCACTTGATTCGCAACCCGGACGCCCCGATCGAGGATCTCATGAACTTCGTGCAAGGGCCGGATTTCCCGACCGCGGGGCTCATCTACGGTCGCGCGGGGATCGAGCTGGCTCAGCGTACGGGCCGCGGAACGATCGTGATGCGGGCCCGCATCAACGTCGAAAAGACGCCTGGCAAGAGCGATCGTGAGATGCTCGTGGTCACCGAAATCCCCTACCAGGTGAACAAAGCGCGCGTCGCCGCCAAGATCGGCGAGCTCATTCGCGAAAAGAAGATCGAAGGGATCAGCGAGCTCCGCGACGAGTCCGATCGCGACGGCATGCGCCTGGTGATCGAGATGAAGAAGGATGTCCTTCCTCAGATCTTGATCAATCACCTTTACCGAATGACGGATCTGCAATCGACCTTCGGGGTCATCAATCTGGCCATTGTCGGGGGGCGGCCCGCGGTCCTCAACCTGAAGCAGACCCTGGCCTGCTTCGTCGAGCATCGGCGCGACGTCGTCACCCGTCGTTCGCGCTTCGAGCTCCGTCAGGCCGAAGCCCAGCGCGAGATCAACGAAGGCCTCGGCATGGCGGTCACCGAAGTCGACCGGGTGATCAAAACCATTCGCGCCGCGCACGACACCGACGAAGCTCGCACGAACCTCATGGCCCTCCCGCTGAAGGGGCTCGAGGCCTACGTGCGCCGCGCTGGGCGTCCGGAAGCAGAAATCACCGAAGCCAAGAAGCGCGGTGAGTATTTTCTCTCCGAACGGCAAGCAAAGGCGATCCTGGAGATGCGCCTCTCACGGCTCACCGGGCTCGAATCGGAGAAGCTCGCCACCGAATACGGAGAGCTGTGCGAGACCATCGGCCGCCTTCGCGCCGTCCTCGGCAACGAGAAGCTCCTCTTCGACGTGATCGTGATGGAGCTCGAAGAGATTCGCTCCAAGTACGCAGACAAGCGGCGCACGGAGATCGTGCAGACCGAAGCGGACATCAACGAAGAGGATCTCATCCAGGAAGAGGACATGGTCGTCACCATCTCCCACGCCGGATACATCAAGCGCACGAGCACGAGCACCTACCGCGCTCAAAAACGCGGCGGCAAGGGCAAGATCGGAATGGAAGCGCGGGACGAAGACTGGGTCACCCAGCTGTTCGTCGCGTCGACCCACGCCTACGTTTTCTTCTTCTCCGACAAGGGGAAGGTCTACGTGAAGAAGGTCTACGAGATACCGCAAGCGGTTCGCACGGCCAAGGGTCGGGCGATCGTCAACTTCGTCGGAATGGAGCCCGGCGAGAAGGTTGCTGCCATCGTCGAGGTGCCGAAGATGGAGGCCGAAAAATTCGTGGTCACTCTTACTCGCCGCGGCCAGATCAAGAAGACCGAGCTCACGGACTACGAGAATTTCCGGGAGAAGGGCATCATCGGCGTGAAGATCGAGGGCGACGATCAGCTGCACTCGGCGGCTCTCACCGACGGCAAGCGCGAGTTCTTGATTGCCACCAAGCTCGGACAATCGATCCGCTTCCCCGAAGATCAAGTGCGAGCAACGGGTCGCGCGACGATGGGCGTGAAGGCGATCGACGTCGGCGACGACGATCAGGTCGTGGGCTTCGTGGTCACCGACGGCGAACGGAGCCAGGTCCTCGCGGTATGCGGCAAGGGCTACGGCAAGCGCACCGAGCTGGAGGAGTTCCGCATCCAAAACCGCGGCGGCAAGGGGATCATCCTCATCGACGCGAGCGATCGCAATGGCCCGGTCGTCGACGTCAAGCTCGTCAAGTCGGGTGACGAGGTGATGCTGATCACCGATCGCGGACAGACCCTCCGCACCCGAGTGGACGAGATTCGCGAGACGGGCCGCAACGCCCAAGGCGTGAAGCTCATGACCCTCGAAGCGGACGAGCGGATCGTCGCCCTCGAGCGCCTCGCCGAGAGCGGCCCCGAAGACGACGGCAACAGCGAAGCTTCGGCAACCGACGGCAGCATCCCGCCGGGCTCCACGCCTCCGGAGCCGAGCACGCTTAATTGAAGCGACGTGCACCTACGAAACCCGAGAAGCTCGCCGTTTACGCGCGCCTCTCGGCCTTTCACAAGGACGCGCACTGCGAGCTCATTCACGGAGATCCCTTCGAGCTCATTTGCGCGACTGTGCTCTCGGCGCAGGCGACCGATGTCTCGGTCAACAAGATCACCCCGGCGCTTTTCAAGAAATACGCAAACGCGGGCGAGCTTGCGAAAGCCGACCCGCTCGACGTCGAAGCGCTCATCAACCGCATCGGGATGTACCGCCAGAAGGCGAAGAACCTGGTGGGCCTCGCGAAGAAGCTCGTCGCGGAGCATGGGGGTGAAGTTCCGCGCACGCTCGCCCAGCTGGTGGAGCTCCCCGGCGTGGGGAGAAAAACCGCGAACGTCGTGCTCGGTGTGGCTTTCGGAGCTCCGGAGGGCGTGGTCGTCGACACCCACGTGCAGCGCGTTTCGCAGCGCCTGAAATGGACCAAGAATCCTGACCCAGCGAAGATCGAAGCCGACCTCTGCAAGCTGCTCCCCAAGGAAGAATGGGATCGCGTGAGCCATGTCCTCATCTTTCACGGACGTCGAATTTGCGGAGCCATCAAGCCGCAGTGTGAAGCATGTCCGGTGAACGACGCCTGCCCCACCGCTTTTCGCGCAGAGCTCGTCGGCCGAAAGCCGGCGCGCACGCGAAGCTAACACGCGACACAGCCTCGCGAGGGTCGGCTAGGTCGCGTGAGTAGTATCACGCGACACAGCCTCGCGAGGGTCGGCTAGGTCGCGTGAGTAGTATCACGCGACACAGCCTCGCGAGGGTCGGCTAGTGCCTCGGTTCCATTGAGCTGACGGGTTTCGCTTTCCATCGACGCGTGAACATGTTCCATGTTTGGGCATGAGAAAGCGCTACATCGTCAACCTGACGCCGGA
>JAYTOU010000046.1:0-116185 GCA_043747615.1 Myxococcales bacterium | reverse complement strand
CAGCTCTGACCTGCGTTGTACATCGCGCCATCGACGATCGACTCGACGGTCTTGGCAAAGTCACAGTCCGCGGCGACGTAGGCTGGGTCGTTGCCGCCGAGCTCGAGTCCGAGATGCAGGAAGCGCTGCGCCGCGGCCTGGGCGATGCGATGCCCGCCGAAGATGGATCCGGTGAAGACCACGTGGTCGATGCGCGCGTCGCCCACGATTTTTTCGCTGGTGGGATGATCGCAGTCGAGTGATTGCACGAGCCCCGCCGGTGCGCCCGCGGCAAGGAAAGCGTTCGCGAAGTGCGCTCCGCAGAGTGGGCTCCGTGGCGAGTGCTTCACGATGACGGTGTTGCCCGCCAGGATCGCGGGGATCACGGTGTTCACTGCGGTGAGGAGCGGATAGTTCCACGCCGGAAGATCGAGGACCACGCCGCGCGGCTCCTTGACGATGCGCCGCTCGAAGCCTTGTTTCGGAGGGAGAACGACGTCGGCGAGGGAGGCCTCGGCGATCGAAATCATGTGGCGCGCGCGCTCGGCCATGCCCTTGATTTCGCCGCGTGCTTGCCCGAGCGGCTTGCCCATCATCGCCGTGATCTCCCGAGCGATCTTATCGGCCGCGCCCTCCATTGCCTCGATGGCTCGCGCGCAGAGTGCGCTCCGATCGGCGAGACTGCTTGCGCGAAACTCCTTCGACGCAGCGCGGGCGCAGTCTAGGGTGGTCGACACCGCGGCGTCATCGGCGAGGGTGACGGTGCATGCGGGCTCGCCCGTGAATGGGTTGTCAACGATGAGACTGGTCATGGCCCCGGAGGATACGCCACTTCAACCTTCGGCGGAGGGGGCGCGCGCCCTACGCGCTCCGACTGCGCAAAATATCTCCCCGTAGGAGTCTTCGCCTTCGACAGACGCTTCGGCTCCCCTTCGAAAACGATTCTTCCTCCGGCCTGGCCGCCCTCGGGGCCGAGCTCCACCACCCAGTCAGCGCAGGCGATCACGTCCGGATGGTGCTCGATGATGACCAGCGTGTCTCCGCGCTCCACCAGTCGGTCGAGCACCGATACGAGACGCCGCACGTCGCTCAGGTGAAGACCGGTGGTCGGCTCGTCGAGCACGTACACGGTCGGCTCGTGGGCGGCCCCGGCCGTGAGCTCCGCGGCGAGCTTGAGGCGCTGCGCTTCACCGCCCGAAAGCGTGTTCGATCCTTGGCCGAGCTGAACGTAGCCGACGCCGAGATCGTGCAGCGTCTCGAGCGGCCGAGCGATCCTGCGGTGCGTGGAGAAGGCGTGCGCCGCGTCTTCGGCCGACAGATGAAGGACGTCGCCGATGGACATTCCCTTGTAACGAACCTCGAGTGTCGCCGGCTCGAAGCGCGCACCTCCGCAGGCCTCGCACGGAGAGACTACGTCGGGTAAAAAAGCCATTTCGGCGACGATGGCGCCCTGGCCTTCGCACGTTGCGCAGCGGCCACCGTGCGGAGTGTTGAACGAGAATCGCGCGGGCGTGTAGCCCCGCGTCTTCGATTCCGGGAGCGAGGCGAAGAGGCGACGTATCTCGTCCCACACGCCGAGAAACGTGGCGGGGACGGAGCGCGGCGTCCTACCGATGGGTGACTGATCGACGGCGAGCGCGCGGCGAATGGCACCTGGCGTTGGACGGCCTTTGCGGGAACCGATCGCTCCGTCAGTGCCGCGGATCGACTTGTACGCGCCAGGCTCCTCGCTCACCAAGCCGAGTGCCTGGCGAAGCGCCGGATAAAATACTTTTCGCACGAGGGTGCTCTTCCCCGAGCCGCTCACGCCAGCGACGACCGTCATTCTCCCGAGCGGAATGCGCAGCGTCACGTCCTTCAAGTTGTGCTCGCGTGCGCCGGTGAGCTCGATGAAGCGATCCGACGTGGGTCTTTTCGGTCGGTCGACACGGGGCTCGGCGAGCGCGCGGGCCGTGGGGGAGCGAGGATCGGCGAGGACTATTTCCGCCGGTCCCTCGGCGACGATGTGACCGCCTCCGCGCCCCCCGCTCGGACCAAGGTCGATCACGTGATCGGCGTAGGCGATGGTCTCGGCGTCGTGTTCAACGACGATCACCGTAGATCCGGTGTCGACCAGCGCGCGCAAGTTTTTGAGGAGCCCGAGGGTGTCTCGGGGATGGAGCCCGATGGTCGGCTCGTCGAGGACGTAGAGCGCGCCGGTGAGACCGCTCCCGAGCTGCGCGCTGAGGCGCAAACGCTGCATCTCTCCGCCGGAGAGCGTGGCCGCAGGACGATCGAGCGCGAGGTAGCCTAGACCCACGTCGGCGATGAACGACAAGCGTCGGAGAAGCTCGGAGTGCGGCGCGCCAGCGATCAGCGCATCGCGCCCCGTGAACTTCCATCCCCGCGCGAACTCCAGTGCCGTTGCCACGTCCCTGCCGATGAACCCGGCGTAGGTCTCATCTTGGAGTCGCACCCGGCGCGGTATGCTCGACAAGCGTGTGCCTCCGCAGGACCGGCAGCGTTCGCGAACACCCTCGAGCACCGCCTCTGGACCGCCTTGAACGCCGGAGCCCTCGCACGATTCGCACTGACCCTGCTTGGTGTTGAACGAGAACCACCGAGGGTCGAGCTCCGGGACGCCCGTTCCGCATGCGGTGCACGCTCGCGCCGTTGACCAGATCTGCTCTTTTGCGCTCGGGGTGGGCGTGGGCGGGCCGCTGGCAATGCGAAGAGCGCCGCTGCCCCAGGCAAGCGCGCGGTCAAAGGACTTTCGATCAAATGACGCGAGAGGCCCGTAGTGCACGATGAGATCGATCGAGTGCTCCTTCGCCTTGGTGAGCTTCGGCGGGGGGTCGATCGACAGGATCGCTCCATCTACCCGCGCCGTGGTGATTCCCACGCGCGCGGCGGCGGTGAAGAGATCGAGGTAAGTACCTTTTCGGGCGCGGACCGCCGGCGCATACACCGTATGCTTCACCGCGTTGACATGCCGCGCAGGCTGCAACGCGTTCGACGTCAGCTGCGCAAACAGATCGTCGGGAAGCGCGGGGGCCACGACGGCGTCGCACTTCGGGCAGTGCAGCTCGCCGACCTTCGCGTAAAGAAGACGGAGGTAGTGCGCCGCTTCGGTGACGGTCGCCACGGTGGAGTTGGACCCCGCCCGTGAGATGCGTTGCTCGAGGGCGATGGACGGCGGAACGCCGGTGACCCGGTCCACGTCGGGCCTGGGAAGGGTCGGCAAGAACTGGCGTGCGTAGGGCGTGAGCGTCTCCATGAAGCGGCGCTGCCCTTCGGCGAAGACCACGTCGAAGGCGAGCGACGACTTTCCCGACCCACTCGGTCCGGTGACCACGCACAGCTTTCCATGGGGAATCTTGCAGGAAATTTCCTTCAGGTTGTGCTCGCGCGCGTGCTCGACCCACACCGCATCGACGGCACGGGAGGTGAGCGCCGCGGTGGCCTTGGAGAGCGCCGTCGCCGTCGGGGTGCTGATGAGGAGCTCGCCGCGAAGCGCCATTCCCGTCTTCGAGTGGCTCTTGGCGACCACTGCCGGCGTGCCCTGGGCGACGACCCGACCGCCGTTCGGTCCTGCGCCAGGCCCTAGATCGATGACCCAGTCGGCCGCGCGGATGACGTCGAGATCGTGCTCGACCACCACCACGCTCGCCCCCTGTTCGACAAGCGTGTATAGTGCACGTATCACCTGGGCGGTGTCCTCCGCGTGGAGGCCCGCGCTGGGCTCGTCGATCACGAAGAGCGTGCGATCGGGGTGCTCGGTGAGAGCGCGCGCAAGCTTGAGCCGCTGCGCTTCACCGCCCGAGAGCATCGAAAGTGGCTGACCGAGCGGCAAATACCCGAGACCCACGCGGGAGACCGGCTCGAGCGCGCGGCGCAGGACGGGATCACGGAGCTCGCTGTTCGTCTTACCGAGCACGGGAGGATCGAAGACGAGGAGCGCTTCGTCGACGGTCATGGCCAGCGTCTCGGCCACGCTGTACCCGCTGTGCTTCACGGCGAGCACTTCGGGCTTGAAGCGTTTGCCCTGGCACACCGCGCAGAGGAGCGCGACGTCGGCCAAGAATTGCATCTCCACGGTCTCGTAGCCTTCGCCGGAGCACGTCTCGCACCGCCCGGAGCGATCGCTGTCGCCTCCCACGTTGAAGGAGAAATGCGACGCGGCGAGCCCCCGAAGTCCGGACTCGGGCTCCGCGGCGTAGCGTGCACGGATTCGATCCCACGCCTTGGTATACGTGGCCGCGTTCCCTCGGGCCGTTCGTCCGAGCGGCGCTTGATCGACGAGTGAAGCCCGGGCGAGCGCTCCGGTTCCTTCGATGCCGTCGTGCATCCCAGGGCGGCTCACCCGCATGTCTCCGAGCGCGCGAGCGACGGTGCGGTAGAGAATTTCGTCGACGAGCGTGGATTTCCCCGAGCCGCTGGGCCCCGTCACCACACAGACCACGCCGAGCGGGATGTCGACGTCGACGTTGTCGAGGTTGTTCTCACGCGCGCCGCGCACGCGCAGAAACTCGGTCGCCTTTTTCGGGGTGCGGGTCGAAGCCATCGAGGACGCAGACCACGCGCGCCCGGTGGGGAGATCGGTGCGCGCGGCGAGGGCCTGCGGCGTTCCGGAAAAAAGAACATTTCCGCCTTCGCTTCCGGCGCCAGGCCCGAGCTCGATCACTCGGTCGCATGCGCGGATCACGTGACCGTCGTGCTCGATCGCGAGAACAGTGTTGCCCGCGGAGGCGAGCTTGCGCATCACCGATGCGAGCGCAGGAACGTCGGACGCGTGAAGACCAACGGTCGGCTCGTCGAGAACGAAGAGTGCACCGGTGAGAGACGCTCCCAGTGCCGTGGTTAGCCCGGCGCGCTGCGCCTCTCCGCCGCTCAGCGTTCGCGCCTGACGATTGAGCGTGAGGTACCCGAGGCCAACCGCTTCGAGGTAACCGAGCCGAGCAGCAAGCTCCCCGCGCACGCGCTTTCCTTGCGGGTCCTTTGCGCTGACGCGCTCGATGTTCGCGAAGGCGTCGCTCACGGTGAGGGCGTGCCACTCGGCGAGGTTGTGACCGCCGACCTTGTAGGCCAGCGCCGTCTTGTTCAAGCGCGAGGCATGGCAGCTCACGCAGACCACGTACTGTCGGTAGCGCGCGAGAAAGACACGCACGTGCATCTTGTAGGTTCGTGATTCGAGCCACTTGAACCACGCGCGGATGCCCGGATATTTTCCGCCCTCCCACGTGCCTTCGCCTTCGATGACGAGCGAGCGCTGCGCGGCGGTGAGCTTCTCCCAGGCCACGTCGAACGGGATTTTCTGCCGTTTCGCGAACTTGGCGAGAATGCCTCGCTCCCACTCCGCGCTGCTCCCGGCCCATGCCTTGATCGCCCCTTGCTTCAGCGTGCGGCTGGGATCGGGAATGACCTTGTCCCAATCGATGGAGATGATCCGGCCGAAGCCGCGGCACTCCTCGCACGCGCCGAGCGGCGAGTTGTACGAGAAGAGCGAGGCCTTCGCCGGCTCGAAGCTGCGCGTGCACGAAGGACACACCAGACCGCGCACGATCGGAATGCGCGAGGTGTGATCGAAAAGATCATCGGTGCTCTCGATACGCAGCTCGGCGCGCCCTCCGCCGCGCTCCCAAGCGACTTCGATTGCTTGCTGGAGGCGGCCTTTTTCGCGCTCGCCGACGGTGAGACGATCGAGCACGACTTCCAGCCGAATGTCCGGCGCAGTCGCTTCGCTCGGCCGCACCTCGTCGATGTCGCGGAGAGTGCCGCCGACGAGGAGCCGACGGTAACCATCTCGTGCCATGGATTCCCGCAGCTCGAGGAACGCTTCGGCGTCGGGCACGCTGAGCGGATAGCTGACGATGGCCCGCCCGCCCGTCTTCAGTGAGGCGACTTTGGCGATGACTTTTGCCGCCGCTTCACGCGGAGTCGTCGACACCGCTTCGACGTTGCACTCCGGGCACGTGGGCAAGGCCTCGCGCGCGAAAAGCGCGGCAAAATATGGTTCCAGATCCGCCATCGTGGCCAGCGTCGACCGGCTCGATTTGATCGGAGCTCGTCGATCGACGGCCACCGTCGCCGCCACGGGATCGAGCGAATCGATCGGCGGGCGCTCGAGGCGCTCGAGAAACTGCCGCGCGTAAGGGCTGAAGCTCTCGACGAATCGCCGCTGCCCCTCGGCATAGAGTGTGTCGATCGCGAGCGACGATTTTCCGGAGCCGCTCGGGCCGGTGATGGCGACGAGCTGACCGGGCGGGAAGTCGAGGTCGATTCCTTTGAGGTTGTGCGTGCGGGCGCCGCGAAGGCGGACGGGGAGCATAGGACGTTCGAATATGGGACCGAACGAGACGAAGCGTAAGGGTGTAATTATTTTCGAACGGGGAAGGAGATCCGAAAAGTCGCTCCGCGCGTACCAGGGGAAGGAGGAACGAGGCGGATGGCACCGGCGTGTGCTGCGGCAATCCGCCTTGCGAGAGCGAGGCCGAGGCCCGTTCCCTGCTCGCGACCCGTTACCAGAGGGTCGAAGATGTGCGCGGCGAGCTCACTCGGGACACCGGGTCCGTCGTCGGCCACCTCGATGACTGTGACATCGCCCTCTTGCCACGCGCGAGTGACGATGGTGGGGCGGCGAGGCGCGCTTGCGTGGATCGCGTTCTCGTAGAGCGCATGGAAGAGGCGGCACGCGAGGCCCGCATGAGCCCGCACGCGGACGTCGGCTGGGACAAGCTCGTCCTCCCAATTGGCCGCTTCCGGCGCAATCTCCGAGCGGGCCGCGACTAGCACGTCGACGAGCAAGATGGGCTCGGCGTGGGCCGGCTCTCCGCGCGCGAGAGACATCAGGTCGTCGACGATGGAATGAGCGAGCCTGGCGTTGCGCTCGATCTTGGCGACGTGGGGAGCGCTGCCCGGGGGATCTTGCCGCGCGAGGTACGCGCTTGCGGTGATCACCTGCAGAACGTTTCTGAGCTCGTGCGCGACTTCGGCGGCGATCTCTCCGATCGCGATGAAGCGCTCTCGCGCTGCCTCGTCGTCTGCCTTCACTCAGGTAGCGTAACCGAACCCGGAGGGTTTTTGCATCTGCCGTACCAGGACCTGCTAAAGCGTGGCTCTTCCGCCATGTCAGAAGACGACGATCGCCGCCTAGCGAAAGAGATTGAGCAACGGCGAACTTTTGCCATCATCTCCCACCCCGACGCCGGCAAAACGACGCTCACCGAAAAGCTTCTCCTCTACGGCGGAGCGATCCAGCTCGCCGGCGCGGTGAAAGCGAAACGTGGTCGTGCGGGCGCCGTGTCGGACTGGATGGAGATGGAGCGCGAGCGCGGGATCTCGATCACGTCGAGCGTCCTCCAGTTCCCCTACCGCGGGCTCCACATGAACTTGCTCGACACGCCGGGCCACGCGGACTTCAGCGAAGACACGTACCGCACGCTTCACGCGGCCGACGGAGCGGTGATGCTCCTCGACTGCGCCAAGGGCGTCGAGGCCCAGACGAAGAAGCTCTTTCGCGTCTGCAAGCAGCGAAAAATGCCTATTTTCACCTTTGTGAACAAGATGGATCGGCCGGGGCGCGAGCCGTTCGATCTCATCGGCGAGGTCGAATCCGTGCTCGGCATCGGCGTCTACCCCGTGACCTGGCCCATCTACCGCGGCGCCACTTTCCGCGGCATCTACCATCGCACCTTCAAGCGCGTGTACCTGTTCGAAGCCTCGCGGGCGATCTCGAGCTCGCTCAGAGGAGCGGAAGTCGCCCCGGTGAAGGTCACCGGAATCGACGATCCCATGCTCCGCGAGGAGCTCGACGACGAGGGTTATGCGCGCTTGGTCGAAGAGGCGGGGCTCCTCGAAGAAGCGGGCGACGCGTTCGACGAAGAGCTCTTTTTGGCGGGCGAGGTGTCGCCCATGTTCTTCGGAAGCGCGATGAACAATTTCGGTCTCGAGGCGTTCCTCGAAACGTTCTGCACCATGATGCCGTCACCCGTGGGTCGCGACAGCTCCAAGGGCATGATCGCACCGAACGACGAGTTCTCCGCGCTGGTTTTCAAGATTCAAGCGAACATGGATCGCGCCCACCGCGATCGCGTGGCGTTCATGCGGGTCTGCTCCGGAAAGTTCGACCGGGGGATGAAGGTCCTCCACGTGCGCACCGGAAAAATGATCCGCCTCGCCAACCCCACCACGTTCCTCGCGCAAGAGCGCACCATCGTCGAAGAGGGCTTCGCGGGGGACGTGCTCGGCATCTACGATCCTGGCATCTTCGAGATCGGCGACACCCTCACCGCCGGAAAAAATTTCAGCTTCGACGAGATCCCGAGTTTTGCCCCCGAGCATTTCGTGCGGGTGGGAATGCTCGATCCCATGCGGAGAAAACAGCTCAAACGCGGCCTCGAGCAGCTTGCCCAAGAGGGCACGATTCAGCTCTATACGCCGGCGCGCGGCGGAGAGCCGATCCTTGGCGCGGTCGGTCGCTTGCAGCTCGAGGTCGTGAAACATCGCCTGCGTTCGGAGTACGATGTCGATGCCCGCCTCGAGCCGATGGAGTGCGAGTTCGCTCGCTGGGTGACGCGCGATGACGGAGCCGAGGTCGATCTCCTGGCCTTCGATCGCGAACGGGTCGGCACGCCCGCGCTCGACGTTCGCGGCCGCATGGTCGTGCTCTTCGCCGGAGATTGGCAGCTCAACAGCGCCAAGCGCGAGTTCACGGGCATCACGTACGCGGAGACCGCCCGCGGCGCTGTGGCTACCAAGGCGTCGTAGTACGGCTCGAGGTGGGAGAGGCTTTTAGGTTCCCCTCAGATCGCAGACCTGGCTGAGCGTGCTCACGAGATCGTCGAGGCGGTAAGGCTTGCGCAAGATGGCGGCGACTCCGCTCATTTTCGTGATCGCCTTCTCGCCGACGCACGACGAGACGACGACGGGGATGCGTGCGAGAACGGCATCGGTCAGCTGACGGGTCCGGAACTCGAAGCCGTCCATTCCGGGCATCATGAGATCGAGGAGGATGGCGTCCGGTGGGGCGCCCGTCCGAAGGGCGACGAGGGCATCGAGACCGTCATCCGCCGCATCGACAGTGAACCCGTGGTGTTCGAGGGCGTCCTTGACGAGCTCTTGAAGCTCGAGATCGTCCTCCACTACGAGGATGCGCTTCCCGTTTTTGGGCGTTTTTACCGAGCCAGCTTGCTTCGAAGGAGCCACCATGGTGGGATGCCGCTTAGCGTCGCCGCGGGTCGCGTGGCACAGTGAAACCAGAGTAAGCATGTCGCAAGAATCCAAGTACCACCGGCTCGAGTCGGGAACCGTTCGCAGGCCGCAGCTTATCCTGCACGTCGAAGACGACGCCGAGACCCGAAGGCTCTACGGCATCTTCCTCGTTCGCGCTGGCTTCGAAGTGGTCGAGGCTGTCAATGGTCGCGAGGCGCTCGAGCTCGCACCCCACGTCGCTCCCGATCTGATCTTGATGGACCTGGCCATGCCCGAGATGGACGGCATGGAAGCCACTCGCAGGTTGAAGGCCGATGAGCGTACCCGTCACATTCCGATCGTCGCCTTCACCGCGCACGGCTACCGCGCGCATCTGCGGGAGGCTTCGGCAGCGGGCTGCGATGGCTTCATCGTGAAGCCGTGCTCCGGTGCCGTGCTCATTCGCACCGTGCTCGAGTTGCTAGAGACGCGCGAGATGATGCAAAAAGCAGCCTCTCAGTAGCGATACTGCCAAATCAAATCGACGATCGACGTGCCCGCGTTGCCGAGCGTCGTTTCGAGCGAGAGATTTTTCACGAAGCGCCAGTTCACCGTCGCGAGCGCTGTGTCGGGGTTCTGCCCGGGAACGAAGACGCCGAGGACGTACGCGACCAGCACCGACAAGTTGTGCGCGATCTGAACCTGCACCTCCGGTCGCGGATTCTGCGACTCCGACGTGTCCACCCGCGTCTGCACGACGTCGGTCCCCGTGAGATCCTGGATCGCCTTGTTTGCGCCCTGAGTCGCAATACCCCCGCCGGCCGCGCCCGCCTGGGTCGTGGCCCCCGGCGACTCGTTGCCTTGTGTTTGTGACGCCGACGGTGCCCCGTTCACGCCGTTCGCAGTTCCGAAAATGATGAGCGATAGAATTTGGTCTTGCGGAAGCGGAGGCTCGGACCGAAGCGTGACTCGCCCGGTCTTCAGAGGCCCGACGTAATCGGCGATGATCTGTGTGTTGTCGGGGGCATCCCAGATCGCGGTCACCACGAGCAGGGGATCGCTCGGGTCGTCTCCGACGAAGGAGATCGTGCCGTGATCGATGTGGAAAAGTTTTCCCTGCACTTGGAGGGTCCCGCCGGTGAGCTGAATTTGGCCGGTCACGTGGACCTTTTCGTCCACGTCGACCACTGGCCTGCCCGTCAGACTGACTTTGAGGATCCCCCCTTTTTGCACGACCACGTCGCTCCCGAGGTTGATCGCCATATGGATGCGGAGCGCCTCGTCGGGTCTCGGCGGAGGCTCGGGGGGGCCGAGCGGCAGGAGGACGAGCGTGTCTCGATCGGTGTGCACGCCCACGCGTACGTGCGGCGCCGGATCGAGATCTTGCACGGAGCGCGTGCCGGTGTCGGGCAGCCGGGTGTGCAGCGTGGGAATATCTACCGCGACGTTGAGCGTCCTGCGATCGCTGGACATGTCTGCGCTGACGTCGAGGTTGCCTGACGTGTCGCCGATCTCCTGACCGTTGATCGACAGGGGAAGAGGCTGGCGCTGAGGAATGCGGATCGCCGCGCGCGCGCTCACGAATTTGAGCCCCTCCATACGAGCGCTTCCGGCCGCGGCGAACTTGCCGGTGACGCCGTTCGCGGAGACGTTCTCGACGAGAATAGTGCCGTCGGGGTGGATCGTCATGCGACCCTGGGCATGCTGAAACTCTTCGCCGATGGCCGGGGTCTCGAACACGCCCTCACGAAGGGTGATGAGCCCGTCCATCCGTGGGGGAACGCCTTTCTCGGCGTGCACATGGGCGTCGGCGTCGATCCGGCCATCGAGCTCGCTGAAGATGTGCTCGACGAACGGGAGCGCAGCTGCAAGGCGAAACGCGCGCGCCTTGAGGGAGAGCTCGCTGGGCTGGGAGTCGTCCACCGACGGCGCGAGCTTCTTGCCCCAGCTCGCTCCGACGGTGGCGTTTGCCTCTGCGAAACCGTCCGGCTGGTCGAGGCGCACCGAGCCGGTGAACGCGTGGTCGTCGATGTTTGCCGTGATGAGCCCGCTCGAATACGTCGTCGTCGCGATGCGCAGGGTGTTGGCGGAGACCTGTCCGCGAACCCGTGCGTTCTTGTGGAAATCCTTGAGCGTCACTTCGCCACTCACGTTTCCGCGCACCCGATGATCGGCCAAGACGCCGATGGTCTGGAGCGGGAAGCTGAAGACGCGGAGGTTCGCCGAGCCGTCCCAGGGAAGGTCGTCCGCGTTGCCATTGCTCGCGAGAAGATCGGCGATCTTCGCGTCGATGTGGGCCGTCGCCGCGAGCACGTTCGCCGGCGTCGTCCGGGTGGGCGTCGTCATCTTCAGCTCGAAATCCGCTGCAGTGCCGTCGTATTTTCCCGTGAGCTGGACATCGGCGGAAGCTGCGACCGCCGATGTCACCCTCGCCCCACGCGTGCGCAGATCGAAATCGACCTTCGGCGCGACTAGCGTACCCGCGGCGTTTGCGGAGAGCGAGACGGTCCCTTTCATACCCTTGGCCTGGAACATTGGAGGGAGCTGATCGAGCCCCCGGCTCGGCGTCGTGAGGTGCGCTGTGACCGGCACCGTTTGCATCCGCTTCAGCGCACGCTCGGGGTGTTCGAGGAGGTCGCGGTAGGGGAGATACGATTTCGCATCCAACGCGAGGAGTGCGCCGTAGCCATCGCTCAGGCGCGCGGAAAGCTCGGAATGACCCGTGGCGGCATCGACACGCGCGTCGATCCCAACCTCGATACCGACCAATTTCCAGGGGGGGGGCACCGGGGGAGGCGTCACCGCCGGCTTGCCGGTGAGGATGAGGCCCCGCGTTTGCAGAGAGATGTCGACCTCCGGAAGCTCCGCGGGAGTGTCGCGCCCCACCTGTCCTTCGAGGACGACCTTTCCGCTCATGCTGCCGAAAGGCAGAACGTCCTTCGGAATGAGCGCCGCAACGTCGTCGAGATCGACCGCCGCGTCGATCTGCACTTTGCCTGCTGCTCGCATCCACGTTGCCGCCTCGAGTGGAGGGCCATTGATCTCGATGCTCGACGTATTCAAATCGACCACTCCAGCGAGGCCGAGCTCGAGGTGCGCGCTCGCCGTGAGGACGCGGGTGCCGAGGAACGTCCCGTGCACGTGTCCGCGCGCGTCTTTGAACCGCGTGAACGCAGCGTCGTGAAAATCGAGCAGCGCTTCGCCCTTGAGGGATTTTTTCCCGATGAGCAAATCGACGTCGAAGCTCACACGGCCCTTCCGGAATTTGTTTTCCAGGTGGACGAGGTAGGCCACGCTTCGGATGTCGACCTCCGTTGCCTTCGCCTGGATCAGCAGTCCCGCGGGCGTAACCCGAACGTTCACGAGCACCGGCTCGCCGCCCAGGCCTTCGACGTGCACACCCTCGATGCGAACGTTGCCCTTGTTGACGCGGACCGTGTCGACGTGTGCGGTGACCGTGACGTCGTCTCGAGTGACGGTGACCGTGCCGTCGTGGATCGTGATGCCCGCGTTGAATTGGAGCGTCGCGTGCGCCACGACCTTTGGCGCGCCCGGACCTTCGAGCGTCGCGTCCACCACCGGCTGGGTGACGGGGCCTCGCGCATGGACCACGGCTGTCGCGAAGTTGTCCTTCTCGAGCGTCAGCCCCTGACCGTGAAGCGTTGCGTCGACGTGGAGCTTGGCGAGCGGTCCCGCCACCGTGCCGCTGACATGTCCGGTGCGCATGTGAGCTGCCGCGTAACCGACGTTGGTGAGATCGCCCTCGACCTGCGCGTTCATCGTGAGATCAGCGAGGCGGACTTTTCCGATGACGTGCGCACGGACGCTGCCGTTCGCGATCGGCCCGAGGCGCGCAACTTTATTCAAGTTGGGCACGTTGGTCGTTACGTCGAAATCGATCTCCGGAAGTGTGCCGGGTGGGCCTATGAGGACACGGACCTTCGCCTCGGTCGGCGCGCCGGGTTCGGCGAGGCGCGCCTTGGCTTCCACGCTTTGCGGACTGAAGCTTCCCACCAGCGTCCCGCGCGGAATGTCGTTCTTGGCGATTTGTCCGGGGAAGAGATCCATCGAGAACTCCCCGCGGAGCACGGCCGTCGGCGTCGGGGGAAGAACGACGACCACGTCGGCGTCAGCGTTCAGATCCGAATCGGGAGCATCAGGTGCGAAGCCGCGGAGCTCGAGGTGCCGCGCCAGTACCCTGAAGTTGAGGCGCGGATCGGACTGGCCGATGAGGAGGGCGCCGCTGACGTCCACGGTTCCCTTGCCGAGCAAAAGATGCGCTTTCAGGCCGAGGTTGGTGATCTCGCCGTGCACCTCGCCGTGTCCGCTGACGTCTTCGTAGACCGGAGCTTCGCTGAGCAACGCGCGAATCTTATCGGAGCCCACGGTGCTGAAGTCGACGGTGCCGTCGATCTGCCGCCCATCGAGCGAAGCCTGCGCACCCGCGGGAATTCCTCCGAAGTCACCCTTAAAGGTCGCGGCGACGCCGATGAATTTTCCGGTCGTGGAGGGGAGCGTGACGTGCGCGACGGCGTCGCCTTTTGCGTTGCCTCCCCGCGGCATTCCGCGCGTGATGACGTGCGTTGCGCCATCGATGATCACGCCGTCTTTCGGCGAAATGAGGAGCGCGCCGTGTACCGCGTCGGCCGTTGCATCGAGGGTGGGAAGGCCGCTGACGGTTCCGTGCACCCATCCGTGGCGGACGGTGATGACCGACGCCTCCACGTGTACTCCTCGCGAAGGGCCGACGCTCGGTGTCTTGGCGCGTGGCTCGAAGGCGTTGCCGATCCGGGGCGTTCCAGATTCGTCGGTATCGAGATTGACGTCGGCGTACTCGGCGTTGAACGAGCGAATCTGAATGTCGATGTCGCCCTTGCCAAAAATCGCTGATTTCACCGTGTCATAAAGAGATATTTGGCCGACGGCGCCATCGACGTAGAGGACTTGCTTTCCCTCCGGGTCGAGCACCCTTACCCGCAGACCAGACACTCCATCGCGCCCAATTCGTCCGATGTGCTCGACTATGAGCGTGCCCCGCACCGTCGATGCGAGGACCGATCGGATCTCTTTTTCCGCGATGCGATGGGTGGCTGGCAGGTTCACGTGAAGCAGGAGCCCGGCGACCAGTGCGCACACGAACGTCACTGCCGTTCCGACGATGGAGCCGATCACTCCGAGGATTTGGCGCGGGCGACTCAAAACGCCTCCCCGATCCCGAAGGCGATGGCAAGCGGCACACCGAAAAGTTTCGAGTGCACGCCTTCCTGCGTGGACTGCAGAGGCGCGTAGGAGGTGCACTGTCCGCCCGAGACCGTGGCGCACTCCACTACGTCGTGGGCGCCGATGATGTCGACGATGCGGTAGCCGATGTCGAGCCGAATGGGACCGACCGGCGTCTCGTAGCGCCCGCCCGCTCCGCACGACAAGTGGAGATGAGTAAGGCGAATCTCGGTGCGTCTCGGGGACACGTCGCTGGTGTCGCAGAAGATCGCCCCCTCGAAGTTCTTGATGACGGGGAAGCGGACCTCGACGGAAGCTTCCCAGAGCGTGAGCCCTTTCAGCGGCACCGCACAATTGGTCGCGGAGAAGGAGGGCGAACCCGGATCGCAGCTCCTCTGGTACTGCCGCGCGTCGAGCCCGGGATCGAAAAACGGAACGGCACCGTGCGGCCCCACGTCCCCGAGCGCGTAGCCCCGGTTCGACGACGGACCTCCCGAATAAAATCCTCGAAAGTAGATGAGCTGCAGATCGCGCGCCCAGTCCGCCGTCGACGCGCCCGCTGCAGGAAGGCTGGTAGCAGGATCGATGTGCGATCCGTAGTTGCTCGGAAAAAGAAACCCGAGCTTCACCCGACTGGCTAGCGTCACCCGTCGCGAGAGGGGGACGTATGCCCGGATCTCCGGCTGGACTCGGACGTCCGACGCGTCGCCGACCAGGCCGGCAACTTGAACGTCGTTGCCGATGTAGATCCCCTTGTGCGGATGCACGCGGTCGTCGCGAAAATCGAAGTTCGTGATCAGCGCGGGGTAGGAGAGGAAGAGGTCGCGGACGTTCGCGTCCTTCGCGCCCTTGTAGGTGAACGGATTTTCGACCTGCACGTTCTCGGAGAGGTTCGCATAGAAAAATTTCAGGAACGTGCGGTCGGCGCCCACGGCTCCTTTGATCTCGCGGTACCCCGGCACCGGCACGTTCGGATCGTTCGAGCCTGCGGCTCTGAGGAGCAGGGGAAAAATATTGAGCTCCGGCCTGAGAAAGCCGCTCGTGCGCGCTTCGATGAAACCCGGCTGCCGGAGCTCGAGCCGCAAGCGCCCGGTCGGGAGGAGGTCCGTCGGCGCGACCAGGTTGTCGATGCGCGTCGGATAGAGGACGACGCCCGGTCGGAAGCTGGCAGAGAACGAGCGCAAGCCTCCCAGAAAATTCCGGTTCTCCCAGCGAAGGATGGCGTGAACGTCGGTCTTGATGCCGTCGATTTCGAAGCCTCCGCCGAGCTTCACGGTGCGGAGCTTGGCGGGCTCGACGCGCACAGTGACCGGCACCACGTGCGACGCTGGAGGAGGGTCTCCAATGTCGGGGTGCATCGCCACCGACGCAAAAACACCTAGATCGAGGGCCGCTTGCTGCGCCGACTCGAGCTCGGTCGTCGAGAACGTAGCTCCTTCCTTCAGGTTGAGCGCGCGGCGGACCGGCGTCTCCGGAAGAGAGCCGAGGCCTTCGATGATGATCCTTCCGAACACCGCGGGCTTGTCGGGAACGACCGTGAACTTCACATCCGCGCGATGCAGGACGAGGTCGACCGTCGATTCGCGGGTCACCTTGGCGTACGCGTAGCCTTGATCTTGGAGAGCGAGTCGCAGATCGTTTTCGCCCGCCGTGAAGTTGTCCTCGTCGAAGGGCTGGGCGTGCACGAGCTTCGCCTTCGCCGCAGCCTCCGCAGCAACCACGACCGGCTTCGGAAGGCCTTCCAGGCCATCGATGGCGACGTCGCCCATGAGCACCGGCGTCCCCTCCTCGACGAAGATCTCGACCCGAACGTGCGACGCGCGCGTGCTTCTCACCCGGCCTGCGCGGGCGTGGGCCTCGTAGTAGCCGCGCGCGCGGTAGTAGCGCTCGACGCGAGCAAGGTCGCGCTCGAGAACGAAGCGATCGAAGATTTGGTAGTCGTAGACAACGCCCTCGAAGAGCCCAAGAAAACGCGGGCTCGGGTTGGTGGCGATCTTCTCCTCGACGTCTTCACCGTCGAGCGCCCTATCGCCGGAAATGTCCACGTCCTCGACGGCCGAGCGGCCCGGAGGAATGGAGGCGCAAGCGCCGCAAAAAAAGAGCGCAGCAGCGGTCAGAGCTAAATGGATGCGCTGCATGAGCTGAATCAACCCCCGGGTGCAAAGGGAAGACCAAGCCCTCGGGTGCGGTCGTAGGCGAATTGAGGGCCACGCGCCCATACAAAAAGGCCACACGTGGCAATTGGGTGGCGATGGTATGAGGCCTACGTTGAAATGAAGAAGCTTGGTCTCTCGACGGTCGCGATGGTTGCCCTCGTCTTCGGGGGATGCGGCCTGAGGCGGCTACCGCACCCGCGCTGGGTCATGCAGCCGACGAGCGCACTCGTCGAAGTTCCTTATCCGCCGCCTGCCGCGCGGGTGGAGTTCGTGCCCAAGCAGCCTTCCGATTCCGCGGTATGGGTCGACGGAGAGTGGACGTGGAACGGGCGGCGCTGGGGGTGGCGAGCCGGTCGCTGGGTGGTGCCACCGCTGGACCGTGCGACGCCGCTCCACCTCACGGCTGCATTTTCACCCTGGGTCGCCGTTCGCAGCGGCGACGGTACGCTCTACGTCGCCGAGGGCACCTGGCGCGACACCCGTGGTGTGGACATCCCCGAGCCGCCGCCGCTCGCCGTCGGCACGGCGAACGAAACCGAGTCTTCCAGCCCGGACGCCGGGCTTGGCGGTGGATCGCGATGAGCGACGTCGCGGTCGTCTTTTTTGTGGTTCTTACCTTTGCCGTCCTCGTCACGGCGCACGTCGCTATCGTGTTCGGACTCGCGCGTCACGAGCCGCGTTGGCGCGCAGCGGTGGCGTTCTTCGTCCCGCCCTTAGCTCCGTACTGGGGGTTTGGTGAGCGCATGCGGGTGCGCTCGATCGTCTGGTGCGCGGCGTTCGTCCTCTACGTGATCGCGCGGATCGTGGCGCACACCTGAGCGAAGGCTGCCGTACGCTTCGGCGTAGACCCTGGTAAATTCCCCTCCGAAGTAGATGATCTGGGTCGTCAAATAAATCCACGTAAGGAGCGCGAGGACGCTGCCCACCGCGCCATACGCGGCAAAGCTGCCGACGTGCGCGAGGTACCAGGCGAGCGCGCGCTTCGAGAGCATCATGAGCACGGTAGTGACGATCGCTCCCCACGCGACGTCCCGCCACATCACCTTGACCTGCGGTAGCTGGCGAAACAGCGCCGCGAAGGTGAGCGTGAGGAGCGTCGTCGAGACGCAGAGGTCGAGCACCTCCCATGCCCACGCGAAGGGAACGATGGATCCCAGAAAAGACTCCAAGGCTTCGAGGACGATGCTCACGACGAGCGAGCCGAGGACGCAGACGCCGGCGACGACCACCAATGCGAGCGACGCGAGCTTCGTGCGGAGGAAAATCATGATCGTCGTCCAGAGGCTTCGGGGAGCGGTCTCGGGCGCGCGCCAGAATCGATTGAACGCAAAGTCGAGCTCGGAGAAGACGGCGCTCGCGCCGATGAACAGGAGAGCGATGGCGACGACGGCACCGATCCCCCGCGCCGTCTGATGCTCCTGCATGCCGAGGAGCGTCTCGTTCAAGACCTTGGCGGCATCCGCGGGAAGCCCGAGCATGCCGAGGATGCGCGCGCGCGTTTCGTCGCCTTCGCCCAGCAGAAAGCCCACGCCGGAGGCGCACAAGAGGATGAGTGGAAAGAGCGAGAAGAGCGCGTAGTAGGAAAGCGCGGCCCCCAAGCGCAGACAATCGTCGTCGTCCCAGCGGGTGAAGGTCTTCCTGAACAGCCCGAGCACGGGTCGAAGAGACATTTCACGACACCGTAGCAAGAAGCGAGCTCCCGTCCGTTCGCTTCAGATTGCCCCCGAAAGGGTTGAAAATCGCGTATTCTTCCACGCGTCTCCACGAATGCGTCCTGTTGCGAACGAGTCGAAGATCCCCCCGGGAACCCTCCTGATTGGGAAGTATCGGGTGACCCGTGAAATCGGTCGCGGCGGCATGGCAGCCGTTTACGAGGCTGAGCACACGTCTCTCGGCAAAAAAGTCGCCGTAAAGGTGCTCGCGGCCGAGCTGGCGGCGTCGACCATCGTCATCGAGCGCTTCTTCCGTGAGGCCCGCGCGGCGGCGAGCGTACGGAGCCCGTACATCGTCGACGTCTACGACTCGGGCCGTCTCGAAGATGGCCGCCCGTTCATCTGCATGGAGCTCCTCGAAGGCGAGTCGCTCTACGATCGCATGGCGCGCATTCGCCTGATCGACCCCGAGACTACCGTGCGCGTGATCAATCACTCCGCGAAGGCGCTCACCAAGGCTCACGCCGCGGGCATCGTCCACCGCGATCTGAAGCCGGAAAATATTTTTTTGATGAAGCCGCAGGACGAGGGCGAAGAGATAGCCAAGCTCCTCGATTTCGGTCTCGCCAAGTTCTATGCACCCGTCGCCGCCGACGAGAAAACGGCCCGCCTGACGCGCGAAGGCGCCGTCTTCGGAACACCCGCGTACATGTCTCCCGAGCAGGTGAAAGGGCAGGGCTCCGTCGATCATCGCGCGGATCTCTGGGCGCTCGGTTGCCTAGCGTTCGAGTGCCTGATCGGGCGTCCGGTTTGGAACACGGATCAAGGCGTGGCCATGACGTTCGCGGCCATCGCCACTTCTCCGATTCCCGTGCCGTCGACGCTGAGGCCCGACCTACCCGAGGCATTCGACGAGTGGTTCAAGAAGGCGCTTCAGCGTGATCCGGACAATCGCTTCCAGACGGCAAAAGAGCTCTCGGACGCCCTCACGCTCGCCTTCGGGACGCCCTCGGTCTCGCTGCTCGCCGTCCAGGAAATCTCTCAGATCGAGAAGCTCGCGGTTGGCGATACATCTCGAAACGAGTCGTCGGCGCAGCACCTCGATCTCGTCCCGGCGAACCTGCGCGCGCAGCTCGAAAAAGGGGAGGCGGGCACCGGCTCGGGCCCGGGCCTTCGTACCCATCCCGACGGGCGACCCGCGAATCCGAGCGCCACGGATCTTCCGCCGACTGCGCGCAATTCGCAGCTCACCGGGTCTCAGGTCACGGCGCTCCCCCCGTCGCCGCTTCGGTGGGCTATCTCGTCGATCGCACTCGCCGCTTCGTCGGTCCTGGCGTTCGTGGTGTGGTCCAACGTCCTTCGTCCGCAGGTGGTGACCCCGCTCGTCTTGTCGACGGCGACCACGGCTCCCACGCCCGGCTCCTCAGGTGCCACCGAGCCGCTCCCGGCCGCCGACGAGCCCAAATGGCTGACCTCCATCGGAGACGGCCAGAAGCTCTTCACCAACGGAGACGCACCCGGCGCGCTGAAAAAATTCAAGGAGGCGCAGGACTTGGGCTCCGGCCCGATCGCAAAGGTCTTCAGCGATCAAGTCAAGATCGCTCAGTCCGCGACGGGGCCGTGCAAGATGGTCGCGTTCTCGCATCCGCGCATCGGTGTGTCGGGCGGAATTGGTCGACCAAGCGTGGCCAGCAACGCCAAGGGCGCGATCGTCACCTGGACGGACGACCACGAGCAGGCCGGGCACGACCACGCTTTTTCCGTGGTGGTCGACGAAGCCGGACGGCCGTTGTCGCGACCGCGCGATCTCACACCCGAAGCAAGCGAGGTCCTTCGACCGGTCCTTCTCAGCGTCGCGGAACGCACGGCGCTTCTCTACTGGGACAAGAGCGGACGCGAAGCGGGCGTCCGCGTTCGTTGGCTCGATGGAGAAGGTCGGATCGCAGGTGGGAGCATTCTGGTCGGTGGCGCGCGGCCCGGAAATTATTGGCCGACGATCGACAAATCCCCCGATGGCTTCTTCGTCGCCTGGCAAGACGATCGCGATCGCGAAGGCGACGACCTCTTCCTGCGAAAGCTCAACGCCGAGCTCGAGCCCGTCGGGGCCGAGCTACGTGCGACGGACTACGCGTCGATCGGTGGCCGCGTGGTCAACGTGCGCGTCCCGAGCATTGCCGTCGCGAGCAACGCCGTGTTCATCACTTACAAGCTCGAACGCGAGCCGCTTCACCTCATCGATCGCATGCGGATCGCCTTGAATTCGCCTGATCTGGTGAAGGGACTCGAGGAGCGGGCGGCTGCCGGTCCGAACAACAAGGGCATCGACCGCGAGCTCGGCAGCGTCGAGCTCGTCAACGAAGACAAGACCCCCGGAGACGCGCCCACCATTGCGTGCGGCAGCGAAGGTTGCTTCCTCGCGTGGCACGGCGAAAAAGGCGGAGCGTATGCCGCGCTCATCGAGCCCGTGCAGGGCCGCGTGCTGTGGCGAAAGAGATTCGCCGAAAAAGGAACGCACCCCGGCCTCGGTGTCGGGCCCACCGGCGCCGTGGCACTCGTCTACTTCGAAGCCGGGCGCGTGAAGACGGCGCTCCTGTCGCGTGATGGAGTCGGCGCCTCGAGCGTCGTCGCCAAGGTGACTGGCGATCAGCCCCGACCATGGATCGCGAGCGGACGGAGCAAGGGCGAGTGGCTCGTCGCCTGGCAAGACTTCGAGGCTGCGCATACCGAAGCATACGTCGCGCGGGTGGCCTGCCGCTGAAGCCTCTGCCGCGTTTGAGCGCCTTGCCGGAGGCGCTGCTCGTCGCGGCCGTCGTGACCGCGATGGTCACCGCTGGTGCGGCCCTTCTGCCCGACAAGTACGTCGCGCTCAGCGTCGGTACGATTTTTTTGGCGACCACGTGGATGCTGGTCTGGCGCGGCGACGACGCGACGGTGGAGCGCTTCGGGCTCACCTTCGGCGGCCTCGTCATTCCCGGACGGCTCGATCTCACGCGCGCGTTCGTCTCTGGTGCACGCGCGTTCGCCTGGGCGCTGGGGCTCGGGGCCATTACGTTCGTCCCCTTCTTCCTCGGGTGGAGGCAATGGTGGCGGCCGCACGGACATTTCTCGTTGGCTCTCATGCCCGGCACCGCGAGCGAAGTCGTCGGTCAGCTCCTAATCATAGCCCTCCCAGAAGAGGCGTTCTACCGCGGCTACCTGCAGACGCGGCTCGGTGACGCGTTTCCCGCGCGCTGGCGTCTCCTCGGAGCCGACGTCGGTCCGGCGATCATCCTCACCAGTGCGATCTTCGCGCTCGGGCACCTGGCGACGATCCACGACCCGGCACGGCTGGCCGTATTCTTCCCGGCGCTCGTCTTCGGGTGGCTGCGCGCGCGTACCGGCGGGGTAGGGGCGAGCATCGCATTCCATGCACTCTGCAATGTGTTTTCGGAGATCCTCGGGAAAGGTTACGGAGTCTACTGACCTCATGCGTCGCGCCGCCCTCTTCGATCTCGACCGGACCCTCGTGCGCCGCGAGACCGCCACCCTCTACGTCCGCTACCAACGCTCGGTCGGCGAGGCTACGTGGCGCGACTCGGCCCGCCTCGCGGTGTGGATCGCCCAGTACACGCTCGGCGTGATCGATGCTCCTGAAGTTGCAAAGAAAGCTCTCCGCAGCTTTGCAGGCATGCAGGAGACAGTGCTCGCGGCGCGCTGCGACGACTGGTTTCGCCGCTTCGTCGAGGAGCATGTGACCGACCGCGGTCGCGCCGCCGTCGCCCGTCATCGCGCGAGGGGAGACATCGTCGCCATAGTGACCGGCGCGTCTCCCTATGTGGCCGGCCCACTCGCGCGGCGTCTCGGGATTGATCACGTCGTCTCCAGTGAGCTCGAAGTCGACGCCCAGGGTGCCTTCACCGGCCGGATCGTCGAACCTCTTTGCTACGGCGTCGGCAAGGTCGAGCGTGCCTCACGTTTCGCGGACGAGCTCGGCTTCGATCTGGCGGAGGCCACGTTCTACAGCGATTCGTACACCGATTTACCGTTGCTCGAGAAAGTACGCGAGCCGGTGGTAGTCAATCCCGATCCGCGCTTGAAGCGCCTGGCCACCAAGCGGGGATGGCCGATTCAGATTTGGTAACAGCCCCGAGCAGAAGTCGCGCAATGTTTATCACGCGACACAGTCTCCCGAAGGTCGGCTAGTCTCCGCGGTCATGGCGTCGTCCCAGATGTTTGCCCTCCCGCTCATCCTCGTCGACCGCGTCATCGAGCGCGCCATCGAGGAAGACTTGAGCGCCGGGGACGTGACCACCGAAGCGTGCGTCGATGCCGAGACCCGCGCGGTCGCGCACGCCGTTGCCCGCAGCGAGCTCGTCGTCTGCGGCGGGCCGGTCTTCGAGCGCGTCTTCAAGCTCATCGATCCGAACGTCGAGATCGAGGCCCTGCGCGCCGAGGGCAGCCTCGTTGCTCCCGGCACCAAACTCTGGATGGTCCGCGGTCGGGCACGCTCGATCCTCATGGGCGAGCGGGTGGCCCTCAACTTCACCCAACGCATGAGCGGAGTCGCCACCATCACTCACTCCTACGTTCGGGCGATCCCCGTCGGGTCGGGGACGCGGGTCACTGACACTCGAAAGACCACGCCCGGGCTTCGGCTTCTCGAGCGCTACGCGGTGCGCGTGGGGGGTGGGAAAAACCATCGGGATGATCTCGGGAGCGCCGTGCTCATCAAAGACAACCACGTCATCGCCGCGGGGGGAGTCACCGCAGCCATCGAGCGCGCCAAGAAAACCGCCTCTCACACTTGCCGCATAGAATGCGAAGTCGACTCGCTCGAGCAGCTCGACGAAGCGCTCGCCGCCGGGGCAGACAGCGTTCTCCTCGACAACATGCCGACCGAAGACGTGGCCGAAGGCGTACGACGCTCCAGAGGAAAAGCGCTCACCGAAGCCTCGGGCGGAATCACCCTCGAACGCATCGCGGAGCTCGCGCGCGTCGGTGTCGACGTCATCTCCGTCGGAGCTCTCACCCACTCCGCGCCCGCGGCGGATATCGGTCTTGATTTTTCGGGCACACCCGATGCTGCGCTCCACATGAGCCACGATGCTTCTCACGTCTCGCTGCGCACCTGATCTCGCGCGCGCGCCCGAGCTCCTCGCCGCGCGCGGTGGAGAGCTCGGAAAGCCTTATTTCTGGCTGGAAGAGACGACGTCGACCAACGACCAAGCGAAAGCAGGCGCGAAGGCGGGCGCACCTCATGGCGCGGTCTGGGTGGCGGAGTCTCAGTCAGCGGGCCGTGGGCGGCAAGGTCGCGTGTGGCTCGCTGCGCGCGGTGAGAGCCTCCTCGTGTCGGTGCTCTTGCGGATTCGCTGCCCGCCGGCACGCCTCCCGCCGCTCGCTCTAGTGGCTGGTCTCGCCGCGCGGGACGCCGTCGCGAAAGCCGTGCAGTCGACGGCCGCGCACGTCACGTTGAAGTGGCCGAACGACGTCCTCATTGGAAAGAAAAAAGTCGCGGGCGTTCTCGTCGAGGCGCAGCTCGCTGGAACGAACGTCGAGTCGATCGTGGTGGGCGTCGGCATCAACGTGCACGCGCGATCCTTCCCCGAAGAAATCGCTGCCCGCGCTACCTCGATTGCTCTCGAGTCCACGAGCGTGCCCGACCGCGCGGAGCTCTTGGCGGACCTTCTCTCCGGCCTCGATCGCGATCTACCGGTCGCTGCCATGCGCGGGATCGGAACCGTGCACGCGCGGCTCAGCGAGGCCGATGCGCTCCGCGGCTCACGGGTCCGCGGCGAGCAGGGCGAGGGCTTCGCGGAAGGAATCGATCTCGAAGGCCGACTCTGTGTGCGCGGGGACGACGGCACGCTGCGTAAGTGGAGCGCAGGCGAGGTCGTCGCCATCACGTGACGCGAGCGGCCGCACGAACCGTTACGCGCCCATCGCCACGCGACCCAGCTTCGGCATCTCGCGCGGCACGTTGACGGTGCTCAGCCCCTGATCGGCCTTGCGGCTGTAGAGCTGCAGCAAGCGCTGGGCGAGGAACCCCATGAAGTCGGAGGCCATCGAAAAATTTTCCTCCATGAGATCCAGAAATACTTCTTGGACCCCTTTGAAGCATAGGACGGGCGTGTCGGCGACGAGGGTGTACCAGTGGGGCCTTCCGGCGAGTGCTTCGATTCCACCGATGACGGTGTTGGCGCCGTAAAGAAATACTTTGCCGCTGTCCGTCGTGCAGCGAAGCTTGCCCGAGACGACCATGATCACGTGGTCAGAAGGCGTACCTTCCTTCCATAGAACCGTGCCTGCCGGCAGGCGCATCTCGACGAGGTTCGAGGACATCACGGCGAGCGCGTTCAGGTTAGCCGTCGAAAAAGCGCCCATTTTGCGCAGGAAAAAGATGCGCTCGATGAAGTCGAGCTCGTGCTCCGGAATGTCGACCTCCGGACCCATGGGGATGGCGAGGGCTTCGGCCGGGAGCTCCACGAGCTCGTGGAGCAAGCGCTCCGCAAGGTAGTTGAGCGTGGCGTAGAGCAGCGGGAAGTGATCTTCGAGCAGCTCGTGGAGCGTGTCCGCGTCGAGCTCCAACGTGACGGCGCCCTCCGGGAAATCCACGTCGTAGATCGACTCGCTGCGCGCGAGGATCCCGAGAAAACCGAAGCTCTGCGGAGGGGTCATCACGACCAGCTCTTTTCCCTTCGCCGACAGTCTGAGAGAGCCTTTCACCAAGAGGTGCAGACCGCCGACCATCTCGCCGTGCCGCAAGAGGACGTCACCCTTTTCGTAAGCGTGCTCCTTCAGATGGGTGGCGATGATGGCGAGCACCGGCGGCGGCAAGAGCGTGCCGACAGGAATGGCGCGCAGGTGAAGGCTGCGCTCGGTCATCGGAATTTTCGGGGGATCGTCTCTCATGCCGGAGCCAGGGTTATCGGTTTACGAGACGCAGCGCCCTCGGCGAGTTCTCGTGTGCGCGCAGTGACGGCGACGCTGAAGGTGCTCGATGCGTGCGCGGCGGTCTCGTCCGCGAGCTTCATCCCAGACTCGATCGCGTAGTACTTCGCGAGGCTGTGAAGGTTCTCGTCGGTCTGCGACACCAGGGCCTGCACGAGGCTCTCGTACTCCAGATGCGCGGGCGTGTAGAACGGCGCCGCCGCCGCCAGCCGTGCGGCACCCGAAAGGTCGTCGACGAGCGCGAGGAGCGGGCTCCGAAGCGGCGCACGGATCAGATTTTCGATGAGCTCACGGCTGCTCGCGCGCGCCTTGGCATTCTTGTGCTGGAGCCCGCGGTAGATGCGCTCGAAATTTTCGCCAGGATGAATGAGCCCGAGAAGGAGAAAAATTCGGCCTATGGCGTGGCTCTCTTTGTCGCGAAGAAGCGTGGAAATGAGTTGGAGCGCAGGCGTGTTGCGCGACGGGCTCTGGAGGACGAAACGATGGATGGCCAGCCCCCACTCGATCAGGCGGAAGCAGTTTTTGAGCGTGTCTTCGGTCATCGCGACGAGCACCTTCGTGTCGAGCTTGAGCGTCGGATCGGTGGCGCGGACCTTCGACAAAGCGCGCAAGATGCGGAATCGGACGGTGCCGTCCCTCTCGTTTTTGAGGTGCTTCATGAGCACAGGAGCCGCTCGCCACGGCTCGAACATGCCGATGGCCCTCGGAATGCCGGCACGGTCGATGCTCTTCACCTTGGTGTCACTCAGCAGCTCATCCAAAAAATCGAGACCACTCGGACCGGCAGTGACGAAGGCCTCTCGCGCCGCCGCTCCCTGGTAGCGATGCTCGAGCATCCGGAAGAGCACCGGGAAAAATTCGGGGCTACCGATCCGTCCCATCGCTAGTGCGACTTCGCTCTCGAGCTCCGGATCGCCGCTCTGAGCGTGGCGCATCAGGGCCTCATGAAAGACGGGCGACGGCTCTTCGCGGATAGCCCGCACAAGCGCAATCTTCGCAGCCGGAGTGAGGTTTTCCTCGACGAGCCTGATGGCCTCTCGCTCTTCGGGAGACAGCCATCCACGCCAGACCATGCTCACGTACGCCGTCGTTCGAACCTCTGGCGATGGATCATCGAGGTGCGCGCGCAGGAGCTCTTCGTCGGGCACCACCACCGATCGGGCGCGGAGCGCGGCGGCGCGGATCTGCACGTCGGCGTGTCCGTCGAGGCGATCGGCGATGGCCACGAAATCCGTTCGCCCTTGCCGCACGAAGAGATCGAAAGCCTTGAGAACGACGTCGCGCGACGGATGGTAGAGGATGAGGGGCGGGATGAGCCGCTGGCGATCCTGAGCCTCGAGCAGATCGAGCGCGGCGAGGACCTCGACGTCTTTGCTGCTGCTCAGGGCCGCAAAGAGGGCTTCGAGAGCGCCGAGGTCGAGCGTGGGAAGCTCTCCGTGGTAGTCGACGCGGCCATCGCGGAGCGTCGCTCGGAAGAGCTCGAGGTAGTGGCGCTTGATACCCGCGGCCACGACGACCCAGCCGAGAGCGAGCAATGCAGCCACGAGCGCGAGGCTGCGATGGCCGAAGCCCACGCCGACGAAGGCGAGGATGGCGATCGACGCTGCCGCTTGACCGCCGCGCTGGCCGACGAGATCGATGAACGGCTTGACCCGTGAGCGTGCGCGATCCGAAATCGGTAGGTAGAGAAGCTCGGTGCTCGTGCGATGAACGGAGTAGCGGAGCGAACCGTCGACGCCTTTGAGGAGGAGCGCTGCAGCGAGACCGCCGCCGAAGATGACGCCTCCTGCTCCGAAGAAGAGCAACACGGGCATGACCCACAGGGCACGGTGCACTCCGAAGGTGCGGAGAATCCAGCCTACCGCGAAGAGCTGAGCAAAGAGTGCGATCGCGTTGGTGACCACAGCGACGCTCGCGAAGTACGCGCCGAGCTGGTCGGTCGGGACGAACCTCGTGACCGCGCTCTTGAAGATGTAGTCGACGAAGGTGACGGTCACCGTCGACAGAAGAACAAGCCACAAGATGCGGGTGATGAACGGACTGTCGCGTACGATGCGTAAATCGTCGCGGACCGAGGCCATTTCAGGTGCGGCCTGTGGGGACCGCGCGCCGCCCTCCGCGGGTGCGCTGTCGTTCGTCTGCTGGGCCAGGAGGATGCTCGGCGCCACGGTGAGAAGGAGGAGCGCGGACGACCCGAGGAGGAGGTGGCGAGCCGGAAGCATCGCCGCGAGCGCCCGCGCAGTGCCTGCCCCGAACACAGCGCCGAGCACGCTTCCAGCGCCGATGAAGCCGTAGAGTCGCTTCGCCTGCGTGACGTTGAACGTTCCCCCGAGCACGAGCCAGAACCGAAGGACGACCCATGACGCAAAGAGGCCGGACCACAAGTAGAGCGCGTAGAGGAGCGCAGGATGCTTCCACGAGCTGAGCCCCCAAAACGTCCCCGTCACCAGCGCCGCGATCACCAGAGCTTGCGCGACGACGTGTCTGTTGGTGACCTCACCCGACTTCGGTTTTTTCGTGAGGAGCAGCAGGCCAATCGCGGCAAGCGCGATCGAGACGAAGGGGAGCCTCGACACAGGAATGCGCGCCAAGAAGAGCGCGTCGCGCGCCGTCTCGAGGAGCGTGTGGGCGGCCGTGATTCCGAACAGAGTGAAGAACGCGCTCAGCGTCGCGGCGCGCTCACCGGAACGGATGTCGACGAGGGTGCGCATCTTTACGTGCGAAGGATAGCCGCGCGCGCTTGTGCACGGCTCAATTTTCCCGCGGCCCCAACGTGAACGGTCTGGCCCCGGGGGTGTAAACGCTCGGCTTCACGCCGGGCTTGCTTCCTCGAAATAAGGGGTTTCGCGGGGACTGGTCGCGGCACGCAGGTTGCTCATCCTCGCGCCGTGCGCAAGCTCTCCACTTCTTTTGGCGCTGCGTTCCTCGCCGCGCTCCAGGTCATCTCCGTTCCCGCATTCGCCAAAGGGCCGGGCGCAAAACCCGCGCCGAGCGCTCCTCTCCCCGCGCAAGCTCCCGAGCAACCGCCTGCGTCTGCTCCCATCATCATGGCGACGAGCAATCCGGGGACGGCGGGTGATGCGATTTTCCTCAAGGACGGGAGCGTTCTCAGAGGCACCCTCGTCGAGCTCCTTCCGGGCGATCATTGCGCTCTACAACTACCTACCGGACAGACCGCGACCGTGCAGTGGGGCGTCATCATGCGCGTCGAGAGGGCAGCGGCGGCGAGCTCGACGATCATCGTCCCGAGCGGTCCAGCGCCCGTAGCTTTGGCGCAGGCCTCGAGCGGCCCGTCGGCGATGGTCCACATGGAAGGCGACGCAGTGAACCTCGAGCAGCGCAACGACGCGAACCGCGGATGGACCGTGGTGTGCTCGTCACCCTGCGACAAGTCTCTCCCCTTGGACAGTACGTACCGCCTGACGGGCTCCGGAAAAACAAACTCCAAGCCGTTCCTCCTCGAGGGAAAGGCGGGCGATCACATCATCCTCACCGTGGAAGCAGGGAGCAGCGGCGGCCTCGGCGGAGGCATCGCCCTCACGGCGATCGGCGGACCGATTCTCCTCATCGGGCTTCTGGTCGTTGCCGTCGGCGCATCGGTCGAAGCAGGGCACACGTACTCGAGTCAGGGAAGGGGGATCGAAGTTGCCGGCGTGGTCATGAGCGGCATTGGTCTGGCGGGCCTCATCCCGGGCATCCTCTTGATCGGCGGTAACGCGCGCACCAAGGAAACGCAGCAGCCGGGACTGCCGTCCCGGGCCCAAGCCGCCGCGCCCACGCGGGCCGTCTGGGGCGACGAGGCGAAGAACAACCGTGGCCCCGCGCTCCCCGCGCTTCCATCAATCGCTCTGTTCAGCGGATCCTTTTGACCTGATGCCGTAAAGTGCGCGCTATGCGCATCGTGTGCCTTGGCGGCGGGCCGGCCGGTCTCTACTTCGGTCTGCTCATGAAGAAGCTCGATCCCACCCACGACATCACCGTCGTCGAGCGGAACGCGCCCGGAGAAACCTTCGGATGGGGCGTGGTCTTCTCCGACGAGACGCTCGGCTACCTCGAAGAGAACGATCGCGAGACGCACGAAGAGATCACCCGCACCTTTGCGCACTGGGATGCGATCGACGTGAAGTACCGCGGGCAGGTGGTTCGCTCCGGTGGCCACGGCTTTTCGGGAATTTCCAGGCGCTCGCTTCTTCAGATTCTGCAGAAGCGATGCGCGAGCCTGGGAGTGAAAGTCGTGTTCCGCACGGAGGTCGACGACATCTCCGCCTACGCGGATGCCGATCTCATCGTCGCGGCCGACGGCGTCAACAGCAAGATACGGCGCATGTTCGCAGACACCTTTCGCCCGTCGCTCGACGTCCGGCATTCGAAATACATTTGGCTCGGCACACGAAAATTGTTCGACGCCTTCACGTTCATCTTCGAGGAGAACGCGCACGGCCTCTTCCAGGTGCACGCCTACCGCTTCGATCCCGAGACGAGCACCTTCATCGTGGAGTGCGACGAAGAGTCGTGGCGGCGCGCAGGGCTCGCGAGCGCAAGCCCCGAGGAGACGCTCGCCTACCTTGAGAAGCTCTTTGCCTCTCACCTTGGGGGCGAAAAGCTCCTCTCCAACAACGCGAGCTGGATCAACTTCGCCACCGTGAAAAACGCGTGCTGGCGCAAGGACAACATCGTCCTCTTGGGAGACGCCGCGCACACGGCGCATTTTTCGATCGGCTCGGGAACCAAGCTGGCGATGGAAGACGCCATCGGTCTCGCCGCCGCGTGCGAACGTCACAAAAATCCGATCGCAGCGATCGAGGCCTACGAGATCGAGCGCAGGCCGGTGGTCGAACGGATCCAGAAAGCGGCCCAAGACAGCCTGGTGTGGTTCGAAAACGCAAAGCGCTACGCCCGCTTCGAGCCGATCCCTTTCGCGTTCAGCCTCGTCTCGCGCAGCAAAAAAATCGGTTACCAAAACCTCAAGCTGCGCGATCCCGCGTTCGGCGCCGAGGTGACCCGAGAATTTGCAGCGCAGTGTCCTGGCACTCCGCTCGACACGCCACCGATGTTCACCCCCTTTCGCCTGCGCGGGATGACGCTCATGAATCGCGTCGTCGTCTCGTCCATGTGCATGTACTCGGCGGAGAACGGTCTCGTGAACGACTTCCATCTGGTGCACCTCGGCGCGCGGGCGATGGGCGGAGCGGGCCTCGTCGCCACCGAAATGACCGACGTCTCGCGCGATGGACGGATCTCCCCCGGATGCGCCGGGATGTACGAGCCGGAGCACGTCGTTGCCTGGCGACGCATCGTCGACTTCGTGCACGCCCGCTCGCGCGCGGCGATTTCTCTCCAGCTCGGCCACGCAGGCCGCAAGGGCGCGACCAACGTCCCCTGGCTCGGGGGCGAACCACTCGGCGAGGGAAGCTGGCCTCTCCTCGGCGCGTCGCCTATCGCCTACGGTCCTAAAAATCAGGTGCCGCGCGAGATGAACCGCGACGACATGGATCGCGTGAAGGCAGACTTCGTGCGCGCCGTGCACATGGCGGACGAAGCGGGCTTCGACATGATCGAGATCCACATGGCGCACGGCTATCTCCTCGCCACCTTTCTGTCGCCGCTCACCAACGTCCGCACCGACGCGTACGGAGGCTCCCTCGAAAATCGCATGCGCTACCCGCTCGAGGTCTTCACCGCGATGCGCGAGGCGTGGCCAAAAGAGCGGCCGATGAGCGTGCGAATCTCGGCCACGGACTGGGTGCCCGGCGGCTTCGTCTGCGAAGACGCGGTCGTCGTCGCGCGCGCGCTGAAGGAGCGTGGATGCGACATCATCGACGTCTCTGCCGGCCAGACCACGAGGGAAGCCAAGCCCGTGTACGGTCGGATGTACCAGACTCCCTTCAGCGATCAGGTTCGCAACGAAGCGGGCATCCCCACTATGACGGTCGGCAACATCAGCACCGCGGACCAAGTGAACACCATCCTGGCGGCGCGGCGGGCCGATCTCTGCGTGCTCGCGCGGCCCCATCTGAAGAACCCGAACTGGACGCTTTTCGCAGCTGAGGAGCAGGGATATTTCGAGCTGCCCTGGCCGGTGATGTACTCCGCCGTTATGCCTCCGCGCCCCTACAACGAGCGGGGAACCGAAAGGCCGCCCCCGCGCAAGACCTGAGTCGAGCGCCAAGGTAAGCTCACACCATGCGAAGCGGTCTGCTCTGTTAGCTGGGATGTGCGGCGCTGCTTTTCGCCCTGCCTGCCCATGCCGACGATGCTTCCACTCCCCCGCCGACGGGAGCACGCTCGGTCTTGCCTTCGCACGCACCGCCGAAAAATACGAGACCTGGGAAGACGTGACTGCGAGGACCTCATCGTTCTTCGCTCTTGGTGGTGGATCAGGGGCCGTGGAAGGTGGGCTCGGCGCAGATCTTGCGGTCGGCTATCGGGCCGTGATCGCGCCGCATCAAGGCCCGTTCGTACGCATCGGAATCGGCGGCGAGCTCGTGGGAAACAGCAAGCTGTACTTCTCGCGTCTGGAGCTCCCTCAGTTGCAGCTCGGCTACCAGTACGTGAGCGGGCCCACGGTCTTCGAGCTCGCGGCCCGCGGCGGGCCGATCCTCGCGGGGCGCTACAACACGGGCGATTCGGCGTCGCGAACCCTCGGCGCGAGCTTCGAGTGGGGAGGCTACGCGGCTGCGCATTCGCGCTTCGGTCGGGTGGACGTCACCATGATGCGCATCGAGGCCCAGAGCGCACCCGGCACTCCGGTCGACGTGGTGCGCGGCTCCGTCTGCGGCTACGTCGCGAACACCGTTGCCCTCTGCGCAGACGGCAGCGTTTTTCGCGGAGACGTGAATATTCTCAATGCGCTCGCCGGCACGACCGAGGTGAAAGAATCGCGATCGATCTACGCAGGGGTCCTGGTGGGTTTGCTCGGCTGGTAGTGTAAAAGGCATCCATGCGCCTTCGTAACGTTGTCCTCGCGCCGTTGATGCTCATGCTCTCGTGCGGTGGCAGCCCGCCTCCGTCCGCGCCGACGCTCGCTCCGATCCCGGCACCGAGTCACGTTGCGACGGTGATGCCGCCGGTCGCGGCCCCTGCGGTTCCGTCGGACGATGCGGCGATCGCCGAGGCGTGTCAGGCGTACGTCGATCTCCAGGCCACGATGTTTCCCGAGCGGGCCACGATTCTCGGAATGCACACCCGCGACACGGAGCTCGAAGACCGAAGCCACGATGGCTACGAGCTTGCTACCGCAAGCGAAGAGAAAATGCTCGTCGGTCTGAAAGCGCGATTCTCGAGCCCCCACGCGTCGCGCGCAGCCCAGACCGATCTCGACATTCTCACGCACACCCTAGCGGTCGACGTGCGCACCCGGCGGGATCTCCGCCCGCACGAGACGCAGCCGGACATCTACAACGCGCCGATGACCGCCATCTTCATGATGACCTCACGCGACTATGCGCCGGCCGGGGAGCGCGCAAAGAACGTGCTCGCGCGACTCGAGAAGATCCCGACGGTGATCGCGGCGGCGAAGGCCAATCTGAAGAACCCGCCGCGCCTGTGGACCCAGATCGCCATCGAGTCGGCTGCCGGCGCTAAGGGGTTTTTCGACGAGCAGCGTGCTCCGCTCGAGACCGCGCTTCCAGCGGACAAAGCCCGCGTCGCCGCGGCGCTGAAAACGGCGACCGACGCCTACGCGGATTACAAAGCGTTTCTGACGAAGGAGGTGCTCCCGCGCTCCAGCGGCGATTTCGCGGCGGGGAAAGCCTATTTCGAGTTCCTCGTGCACGAGGACTACTTCCTCGCCGAAGACTCCGACGCGCTTCTCGCCATCGGCAAAAAGATCTTCGCAGACACCAGCGCCCAAATGACGGACGTCGCCAAGCGCATCGACCCGACGGCAAAGAGCTGGGGCGAGGTGATTGGCAAGCTGAAGAAAAATCATCCGACGGCCGACGACGTCCTCGCGGCGTACCGCAAGGAGGTAACGCGCGCGAAGGCCTTCTTGATCGCCAAAGACGCTATCGCGTTTCCCGCGGGCGACGATCTTCGGGTGATGGACACGCCGACCTTCCAGCGCAGCACCATCGGCTCCGCCGCGTACGACGCGCCGCCCCCCTTCGACAAGAACACCCAAGGATTTTTCTTCGTCACTCCCGTCGATCGCAACCTCTCCAAGGCCAAACAGGAGGAGATGCTCCGCGAGGACGACCACGGTGACCTCGTCAACACCGCGGTCCACGAAGCCTATCCGGGGCATCACCTCCAGCTCTCGTTTGCGCGCATGCATCCCTCGGTCATTCGCAAGGCGACCGGTCCGGCGATCTTCTCGGAAGGCTGGGCGCTCTACTCCGAGGAGGTGCTCTCCGAGCTCGGCTACTACACCGACGAAGAGCGCCTCATGCAGCTGCAATGGACGCTGGTTCGGGCCGCACGCGTGATCCTCGACGTTTCGCTTCACACGCGAGGAATGACCTACGATCAGGCCGTGAAGATGCTCACCGACGAGGTCCACCTCGAGCGCACCCTCGCGCTCAACGAGGCCCGCCGTTACACGGCCTCACCGACCCAGCCTCTCGCGTACATCGTCGGACGAGAAATGATCTTTCGCTTCCGCGAGCGCTATAAGACGAAGGAAAAGGAGAAGTACTCGCTCAAGCGCTTTCACACCGAGCTCCTCTCGCACGGCACCATCGCCCCGGGACTCGTCGAGCGGGAGATGTTTCCGTAGCTACCGGTCGTTCGGGCGAATTGGTCACGGTGGTTTCCACGGGGAAATGGTAAGTCCCTCGGTAAATGCTCGTCACGCGCGCCCTCCTTCCCACGGTCAAAGAAGCTCCCTCCGACGCCACCAACGTGAGCCACATCCTGCTCACGCGGGCGGGGTTCATCCGTCGCGTGGGGGCGGGTATGTACGACTACCTGCCGTTCGGTCTGCGCGTGCTCCAGAAGGTTGCGGGCATCGTCCGCAAAGAGATGGATCGCGCGGGCGCGCAGGAGATCCTGATGCCGGCGCTTCTCCCCGCTGAGTACTTCAAGGAGACCGAGCGCTGGGACCGCTTCGGTGACACCCTCTTTCGCCTGAAGGATCGCAAGGGCGCCGACTTTCACCTCGGCCCGACCCACGAAGAAATCGTCACCGACATCGCGCGGCGCGAGATCAAGAGCTACCGGGATCTGCCGAAGAATCTCTACCAGATCCAAACGAAATTTCGGGACGAGCCGCGGCCCCGTGGAGGGCTGCTGCGCTGCCGGGAATTCATGATGAAAGACGCTTACTCCTTCGACGTCAGCGAAGACGCAGCCAAGGCGAGCTACGAACAAATGCGTGTGGCCTACACGCGAATCTTCGATCGCATCGGGCTCACCTACCGCCTCGTTGCGGCGGACTCCGGGGCCATGGGAGGCTCGACCAGCGCGGAGTTTCAGGTCCTTGCTGAGTCGGGCGAAGACGCCATCGTGGCTTGCGATGCGTGCGAGTACGCGGCCAACGTGGAAGTGGCGACCGTGCGCGCAGGCGAGGAATCGAGCGTGCCGGAGAGCCCCGCGAACGTCGCGAAGGTACACACGCCTGGCCATGGTTCCATCGCTGACGTCGTCGCGTTCCTGAAGACAACGCCCCAGAAGATGCTGAAGTCGCTCCTGTACACGGTCGACAAAGTCACGATGATGGTCGTCGTTCGCGGCGATCACGAGGTGAATGAGATCCGCCTCGCCCGCGCTCTCGGCACCGGAGAAGTTTTTCTTGCAGGCGAAGCCGAGGTTCGTCGGGCCACCGGCGCAGGCGTGGGGTTCGCAGGTCCGGTCGGGTTCAAGGGGCGCATTCTCGTCGATCGCGCAGCGTCGCTCGTACAGAACGGCATCACCGGCGCGAACGATACCGACCACCACGTCACCGGCGTCACCTACGGGCGGGACTACCAGGGCGAGGTGGTCGACGTCCGTCTCGCCTCGACGGGAGACGCATGCGCGAACTGCGCGAACGGAAAGCTCGTGTCCTACAAAGGCATCGAGGCCGGTCACATCTTCATCCTCGGCACCCACTACTCCGAGAAGATGGGAGCCACCTTCCTCGACGAAGCGCAGCAAAAAAAGGCGCTCGTCATGGGCTGCTACGGCATCGGCGTGTCCCGCTTGGTGGCGACGGCGATCGAACAGCACAACGACGCCGACGGCATGCTCTGGCCCATGAGCATCGCTCCCTACCAGGTGCACATCTGCTCGCTCGGCAAAGACGCCGCCGTCATCGAAGCGGCGAAAAAACTTTACGAAGATCTCCAGGCCCGCGGCGTCGAAGTCCTCTGGGACGATCGCGACGAGCGCCCGGGAGTGAAGTTCAAAGACGCCGACCTCGTTGGAATTCCTCTGCGGGTCACCGTGGGCGGCAAGGGGCTCGCGGCCGGCAATTTCGAGCTGAAGCCGCGTACCGAGAGCGATCCCAAGAAGGCGGAGCTCCTTCCCGTCGCCGAGGCGGCGAGCCGCATCGAAGAGCGTGTTCGGGCGGCGCTCGCCTAAATCATTCATGCCGCGAACACACGAGCTTCCTCCGCCGCCCGAGCATCCCGAGCTATCGCCGCCCGCGATCGTAACGGGAGAGGAGCGCGTTACCATCGAAGGCTTCGCCGGTGAGCCCTCGCTCGAAGGCCGGATCCGCGCGCCGAAGGGAGCCGTCCGCGCCGTCCTTCTCTGCCATCCTCATCCGCTCTACGGGGGAACGATGCACAGCGCGGTGCCGCTGGCGATCGCCAAAGTGCTCGCCGAGCGCGGTGAAAAAACTGTGGCAACGCTGCGCTTCAATTACCGCGGGGTCGGCGCCAGCGAGGGATCATACGGCGACGGACTCGGAGAGACGTTTGACGCCCGCGCCGCTCTGCGTTTTCTGCGCGCGCACGCCCCCGACGCACGACTGAGCGTGTGCGGCTATTCGTTCGGCACATGGGTGGGGCTCCGCGCGGCGGCCATCGAGCGCGGCGTCGAGCGCGTGGCGCTGGTTGCTCCTGCCGTCCGCATCTTCGACTTCGTGACGGAGGACGCCGCGTCCCTGGGCGGAAAAATCGCCATCTACGTAGGCGATGCCGACGAGTTCTGCGACGTTGAGGAAGCGCGGTTGCTTGGAAGCACGATCGGAGCGAGCGTCCAGGTCTTCGAAGGAAGCGATCACTATTTTCTTCGCTCGCGGCGGAAGGTTGCCGAAGCGGTCGTGCCGTTCGTGGCACCGGAGGCCGAAGGTTGAGCAACAAAAAACTACCGACGTCGACCGATGCCGTGCACGCCGGGGAGACGCAAAATAGGCCGTTCGATGCGGTGCCGTGCCCTATCGTGCAGACGGCCACCTTCACGTTCGAGAGCACCGACGAGCTCATCTCGCTGAATGACGGGAGTCACCCCCGCGAGCGCGACGAGTACGGCCGCTACGGAAATCCCACGTGCCGGAGCGTGGAGCACCGGATCGCGGCGCTCGAAGGTACCGAGGAGGCGCTCCTCTTCGCGAGCGGGATGGCGGCGGTGACAACCACGATTCTCGCCTTGGTCAAAGCCGGACAGCACGTCGTCTTCTTCAAGGACGGCTATCGCATGACGCGCGAGTTCGTCACCAGCATTCTTCCGCGATTCGGTGTAGAATACACACTGCTCGACGCCGGCGATCTCGATGGGCTGGCCGAAGCGATCCAGCCAAAAACACGCTTGGTGGTGAGTGAATCTCCGACCAATCCGTATCTCTCGTGCGTCGACCTCGAACGCCTGGCGGCCATCTGCAAGGAGCATCGCAGCGTCAAATCGATCATCGACGCCACCTTCGCCACCCCCATCAACTGCCGCCCCGCTTCGTTCGGCGTCGACCTCGTGATCCACAGCGCTACCAAGTACCTCGCCGGGCACAACGACGTCCTCGCCGGCGTCGTGTCGGGTCCTCGCGCTCTCATCGAGATGGTCGCCGAGATGCGCGACGTCCTCGGTGGAGTCTGCGACCCCCACGCCGCGTTCCTCGTGGGGCGTGGAATGAAGACCCTCGGCCTCCGGGTGGCTCGGCAAAACGCCTCGGCACAGGCCATCGCCGAGCATCTCGAAAAACACCCAGGCATCAAGCGCGTGTTCTATCCGGGCCTCGCGTCGCACCCCGATCATGCCGTCGCCACGCGGCAAATGGCGGGCTTCGGCGGCGTGGTGAGCTTCATCGTCCACGGCGGGCTCGAGGCGGCGCGGCAGGTGACCGACCGTACGAAGCTTGCGAAGATCGCTCCATCGCTCGGCGGCGTGGAGACGCTCATCGAACCTCCGACGCTCATGAGCTTCTTCGAGCTGACGCCGGAGGAGCGGGCAAAAATTGGAATCGACGAGGGTCTGGTTCGGCTCGCCGTGGGGATCGAGGAGACCAGCGATCTCATCGCCGATCTCGATCAGGCCCTCGGCTCCGGCGCCTAGATGCTAAAAATCTGAAGCAGCGGCTCGACGAAAAGTGGTGACGGCAACACCATCACAGTCACGGTCCAGAGATGCGCAGCCGGCGCCGACCAGCGTGCAACGCCGAGCAGCCGTTCGATCCCCATCAGTAGCGGCTGGAGCAAAAAATACGCGGTCATCCAGCCTGCCATCTCGAGTCCGAGCGGTACGATCGTCATGTACGCATGCAGGGCAGCGCTGCTCACGAAGGCCGCGGCGACGCCGAGCACCGGCCTGCGTCGACGGGCGAGCGGCAAGAAACAATTCGTGCGGAGCCAATCGTTCACCGTCCGATTCCAGCGCTCGCCCCAGAACTCCTGCACCGACCGCGAAAGAATGGGGGACACGTGGAGGGGCGGGAAGGCGAAACCGATCGCGCGCATGCCGCCCCACACCACGGCGTACAGGGTTTCGGTCAGGCAGTACATGAACACCAGTCCTCCCGCTGATCGCACGATGAATCGAAGCTTCTCGCTCATCGTGGGCGCCACCCGAATGACCACGTAGAGCCCGAGGAGCGTCAGGGGCGCGTAGAGGAGGACGCTCGTCACCGCGAATCGCGGAAGAGTGGGCGGAGCCGGCGTGGCCTTCCGCGAGTCGAACAAGCTGAGGGCGTGGATCACGCGTCGCGGCCACGCGTACGACGTTCGCATGCGAACGAGATCGATCACCCTGCCGAGGCTCACCAGAGAGTAGAGCGCCAGGAATGCCCGGACGAGACGGGTCTCCGCCATCCAAGGCACGAGAATCACGCTGCTCGAGACGGCGATCGCGAGGGTCCGTCGCGACGCTCCACCTGCGGCGAGGATGCCGGCGAGCGCCACGAGAGCAAGAGCAAGGAGCGTCGTCGTCACCTCGCTGAGAATAGGGACCAAGCGCGGTTACTTCCCGATCGCGTTGAGCATGGCCATGAAGGCGTCGCCGTTCGCGGCCATCTCTTTCACGTCCAGCGGAGGCTGGTCCTTGACCTCGCGCTCCACGATCCACTCCGCCGGAAGATCCATGAGAAATCGGCTGGGGATCCGCGATACCGGCTTTCCGCGCATTGCCCGCGCTTTGCACCGCGACAGAACGAGCGTGTCTCGAGCGCGCGTGACTCCGACGTAGAAGAGGCGCCGCTCTTCTTCGATTTGATCGCTGCCGAGTCGCACGATGGACGTGTCGTCCGTTGCTCGTGCGTCGATGGTTCGCGCGTGGGGAATGAGCCCTTCTTCGCACCCGATTAGAAATACGACGTCGAACTCGAGGCCCTTTGATCCGTGGAGCGTCGAGAGAGTCACGGCGTCGCCGGTGGTCTCTTCCGCATCGTCGAAGTTGAGGGTCAGCGCATGGAGAAAATTCGAGAGCGCGATCTCTTCCTTCTTACCGTCGACCACGCCCTCGCGGGCCTCGCGGCGCATCAGGGTCTGAAACAGACTCTCCACGTTGGCCCAGCGCTTTCCGGCAATTTTCGGCGAACCGGAGCTCGCGTCGATGTCGCGCTTGAGGCCGATGCGCTCGCAGAGCTCACGCGTGGCGTCGCTGGCTTTCACCTGTTCGACGAGAAGCTTCTTCCGGACTTCGCCAATGATGCGCTCGAGATCCTTGCAGCCCTCGCGCGCCGCCCCGGAGATGTCGTCGAGCGCGTCGACCCTCTCGACGCCCTGCCAGAGCGACCATCCCTTCGCCGTGGCGTGAAGAGCAAGCCGTTCCACGCTCGTCTCGCCGATGCCGCGCGCGGGATAATTCATGATCCGTCGCAAGCTGATCTCGTCGGCGCGATTGAGGGCGAGCTTGAGATACGAAAGGAGGTCCTTCACTTCTTTTCGTTCAAAAAATTGTTGGCCGCCGACCATGCGGTAGACGATACCGTGCTCGCGGAGCGCCTCTTCGAGCACCTTGGCCTGCCCGTTCGAGCGGTAAAGGACGGCGAGGTTCTTGGCGCGCATTCCCTCGTCGCGAATGAGCCTCTTGAGCTCGCGCGCGACGTGTTGCGCTTCCCCCTCGGGAGACGGCGCGATGATGAGCTCGAGCTTGTCGGTGCCCGGCCGCTCGGTGAAAAGCTGCTTCTGGTGACGGGTGTCGGTTCGCTTGGCGATGACCGCGTTGGCGACCTCGATGATCGACGCGCGCGAACGGTAGTTTTGCTCGAGCTTGACGACTTTGGCCCCGGGGAAGTGATCTTCGAACTCGAGAATGTTGCGCACGTCTGCGCCGCGCCAGGCGTAAATGGCCTGATCGTCGTCGCCGACCACGCAGATGTTTTTGTGCTTCTCGGCGAGGTGCCGAATGAGCATCAGCTGCGCGCGGTTCGTGTCCTGGTACTCGTCGACCAGAATGTACTGGTAGCGCTCCTGCCAGCGCGCAAGGACATCCGGGCGGTCTTGCCAGATGCGGGCAACCTCGCACACGAGATCGTCGAAGTCGTACGCCGAGAACGTGCGGAGCGCCGATTGGTACCGTGGGTAGACCAGCTTGGTGATCTCTTCGTAGGGATCTTCGCCGTCGTCCGGAAGCTCGTCTGCCGTGAGGAAGGCGTTCTTTGCGTTAGAGATCCGCGCGGCGATCGCCGGCACGTCGAAGCGCTTCCCCGCGTCGATGTTGCGTAAGATTTCCTTTACGACGCCGAGGCAGTCGCCCTGATCGAAGATGGTGAATGGCCCGCCGGCGTTCTTGCGCTCGCGGGTGAGGACGCGCAGCCCGAAAGAGTGGAACGTGGAGATGGTCAACCCCGTCGTCGCGCCTCTCTTCTTGCCGAGGGCGAGAGCGACGCGCTCCTCCATCTCACCGGCGGCTTTGTTCGTGAAGGTGAGGGCCACGATCGCCGAAGAGGGGACGCCGCGCTCCATGAGGCGCACGATCCGCTGTGTGATGACGCGCGTTTTTCCCGAGCCTGCGCCGGCAAGGATGAGGAGCGGTCCCACTTGGTGTTCGACGGCGTCCCTCTGGGCGGGATTGAGGGGAAAGGGAGAGGCCATGCTGCTGAGTCGGATCAACCACAGCGCTGGCGCGGTTACTAGATTGACTCGTAGCGCTTGGCGTTCCCGCTGACGTATTCTCCCTCGCCCACATGAAAGCACGCCCTCCGATTTTCTTTTTCGCGTCCGTTTTGTGCTCTGGAATTGCGTGCGGCGGATCTCCGCCTCCGGAGGCCACTGCCCTGCCGGTCGCTACTCCCGCGAAACCCGCGACGGTAGCTGCGGTCCCGGCCGACGTCAGCGCCGTTCCTGAGCCGCCGACGCTCCTCATGTTCGCCAACGTGGCCAAGCCTGCGCAGGCGCTCCGCGTGGTGGGCGGCTGGACGAACATGCCGATGCCCGCCGCCGACGAAGCCGCCGAGCTCCTCACCGGGTCCACCATCGGACGCGCGATCGACCTTGAAAAATCGATCAGTGTGGCCGTCGCCTCCGACCCGCACGGCAAGAGCGTGAAGCCGATCTACGCCATCTCGGTCGCGGTCGTCTCGCTCGAGGAGGCGAAGAAGGCTCTCTCCGAGCGCTTCAAAATGACGGCGAGCTCCGGCGGCATCCTGAAGCTCGAGGAGTTGAAGCACGACAAGCGTGACCGCGGCGACGAGGAAGACGAAGGCGATGACGCTCGCAAGTGCGAGCTCATTCCCGCATTCGGTTCAGCGGCAACGCGCCTGGTATGCGGAGGGACAGACAGCGCCCTCCTTCTCTTAGCGCCGTACCTCGCTCGCACCGCTACGCGCGCGAACTTTCCCTCCGACATCCACATCGACGTGAAGCTCGAGCCAGTGAAGCCGATGGTCACGCAAGGAAGAGCGATGTTGCCGATGCTCGTCCGCAGCGCGCTCGGATCGCAAGCGGGAAGCTCGGCGTTCAGCGACATCCTCGGCGCGCTCGTAGGCGACGGCGTCGACCTCGCCCTCGACATCGACAAGGTCTCTGTCGACGCGACGCTCAGCGATCCCTCCGCAACCGGGATCATCAGCGCCTCGTTCAGCGGATCACAGTCTGTCATGGCGCGCATCGCCACCAGCCACCCCGAACGCGCAGACGCCCCTCCGGCTACCTTCTGGCATCTGCCCGTAGACGCGGACACGGCCTTTTTCTCGCGTGGAATCGACGCGAAGGAAATCGAGCACCCGCGCGATCTCATCATCGAAGCCGTCAACCGAAGCCTCGACAAAGAGGGCGTCGCTGCCGCCGACAAGCGCGCGGTCGGCGATGCCGTAAAGGACTGGCTCGCGCTCACCTCCGCGCCCGCCGTCTACGCCAAAGGGGTCGACTGGGCTGCCGTGCAGAAGGCGTCGACCGACGCGAAGTCGGCCAAGGCCGCTTCCAGGGAGGTCGCCGAGCGCGCCGCTCTCGAACAATTCGCTGGCTGGAGCATGGTTGGTCTCGACGAGCCGATCGCCAAGGTCGGGAGCGTCGCCAAAGAGTGGGTCACGGTGTGGAATCGTCCGGGGATGACCAAGTTGCTCAAAGACAAGACGAAGGAAGGCGCACCCGCGACACTCCGAATGCAGCCTATTTCCAAGGAGATTGTTCTCCCCAAGGACAGCCTGCACCTCGTGCTCACCGTGACCCACGAGATGGGCGCCGATCCGTCGGAGCCGCCGGTTATCACGAAAAAAGGCACGCCTTCCGCGAAGCCGAAGCTCGCGAAACCCCTCAAGCTGCACGTGCTCATCGTGCCCGACGCGGGGCGCACGTGGATTGCGATGGGCGCCGATGAAGCGCTCGCCGCATCCAAGGTGAAGGTCGCGCTCTCGACGACCACCGACGCAACCACCCTCGCTCGGCGCGATGGGCTCGACGATCTGCGAAGCGCGAAGATGAGCTCGGGCGGCTTCTTCAGCGTCCGCGGCGTAGTCTCTGGCGGCGCGCTCGGCTACGCCCTCGAGAAACCGACGCTGCACTTTCGCGATCCATTCGGCACCCTCGCCGCTTCGCCGCAGCAAGGGGCGACTCCGGTGCCGTTCTCGTTCGTCGCGCAGGCGCCCTCGCCAGGCGGCGCTGGGTCGGTGATCCTCGCCGCGAAAGTCCCACGCGCGGCCATCCAGGACATCGTCAACCTGGCGACGCACTGAAGACACCCGGTAATTTGGCCCCCTGACTCGGGGTAAGTAGATGTAAGGCATGAGCTCGCGGGCGGTTCTTTTTGCAGGTGCGCTCCTCTTTTCGACGAGCATGGCGGCCGTCGCAAAAGCGGAGGTCCACGAAACGGCACACGACGTCCGCGTGGCGATCGACACTGCGGGGCTCGCCACGATCGATCACGCCGTGAGCTACCGGGTGGTGAGCGGTGCCCTGAAGAGCGTAGAAATACCTGGCTTCGAGGCGGAGCTCGCCCTCGACGAAGAGGTCAAGATCACCGGTGATGCCGTCGCCTCCGGGCGTGCCCATGCTCATGATCGCAGCGTCACCATCGAGGTCGACGAGCCCAAAGGGCTAAAAAAAGGTGTCTACGCCCTGCACCTTCACTACCGCGTGGACCTCCTCAAAAATCACGAGATCACCCGCGACGGCGCGCTCTGGCGGATTTCCTGGGCATCGCCCGTTCCCGCCGAGGGCATCGACGGGGCGCGTGTCGTCTTTCGTCTGCCCGCCGGGGAGACCGAGCCGCGCACCGTTCGCGACGAAGCGGAGGCCGTTCTCACCACGCTCCGCCGCGATCCCGAAGCCGACGAGCTCGAGATGGTCCGCGCGCACGTTGCGCGTGGCGAAGCGGTGGTGTGGACTGCACGCGTCGATCCCCGCGCGTTTCCCCGTGTTCAAACTCCCGAGCTGAGGCCGCCGCCTCCGCCGCCACCGGTCCCCGAGAGCGCCGCGGATCCCTCGCGGGCCCTTGCGTTGTCGGGTTTAGGAATTCTTTTTGCGGCCCTCGTCTGGGCGAAATCGAAGCGGGTCGAGACCGCATGCCGCGAGGCGAACGCAAGCAAACCGATCTACCCGCGTAGCATTGTCCCGCTCCGCCCGTTCGCTCGGGTGTTCCTCGCCGGCGTCACGTTTGCGGGCGGAATCGCGCTCGAAATGGCGGATTCGCCGGCGTGGGGTGCGTGCCTTCTCGGGGTCGCGATGCTCGCCTCCGCGCACGCTTCGCCCCTTGCGGCCGTGCAGACGCGGGGCCCCGGGCAGTGGCTCGCGTTCCGTTACGACGAGGCGTTCTCTACGCGTAGCCGCACGAGCGATCCGTTCGATCCCTCCACGCGCGCAGGACAGCTCACGCTCGTTCTTCTCGCGCTTGGGACCGCAGTCGCGGCGTTTCTTCTCCGCCGGATCGACCCTGAGCTCTCTCACCTGGTCATCCTCGACGCCGTCGTCTTCGCGCCTCTTTTTCTCACCGGTACCCGCGCCCAGCTTCCGCCGACTTCGGCGCGCGCATCGGCGCCCATGCTTCGAGCGCTCTTTCGAAAATTCAAAGCCGCCGGCCTACGTGTGTCGCCGTGGGCGCGTGTTCCGACCGGAGCAACCCAGCCCGACGAGCTTCGCCTTCTCGTTCTTCCAACGACGCCGATGCCGGGGGTGGTGGGCATCGAAGTGGGGTTGGCCTGGGCGCGCTCGGGTGCTGGATACGCGGCAAATCCAGAGGTTTTGGTGCGTGTGCACGATGCCAGTGCGGCGAGCGCGCGCATGACCGCTCTTGCGCCGCTCGCCCGAGCGGTGCCTGGTCGACGCCCTGAAGAGCGCGTGATCCGACTGCGCCCGCGGCTGGCCACCCGTTCTGCGACACGCGAGCTCGTCCTGTCACTTGCGCGTGAGCTCGAAGACCGCCGGAGCGCGAGGAAAACGTCCTTCGAAGGCGACGACCGCCGGGTGATCGTAGCGGAGAAAGCACGGATTCGTCGTGCCGCACCGCTCGCACGGCCTGGCGATTCTGAGGCGATTGCCCGCTGAAGCGTGACACCCCGGGCGCGCCGTCAGCCCGCCTGAAAGCGCCGCCGGCGCTGCGATCGGGTGCTTGAGGAGATAAGCCTCGGCACGATTGTCCGCAGAATCATGAAAGGCTAGCCTCCCCCCTTGTCCATGACAGAGCCGTCCAGCTTGCAGGTCACCCCTGCCGATCTTTTGTGCGTGTATGCCGAGCCGCTCGCTGCTGGAAAGCGCGTCCTCGTCGTGGCGGACAGCACCTCGGATCTTGGGGCGCGGCTGATCGGTCTGGGTGCGCGCATGGTGCATGTGTTCGATCCCGAGCCGGGTCGCGCGACGCTGCCGACCGCCGTTCGCGGGGTGACGATCCGCGACCTTCCCGCAGGAGATTTCGACGTTCGCGATGGAGCGTTCGATCTGGCGATCGTGCCCGAAATAGGCGCTCTCAAGAACCCGGCGGCGCTCCTTTCCCGCCTCCGTCGCATCGTCGGTCAAGAGGGCGCGGTTCTCGTCTCGTCACCGAATCCGGAAAGTGGACCGCGCGTTGGCACCGACGCTGCAGCAGCGCCTAAGAGTCTCGACTACTACGAGCTCTACGATCTGGTGTCGCTGCAGTTCACGTCGGTGCGGATGATCGCCCAGGTGCCGTTCTTTGGCGTCGCGATCGCCGAGCTTGGCGAGAGCGCCGAGGATCCGCACGTGACCTTCGACACCCAGCTCGTCGACACTCCCGAAGCACCGGAAGTGTTCTACGCCCTCGCCAGCCAGCACGACGCGCGCCTCGAGCCCTACGCGATCGTCCAGTTCCCCCGCCCGCTCGATGAACCGCGGGAGGTGGTGGTGCGCGAGGTCGTCCGCGAAGTCGTCCGCGAAGTGGAAGTGATACGGGAGGTCGTCCGAGAGGTGCCCGCCGCTCCGGTCTTCGTTCCGCCGGTAGACGATGCGCCCGCACGCGCAGTCCTCGCGGCCGCAGAGCTGCGCGCCAATCTGCTCGAAGCGCATCTCGAAGAGCAGCGTGTCCACCACGTGCGGCTCACCGCGGAGGCCGTGAGCAAGCGAAGCGGTCTAGAGAAAGAGCTCGTGGAAGAGCGCCGACGCGTGGAGCGTCTCGCCAAGGAAATTGCTGTTTCGCGCGAGCAGATCGAGGCGCTCGAAGGGGCCTTGGTCGTCGCGGGAACCGCCGTCACGGCGCTCGAAGAGGGGCTCGCCCTCGCACGGAACGAGACCCTCCTTCGCGCCGAACAACCACGCGATCTCGAACGCCTCGAAGTGCGCGCAGCTGCGCTCGCCGTTGAGCTCGCCGAAATTTCCGAAGCGCATGGCGCGGAGCTCGGACGAATCGAAGGGCTCCTTCGTGAGCGCGCGCAGGCCATTCAGGAGCTCGAGCGCGAGCTGCGACGCCGCGAACGCTTGGTGCACGATCTCGTCGCCACGCTGGCCGACGCCAGCAAAGAAGAACCGGTCCCCGCTCGGCCCGTCGTCCGCGAGACGGAGGCAAAAAGCGCATCGCACGAAGCGCACGAAGACACGATCGCAGACCTCCGCGCCAAGCTCGATGCCCTCGCTCTCGACAGCGCGCGCCGAGAAGGAGAGCTTGAGTCGCGCGCTTGGCGCATCCTGGAGTTGGAAGATGCGGCTGGTCGCGGAGGTACGCCGGTGCCCGACGGCAAGCTCGCGCGCGCCGAAGACGAGCTCGATATGCTCCGCAAAGCCATGGTCGTGGAACACCAAAGTCGCGTCCACAGTGAGTCCGCTCTTGCTCGTGCAGGTGCGGAGATCGAGCGCCAGACCGCGCTGATCGAGCAGCTGTCTCGGGAGCTGGACGCCCGGGATCGTCTGCGGATCGCCCAAGAAGCTCGGGAGTCGTAGGGCGTTGACAGCAATCGTTGCCGCCTTACCTTCGAGCAGGAGCCATTCCGTGACACGGTGTGGTTTAGTGTGGCGTTAAACATGTCGACCAGTAAGCGCTGCTATTACGAAGTCCTTAGTTGTCCACGCGAGTCCTCTCCCGAGGAGCTTCGCCGGGCCTACAAAAAAGAAGCACTCAAGGTCCACCCTGACCGAAACCAGGGCAATCCAAAAGCCGAGTGCGCTTTCAAAGAGGTCAACGAGGCCTACCAAATCCTCGGCGACGAGCAGAAGCGCCGCGCGTACGACCAATTCGGTCACGCCGGGCTCGAGGGCGGCGGGTTCGATGCAGGCGGAGCAGGTGATGTGTTCGCCCACATGCAGGATCTCTTCACGGAGATGTTCTCGGGTGGCTTTGGCGGATTCGCCCAGTCGCGGGGTCCTCGCCGTGGTGGTGACCTGCGCGTCCAGCAGCGTCTCACGCTGAAGGAAGCCGCCTTCGGGGTGAAGCGGGACATCGCCGTCCACGCTCCCGCCCGCTGCGAAGACTGCAGTGGCTCGGGCGCTGCCGCCGGCTCGAAACCAGAAGTCTGCTCACAGTGCCGTGGCTCCGGCCAGGTCTCGAACGCGCGCGGCTTCGTCATGTTCACCGCCCCCTGTGGGCGATGCCAGGGGCGCGGTCAGGTCATCAAGAACGTGTGCAGGACGTGCGCGGGCGAAGGGCTCGTCAGCAAGCCGCGAAAATGCACGGTGACCTTCCCCGCCGGAATCGACGCCGGGCAGCGGCTGCGCGTTCAGGGCCAGGGAATGCCGGGTCCGAGCGGCGCTCCTCCCGGAGATCTCTACGTCGAGATCGATGTCGAAGAAGATTCACGCTTCGAGCGGGACGGCGTCGATCTGGTCACACGAGTGCACGTTGCGTTCAGCGATGCTGCGCTCGGCGGCGAGGTGAACGTCGCGTCCCTCGAAGAAAAAGACGACGAGCCGCACACGCTCAGCATTCCCGCCGGCACCCAGCCGGGCGCAGTATTCACCATGAAGGGCCACGGCGTTCCACGGCTCGACGGACGCGGCCGCGGCGCCCTCGTCGTCGTCGTGCAGGTCGATGTACCGACGGCGCTCAGCGCGAAGGCGCGGGATCTTCTCTCCCAGCTCGATGCGGAGCTTCGTGGCGGAGACGCCGGCGGCGAAGCACAGAGCGCATCCCGCAAACGCGTCGTCGGAAAATAACAGCCAAAAAACCGCGTTTGATGCGACTCTCGGCGTCATGGACGTCGATGCGCTGAAGGCGAAGCTCGCCGCTGTCCCCACGGTGAAGATGAAGGGCCGCGTGCTCGGCGTCACCGGCTTGGCGATGCGCTTCGCGATGCCCGGCGTGAGGGTCGGGGACGTCGTGCACGTGAAACGGCGCGGCGAGCCGCTCGCGTGCGAGGTGGTCGGCTTCTCGGAAGGGGAGGCCATCGCAATGCCGCTCGGCGCGCTGGTGGGCGTCGGCCCCGACGACGAAGTGGAGTCCACGGGCGGCGCCTTCGTCGTCACCGCGAGCGAGTCGCTCCTCGGACGCGTGGTCGACGGCCTCGGAGTACCGATGGACGGGAAGGGACCGATCCTCGGCGGGGAGCGCGTCCCGGTCGATCGCGATCCCCCCGCGGCGCTCGAACGGCGTCCGGTGAGCCGTCCGCTGGCCACGGGTGTAAGGGTCATCGATGGGCTTATGACGCTCGGCGAAGGTCAGCGGATCGGCTTATTTGCAGGCTCCGGCGTGGGCAAGAGCACGCTGCTCGGTGCCGTCGCGCGCGGTGTCGCTGCGGACGTCGTAGTGGTCGGGCTGGTCGGCGAGCGTGGGCGTGAGGTCAGTGAATTTCTCGAGCACGCGCTCGGCACCGAAGGGCGCGCACGGAGCGTGGTCGTCGTTGCCACCAGCGATGTTGCAGCCCTCGAGCGTCTTCGCGCCGCCCAGGTCGCGACCGCCTACGCGGAGTACTTTCGCGATCGCGGCGCAAGGGTGATGCTCCTTCTCGATTCAGTGACCCGCTTCGCACGCGCGCAGCGTGAGGTGGGGCTCGCGGCCGGTGAGCCTCCCGCGCGTCGGGGGTATCCCCCTAGCGTTTTTGCGATGCTGCCCCGTCTTCTCGAACGCTCTGGGCAAGGGGCAAACGGCTCGATCACCGCCATCTACACCGTCCTCGTCGAAGGCGGCGACATGGACGAGCCCATCGCCGACGAAGTGCGCGGCGTCCTCGACGGCCACGTGGTCCTCGACCGAGCGATCGCCGCGCGAGGCCGTTTTCCTGCAGTGGACGTCACCTCTTCGCTTTCCCGCGTGATGGACGCCGTCGTCGGCAAAGAGCATCGCGACGCCGCACGTCGCCTCAAAGCGATGGTTGGTACGTACGAAGCGAAGCGCGATCTGGTGAGCCTCGGCGCGTACGCAAAAGGGAGTGACAAGGAGCTCGACGAGGCCATCGCGCACATGCCGAAGATCGAGCAGTTTCTGCGGCAGGACCCAACCGAGGTAGTCTCCTTCGAAGAAACGTTGCAGGTCCTCTACCGCGCGATCTCCCGAGCCTGACGAGTTACGGAACGGCGACCAGCGTCACGCTGCCCGCGCCCGTTCGCGCGTTCACGGCGACCCTCGGAGCAACGCCCGGGGTGCCGAGAAGGTACACGCCATCTTCGTTCTTCCATCCTTCGCAGATAACTGCGCCGACGCCTCGCTTGACGGTGGCGCGTGCGGTGACGCTCGCGGGAACCTTGATCGTCACCGAGCCGGCGCTGGCCTCGACGTCGATAGAGACGTCACGATCCACCTTGTTTCCAAGGGATATATTGATTGCACCGACGCCGGCATGAACGCGCAGCTTGGACGCGCCGAAGCGCGCGACGTCGGTGAGCTCGATGGCGCCGGCCCCGGTCTCGATGTCGAGCGTGTCGGCGGTGAGCGCATTCGGCTGACTCCATCCTGCGTGGACAGGCCCGGCTCCCGATCGCACCAGCAAGGACTTCAAGGCGAGCCCACCCAGCTCGAGCTCCGCGCTCCCAGCGCCCGTCTCCACGCTGAGCGCGATCGGCGACGGCCCGAGCGTCAGTCTCCAGTCCGCAACCAGGTCGTTGCCCCACTGCGACGCGCTCGTCCCCGCCGCACCTTGGGTGATGGTCACGTGGTCTCCACCCGCATCGATTTTCGGGTCGAGAGAGCTCACGTTCGATTTCACCGCTCCGCCGACGATGTGCCCGCCTCCCGCTGCGAGGTGGAGCGACCCTGCGGAGAGCTTGATGTCGACGCTTGCGGGGTGCGACGGATCCGCCTGAGCATCGGCGACGACGTCGATGGTGCGAAGCTCTCCCACGGTTTTTCTGCACCCTGCGAGGCCGATGCTGACAGCAACGAGGAGCGTCGCCGCGCCGAGCGCGAGTACCCCACTGGCGGTCACGAAGCGCGTCATGAGCCTTCGAATCATCGCGTTTCTCCCAAGGCCGGCACATGTGTATCACGCCAAGGCAGCCCCCGCGCGCGGACTTTGCTAAAAGTGAGCGCATGGATGAAAACCAGCGTCTCTCGACGGAAATGCACAGCACCGATCGCCGCGCGTGGCTTCGTGCGGCCGTGCTCGGAGCGGACGACGGTGTGGTCTCGACGGCGAGCCTCATGATCGGCGTGGCCGCGACCTCAGCCTCGCGACAGAGCGTACTCGTGGCCGGAATCGCTGGGCTCGTGGCGGGCGCCATGTCGATGGCCGCGGGCGAGTACGTCTCCGTCAGCTCGCAGCGCGACAGCGAGGAAGCGGACATCGAGAGGGAAAAGGCGGAGCTCGCCGACAACCCCCGAGGCGAGCTTCGCGAGCTTGCGCAGATCTACCAGCGACGCGGTGTCGAGCCGGACTTGGCGATGAAGGTCGCAGAGCAGCTCACCAATCGCGATCGTCTTGGCGCGCACCTCCGCGACGAGCTCGGTTTCAGTCCGGAGATGCGGGCCCGTCCGCTGCAAGCGGCGCTCGTGTCCGCGGTGAGCTTCGCGACCGTGGCCGTCGTTCCGATCGTGGCGCTCGTCCTCTCACCGGAGTCTCTGCGCATTCCATTCATCGCAACCGCGGCGCTCCTCAGTCTCGCCGTTCTCGGCGGGCTCGGTAGTCGCCTGGGTGGGGCTCCGGCCTGGCGTGGAGCGGCGCGGGTGACGTTCGGCGGAGGCTTGGCGATGGCCGTGACGGCGACCATCGGAGAGCTTCTCCACGTGGCGGGAATCTGAGCGATGACCGTCCTTCAGGTCGCCGATCTTCGCTTCGGGTATGCGGGCGACACCCTGTTCGAGGGAGTGACCTTCAGCCTCGCCATCGGTGAGCGCGCCGCGCTCGTCGCCCCGAACGGAGCGGGAAAATCCACGCTTTTGCGGATCATCGCCAAGGACCTCGAGCCCGATGGCGGCTCGTCGGTGATCAAGCGTGAGGCCTCGTTCGCCTACTATCGGCAGTCGCACGAAGTGAAAGCAGACGGGGACGTGCTCGGCGCGTTCATGTCTGGTTACAGCGACGTCGTGGCGCTGCGGGCCGAGCTCTCCCAGGCTCAGCACGATGCAGCGAGCGGCGAAGAGCGGGCCCTCGAGCACCTCTCACGACTGACCGATCAGTACCATCTCGCGCGCGGTGACGAGCTCGAGCGCGAAGTAGGAATGCTCGCGCAGAAGCTCGGCTTCACGGAGCGCGATCTCTCACGCCCGGTGGCTTCGCTGTCCGGAGGCGAGCGAGGCAGGCTCACCCTCGGCGTGGTTCTCGCGCTCAAGGCCGATCTTCTCCTCATCGACGAGCCGACCAACCACCTCGATCTCGACACCATCGCCTGGCTCGAAAACTACCTCGTGTCGTACCGCGGCGCGGTCCTCGTCGTGTCTCACGATCGCGCGTTTCTCGACAACGTCTGCCCGCGCACCTTCGAGCTGGGATCGAAAGGGTTGCGCATTTATCCCCTGAAATACTCGGACTACGCGGTGGCGCGGCAAGAGGATCTCGCGCGCGAGCGGGGACTCGTCGATCGTCAGAAGTCGATGATCGACAAGACGGAAGACTTCATCCGCAAGAACATCGCCGGCCAGAAAACGAAGCAGGCCCAGAGCCGCCGCAAGATGCTGGACAAGCTCGATCGCCTCGCGGGGCCAGAGGACGTGTGGCAAGTGGCGGAGCGCGTGGCGTTTCGTTTTGCCCCGGCGGCGCGGTCGGGCGACATCGTCCTCGACGTGCGTAACGTCGGCGCCGAGCGCGCAGGGCGCGTGCTCTTCGAGAACTTCGAGATGCTCATTCGCCGCGGGGAGCGCATCGGCATCGTCGGGCCGAACGGCGCAGGGAAAACCACGCTTTTGAAGATCCTCGCCGGCCGCGGCATGGCGGGCGATCGTGGCGACATCAAGCGCGGAACCAACCTGCAAGAGGGCTACTTCGACCAGCAACTCGGCGAGCTCAATCCGCAGCTCCTCGCGGTCGACGAAGTGCGTCGCGTGCGCGGAGACTTCACGGTGGAAGCGGCGCGGCAGTACCTCGCGCGGTTTCGTTTCTGGGGCGACGATCCGCTGCGTCGCGTGTCCGGGTTCTCGGGCGGAGAATGCTCGCGGCTGGCCCTCGCCAAGCTTCTCCTCGAGCCGAGAAATATTTTGTTCCTCGACGAGCCGACCAACCACCTCGACATTCCCGCGGCAGAGATCCTCGAAGAGGCGCTGACCGGCTTCGATGGAACCGTGATCCTGGTCTCCCACGATCGCCGGTTTCTCGAGACCATCACCACCCGACTGGTGAGCGTCCGCGACGGCAGGGTGGACATCTATTCGGGCGGCTTCAAAGATTTTGCGACGCGACTCGTTCCGAAGATTGAAGAGGAGCAGCCCAAAAGAAAGACGGTCCCGCCGCCTCCGAAGCCCGAGGAAAAAAAGCCTTCTGTCTCGGACGCCCAGCGCGCGCGGGAGGCGTCGAAGGAAAAAGAGCGCAAGAAGCGCAGGGTCGACGAGCTCGAGAAGATGATCGCCAGCGCCGAGAAAGAGCTCGAGGACATGCGGGCCAAGCTTCAAGAAGATCCCGCCGGCAACTGGGCAAAGGTGGCGGCGATGGCCACGGCGGAGCAAGCTCTCACCAAGAAGGTCGATGCGATGATGAGTGAGTGGGCCAAGCTATCGGAGAGTCGCGAGTGATGCGAAGCGCGCTACATTTCGTCTTCGTGTTGCTTGTGATGCTGGCCGTCGCTGCGTGTCATCGCAAGAAAGACGCGCCCACCGAAGACGTGAGTCCCGTTGCCCTCATAGTGAAAGACTCGAGCGAGGGATTTCTCTTCACGTGGATCGACGAAAAAGGAGATTTTCATGTCGAGCAAAAGGCCACGGACGTCCCGCTCATCGGGCGCGACGCTGTGCGCGTGGTGGATCCCTCACGCGAGGACGGAACGCACGCCGGGCGCATTTTTGTAGCCGATTTGCGCACGGCGAGTGCTGGCGGAACCTATCCCGTGAAGCCTATGACCCGCGCCGAGTTCGACGAGCTCGCGGTCGCGCGGCGAAAAGGAAAGACAGCAACCCTCGACGGCGTCGACGCAGGAAACACGGCGCCGACGGCTCCTGGCCTTCCTGATCTCGCCGGGATGGACCTCCCCTCGCTCAATCCTGGCGTAGGCGCGGATCAAGCGGCGCGCCCAGCGGTGATCATCTACGGCGCCGCGTGGTGCGGTCCCTGCCATCAAGCGGCCGCGTACTTGAGTGGGAAGGGGATCCCCTTCAAGGAAAAAGACATCGAAGCCGATCACGGCGCAGCGCTCGAGATGCGGGCCAAGCTGACGAAGGCTGGCCTTCACGCAGGATCAATCCCGGTCCTCGACGTCCGCGGAAAAATGATGATCGGCTTCAACGCCCAGGCGCTCGACAGCGCCCTTGGAAGCGCTCTCTAAAGAACGTTAGAGGTGGATCTCGGTTTCGCCGATGCGGACGAGCAACGGACCGCGCGACCCGAACTCGAACGAGGTGAGAGAGGCGGTCGGGCAGGCGATGCGGTCGCGAAATCGGCCTATGTGCAGGCCAAGGAGCGCGCAGACGATGACCCGCACGGTGGCCTTGTGGCTGACGAAGAGCACATTCCCTTCGTGTGCTTTTCCAACGCGATCAACGATGGGAACCGCACGCGCTGCGATGGCAAATCCGTTCTCGCCGCCCGGCGGCGCGTGCACTGCCGGATCACTTCCCCAAAGCGCGTAGGTCTCGGGATCGTGGAGCTTGATCTCGCTTTCCTTGCGGCCGTCCCAGGTGCCGTACGAGATTTCGCGAAGACCCTCTTCGATGCGCGGGTCGAGCTTGGCGAGCTTGCAGATCGGAGCGGCGGTCTCGCGGGCGCGCGCCTTCGGGCTCACGTAGATCGCCTCGAGATCGAGGTGCAGGAGACGCTCGGCGACCTTGTCAGCCTGCGCGCGCCCCGCGTTGCTCAAGGGGCTGTCGATGTCGCCGCAAAAAGTGCCGTCCGCGCTGAGCTCGGTCTCGCCGTGCCGAAGAAGATGAAGGGAACGCATGCCGAAACGATACGCGAAAAATTCTGGCCTGGCTCAGCGTGGTTTTCGTTCGAGAACGCGGCCGTACATTTCGCGTTTGGCGCGACCACTCCAAGCGGCGATTCGTTCGGAGATGCTCTTGGCGTGAAGTCCTTTGGCGAGCTCCTCGTCGATGCGGGCGTCTATCGCTTCGTCCGTGATCTCGGCGATGCGCGACTGAGGTTCGTGGCTGCCGAGGACGATCACCACCTCGCCGATCCATTCGCGCTCGAGAGCGGCGAGCTCCTCGAGGGTGCCGCGCACGAACTCTTCGTGCATCTTCGTCAGCTCCCGAGCGACGCATGCCGCGCGCTTCGGTGTGGCCTCTGCGAGATCCTGAAGAGTGGCGGCGGTGCGGTTGGCGGCCTCGTAGAGAATGACTGGGTCGGGCAGATCGCTGAGCTTGGTGATGGCGTCGCGGCGTGCTGTGCCATCGCGCGGAAGAAAGGCCGCGAAATGAAATCCGGCGCCGCTTGCCACCCCGCTCGCAACCAGAGCCGCGAGAAGTGCGCTCGCCCCCGGAATGGGAATCACCCGCACGCCCGCAGCAATGGCTCCGCGCACCAGCGCATCGCCCGGATCGCTCACGCTCGGTGTCCCCGCGTCGGTCACGAGCGCAATGTCTTCTCCGGCCACCAGCGCTTCCACCAGTCGCTCGACGTCGCGCGGCCCCGAGTGGGCGTGGAGCGCCTCCAGTTTTTTTCCGCGAATGCCGAAGTGGCTCAAGAGCCCGCGGGTGCGCCGCGTGTCCTCGGCCGCGATGCGCGGACAAGAGCGGAGCGTTTCAAGAGCGCGCGCCGTTAGATCTTCGAGGTTGCCGATCGGCGTCGCGACGACGAAAAGGGGCACTCAGGCACCGGAGGCGGCGTCGCCCATTTCTGCGATCAAGAACTCGCGGAGCTTGCCGGTGAGGCGCTGCTCGAGCTGACGAACACGCTCGCGCGAGATCCCGAAGCGGTCGCCGAGCTCCTGCAACGTGAGCGGCTCCTCGGAGACGAGTCGCTCGTCGAAGATCGCGATCTCCTTGTCTTTGCCTGCCAGCGTGATGCGGAACGACGCGAGCTTTTGTTTCAAAAGCGCCTGCACCTCTTCGTCGGCGAAGCGCGACTCCGGGCCTTCGAGAGCGCTCGGCATCATGTCGATCTTCGAGATCGAGCGGCCTTCCGAATCCCCGACCGGAGCATCCAGCGATTTTTCGCCCGACGAAAGGCGAGCATCCATGTCGGCGACTTCGCTCTCCGGCACGTTGAGCTGCTTGGCGACTTCGAGGTTCGTCGGGTCGATGCCGAGCGCTTCGAGCTCCGCTCGCTTCTTTCGCAGATTGAAGAAGAGCTTCCGCTGTGCCTGCGTCGTTCCGAGCTTTACGAGACGCCAGTTGTTCAAGATGAAACGCAGGATGTACGCGCGGATCCACCACGCGGCGTACGACGACAGCTTGACGCCCCGGTAGGGATCGTAGCGTTTGACCGCCTGCATCAGGCCGATGTTGCCCTCCTGCACGAGGTCCATAATGTTCTTGTAGGCGCGCCTGTATTCGTAGGCGATCTTGACGACCAAGCGCAGGTTCGCGGTGACCATCCGCGCGGCGGCGTCCGGATCCTGCGTCTGCACGAACTTCACGGCGAGGGCGTGGGTCTCTTCGGGCGTGAGGAGCGGATGACGCTGGACCTCGCGCAAGTATGCGGACATCGCATCGAACCGCGCGATCGACGAGGAAGGGGGGGACGCCGGAATGTCGGCGTCGGAGGCATCCGTGTCGACGACCTCGGCCTGTACGTCGATGGCATCGTCGTCGTCATCACTGCGCTCGTGACCGGCGGTGTCGTCGCCTTCGTGAGCTTCGGAGCCGCGACCTGCCGCCGAAGCTTTTCGGGATTCTTTTGCAGGCCTTTTCGCCGGGGAAGGCCTTTTTTCGCGCGTCGTTGCACCAGCGGCGGGCGCAGTGCCCCCTTTGGTCCGCGCGCTTTTGACTGCGGGTTTGTCGGTTTTGCGCGGGGCTACCACAGTGGGCACGTAGTCTAGTCACTCCCCCCCGCGTGAACAATTGGTCTAGGACCGAAAGAAGAACCTTTTTTCTTTTTGCTCAGAAAAAACGGCTATTCGACGGTTCCGCTGTCCGCTTCACCAATCGCGGCCCCTGCGACCGCCGTCTCGGTGGTTCCTTTGCGGGCACGGTAACAGGGCTGGCAGAAGACCTGTCGCCCTTCGAGCGGCTTGAACGGAACCTGGGATGTCGTGCCGCATTCGGCGCACGTGATGTCGAACTTGGGCTTGGGTGCGCGCTCACGGGGCGGCGTTTTTTCGCGGGCGGGCTCGGCCGCCTTTGGCGCGCGGAAGTCAGCGCCTCCATGGCTGCCGAGGTTGCCACGCCGCGGGGGAGCGCCGTCACGTGGCGCGCGAGACTGGACCTCTTCGACGCGGGGCCGCGGGGCGTCTGCGCGAGGGGCGACTCGTCCGCGCGGGCGATCCCAGCCTCCAGGGCTACCGCCTCCACCAGTAGGCGCGCCGGCTGGGGAGCGAGGCCGCCAGCCTCCTTCGCCACCACCGCGCGGGCTGGGACTGGAAGGGGAGAAGCGGCTTCCGCCACGGTCTCCTGATCCACGGGCGCCTTGTCCGCGATCGCCCTGGGAGGTCTTGCGCGCAGCTCGGCACGCTTTGCATCGCTTGGGCGCTGTGGTCAGCCCTTTTTCCGCGTAGAACGACTGCTCTGCCTGAGTGAAGACGAACGCGTCCCCGCAGTCGGAACAGTTAATTTGTTGATCGGCCATGAACGTGATTCCTCGTCGATAGGGACGCGGGGGATGAAAATGTCGTAGTGACACGGTGGGCTTTTCCGTCAAGGGAAGCAAGCGGCGAGCTGCGATTGACAAGCGCGCGCCACTCCGTAAAAACGTGTTGCCCCGTATGAAGACGCCACGCGACCAACTCACAGGCGGCCTCGGGCATGCGGCGCCTGGGCAGACGGGCGGGCCACGCGCGCGGCTCGATCTGAAAGCGCGGATGCTCGCCTGGTCGGACTCGGTGGTCGCGCGCCTCAAAGAGCTCGGCGTCGTTGTGACGACGACGGGCTCCGACGTTCGCAAAGTCGAGTGCCAGCGCGTCTTCTTCTGGCAAAACGACGAAGGCACGAATGCTTTTCTCGCTCTTACGATCGACGCCAAACATGTCGAGGTGAGCCTCGAGCTCCCACTCGAAGCGCACAAGGCGATGAAGAGCTTTCGCGCACGGCTCGATGATCCAGACAGGTCGCTCGGAGTGGGGAGCGCGCTCGCGCTCTTGCCCGAGCAGTTTCTCTGCGGGCTACTCGCCAACGAGTCGCCCCGGCGCGCCCCGACGGAGTGCCTGCCTGCGCACGAGATGCAGACCGACGCCGTTCGAGCGCTCGTCGATCGACGCCAAGGAGGTCTGTGGATCGGCTGGTCGCTCCCGCGCGATCTGGCGCTCGAGCACGCTGGGCTCCTGAACGAGCAACTCGCAGACGCGCTCGTCGCGCTCGGCCCGCTATTCAAGCTGATGGCCTACGACGCCGCGCAGCCGGCGCGCGCTCAGCACAACGAAGGCCGAGCGACGAAGCTGAAGGAACGGCGTGCGCGCGCGGGGGCCAGCTCGGTGGGGACGCCCGAGCCTCCGCCGAGTGAGCAAGAGATCCCGACTCCGCTCATCGTCAGGGAGCCCACATTTCCCTCGCGTCGCCTCCCCCTCCGAAGACCGATCGTCCAGGGCGTAGACGCGAAGCTCCCCGTCGAAAAGGGGACACACGTGACAGTGCTCGCCGGGCCCTTCATGGGCAAAGAGGGCGTAGTGCAGGAGCTCGATGGCAAGGGCGGCGCGCGCGTGATGCTCGGTCTTCTAGCGGCTCGTCTCGAAGTGACCAATCTCATTGCGAGCGCGGAGGATCGTAAGCGTCCTTCGCTTTCCAGCTCGCATCGCAAGCCCCTTCCGGCTCGCTGAGGAACGCGTGCCCGTCAAAGTCCAAGAGTTACCCACGACCCTCGGAGGGTCCTTTCGCCGCCACCTCCCCGTCTACGCTGCGGGCTGGCTCGTGCTCGCCGTCTTCCAGCTGGCGATGAATCGGATCGACTGGCTCTCGAAATCGGCGATCGACCTCATCTTTGGCCCGGATCCGGAGGCCGCTTTTCGTCCGGCGATGTTCATATTCGGGCTGGCGATCGTGGCGTTCTTCACGCGCGTGGCGAGCCGCTGGTTCATCTTCAACGCCGGCCGCGACGTCGAATACGAGATGCGCGCGGTCCTCCTCGACCGCCTGCACCGCCTCGGCGCGGCGTTCTATCGGAAGATGTCCTCCGGCGAAATCATGAGCCGCTCCACCGGCGATCTCATTCAAGTGCGTCTGCTCTTCGGCTTCGGCGTGCTCAACATCGTGAACGTCGTCCTCGGATTTGCGAGCGCCCTTCAGGTCATGGCGACCATCTCGGCGCGTCTCACGCTCGCAGTCTTCGTGATGCTCCCGCTCCTCGTGGTGGTGACGCGCAGCTTCTCGAAGGGGCTCTTCACGCGGACCCGCGCAAATCAGGAGACCCTCGGAAAACTGAGCGAATCGCTGCAGACGAATCTGGCCGGGGTGCGCGTGGTGCGGAGCTTTGCGCTCGAGGGCCGCGAGCTGCTGCGATTCCAGACCGCGAACAACGCGTACCTCGATGCCAGCCTCGGGCTTGCGCGTCTTCGCGGGTCGATGGGGCCGGTGATGGGCGCCACGAGCGCGGCGGGGATCCTCGTCTTCTTCTGGTTTGGAGGCACGCTCCTCTTGAAGGGACCAGAGAACGGCGGCATCTCCCAAGGAGATTTCTTCGCCTTCTCTCTCGCACTCGGGCGAATGACCTGGCCGATGATCGCTCTCGGATTTTCGCTTTCCATCATTCAGCGAGGTCGTGCGGGCTTCAGTCGCCTTCAAGAAATCTTCGACGCCGTTCCCGAGGTGGCCGACGGTCCGCTCCCCGCGCCGAAAGACATGGAAGGCGCCCTCGCGGTGTCCGATCTTTCTTTCAAGTACGGTGCGCGCACGGTGCTCGACGGCGTGAGCTTCGAGGTGCCAGCGGGCGCATCTCTGGCCATCGTAGGACGCACCGGGTCGGGCAAATCCACGCTCGCCATGCTCCTCGCGCGCCTCCTCCCGACCCCGCCGGGCGCCGTTCGGATCGACGGTCACGACGTCTGCGACATCCCGCTCGCCGCCGTGCGCACCGCGATCGGCTACGCCCAGCAGGACGCATTCCTCTTCTCCACGACCGTCTCGCGCAACATCGGCTTTGCTCTCATGGACCCCGACTCGCCCGAGGCGATGACGAAGATTCGCGACGCCGCGGGCGAGGCCCAGATGCTCGATGAGGCCCTCGAGCTCCCCGAGCAGTTCGACACGGTCGTCGGCGAGCGTGGGGTCCAGCTGTCCGGCGGCCAGAAACAGCGCATCGCACTTGCCAGAGCCCTTGCTTGGGAGCCGAAGATCCTCATGCTCGACGACCCGCTCAGCGCCGTCGACGCGAAGACCGAAGCCTTGATCTTGAAGTCGATCGAGCGTCAGGCCGAGAAGCGCACCGTGGTCCTCATCACCCACCGGATCGCAGCCGCAGCCCGCTGCGATTCGATCATCGTGCTCGACCAGGGCAAGGTCGTGGAGCGTGGCACGCACGACGAGCTCCTCGCCAAGGGCGGCCTCTACGCGGCGTTCGCCGAAGAGCAACGTATGGCCCGTGAGCTCGAAGAGTTCGACGTCGATCACGTTCCGTTGCCCTCGGGCCCACTCCCCGTGGGGATCGCATGACCACCAGTGCGCAGCCCGTGAAGGCGAAGACGCGCGCCGAGGAAAAGCTCCGGGCCTTCCATGAGGAAGACGCCATCGGAAAGGCCTACGACGCTCGGCTCATCCAGCGCCTATGGCCCTTCGTGAAGCCGCATGTGAGGTTTCTTTTCTTGTCGCTCGTGGCTCTCGTGGGGCTCACCGCGCTCAATCTCGTTCAGCCGCTCTTGATGGGCGACGTGGTGCGGCAGGCCTCGCTTCACGACCGCGCGGCCCTCCTTCGTGATGGAGTCGGGCTCGCCCTCATCCTCCTCGTGTCGCAGTCCCTCAACTTCGCGCAGGTCTACACGATGCAGGTCACCGGCGCGCGCGCCATGGCCGATCTCCGCGCCCACATTTTCGTTTTTCTCCAGAGCCTTCAGCTGCGGTATTTCGATCGCACGCCGGTAGGCCGCCTCGTCACTCGGGGCACGAACGACGTCGACGCCGTCGGCGAAATGTTCGCGTCCGGCGTCCTCAACGCCATCGGAGATTTTTTCTCGTTGGTGGGCATCGTGATCATGATGGTCGCCCTCGACTGGAAGCTGTCGTGCATTGCGTTTGCCGCTCTGCCGGTCGTTGGGGGCATCGTCCACTGGGTTCGGAAGCGCTCGCGCGCCGCGTTTCGCGACATCCGCACCAAGACCGCGCGGCTCAACTCGTTCCTGAACGAGCAGGTGAACGGCATCGCCGTCGTTCAAGCCTACGGGCGCGAAGTGAAGACCGCGCAGGAGTTCGACGAGATCAACCTCGAGTACCTCGATGCCAACAAGCGCTCGATCTACTACGACGCGATTCTCGATGCAGCCATCGAGATGGTCGGAACGCTGTGCATCGCGAGCGTCCTTTGGTGGTCGGGCTTTCATCGGGTGGGCTCGCACGCGGTGTCTTTTCCGCTGGTGGTCACCTTCACCCAGTACATCAAGAAATTCTTCGAACCGGTGAGCATGCTCTCGCAGCGCTACACGCTCCTCCAGTCGGCGATGGCCGGCGCGGAGCGTATTTTTCAGCTCCTCGACGTGAAAGAGGTCGATGAGCCTGCGCGCGACGCCGCGCAATGTGCTCCCGCAGGGCCGGCCGACGAAGCGATTGCTCTCGTCAACGTGAGCTTCGAGTACAAGCCCGGCGTGCCGGTGTTGAAAGACGTTTCACTCGTGGCACGAAGAGGGGAACGCGTCGCACTGGTGGGAGCCACAGGCGCCGGAAAGACCACGGTCGCGAGCCTTGTCTTGCGTCTCTACGAGGTCAATAGCGGTTACGTGCGCGTGCTCGGCGAGGACGTGCGCGCGGGGGACAGGAGCGCGCTGCGCGAAAAATTCTCCGTCGTTCCTCAAGACGTCTTCCTCTTTGCGGGAACCGTCCTCTCCAACGTGGCGATGAGCGATCCTTCGCCCGATCGCAAGAAGGCCGAGGCCGCTCTGACCCGGATCGGGGCCCTAGAGCTTTTCATCCATCGCGAGGGCGGCCTCGATGCGAAGGTGGACGAGCGCGGGGCCAACTTCAGCGCGGGTGAAAGGCAGCTCCTGGCCTTTGCGCGCGCGGTCTATCGCGATTCGCCGATTCTCATCCTCGACGAAGCTACGGCCAGCGTGGACTCCGACACCGAAGCGCGCCTCCAAGTGGCGCTCGATGGTGTGATGGCGGGGCGCACGGCGATCGTCATCGCCCACCGCCTATCGACGATCAAGGCCGTCGATCGCATCGTGGTCTTTCACAAGGGCCGGGTGGTGGAGCAAGGCTCTCACGAGGAGCTCTTGGCGCTCGCCGGAGTCTACGCGCGCCTCTATCGTATGCAGTTTGCACACGAACGCGCGGAGGTCCTGGAGTCCACCGCCCCCCCGACAGTGGAGCCGAGGATGCAGGAATCGCCTCCGTAAAAGCCTCGATCTGCGCGCTCTCCTGTCGCTCAGTCGGAGCGTGCGTCGGCGGTGGAGCCCGCGTCTGTCGGCCCACAGATGCGCGGCACGCACGCGACGCCGCGGGGATCGGTCGCGCAGTATTCGTCGCTCCCGCAGTCGGAGTCTGTCGAGCAGGGACGTGTGCAGAACCAAGCCGTCTCCGGAGCGCCGAACTGACCCGAGCAAAATCGGATGCCGCCGTCGACCGCAGGGCACTGGGCGACGGTCTCGCAGTAACCGCCGACGCCGAGCTCGTTGTTGGGCGTGCCCGGCTTGATGCAGTTCGCGTTGGGATCACGCGTGTGGGTGTCTACCGAGGCATCGGCCGGGCTGGTGCTCGATGTGCTGCACCCAGCGATCACGGCAGCGAAGGTGACGACGACGAAAAACGTTTTCACAGGGGCGGCCTCTGGCAAGTGTCGTTGTTCGTGGTCGTCGCCGGAGGGCAGCCCGGCACAGGAGTGGGAATCACGACCTTACCGAGGTTGGCAGGCGCGGCATCGAAGCCCACGCCGAGGGAGAGACCGTCGCAGTCGCCGCCCGTCGCTTTGGCGTCCGCGCGCACGTCGGCGAAGGAGCAAAAATAGGTTTTGATGCGAGCGTAGTTCGGATTGTCGATGCAGAGCGTCTGACTGAGAAGAAGCTGCGTCACCTCCGGCACGTGGCGGAACATTTCCGCGATCCCCATGCGCCCGGAGAGGACCCCGTGGCTCATGGTCTTGGTCATCGGATTGATCTGCCCCGTGGCCACGAGCTCGTTCGTCATGAAGGCGACGTTCGAAAAATGGATGGTCGCGCCCGGCGGAAACCGCGCAGTGAGAGTGTAGTTGGAGACGTAGGCATTTTTGTCAACGTACGACGCCGGCACGAGCGGACCCGCATCTGCCACGGCGCCAGGAAGAGGGGCGATCGGCCACTGGTCGGTGCCGTCCCAGCGAGGAACGAAGTTCTTTCCGTCTTCCGCTTGCGGGCTCGCGACGTAGAGCGTGACTTCGACTTCGTCGTCGTCGGAGAAGCCGCTGTAGTCGGCGACTTTAAAAATGAAGAGTGGCGCGTGAGTGCCGTTCTTCAGGTTCAAGTTGAGCATGTCGGTGCTGAAGACGACCTGATGAAAGAACTCGAGCTGCCCGTGCATCAGCTCGCCGAGCCCGTTGTCGCGCCCGTCGAGTCCTCTGATGAGATGTGCGCCCGTCCACGCGGCGGCGGCGCAGGCCTGGTCGCGGTTGCATACGCCGTCGAGCGAGTAGCCGATCGTCGCGTAGCCGGGGGCACCATCGGGCCGGTCGTACTCACCGAGATCGATCTTCGAGGTGACGAGGACGATGTCTGCGCCACTGCCCGCGCCGGTGATCTTCGGCGGAGGCGGAAATGTTGCGGGGTTACACACCTCGAGGTGATGACCGGAGAAATCGGCGCCGATGATGCTCTGGCACCCGAAGAGCGCAGCGAGCGCGAGCGGAATGGCGGCGAAGACTCGCGGCCTGCGCAAGAGCGTCAGAACGTCCTCGTGAAGTAGAGGCTCGCCCCGCTGAGGTGAAAAGACGGAGTCAATGAAGAAGCCGCGCGAGCGCTTGCGGACGTCTTCGCGCGCGGGCTCGAGACGACTAAAAACGCGCCGGCGGCAACGCCGACGAGCCCAGCGACGACGGCGATCGTGCTCACGGTCGAGAGGGTGCGTCCAGTGACGGCGGCATCGTATCCGTGTATGTTGCACGCTTTAGAGGAGTCGCAGTTGGCGCCTACTACTGACTTTTTCCCGATGGCCATCACCCCAGTCACCGTCCCGACCGCGAGGCCGGCTACGCCCACGCCGGCGATGGCAAAGCCGAGGGCGCGCGTGGAGTGAGGAGCTTCGACTTCGGGATCGTTGAAACGCGGCGGCGCAAGCACGGCGGGCGGAAGAAGGATGGGCGCGGGCGCCGGCTCCACCACGATTTCCTTGGATTCTCCCTCCGAAATCGCGACGGTGAAGCGTCGGGTGCGGCCTTCGAGGCCCACGACGATCACGTGCTCACCGGCGTTGACGGGTAGCGCGATCCCCCGCGATGCATCTCCGATCTCCACGTCGTCGCGCGTGACCCGCGTGTCGTGTGGAGCGCTGGCCACGAGCTTGATCGTGAGATGCGAGAGCCGCTTCTCGAGGCTCGTCGCGCGCTCCTTGATCACCGGGAGGCGGGGATCTTCGGGAGCGAGCTGATCGATCGCCGCCCGCCAATGCTCCCACGCGCTGGCCAAAAGACCGAGGTGCTCTTCGCAGTCGCTCAGGTTGATCAGCGTTCCGGCGGCGGGGTCGAGGCGCTCGCTCTCCGCAAACTTTGGGCACGCGGCGGCGTAGTCGGAGCGCTGGACGTCCTGCCGACCGTCCAGAAAAAGAGCTTCGGCCGCCGCCGGATCGCGCCCGTCGGCACCCGCGGTCGAGACGAGGCCGAGAACGACGCCGAGGGCCGCCACCTGACATCCGCACTGCTGACGCTTGCTCAGCACGTCATTTTCGACGGCCGAAAATGTCGACCGCGCTCGAAGCCGGAGGCGCTGCGCTCGATGCGAAAGGAGGGGGCGTGACCTTGGGTGTCTTCGGAATTGTTGAGATCGCGTGCGGCGGGCTGGCAGCGCTTTTGACGGTCGCCACGCTCGGCAGCGCGGGCGGGGGCAGCGGCGGCTCGCGTGGGATCTCGGACGCGACGGCCTGCGCGTGCGGAGTCTGCACGGTCTCCGCAATTCCTGAGGCAGCGGCTCCGCCCGCACTTCCGCGACCGAGCGTGAACGCGAGCACGGCCGCAAGCGCGAGCGCTCCCGCGAGCACCAGCAACGTTACTCCGCGCTTTGCACGCACCTCACCGTGAACGCTTGGGGGAACGCTGATCAGCGACGCGGTAGCGAGCGAGATCCGCCCGACCTTCGCGCCAGGATCGCTCCTGGCGGACGACGCGCCCCTCGACGACGAGCGATCGGTGCTGAGCATAGGATCGGCGCTGATGGTCGGGGCCTCGCCCACGGCTTGGGCGAGCGCGGGATCGAGGGTGGACAGGGACGCCCGCGCCGCAAGCGCCTGCCGCGACTGCGAGAGCACGAGACCCGTTACGAGCTGGTAAGCCTCGCGCACCGCGGTTTGCATCTCGCGCGCATCGGGCCAGCGCTCATCGCAAAGGTACTCGAGCGCGCGATCGACCACCGCAACGACCGACGGCGGCATGTCCGGAGCGACGACGGCGAGGCTCTGCGCCGGCACTGTCATCGCTGCGAGGAGCTGCTCGTTCACGGTGGGGGCTTCGTGCACGAAGCGACCCGTGAGGAGGGTGAACATCGTCGCTCCGACGGCCCAGATGTCGGACTGCGCGTCGACCTCTGCCCAGCGACCGCGCGCTTGCTCGGGCGGCATGAACGCGGGCGTCCCCATCGTCGACGACGTGGTGGCACCGGAATGGGCGGCCTCGGACAGCTCGCGCAGGCGCGCAATTCCGAAATCGAGCACTTTCACCGTTCCGTCGCGGGTGAGAAACAAGTTCTGCGGTTTCAAGTCGCGATGAATGATGTTCTTGGCGTGCGCTGCCGCGAGAACGTCGAGGACCTGATCGGCGATAGCGAGGACGTCCCCGACAGGCATGGTCTCGCCTCGTCCAACGCGCGCATCGATGACGTCACCGTCGAGGAGCTCCATCACCAGAAAATAAGAGCCGTCCTCCGCGAGATCGTCGTCGAGAATCGAGACCGCCCCGGGGTGCCCGACTTTGTTCGCTACGTAGCCTTCCCGGAGGAAGCGCGCGCGCACCGTGGGGCTCAACGACTGCTCCGGGTGGAGCACCTTCACCGCTGCTCTTTTTCCGTTCCGATGGGTCGCGGCGTAGACGACCGCCATCCCTCCGATGCCGAGGAGAGAATCGAGCTGCCACTTTCCGTGCAAGACCGTCCCGAGACGCATCTTTGCCCGCTGGCTAATCTCCTCGAGTGCGTCGTCCATGCCCCTTCTGAGTATCCGTTTCCCAATCACAACCGTCAATCGCTGGCCACCGCAAAAGAATCCGTCGATGCAACCGCCGGTACCGTGGCGCGGTGGTCTTTCGCGATGAGCACGTAGACCGCGGGAACCACGAAGAGCGTGAAAAACGTGCCGATGGTCATGCCGCCGACGAGGACGATGCCGATCGAGTTTCGAGCTACGGCGCCCGGTCCCGTGACGAGGGTAAGGGGAAAATGGCCGGCGACGGTGGCCGCGGTCGTCATCAGAATCGGGCGAAGGCGGGTCATGGCCGCGACGTGAACGGCTTCGAGCTTGGTCAGCCCGAGCTCCTGTTGAGCGTTCGCGAACTCGACGATCAGAATCCCGTTCTTCGACACCAAGCCGACCAGCGTGACCAACCCGACTTGGGAGTAAATGTTGAGGGTCGTCGTCCAGCCTTCGGTGAGCTTGAAGTGCATTCCGGGCGGGCCGGCGAACTTCAGGAAGGTGAAGACGAGCGCGCCGAACATCGCGAGCGGCACCGAGCCAGCGAGGATGACGAACGGATCGCGGAACGAGTTGAACTGCGCCGCGAGCACCAAGAAGATGAGCACGAGCGCGAGACCCATCGCCGGGAGGAACTTGCCGCTCTCTTGCCGGAGCTGACGCGACTCGCCGGTGTAGTCGACGCGGTATCCGGCCGGAAGGATCCGCGCTGCGGCGTCTTCCAGGACACGGAGGCCGCCGTCGAGCGAGCGGGGCGCGAGGCCCGAGATCTTGATGGCGTTGAGCTGCTGAAAGCGGTTCAACGTTCGCGGCTCGACTCCCGAGCGGAAGGTGGCGACGGCGCTGAGCGGCATGAGTTGGCCGTTCGGTCCGGTGATGTGTATGTCCTTGAGTTGATCGACGGTGAGCCGTCCGGCGCGCTCGATCTGCGGAATGACCTTGTAGCTTCGGCCGTCGATGTTGAAGCGGTTGACGAAGTTACCGCCGAGCATTGACGACAGATCGCCGCCGACCTGCTGGAGACTGAGGCCCATCGAAGCGATCTTGTCGCGGTCCAAAACCACCTCGACTTTCGCCTGATCGATTCGCACGTCGGTGATGGGCGGGAAGGCGAAGAGTCCGCTCTTCATCGCCTCTTGCGTGAGCTGTTCGGCGAAGCGAATTAAGTCTTCGTGGCTCGCCGTCGACGCGATCACGAACTCGACCGGGAAGAAGCCCGCACTGGGCAGCGCCGAGGGCAGAAAGACGGGGGCGCGTACGCCCGAAATTCCCGACATCTTCTTGAAGAGATCTTCCTGGACTGGGAAAATCGAGCGCTTTCGCTCGTCCCACGGTTTCGCGAGCATCCCGCCGAAGCCGCCGGTGGCGAAGGTAATTTGGAAGCTGTGATCGAACTCGGGCTCTGTCTGGAAGAGGCGATTGATCTCCCCCGCGTAGGGGCTCATCTGCTCGAGGGTCGCGTTCGCGGGCACGTCGAGGGCACCGAAGATCACGCCTTGATCCTCGGTCGGCGCGAGCTCCTGCGGTGAAAACAGGTAGAGCGGCACCACCAGGATGGAGAGCGTGATCCACACACCATAGACCACGCCGCGCGTTCGCAACGTGACGCCGAGCGCGCGACCGTAGGTGCGCTTCACGAATTCGAACCCGCGATCGATGTTGCGCCCGAGCATTCCCTGGTTGCCGTGCGGAAGCAGAAGCTTCGACGACATCATCGGCGAGAGGGTGAGGGCGACCACTCCGGAGATGAACACCGCGCCGGCCAGAGTGAATGCGAACTCGCGGAAGAGCGAGCCGGTGAGGCCGCCCTGAAAGCCGATCGGCGCATAGACCGCGGCAAGGGTGATGGTCATCGCCACGATGGGACCGACCAGCTCGCGGGCGCCGAGGAGGGATGCTTCGAGGGCGGTCTTTCCCTCGCGCATGTGGCGCTCGACGTTCTCCACCACCACGATGGCGTCGTCGACCACCAGTCCTACGGCGAGGACGACGGCGAGGAGGGTCAAGAGGTTCACAGTGAAGCCGAAGACCTGCATCAGAAAGACGGCTCCGATGAGCGACACCGGGATCGCGACCAGCGGGACCAGCACGGTGCGCAGCGAGCCGAGAAAGAGGAAGATGACGATGATGACGATGAGCACCGTCTCGCTCAGAGTCTTGATCACTTCTTCGATAGCGTTGTTGATGTACTTGGTGGAGTCGAACGCGACGTTGGCTTCCATACCCGTAGGGAGCTCGCCCTTGATGATCGCGACTTCGTTTCGCACCTTCGCGATGACCTCGAGCGAGTTGGCGTTGGGAAGGACCCACACCCCCATGAAGAGCGCTCTTCGGCCGGAGAAACGCACGTCCTGCTCGTAGTTGTCGGCACCGAGGGTTACGTCGGCGATGTCTTGCAGACGAACCAGCGCGCCGTTTTGCTGGCGAATGACGAGCTTCTTGAACTCATCGACGGTTTTGAGATCGGTCGATGCGGTGAGATTGAGCTGGATGAGCGCGCCCTTGGTCTGACCGATCGCCGAAAGAGAATTGTTCGCCGCCAGCGCCTGGCGCACTTGAGACGGACTGACGTTGAGCGAGGCCATGCGATCGGGCTTCAACCATGCTCGGATCGCAAAGGTTCGACCCCCGAGGATGTCGGCGCGCTGCACGCCGGGAATCGCCGAGAGCCGCGGCTGCACGACGCGAATGAGGTAATCGGTGACCTGATTCTCTTCGAGCAACGTGGAACCGAAGCTCAGGTACATCGCCGCGATCTGCGCGTCCGATGGCTCGATGTTGATCGCCGGGACCTCTGCTTCGGGAGGCAGATCGGCGCGCACCTGGTTGACGCGGGCGCTGATGTCCGCGAGGGCGTTGCCGGCGCTGAAATTCAGCTTGAGACGCACGCTGATCGTCGAGAGCCCTTGCACGCTCTGCGACTCGATGTAGTCGATGCCGTCGGCCGCAGCGATGGCGCGCTCGAGGGGCGTGCTGATGAAGCCCCGCACGAGATCGGCGCTCGCCCCGACGTACACGGTGCGGACGGTGACCGTCGCGCTCTCGAGCTTAGGATATTGGCGAACGTTGAGGCTGCGCACCGCTTGCAACCCGGCGATGACGATGACCAAGCTGACGACGATCGCCAGGACCGGCCGACGGATGAAGACGTCTGTGAAGTTCATGGCTCAGTGATTTTCGGGTTGCGGATTCAGCTGCGGTGCCGGCTTCACGTCGGGCACGATGGTGATCCCCGAGCCGTTGCGGAGCTTGAACGCCCCCGCGCTCACCACCCGTTGCCCGGCTTTCACCCCGTCGACGACGGTCACGAAATCGCCACGCGCGTCACCGAGGCGAACGAATTGCTGCCGCACCTTGGCGTCCTCCACCACGAATACCGAGTCTCCGTACGATGCGTGAACGACCGCAGTCTGCGGAATGGCGACCACGCTCCCGCGCTTCGGGAGGACCACGGACACCTCGGCGAACATGCCGGGGCGAAGGCGTTCCTGCTTGTTGGGGACGCTCGCTCGCACCTTGATCGTGCGAGTCGCGGCGTCCACCGTGGGGTCCACTGCGGCGACGATGCCGTCGGACGGCAAGCCTCCGTCGACTCCGTCAGCGCCCTCGATGTTCACGCGCACGGGCATGCCGACTTTGATCTCGGCGAGGAGCTGCTGCGGCAGCGCGAAGTCGACGTACACCGATTCGATCGCCTCGAGCACGGTGAGCGTCGTGCCGGGGTTCAAGTATTGCCCGAGGTTGACGGCGCGGATGCCGAGGCGACCTGCGAAGGGGGCGCGCACGATCTTGCGCTCGATCTGGGCCTGGAGCGCGGTGAAGTCGGTGGTGCTCGCCTTCAGCTGGGCCTCGTCTCCATCGACCTGCGAAAGAGGAATGGTGTTGCTCTTGGCGAGGCTGCGCGATCGGGTGACCGTGAGGAGCGCGAGATCCTTTCTGGCCTGCGACGAGGCGAGCTGAGCGCGCTCGACGCTCGTATCGAGCTCGACCAAAATTTGTCCGGCGGTCACCTGCGCGCCCGACTCGAAGTTGATGCGGGAGACCACTCCCGGCGCGTCGTTGCTCACCGACACGCCGCGCGCTGCAGCGATGCTGCCGACTGCGGAGAGCGCGCCCTCCCAGACCTGCTCCTCGGCGAGCGCGACGCTGACCGTTTCCGGTGGCGGGCCGGCTTTCTGCCCCGCCTTGCCCATCGCGATCAGGGAGGAAATCTGCGCGAACTTGACGCTGATCAATCCTCCGATAACCAGCAAGAGAACGACTATCGGAAAAATATAACGCGTGCGCCTGCCTCTTGTGCTCGGCGCTGAGGATGCGAGATTCGCCATTGTTCGGGGCGTGAGTAGCACGGCTTACGAGATCGAGTAGAGATCTAGCGCGTGCCTTCATTGGTGCTTGAAAAACACGGGTTTCCTTATAGCCCTTAGGAGAGAACGATGAGCACCGAGTTTCCCACGCCTGCGCTCGAGCGCACTTCCGTGGCGCCGACCGAAGACGGACCGCCGACGCACCCCTCCGCCTCGGCGATCCCGGCGGCGCGTCCGAGCGAGCCTCGCGTGCTCAAGCCCCGTCGCGCAGCGCCTGCCGATGCGGTTAGGCCGACGCGGGCAGAGGTGAACCTCGAGTCGCTCCGTCACAACTTGCATGTCGTTGCGCGCCACGCAGGGACCGCGAAGGTGTGGGCCGTACTCAAAGCCGACGGCTACGGCCACGGAGCCCCTGCGGTTGCGCGCACCCTCGAGCGTGCCGGCGCTCACGGATTTTGCGTTGCTCTTCCGGAAGAAGGAATCGAGCTTCGCGAGGCAGGAATTCGCGCACCGATCCTGATCATGGGTGGCTACTACGGCGATGCTCATGGCGAGGTTCTCGCTCGAAGACTCGTGCCTGTCGTCTATGACGAAGGGCAAATCGAGGCATTTGCGCGCCTCGTTCGCGCCGGCCTCGTCCCCGGCCCCGTCGAGGTACACCTAAAAGTCGACACCGGCATGGCGCGCCTCGGCGTCACGATGAAGGAGCTCCCTTCGTTCGCAGCGATGCTCGAGGACGTTCCGGAGATCGTCGTCCGCGGATTGATGACCCATCTCGCGGACGCCGATGCGGCCGGCGAAGAGAGCATGGCCGAGCAGATCGTTCGATTCGACGAAGCGACGGCGCTTCTCGCGAGCAGAGGCATCACCCCCTCGGTGAGACACGCCGCGAACTCCGCTGCGCTCCTCCGTCTACCGGCGACCAAGCTCGATGCCGTACGTCCGGGAATCGCGCTCTTCGGCGTATCCCCGTCGATCGTCTCCGCCACCCACGATGTCCTCACCCGCGAGCTTCGACCGGTCATGCGCGTGCGCAGCGAGGTAATCGACGTGCGCGAGATCGCCGCCGGTACCCCCGTCGGCTACGGCGGCCTGTGGCGCGCGTCGCGTCCTTCGCGCATCGCCACCATCCCCGTGGGATATGCCGACGGGCTCTCCCGTCACCTGTCGAACAAAGGGCACATCCTCGTTCGCGGAAAGCGCGCGCCCATCGTCGGCGCAGTCTCCATGGATATGTCGATGATCGACGTCACGGATCTTCCGGGCGTGACCGTGCGGGACGAGGCGGTGGTCCTCGGCGCGCAAGAGGGTCCGCTCGGCAGGGACACGATCGGTGCCGAAGAGCTCGCTGCGCACGCCGGGACGATCGCCTGGGAAGTCCTGACTTCTATTTCGAGGCGTGTCCCCCGCTTCTACCGCGAGCCTTAGCACCGCCCGAGCCCCTCAAGCTCTTCGCGGGGGCCGGTCGACGCAGAGGTCGTTCTCGTCTATCGCTGCAAATCGGACGGAACCGCCAGTCTCATCGCCCACTGTTCGCTACTTCGTGACCGTACCTTGTGTGACGCCGGGGTAAACGAGTCGGCGTGCTAGACTCGCGCCGCCGTGAGCGACGACGAATCTCCAGGTGGATCTCCGGAAGACGGGGGCGTCATCACCTTCGTCTACGAGCGGACGGTCGCGCCGCTTCTCCGAGGGCTCGACGATCTCGGAGCGACGATGCTCCTCGGCGGGCAAGCGCTGATCTGGCTCTTTCGCCGGCCGTTCCGAGCAACCCAATTTCTCATCGCGCTCGAGTTCATCGGCGCAGGATCGACGTTCATCGTGTGCCTCGTGGGGCTCTTCACGGGAATGGCCTTCACCGTCAGCAGCATCGTCGGCTTCCGCCAATTTTCTGCGGAGGGAATGGTCGGCGGCGTCGTTGCTCTTGCCCTCGCGCGCGAGCTTGCCCCCGTTCTTGCTGGCGTCGTCGTCACTGCGCGCGCGGGCAGCACGATGGCGAGCGAGCTCGGCAACATGCGGGTCACCGAGCAGATTGACGCCATCACCACCATGGGCGTCAGCCCGATTCAGTATCTCGTCGTCCCGCGCGTCGTCGCCACCACTCTCATGCTGCCTCTCTTGGCCGTTCTCTTCGCGCTCTCCGGCATGGTCGGCGCGTACATCGTGGCGGTGGTCTGGCAGGCGATCGATCCTGGCGTGTTCTTCGACAAGATTCGCCAGTTCGTGCAGGTCAGCGATCTCCGAATGCTCGCGACCAAGAGCATGATTTTCGGGGTCATCGTCAGCACCATCTGCTGCAAAAAAGGCTTTTTTGCCTCGGGCGGTGCGCGCGGCGTCGGCGAGGCTACGGCGAAGGCGGTCGTCTCGAGCATCGTCGCCATTTTCGCGGCGGACTACTTGGTCACGACGCTGATGACGGATATGTAGAGCAGCGCTTATTGGGCGCTGAGGACGACGCTGTTGAGCTGCGTGATGTTCGCGCCCACCGGGTAGCCGTAGCTCACCCAGCGCGTGAACTTCGGATTCGATTCTGCTGGGGGGTCCGTCGGCGCATACGTGATCGGATTTCCCCAGCCCCAGACCGTCGCTCCGGCGCGCGGTTTCGCCGTCGGACCGCCGCCCGCGAGCGTCGCGGTGAGGGTGTGGACCCCGTTGTCGCATCCGTTCTGACCCTGAAAATTTCCGGTCGAGAGATCGATGCGCATGAATTCGTAGTTGCCGCTCGTCCCCACGGGCGCCCATCCGGAGAGCGTCCCCGCGCAGTCGAGCGACACGTTCGGGAAGATGCCGAGCGTCGCGTCCTTCACGCGCGTCACGACCAAGTTCGTCTCCGGGTACGTGGGATCGGTGAAGAACGTGTAGCGCGGCAAGAACTGCGTCGGCGAGATCACGTTGACGAACTCGGGATCGCCTTCGCCGTCGTAGGGCATTCCGCCGGTCATGTATTGCGCGAGGTAAAAGGGATGATCCGCACCCTGGCTCGAAATGACGAAGGGGCCCGGCGCGGTGAACTCGACGAGCTGACGGGCGTTGATCGTCGCCGGTGCGCCCAGTTGCGGAGGATCGTAGGTGAGCGTAGTTCCGTCGACCGCGCCGACCACGCGCCACGGCACGCTCTCCGGAGTGACCTTGTCGCGGCTGCGGTAGCGCACGGCGAGGTATTCGCTACCAAGCGCCTTCACCGGCGGAAGCATCTGCTCGGCACCGTCGGCGCGTAGGGTGCGCGTGACCGGCACGTCCATGAGCGTCGAGCCGCCGATCACCGCGATGGGCTTGTCCGATTGGACGGCGCTCCCCGTGAGCTCCTCATCCTGCGTGAACTGTAGGTACTGCCCACGATTGAGACTGTAGGTAAGCGACACGTCCGCCGGCGTTCCAGCGAGCCCGCCTCCGCCAACGATCGCCGCGGTCGGTTTGATGGTGACGCTCGTCCCGTCCTCTTTGGCCAAGATCGCCATCGTCGGCCCCGCGCGGAGCTCGGCGAAGCCGGTTGGTTTGGCGTAGGCGTTCACGGCGAGGTAGTTCGTGTCCCACACGTTCGTGGGCAGGAGCAGCGTCGCTCCGGTCACCCGCGCGCGTCCGCCTCCGTACGGAAGGATCTGGTACGAGACGACCGGCACGTTCGTCTTGATGTGAAATGCCGTTCCCGTGCCCGTTCCGTGGAGCGCTGCATCGCCCACCACCGCTGGGATTACGCCCGCTGGGCAGCCCGCAAGGCGGCGCGGCGCGGACGGATTCGGATCGCTCTCTGCCGCCGGATCGCGCGACAAGAACAAGATCGCAACTTGATCACGCGCGAGGCCCTGCGCCTTCACGTACGGCGTGTAGATGATGTTCGTTCCCGTCCCCACGGGGATGCGCGCAAATTGCTCGATGGGAAGGCTCGCTCCTCCTCGATCCACTTCGATCCGCGCAGGCTCGCCCGTCTTCCACTGGTTTACGATGAAGACGGCGTAGCAAACGCCCTCCGCCTCGGGCACGGTGTCCATCTCGGGCGCGAAGAACTCGCAGCCGTTCGAGGTGTCCTGGCCGAGCGTGTCCTGGCAGGGGTTCACGCATTTCGCGTTGAGGCAGCTCTCGAGCGAGCTGCACTGAAAAACCGGGACGCCGCACTTGTAGACGTTGCCGAGGTCGCGCGGATCGCAGTAGGCCGGAGCAGCGCAATCGGTGATGACGTCGAGGGGGCCGCCTTCGAAGAGCGGACCATCGGGGAAGCCTTCGTCGAGCTGGCCATCCATGGGAACGGTTTGATCGCCGACGATGTCCGGAGTGGCGTCGACGGCGAAATCCGTGAAGTCGCCGCCGAGCAGACCGGTGCGCGAGCCGCACGCGATGATCAGAAAAGCGACCACGCCGACGAAGAACACGTGACGCAGGAAGACGCGCATGCAGCGCATTCTAGCCGACCTTCAGGAGGCTGGCTCGAGTCATATGCGTCACGCGACGGAGCCTGAGATCAGCTGAGCGCGAGCATCCGGTCGATCGGCAACCGCGCCCTTTCCAGCAGAACGGGGTCCATCTCGATGCGAGGCTCGAGATCCCTCAGCGCCAGGTAGACCTTCTCGAGCGTATTTCGTCTCATGTACGGGCACTCGTTGCAGGCGCAATTCGCCTCGGGTGGCGCGGGGATGAACGTTTTGTCCGGCGCGGCCTTCTGCATCTGGTGAAGGATTCCAGCCTCCGTGGCGATGATGAACTCCTTCTTCGGACTGGCGATCGCGTACTTCAGGATGCCCGTCGTCGAACCGATGTAGTCGGCCATCGCCAGCACTACTTCTTCGCACTCAGGATGCGCGAGGACGAGCGCCTCCGGGTGACGTGTCTTCAGCCCGATCAGCTTTCGTTCGCTGAACGTCTCGTGGACGATGCAGCTCCCCTGCCAGAGGTTCATCTTCCGATCGAGCTTCTTTTCCAGCCATTTGCCGAGATTCTTGTCCGGCGCGAAGAGCACTTCTTTGTCCAAGGGAATGTGCGCGACGATCTTCTCCGCGTTCGACGAGGTCACGATGTAGTCGCTCAACGCCTTCACCTCGGCGGAGCAATTGATGTAGCTCACGACCACCGATCCGGGATGGCGCGCTTTCCAGGCGGCGAACTTGTCCGCGGGGCAGCCGTCGGCGAGCGAGCACCCCGCGAGGAGATCGGGAAGGACCACAATCTTGTGGGGGTTCAAGATCTTCGCCGTCTCCGCCATGAAGTGCACGCCGGCAAAGCAGATGACGTCCGCCGAGGTCTTTGCTGCCGCCTGCGCGAGCTGGAGCGAATCGCCGATCACGTCGGCCACGTCCTGGATGTCGGAGTCTTGGTAGTAGTGCGCGAGGATGATCGCGTTTCGCTCTTTTTTCAGGCGCGACACCTCTTCTTCGAGGTCGAGCGAAGGATCGACTTTTCGCGCATCGGCTTGGCCGAGGACCGGTAATCCCATGGCTGAAACGTAGGGCGCGCGCGGGATGCCGTAAAGGTCAGCGCTTCGCGAGGAGCTTCTGGGAGATGTGCTCGCCCAGGGCCTCGGACATCAGCCTCTCGACGAACTCGTCTACTTTCTTTTGCTCGTCTTGTTCCTTGAAGAGAAAACGAATTCCCATTCCTACGGGGCTTTCGGCGGTGGCTGCTGCTTCGCTCGTCACCCACATCACCTTGCCGCGAAGCCGAAGCTGGCCTTCTTGAGACGGAAAAGAGAGGACGAACACGAACTCCGTGCCCACGTCGAGCGGCTTGCTCGTGCGAATGAACGTCCCGCCTTTGGAGATGTTCTTCGTGTAGTCTGCAAAGAACGTGTTGAGCCGTTTGTAGTCGACGCGAAGGGTGATCGCGGCCCGCTCGTTGTTGCGCTTTTCCTCACCGGTGGGCGGTTTGCTTTCCATCGCCGGAGGAGGATATCACGACGCACGAGCGCGGTGTTTTTCGCCGATTCGTTCTCGCGGGCGTACCCGGCCCCGCCGTATCAGCTACGTTGAGCAATCGTCTTGAAAGGCGTGGATTTCTGGTGAGAGCACTTGGTAACGCGTTGGTTGACGGAGGCCTTGGCGTGCTCGTCGCGAGCTACGGGTGCGTTGGAGATTCGCCAGCCCCGCACGCGGCAACCCCCGACGGCGGCTACACCCCCATGACGTACGCTGCGCAAATGGGGGTTCATCGCCAGCCCGCGGACATGCCCGCTACCGGCAACGTCATCACGTACTGACCCGTCTTTATGGAGTTTGGGCGATGCCGAAGATGACGTTCAAAGAAATTCGGGAGCGGATCTCCGAGGCGCCGGAGCGCGTGCGGGTCGCTCTCGAAGTCGGCAACCGCAGCGGCTTGATGTGGGAAGTCACCGCGCCCGGGTTCGTCGCCATGGTGAAGGCGCTTACCGTCGCTCCCCAGAATCCGTCGCAGGTCTATCGACTGCACGCGGCCAACTCGCCGAACAAAGTGGCCCTCCGCTGGAGGGATCGCTCGCTCACCTTTTCCGAGCTCGACGAGCGGATGGACCGCCTCGCGGGTGGCTTCACCATGCGTGGGATTTCCAGGGGATCCAGCGTGATCCTCATGATGCGCAATCGTCCCGAGTTCATCGAGATTCAGGGCGGCGCGAGCAGGGTTGGCGGAGCGGCGGTGAGCACGTCGTGGCGCTCGACGGCGAGCGAGCTCGTCTACGTTGCGGCTCACTCGAACGCCAAGATGATCTGCTTCGATCACGATCTCTGGCCCGTCGTGGAGGAGGCCAAAAGAAGCCTCCCCGAGCTGAAGACGGCGAATCTGGTGGCGATCGGCGGCACTGTACCGGGCATCACGAGCTACGAAGACGTGCTCGCCGCATCTCGTGTCGTGAGCAAGGATTCCAAAGCGGCAGAGGAAGACGCGTCGGTCGTCATTTACACCTCGGGCACGACCGGCAAACCCAAGGGCGCCGTCCGAAAATTCCCGCGTGACGCGCTCCCCGCGGCGCTTCGTTTCATTTGCGAGACGCCGATGCGCGTCGACGACGTCCACCTCGTCACGTGCCCTCTCTATCACTCCACGGCCTTCGGCTTTCTCACCCTCAGCCACATCTTGGGCGCGAGCGTCGTCATCATGGACGAGTTCAAACCCGAATTTTTCGTACGCGACGTCGAGCGCTACAAGATCACCAGCACCGCGGTCGTGCCCACGATGCTCCATCGCGTGCTCACCCTCGATCCCGAGGTGCTCGCAACGTACGAAACGCGAACGCTGCGCATCATCTTCTCGGGCGGGGCTCCCTTGCCCGGCCCGCTTGCAAACCAGGTGATGGACCACTTTGGAGACATCCTCTTCAACTTCTACGGCGCCACGGAGACCGGCCTCGTCACCCTCGCCAAGCCGCAAGACCTTCGCGCCGCGCCGTACACCATCGGCAAGGCCGTTCCCGGCAACGAGATTCGCCTCCTCGACGAGCAGGGGAGGGGCGTCGCGCGCGGCGAAGTGGGCGAGCTCTACGTAAAAAACAAGATGCTCGTCAGCGGCTACCACATGGACGGCGACGCCACCGCGGCCAGCATGCGGGACGGCTTTTTCAGCGTCGGAGACCTTGCACGCGAAGATCGCGATGGCCGCTTTTTCATCGAAGGCCGCAAGCGCGACATGGTGATCTCGGGCGGCGTGAACGTCTATCCGGCGGAGGTCGAAGGAGTGCTCGAGCAGCATCCGGACGTGTCCGAGGTCGCCGTGGTGGGCGTGGAAGATCCGGAGTGGGGCGAGCGCGTGCGCGCCTTCATCGTAGCAAAACCAGGCTCGTGTCTCGACGACGCGGCCCTCCGTCTCTGGACGCGCGAGCGCCTGGCCGGTCCCAAAGTTCCGCGCGACTTCATTCTCATCGATGTTCTCCCCCGCAATCCGACGGGCAAGGTGCTCAAACGGGAGCTCCGCGAGTGGAGGCCGATGAGCCCAGCGCACCTTGGCGCACGCCCCCGAGAGGGAAATTAGGGGGAGATTTGCCCCCGCCCGGGCGCTAAGGTTGAGGCTGCTTCTGCATGCAGCCTGGCGATGTTTTACGCGACAAATACGAGATCGTCTCCTCCATCGGGAAGGGGGGAATGGGCGAGGTGTTCCATGCGATCGACCGCGAGTCGGACACCGACGTCGCCGTAAAAGTCGTCAGCCGCGAGCACGCCGGAGACATCCTGATGGCCCGCCTCGAACGGGAAGCCGCCGCCGCCGCGCGCATCCAGAGCGAGTTCATCCCCCGCGTGCTCGATCTCGATCGCAACGAAGATGGCGAGCTCTTCTTGGTGATGGAGCTCTTGCGCGGCGAATCGCTCTCCGAGCACCTGAAAAAAAGTAGTGGGGTCCTTGGGTGGGAAGAGGTCTCGCAGATCGGTGAGAACGTGCTCCGTGGGCTCATGGACGCGCATGCGGCCGGCGTGATTCACCGCGATTTAAAACCTGGAAATATCTTCATCGAGTTTCTCGACGACAATCTCGCGCGGGCACGCATCCTCGATTTCGGGGTGTGCAAGCTCGATGGCAACGACGACGTGGGCGAGAAGCTGACGGTGACGGGCGAGTCGGTCGGGACCATCGCCTACATGGCGCCGGAGCAGATTCGCGGCGCCTCCGGTGTCGACGAGCGCGCGGATCTCTACTCCTTTGCGATGGTGATCTTCGAGGCCGTGAGCGGGCGACTGGCGTACGACGCGTCGGGGCAGATGGCGCTCCTCGCGAGCAAGCTCGAACGGTCGGCGCGGCCTCTGAAGGGAGCAGCCCAGGTTCCGATTCCTCTTCTCCTCAACGGCCTCATCGACCGCTGTCTGTCGCGTGAGCCGCAACATCGCCCAGCCTCGGCCCGCGACGTCCTCAAGCTGTGGCGCGCGCTCGGCAATGCCACCGAGGTTCCGAGCTCGCTTCCGATCGTCACGAGCGAGGGTCTCCTCAACGCGCCGACGCAGACCGTGCTCACCGCTGGAACGATCAACGCTGCCATGAGGGCGCGCGGCCCACGCTGGCCGATGATGCTCGCCGGCTCCGTGGTTCTCCTCGGTGTTCTCGTGGCGCTGAACGCGCTCAGGCCCGCACGCACGCCGGCGAAGCCTACCCACGCTAGCGAGTCTCCCGCAGCCCCGGCGGAGCTCGCGGCGGTGTCGACCGAGGCTGCGGCGACGCCGTCGACGACGGAGGAACCCATTGAGTTCGCGGCGACCGACGCCGGCGCGACCGGGCGACTGATCGCGGTTCCGCCCAGCCCGCGACATCGTTCGCCCAAGCCGCTCGTGAGAAAAGCGGCCGCCCCCGCTGGCCCCACGATCGTGGAGAAGCCACGCTACTGAGCTCTCAGACCACACGCGCTGCCGGTCGTGCTCTGCTCGTCATGCTCGCGTGCACTTGCCTTGCAAGTCCGGCGCGGGCAGACGACGACGTCCGCGAACAATCGCGTGTCGCCTTCCGACGCGGCGTTTCGTCGGTGAAGGAAGGGAACTACGAGGTCGCCCGCGACGCGTTTGTCGAGGCGTACAAGCTCTTCGCCCACCCGAGTATTTTGCTCAATCTAGGGATCGCGCGCTCGCACACCGGCGAGTACGTCGATGCCGAGCAGGACCTCTCCCGATTTCTTTCCGACGACGGAGGCGCATCCGCGGACGAAATTTCGAGCGGCCGCGCGGCTCTTGCCGATGTCCGCAAGCACCTCGGAACGCTGCGGATCAAGGTCACGCCCGACGGCGCGCGCGCGCAGCTCGATGCAAAGTCGATCGCCCTCGCGCCTGGAATTTTCGCCGATGTGCGCGTCACCGCCGGCGACCACGTGCTTCATGTCGAGGCCGACGGGTACGCGCCGCGTGACGAGACACTTCACGTCACCCCGCAGTCCCCGACCATCAAGCAGATCGCGCTCGCTGGAGCCAAATACAAGCTCGCTGAGCCCGCCGCGCGATCGGGCGACGATCACGCGCGTCGATGGATCGTCGTGGGCTCGGGGAGCGCTGCGGTTCTTTTTGCGGCGGTCGGCATTTTCTCGGGCCTTCGCGCAGGCGCTCTCGCACACGAGTACAACACCGGCAGGCCGCAAGACCCTTCGGCGCGCTCGGTGGGCATGACGTACCGAACCGTCGCCGACATTTCGTTCATCGTGGCCCTCGCCAGCGCCGGTGCGGGCGCGTACTTTTTCTTCGTCCGTCCGGCCGCGTCGAGCCCTGCCGCCGTAGTGGTCGGCCCCCTTTTCTCGGGTGTGCGCGGAACCTTCTAACTCAAGCTATGCTCGCTCGTGATGAGCGCCGGGCGGTCGAGTCTTTCCCTTCCACCGCCGAGCGCGCTCCGTGATCGCACCAACCGCGTCAACGACAAAGCAGGCCGAAAAGCGCGGCCTCGGAGGCGTTACCTCGCCGATCAGCAACACCGGGTGGCGGCGCGTCTTCTGCCGACGATCGCCCTCGCAGCGGCTCTCACCGGGACGGTCGTCATTCTCGATTCGCTGTCCCGTCCGTCGAGCATCGCCACTGTCGCCGGAGCGTCGCTGGCCATCGTTCTCGCGGCTTGCTCGCTCGCTGTCCCGGTCGCGCGAAAAAATCTCGATGCGCTCCTCTTCCTCGGCTCGTGCGCGGCGATCGCCACGCTCGTCGGCTGGGGTCTCATCGCTCGGCTCACGGGCGCAGAGTCGAGCCCGTATCTTCTCGTCATCCCGTTAGCGTCGTTGGCTATCACCGCGCTCGTCCCATTTCCCCCGCGAGTCGCCACGCTCAGCGGCGCGGCCGCGTACTCCGGGTTGCTCCTGGCGAGCCCATTTTCGCCTCCCTACGCGCACCTCTTGGTGGTGGGCACCGCCGTCGCCGGGGTAGTCCTCGCGCGTTCGCGACACAAAACGGGCATCATGGTTTTTATGCGCGTCGAGCGCTTGAGCGCGGCTGTCTCCCGGATGCGCCGGCTGCAAGAGCAGCTCGTGGTCGTCGAAAAACTCGAAGCCCTTCGCGTCCTCGTCGGGGGAATGGCGCACGAGCTTAACAACGCCCTCTCGATCAGCGTTGCGTCCAATCAGCAGGCGACGAAGGCGCTCGACACCGATCCCGCACAAGCGCTCGGAGCCCTCAAGCGCAGCGACGGAGGGCTCGCTCGCGTGCGACGGACCGTCGATCGCCTACGCCGCTTCGCCATGGCCGCCGAGGGAGTGCTCGAGCCCGCAGATGTTGGCGCGATGCTGGATTTTGCCCTGGAAAGCGCGATCGGCCGGGCGCGCTCGGGCGTGATCATCCAGCGCGCGTACGATCCGTCGGTGGGCGCGATCGAGTGCCACGTGGCCGCTCTCGCAGAAGCACTTTTCCAGATCGCGCGCAACGCAGTCGAGGCCATGCCTGGTGACGGAACGATCCTCGCGAGCGTGCGCAACGAAGGCGACCGCGTCGTACTATCGGTCGCCGACGAAGGGCGCGGCATCCCCGCCGCCGAGCTTGCCAAGGTCTTCGACCCCTTCTACTCACGCGGTCCCGGAGCAGCAAAGAGCGGCCTCGGCCTCAGCGCCGTCTATGGACTGGTGAGCGCGCTAGGCGGTCACGTCGAGATCAACAGCGCCGAAGGCAAAGGCACCGAGGTCGCGATCATCATGCCGCGTAGGCAATCCTTGAGCCGCCCACCGCCGTCCGTCCGGTAGGACTTTTCAGCCGAGGACGTGAACGCGAATGGTGTTGGTGCTTCCGCTGACGCCGATCGGAGCGCCGAAGACGATGACCACGCGCTCGCCGGGTGACGCAAGTCCGGCTGCCATCAAGTCGCCCGTGCACCAGTCGACGAGCTGGTCCATGTCGTGGATCGCGGGGCACACCCGGGGTATCACGCCCCAGAGAAGCGCCATCCGCCGCCGCGTGCGCTCCACCGGAGAGAACGCGATGATCGGCACGTTCGGGCGGGCCAAGCTCACGTTCATGGCGCTGAGGCCGGTCTCGGTGAAGGCCACCAGGTATTTTGCGCCGATCTCTTTCGCGGTGTTGCACGCGCCGCGGGCGATGGCCTCGGCCACGCTGGTCGCGCGCGTCGCGTACGGCGCAGATTCGTAGAACGCGCTCGTTTCCGCTTCCATCGCGATGCGGCTCATCATCGCTGCTGCAAGGATAGGGTGATCGCCCGTCGCGGTTTCGCCCGAGAGCATCAAGGCATCGGTGCCCGAGAAGACGGCGTTCGCCACGTCGCTCGCTTCGGCCCGGGTGGGTCGCGAGGCCTTGGTCATCGACTGCAGCATCTCGGTCGCCACGATCACCGGACGCCGCACGCGCCGGGCCACGCCGATGATCTGCCGCTGGATGACCGGGACACGCTCGGGCGGAAACTCCACTCCCAGATCGCCCCGCGCCACCATCACTCCATCGGAGGCGGCCACGACGCTCTCCAGATTTTCGATGGCGTCGGGCGTCTCGATTTTGGCGATGATCGGCGTGGGCTGGCCCCAGGCGGTGGCGATCTCGCGGACCAGCTTGAGGTCGTCGGCGCGCCGCACGAAGGAGAGCGCAATGTAGTCGACCCCCTGCGACAGACCGTACCCGAGGTCTGCTTTGTCTTTCTCGGTGAGGCACCCCACGCGCATCGTCTTGCTCGGCAAGTGCACGCCGATGTGATTGCGCATGCCGCCGCCCTGCTCGACGTGGGCGATGATTTTTTCGCCAACCACGGAGGTGACGGCGAGGACGAGGCGCCCATCGTCGAAGAGGATCTTGTCTCCCACGCGGACGTCGCCCGCCAGGCCTTCGTAGTTGATGGCGATGACCCGCTCGTCGCTGCTCGATTCCCCTTCGACCAGGGTGACGTCGATGTTCTCGGGGAGTATGTATTGCGCAGGTATCGTCCCCGTCCGAACCTTGGGACCGCAGAGATCCTGGAGGGCGGCGACGGATTTGCGCTCAATGGTCGCCGCTTCGCGCAGACGGGCGAGACGCCGTCCGTGCTCCTCGTGCGTGCCATGGGAAAAGTTGAATCGCGCTACGTCCATGCCTGCGACGATGAGCGCGCGGAGTTGCTCGAGCGAGTCACACGAGGGACCCAGCGTGCACACGAGCTTGGCGCGGCGGACGGTCATTGGGCGCAGCATGCCACGAGACACTTGCGGACGGAAAGGACGCGGCGTAATCGTTCGCGCATGGCGACGACCCGTGACGCAGATGGGCGGCTAGTTCTCGGCGGTATTCGCCTCGCCGAGCTCTTCTCGAGTGCCCAGAAGACACCGGCCTACGTCTACGATCTCGATGGCATCGCAGCAGAAGCGCGCGAGATCGAAGCGGCCTTCGACGGTCATCCTCACCTCATCGCATACGCGGTGAAGGCAAACAGCGCCGGTCCCATCGTGCGCGCGCTCGCCAAGGAAGGATGCGGCGCCGACGTGGTCAGCGGCGGAGAGCTCGCCGTCGCCATCGTTTGCGGGATCCCGCCCGAGCGCATCGTTTACAGCGGCGTCGCGAAAAAAAATGAAGAGCTCGACCAGGCTATTTCCATCGGCGATAGAGGGATCCGCGCGATCCAGGTGGAGAGCCTCGAAGAGATCGATCGCGTGCATGCACGAGCTCGCGAGATGGGCCGCGTGGTCCGCGTCTCGCTCCGCGTGAATCCCGCGGTCGAGATCGACACACTCGCCACCCATGCCCACATCGCGACGGGCCATGACGACGCAAAGTTCGGGATCCCCCGTAGAGACTTCGACGTCGCCGTGACCATGGTGCGCGGTCTCAAGGAGCTCACGCTCGTCGGCCTCACCTCCCACGTCGGCTCGCAGTTCACGAGCGCGGACGCCTACCTGCAGGCCTCGCAATTCTTGTTCGACAGGGCAAAGGAGCTCCGGGCGAGCGGCGTGAAGCTCGACTATGTCGACACCGGCGGGGGCTTCGGCATCGACTACGGAGACGGCTGTCCGCTTCGCCCCGCCGATTTTGTGCGAAAGACGCGCGCCCTCCAGCATGCCTCCGGACTCGACGATTTGGCTCTCTTCGTGGAGCCCGGTCGTTCGCTCGTCGCCGCGCATGGGGTCCTCGTGGCGACGGTCATCCAGCCGAAGACCGCGCGCGTCGTCGGCGAGGACGAGCCGTCGCGCCGGTGGCTGATGATCGACGCGGGCATGAACGACCTCATTCGCCCAGCGCTCTACCAGGCGCGCCACCGCATCGTTTCGCTCGATATGCAGAAAGACGAAGCGGAGCTGGCCTGGCGCGTCGTCGGGCCGGTATGCGAGAGCTCCGACGACTTCGGCCTCCATCTTCTTCCGAAGGTGCCGCCGCATCTTTTGGCGATCCTCGACGTTGGCGCTTACGGCTTCACGATGGCCAGCCAGTACAACGGCCGCGCGTTACCGACGGAAATTTTCCTAAGCGCAGGCGCCATCATCCACGTAAGCCCCTCCTCGCGCGTCGAGGATTGGGTGCTCTCTCGCGTGATGAAAGAGCTTTGATTCGGCTGCCGATCACTTGATCGGTTTGTCGGTGCCTCGCGAAGGGGTCGAGCTGCGTTCCTGGCGAGCGGGGGTCAAACGATGCGGCGTCATCGAGCGAATCTTCACCACCTGCCCATCGGCCACGATCTCGACGCCGATCGTTCGGCAGCGACGGGACACGCGATCGAGATCGACGTTGGCGTGCACGATGAGCCCACCCGGTGGCGAGGGATCGACGAAGAGCTCGGCGGTTGCGCGACGCGTGCGGAGCATCTCTCGTATGTTCGGATCTTCCACCCACAAGAAACCTCCCGCGGCCGCGAAGGTCGCGCGGCCAAGAACGATGCTGGCCTGAGCGAGGGTGCGCGAGAGGGACTCGGGGAGGGGAGCGAGCGCCTCGATCCTTTGACGCAGGGCCTCGGCGTCGAAACCCGCCGACAGCGCGCGCGCGAGGGTCTGGGGAGCGACGATGAGATCGACGCTGTCGGTAGCTCGCGCCACCTCGACGAAGGGAGCGATGTTGAGCACCGCGCACAGGCGCGAAGAGCTTCCGAGGCGCAGCACGTGCGTATCGAGGAACTTGGATTTCGTACGCTCTGTCTCTTCGGCGTTGCCGCTCTCGGCGCGCGGAGTAGCTATTTTTCCGGTCGTTGCTGCGTCTTCCGGGGGTCGATCGGCGCGCGATTCGCCGACCAGCATACGCCCGCGCGGCGTGAGGCGGAGCGTCCACTCGCCGCTCATTGGCCCCTCGGGTGCTGCTTCCGTCGAGGCGACCGCCCCCTCTTCTTCGCCGAGATCCAGGACGCCGAGCGCATGCAGGCTCTCGACGACGATGCGCCTCGCCACTTCGATCGGCTCGACCGGCTCTGCGCCCACGCGCTCCGCCCAGCGGCGAAGGAGGCGATTCAATCCGGGAACACGATGATCGCCGCTCAAGTAGCCCGCGAGCGACGTCCACGGGAGCCAGCCTCCCGCGCGGTTCGCCGAGCTATCCGCCGACAGATCGCTCAAGGCGTCGATCACGATTTCACGGACCACCCCGACCGGGCTCGAGTCGCGCGCGTCGGCTGAGAGGCGAAGGACTTCGGGCTCGGTGCGGGCTTCGTCCCACGCCCCGCCGTGCCTCCACGCGCGAAAGAGAACCAGCGCAAGCTCTCCCAGCGCCAAGGATCCGGGCGGAGCTGACGCGGTGATCGCCGATGCATCCCACAGCCCGATGGCTCGAGAGAGCGCGACGAGGAGAGCGACGTGCTGCGGCTCGCGACCAAAACGCGCGGCGAGCTTGTGCACGAGCGATTTCGGTGTGCCGATCCCGGGACGAACGTCGTTTCCCGCCTCGCGCGCGGTGATCGCGAGGCCTGTCGCAAGCACCGATGGATCCGCTGCGAACCGCGCGCGCCGAGGCGAGTGATCCCCCTCGATGACGAAGCTCTTCACCTCAGAGCGACGAGCCGAGCTCGCAGCGCGGCGTGCGGCGCCGACGATGACCGCGACCTCGGTCGGCACGACGTGACGATTGGGATGCACCGGGATGAGCAGGCCTCGCCGCTCGAGCGACACGCCCACCCCCCTGCGCGACGGAGTGGCTCCGGACGCCGTGCGAAGTCGCAGTGGCTCTCGTTCGAGCTCAAGGAGCTCCTCCGTGTCGACCTCGCCGCCCTCCCTCTCCACGCCATCGAGCACGCGACGCTCGGCCGGCGCGAGGCGCTCGATTTCCTCGGCGAGCTTGGACGGATCGCTAAGCACTTCCCACGCGATCTCGAGCGACAAAGCGATCGGCGGCGTGGCGGGCCTCCCCAGATAATTGGCCGCAATCGCGCTCGTGGTCTCGAACGAGGCCTGAGCGAGGAGCGCACGAATTCCCGACGGGTCCTCACCCTCCCAGGTTCGCAGTTGCACGAGGAACGCTGGAGGAAAGACAAGCTCCACGCGCTTCGAGCGCTCTCCCCGCGCGAACATCAACCCGCGTGCGCTGAGTGGCTCGAGGGCGGCAGGCACGGTGGCCACGACGAGCGAGCCGCGCGCTTCGGCGACGCGATGCAAGAGCTCCACGCTCGCCTGCGGGAGCCGCGACGGGTCACGCAAATCAGGGAGGGTGACGAGCGCCCGGGCAACCTGAGAGGGAGCGTCTAGCCGCTTCGCCGGATCGATGCGAATCCCCAAGCGCGCGACGAGCGAAGCCAGCTCTCCTGAGGGCAGCGCCCGCAGGATCTCAACGAGGCGACAGGGTGCGTGGGTGGTTCGCGTGGCGGACACGGCGACTTTGGATCGACAGAGCTCGGGGCGATGTTAACCCGCATCCGCCGGCTTTTCCCGGGAAATGCGCGAAGCCTTTCGTGTAGCATCCGACGCTGTGAACTGTGGGCTTTCAGGTTCGACGAGACGGAGGGGCGCCTTCCACCTCGACTGGGCCGGTCGCGCGTGGGTCCCTGGTGCTGCGGTGCCGCCGTCTCCGCCCGTCACCGTCGTCGAAAAGGTCGGCGACGCCGCCCACCGGTTGATCGGAGGCGACGCACTCGATGTCGCCGGGCGCTTGATCGACGAGGGCTTGGGCGGGCAGGTGCAGCTCGTCTACATCGATCCACCGTTCGCCTCCCAAGCCGACTATGTGAACGAGGCACGCCTCGACGGACCCGCAGACGGGCGCATCAGTCGCAACGTCGCGTACGTCGACACGTGGTCCACCCGAGGGCCCAAGGGCGGAAAAGACGCCGGCGTCGCCGCGTACCTAGACATGCTCGCGCCGCGCCTCGAAGCTCTGACCAAGCTTATTTCTCCGAGCGGAATCATCTGGGTGCATCTCGACTGGCGTGCGGCGTACCTCGTGCGCGTTCTGCTCGACGAGATCCTCGGACGCGATCAATTCATCAACGAGATCGTCTGGCGTCGAGCGCCGAACCTCGGACGCCAAGCCGCGAGCTCCCAATTCGGACGAACGCTCGACACCCTCGTGGTCTACGGCGGGCCGAAGGCGAAGCTTCTTCCTCCGACGCGCCTCGAGCCGATCGACAAGACGGCCATTCGCTGGGACGACGAGGGCCGACCCTTCACGAGCGCACCGCGCGGCGACTACACCGATGCTTCCGTGAAACGCCTCGATGCCGAGGGGCGCATTCACCGGACACCAAGCGGCCGCGTCTACGTAAAATATTTTCTCGTGCAGAACTCCGATAAAGAGTGGTGCCGCGAGCGGCGGGTCGATTCTCTGTGGACCGACGTCGCTCCTCTTCGTCATGTGAGCGCGAGCGAACGCACCGGATTTCCCACCCAGAAGCCGCGCGCGCTGCTCGAGCGCATCATCTTGTGCTCGACGAAGCCGGGCGATCGGGTGGTCGATCTTTTTGCCGGGAGCGGGACCACGGGTGAGGCCGCTCACGCCACCGGTCGCGTGGCCATCCTCGGCGATGCCGGTGAGACGTCGCTCGCCACTGCGCGCGCTCGGCTTCTTCGCGCTGGCGCTGGAATCTCAGTGGAAACATGCGGTGCGCTGCCCACCACCAAAGGCGATTCGCCCGTGCTCCGCATCGAGCCGCTCCCATCGGATCGCTTCTCCGTAGAGCTCGTTTCGCCTAAGGAGCCGCTCGCCTGGGCCCTCGCCCCGTCTTTCAAGATCGGGCAGCCATTTCTGACGGAGTGGCACTCGGAACGAGCCCCCGGCGCGAAGCCCGTGAAGGCCCTCGCTAAGACCATCATCGCCTGGGGCAAGGGCGCGCTCGGCGTACGCGTCTTCAGCGACGACGGAAAAGCGGTCACCCGCGTGATCTCCAAGAGAGAGCGAGAAAATGATTTTACGTGACCCGGTGCACGGCCTAGTCGCGTTCGAGGCCGAGGAAGAGCGCGCCGTGACGCTTCTCATGGACACTCCGGAGATGCAGCGTCTGCGGCGCGTGCGTCAGCTGGGGGTGACCTCGCTCGCTTTTCCGGGAGCGGAGCACTCGCGCTTCGCCCACGCCGTCGGCTCGGCGTTCGTCATGAAGCTTCTCCTCGCGCGACTCCGGGCGATCCAAGGGGGGCTTCCTTTTTGGCAGCAGGTCACGACCGATCGCGCCCAGGACGCGCTCGCCGCCGCGCTCCTGCACGACGTCGGTCATGGTCCGCTCTCCCATCTCTTCGAGGACTCGATCCCCGGAACGCTCGACCACGAAGTGTGGACGGAACGCATCGTTCTCGATCCGTCGACGGGCGTTCACAAGTGTCTGACCGAGCTCGATCCCGCGATGCCCGAGCGCGTCGCAGCCCTCGTTCGCGGGGAAAATCCCCTGCCGTATCTAGCGAAGGCGGTCAGCGGCACCTTCGATGTGGACCGCTGCGACTATCTGTTGCGCGACGCGCACGCCACCGGCGTTCGCTACGGAGTCTACGATCTCGACTGGCTCCTTCGAAGCCTACGCTTCGCACCTGGTCCCGAAGGCGACGCACCGTCCCTGGCCATTGACGGCGCTAAGGGCCTTCCGGCGATCGAGGCATTTCTTCTCGCGCGCCTCTTCATGTTCCAGCAGGTGTACATGCACAAGGCCACGCGTTCGGCCGAGTGGATGATTCGTCGAGTCCTCGCCCGCGCCGCCACGTTGATCATGGACGGAACGAGGCTTCCGAGCACCCCCCGCGCGATCGAGATGGGCTCTCACGGCGAGCCGATCGAGCTTCACGATTACCTCGAGCTCGACGACGGCGTCCTTGCCGTAGCCATGCACGCTTGGGAGAAATCGAGTGACCCGATCTTGAGCGATCTGTCGCTCCGAGTTCGCAATCGCGCTCTGTTCAAGACGTTCGAGCTCTTCGGAGAGCAGGCTAGCCCCGTCGGCCGCGAGAGGGCATACGCCACCGCCCGGGAAATCGCGACGTCCCGCGGGCTCGATCCCGACTACTACGTTGGGCTCGACGTGGCGACCGACACGCCATTCGGTGCGGAGTCCGATCCTCTCTTCGTGGTTTTCGCGAAGGGCCCCGCGCGGCCGTTGAGCGATGTGTCGTTTCTCCTCTCGCGTCTCGCGGGACAAGTCTTCTCGCGCGTGCGCCTGATCATCGCCCCTGAGCTGCGGGACGACGTGACCCGAGCGATCGTTGGCTAAAAATAGGCGTTTCATGACTGTCCGCCGCGTCGTCTCGTTCGTGCTCGCCGTGAGCGTTCCTGCCAGCGCGCAAGACGCGCAGGACAAGTACCAGACGGCGCGAGGCAACACCGAGGCGGTGCAGAAGCTCGATCCGCCCAAGAAAGGAGCAGTCGATGGCGGGCTCGTCGACACGACGTACGGCCGCATCGAGGGTGACCTGTCTGTCGTGCTCGGCGTCGGAGCGACGATCGCTCCCCGCGGCCCGCGCGCCACGCTGGATTTCCGTCTCCGTTACATCGATACCATCGGCGCGTTCGCAACGTACGAAGAGGGCCCGCTCGTGGGCTCGGGGACGGATCCCCGGCGTGTCTTCTCCACGGGCCTCGAGGTGCGCCCGCTCTTCGTGGGGCGGTGGCTCGAAGGGCACGAGTGGGGCTCGTCGCGCGCGGATTTGACGCTCGACTCCCTTGGCGTCGAGCTCGGCGCTTTTTTTGCGGAGCCCCAGGGCGCAGCCTTCGGTTCCCGTCCTGGATTCCAGATCGGCTTCGGCCTGGAGACGCCGATCCTCGGCCACGCCAGCGGTCCGTGGCTTGCGCTTCACGCAGGTGCACGCTGGAGTGATTCGGCGCTCGGTGGCGGTCGTCTCGATGGTCCCGTCGATCGCTCGCTCTACTTCACGGTCACCGTAGCTTGGCACCAGTTCTTCGGAGCGCACGTCGTCGACGTACGCGACACGGCCCCGAAGTGAGCGCCGTGCGACCACGCCAAGCGAGCCTATTTGCGGGCTTCGAGGCCGAGCACGCTCTGCACTTGCTGAGCGAGCGCGCAGTTGTTCACGTTGCGCTGCATGGCGTCTCGCACCTCGGGATCGGTGGGCTGATGCTCGCTCGCGGAGACGAAGGATCCTTCGCCGCGACGCCTCACGCGGATGATGTCTTTGCCCGTTCGCAAGTTCACGATCCGGACGCGCGCGTCGTGGGGGACGAGCTGCAGAACGTCTTCGCTGAGCGCGCCGCCATCGGCTTTGGCAGCGGCTTCGAGGGTGTCTTCGTCCAGCACCAGTAGGAAGAACTGTGCTTTTTTGATGAGCTGGATGGCGAGGGGAATTTCTTCGTCTGCCGCCTTTTTGTACTGTTGAACGAAGACGCGGAGGCGCAGATCGTCGTCCGAGGCTTTGACGTCGCTCACCCACGCTTCTGTCAGGATCCGCGTCGATGCGTAGGCCGTGCGCATGTTCCACGGCTGCTCCGCGAAGACGCCCGAGTCCGCCTCGCCGCGCGCTGCGGCAGCATTCGTTTCGCGTAAGAGGCACCCCACGAAGCTGTCTTTGAGCGAATCCTGCGCGTTCTTGCGAACGCTCGCGACGTTTTTGGCGTCGCCGACCCGCAGGCGCAAATAGAGACCGGGGAGGGAGCGGAAATCCCATTTCGAAGCGTCGGCGTCGACGAAGTCGGCATCGAAATGGTCTGCGCTCTCGACGGTGATCTTCTCGATCTGATCGCGGAGGGGAACCCACTCCGCGCCGACTGTCTTCTCCACCGCGCGCTGCTTGGAGAGGAGGGCGTCCTGGTCGTCTTCCAGCTTTTTTCCGGAAAAATATCGGTAGCCGAAGAGGATGATGCCGATCGACACCACGCAGATCAGGAGCAGATTCGGCGTCGCCCTGCTGTATCTGCCGCGGGCCCGCTGCTCGCGCCCCTCGTGAATCGACGCGAGACCAGGCTTCTTCTTGGGCTCGGGAGCGGTCTTCAACGCGACCTAGATTCTTTTTTTACGGCTTCGCTCAGGAGACGGAGCAGACGGCTCAGTGGACCGTTTTCGGGAGCGAGTTGGTCATGAAGCTCACGTTCGGATAGCCGGCGAATGCGGCCGTCTGGAACACGCTCTTCACGACGATCGCCGAGACGTCTTGATCGATCTGGAGCACGACCACGCCCGGAAACTCTTTACCCGGCCGGGCTTGCTTCCACGTCTCGCGCATTCCCTTGAGGAGATTGAAGAGCTCGTCGACGCGCTGCAAACGCTTGGAATCTTCGATCGCGCGGGTGTTGCCGGCTGCGTTGCCGTTTACCAAGATCGAGCTGCCGGTGACGGCGACGATCGGTGCGTCGATCATGTCCATCGTGTTCTCGGCCTTCGGGAGATTGACCCCCTTGGTGACCGGCACTTCACCCGACGCGCTGAAGGTCATCAGGAGGAAAACGACGGTGACGACGAGGAAGTCGATCATGCTAGTGAGCGACAACGACGCGTTCGTCGAACGATGATTTCCGCCGGACACGCGCTTCTGGACGAAGGCGAGCGGGATGGCGTGCATGAGGCGACGACCAGGCTGTTGAACGGGCATAATGTCTTTCAGGCGCTCAGGCGCCGCGCGGCATGGGCCTTGTCAGTTGACCGAGAACGTGACGTTGAACGCGGGGACCTGCTCTACCTTGCTGCCCGTTTGGAGCGGGCGGTGCGTTTGATAGATCGCGTCGATCACTCCGACGATGTAAACGTACGGAGTCTCGTTGTCGGTGTGCAGGATCGCTTGATCGATCTTCTTGTCGCTGGGATCGCGGTGCGACCCGACATTCTTCCACTCATCGGTGATCTTGGCCGCGAGCTCGGGGAAGCGAATGAGCTTCGCGCCGTTCTCGACCTGGAGATTGTCTTTGCGCGGGACGTCGATCGAGTTGACGACCGTCGCTCCCTGCTTCCAGACGAGCGTGAATTTCTCCGCGCTGCGCATCTCGATGTGGAGCTGTTTCTCGGGCTCGATCTTTTCCTGTTCGACGTCGGGCCTCGGGGGGCCTGGCACCTGCGCATCGGCGTTGATGCGGGCCATGTGCGACCAAACTGCGGTGATGAGCAGGAAGGAGATGGTCACCATCAGAAGGTCGATCATCGGGATCATGTTGATCTCCGAGTCGAGGGACTTTCGTCCGCCCTTCGGTCCGTCTACCGATACTCCGCCCATGGTTCTCTCCTAGACTTCAACGCTAAATACAGCTTGAAAACACGAAGCAAATGGAGCCCGAGGTTCTCTTGTGAAGAGCCTCGGGCTCACATGTCCATCAGGCGGGAACGCCGCCGAGGTTGACCTTCTGACGGTTGGTTACGACGAGGTTGAGCACTTGCACGCTCGCCTCGTTGATGTCGTCTTCCAGTGCCTGCGTCTTGCCGTTGAGGATCGCGTAGCCGATGAGGCCCATGAGCGCGATGATCAGACCGAAGGCCGTGCAGTTCATGGCTTCGGAAATTCCTTCGGCGAGAATGCGGGCTTTCTGACTGGGATCGACGCTTTCACCGGAGACTGCGCCGAAGCTCGTGATGAGCCCGGACACCGTTCCGAGGAGCCCCGAGAGCATGGCAAGGTTTGCCATGAGCGCGAGGTAACCGGTGCGCTTCGCGATCTTCGGGATCTCGCGGAGAGCTGCTTCGTCCATCGCCGCCTGCACTTCTTCGTCGGGGCGATTGACCTTCACGAGACCGGCCTGAACGATGCGCGCGAGGGGCGCGTTCGCCGCCGAGCACATTTTCACGGCCTTCGCGACGTCGCCTGCGAGAATGCATTTTTGCATCGTGGCAAGGAAAACGTCTTTGTTGATCGACGCTCCGTACAGATAGAGCGCTCGCTCGATGATGATCCCGATGGTCACGATCGACCAAAAAAGGATCAGGTACATTCCCCATCCACCGTCTTTAAAGTGCTTCCAGAGACCAGCCATGTCCGTTGTCCTCCTCGATGCGACCGATAGATGCGCTCGCTGCGTGGCCCCTGGCAGCGTACTTTTCGTATGGGGCGAAATTTTTTCTGCGTGTGCGTGTGCGAATGCGGCGAAGCTTCGTTAGCTCGTTGCCTACCCGGCGGTTGCCTATGGAATCGGCGGCCGGAACGTTATCCGAACGCCGGGATAAGAAGCAACATCCTATTGCCCACTCCGCGCGTTGCGGTGCGGCCCAAGATGCAAGGTTGGACTTGGCCGCGTCAACCAACTTTGGCGGAATTTCGCTCCCGATTGTGATTTTGTCGCCTCGCGAGAACTTTACAGCGCCCGCATAGTCGAAGCTCCTGCGCGTTCTGCCGCACCGTCGTTGACTTCGCTGATCCCAAGGAGCTATCGTCCGCTCCTCTCACGAGCCCCGGACATCAGCGGTGTTTCTGCCGCGGATGGAGCGACACCACCCGGTGGCCGCGCCCAGCTATGTACGGGAGCGCAAAGCACTCACCAATCGTTGAATCGAGCAGATTTCGAAAGGAGCATCGGGGATGTTCGTTGTCCTTCTTGAAGGCGCGCAGGCGGCGGCGGCAGAGAGTTCAGGCAGCAGTGGCCTGATGGAGGCGTTCAGAACGAACCCGACCTTCCTCTCGATCAACATCGTCGTGAGCGCGATCGTCGTGGCGATAATCGTCGAACGCAGCGCATTTCAGCTCGGAAAATACCGAGTGAACAGCAAAGAATTTTTTGCGCAGATCAAGAAGCTGGTGACGGCGGGCAACATCGACCGAGCCATCAAGCTTTGCGATGCCGGCGATTACCCGACGTTGCAGCTCGTCAAGGCTGGTCTCACCCACGCCAACAAAGGCCCGGACGAGATCGATGCCGCCATGAGCGAAAAGATGGGAGAGCTCAAGCCCGCAGTCGAAAAGCGCGTTGGCTCGCTCTGGTCGCTCGCCAACATCGCGACTCTCGTTGGTCTCCTCGGAACCGTGTACGGCCTCATCCACACGTTCGGAGCCGTCGCCGCCGAGGGCATATCCGCTTCTAAAAAGCAGCAAATTCTCGCGAGCGGCATCGCAGAGGCCATGTACAACACGGCCTTCGGTCTCGGCATCGCCGTTCTCTGCATGGTCGCTCACCTGGTTCTCCACCAGCGCGCCAAGAACATCGTTCACGATCTCGAAGCCACGCAGGAGCGGGTCTTCAACCTGCTCACGATTCAGACCCGACCCGGCGCTTACTGATCCTTCCGGACACGACCACACGTCATGGCCAAGGAACCGGAAAAACTAAGCGCGGCACAACGCAGCAAGATCCGGCGTCTGTCGAACGTCGAGCCGGAAGAGGAAGCGGGCGAGCTCAACATCGTCCCCTTCCTCGACATCATCATGAACGTGCTGATGTTCGTTCTGGCGACCGTCGCGGTGACGTTCACGGCGACCATCGACACCTTCCCCCCTCGCGCGGGCGGCGCGGGATCCCGTGCACCGACGACACCGACGCTCGGTCTCACCATCCTCCTCGTGCCCGATGGATTCAGCGTGAAGGCGCGCGGCGGCAACGTGGCCCCCGGCTGCAATGACACGGGCTCCGGGCTCGCGGTCGGCAAGGCGACGAACGCGGATGGCAAGCTCGATTACGATTTCCGTACCCTGAATGCGTGCGTGAAGAAGCTGAAAGGCCTCTCGCCCGAGTTCAAAGACGAGAACTCGGTCACCATCAGCGCGAACCCGAACATCCCGTACTCGGCGATTATCGGAACGATCGACGCCGTTCGTAAAGACGACGTCACCGGCGACGAGCTCTTCCCCGACGTAAACTTCGGTCTGGCACGATGAGCCCACGATGACTCAGCAGCCTCCCAATCAGCCGGTTTCTACGGCCCCCGCGTCGGTGCGTCAGAAGCCGGCGAGCATGGCCACGTACAAGCGCCTGCTTCGCCAAGAGATCAAACGGCGCAAGGTCGAGCCGGAGATCAACTTCCTCAACATCACGGCGATGTTGGACATGATGACCATCATTCTCGTCTTCTTGCTGAAGACGATGAGCGCGTCGACCGCCTCGATCCCGCAGTCCACCGACCTCACGATCCCGACCAGCATTCTCACCACCGAAGCGTCGCAAGAAGGCGTGGCGGTGCTCATCTCGAAGAGCCACATCATGGTCGGCGACAACATCGTCGTGCCGGTGCCCGCGGATCCGACGCACGGAATCGAAGGCAAATACAAGCGTAGCGGGCCGAACGATCTCTTCATCGTTCCTCTCGGCACCGTGCTTCAGAGCTGGCGCGATCGCGACAAACAAGTGCGCGCCGCTACCCACAAAGACCCGAGCAGCAGCGAAGCCATCGTCATCGCCGACAAGGACACGCCGTACCGTCTACTCGTCGAAGTCCTTTTCACGCTGGGGCAGACCGAGTTCTCGAAGTTCCATCTCATGGTCCTTCAAGGCGCCAAGCGGTAGTTTTTTACGGTGCGGGGTACTTCACGCACAAGTCGATGAAGCAGCACTCGACATAGGCGCGGCACTCGGCGCCACCCATCGTGCACGCTGTCGCTCCGGGGGGCGGAGTGGCGTATTCGGTGGCGTAGGCATACGTGGTGGCACCCGCGTCGTCCGTGGTCGGGCACTCCATATGTCCGGGTGTTACCGTGCCGGTGTCCGTCGCGCTCGAGTCCGTGATGACGATGCCCGTGTCGCTCATGGTCATCATGCCCGCGTCCGTTCCCGGATCCCCGGCGTCGGAGCCTCCGTTGGGCGTCGTGCCGTCGCCGCCACTATCGACGCGTCCCCCGCCGCCGACCGTTCCGGTCCCCTCGCTCGAAGTGCCAGAGGTGGCGCACGCAGCGATCGCCAAGGCTCCCACGAAGAAGATCGATAGGTGACGCCGCGTCGGCATGGTCCCTCAAGCGTACGCGATTGGCCTCAGAAGGCCATGCAAACGGGGTTTACTGCCCGACGCACAAGGACGACAAGCTGCCTTGGTAGCAGCACTCGCCGGTCGCGCACGCCGACGGGCCTCCGGAGCAGTCCACTGCGCCACCACCTATGAAAGCCGCAGCGTATTCGGCCTTCTGGATGGTGGTCTTCGAGCAGACTCCGGCCGCGCTCGCGGGGCCCGTATCGACTCCGGAGTCGGTGGCCGCTCCCGTGTCGGATGCGTCCTGCGATTGCCCTGAATCGGCGAGTGGATCGCCCGCGTCGCTGCCGCTGTCACTGCCGCCGTATTGATTCCCGTCGTCGCCGGCCTCGGCGCCACCCCCCACGATCACGCCGTCATTCGGGGGCGCGATGGATGTGGCGCACGCGAAAAGCCCGAGTGCGGCAAGCAAAGCCAAGGAGCGTTTCATTTGCGCGTAACGTACACAAAAACCGGCAGGTTTCCAGCGCACGACGCGGCGGAGACGCTTCCTAGACGACGCGTAGCGTCATGACAGGAGACTATTCAACCGCGACGGAGCGGCCTGAAAGCGGCGCATCGAAACATTCATGAGAAGGCCGATGCCCATGAGGATGGTCAGCACGCTCGACCCGCCTGCGGAGAAGAGTGGAAGCGTCACGCCAACGACCGGCAAGATCCCGGTCACCATCCCCAGGTTGAAGAACGCGTGCCAAAAAATGAGCGCTCCCACGCCGATGGCGAGCACCGCGCCGAAGCGATCTTTCGCCGTTGCCGCCACGCGGATGGCCCAGCCCACGAGGAGCCCGTAGAGGAGCACGAGCACGAGGCATCCGAAAAAACCCCAGTCTTCGGCGAAGACAGCGAACGGAAAATCGCTGTGCTGGTCGGGGAGAAACTGGAACTGGTTCTGCGTGCCACGCATGAAGCCTTGCCCGAAAAGACCGCCGTTGCCGATCGCAATGCGCGCGTGGTGGGCGTGCCAGCCCGAGCCAAGAATGTTTGCTTCGGGGTTCAGGAACGCGGACACACGCTGCTTTTGGTAGTCCTTCAGAACGTACGCCCAGGTGGCGGGGAGGACCACCGCGCTCGCGAAGACGAGAGCGACGACGCTCCGCAACTTGACCCGAGTGAGCGCGCAAATCGTAGCGAAAATAAGCCCCAAGATGAGGGCGGTGCCCAGATCTGGTTGCTTCAAGATGAGCAGCAACGGGACGATCGTGATGAGCGCGGGGATCACCAAGTCTTTCAGGCTTCGCCCTTCGCTCTTGGGATCGTCGTGCAGATATTTTGCGAGAGCGACGATCAGAAAGAGCTTCATGAACTCGCTCGGCTGAAAGCTGAAGCTCCCGATGTTGATCCAGCGCGAGCTCCCGCGAATGTCTCGACCGAGAATGAACACCAGCATGAGGAGCACGACGCCGAAGCCGTAGAGTGCATAGCCGAAGCGCTCGTAGTGGCGGTAGTCGACGACGGCCACCACGGTCGCCAGGATGCCGCCCACCACGAGCCAGTAGACCTGTTGGATGTAGATCTCCGAGAGCGCGGCGCGCGAGACGCTGGTCGCCGAGTAGAGATTCACCACGCCGACGACGGCGAGGAACGCCGCGATGAGAAAGAGCGTCCAGTCGAAGTGGTCGCGCGCTTGACCGAGGAGCCGCCCGCCATCGAACGTGGATCTCATGGGGCAGCCCTCGGCGCGGTGGCGACCTTCGGGGCCGGCTTCGGCGGCGGAGGCGGATGTCCAGCGCGCACGGCCATCAAGCGGTTGTAGTCGCGAATGATCTGCAGCGCGATGGGAGCGGCGATCGTGGGTCCGGCGCCTCCGTGCTCGACGAGGACCACTACCGCAATTTCCGGTGCTTTTGCCGGAGAAAACGAGGCAAACCAGGCGTGGTCGCGTGAGAAGTAATAGGCCTGTTTCGGGTCGTCGTCGTCGACGTGGGTGGCGGTCGTTTGGGCCGTACCGGTTTTTCCGGCGACGTCGAGCCCGGGATCTCTCACCGGATAAACGGTGCCTTTCGCGTCGTTCACGACCGCGTAGAGCGCGTCGGCAACGCGGGCGAGGTTCTCCGGGCGGACGGCGACTTTGTGCCTGACGCGAGGGGGAAAGTCCTGAACCACCGAACCGTCGCTGGTTTCCACGGCGCGAACGAGCTGCGGCTGGTAGAGCGTTCCGCCGTTGCCGAGCGCAGCGTAGGCGAGCGCGAGCTGGAGCGGGGTCACCGTGTCGGCGCCCTCCCCGATGGCCGAGTTGAGGGTGAAGCCGATGCGAAATTGCCCTCGGTAGCGGAGCGCATACCAGGAGCGCGTGGGCATGCGGCCCGGTGCTTCCGGATTCACACCCAGGCCGGTCTTCGTTCCGAGACCGAAATCGGCCGCGGCTTTCGCGATGCGATCCATGCCGACCGCTTCGGCGAGCTTGTAGAAGTAAACGTTGCACGAGCCGCTGATCGCGTCGCGCATGTTCACTTTGCCGTGCACGTGCGAGCAGTGGAAAATACGACGCCCGAAGGCGAGGTACCCGTCGCAGCGCTCCGTCTCCTCGGGGTCCAGGATCTTCTCGCTTAGCGCGGCGAGCGCAGAAAATGGCTTGAACGTCGATCCCGGTTGGAACGATCCGCTCATCGTCTTGTCGAGCATCGGACGGAGCGGATCCACGTAGAGCTTTTGAAACGTCTCCCGAACGCGCGCGCGTCCGCCGCCACCCGACAGATCGTCAGGATCGAAATCGGGCTTGGAGTAGAGGGCGAGGAGCCTTCCCGTGCGCACGTCGACCGCCACCACCGCGCCCGCGGCTTGCCCGTGCATTGCCTTTTCGATCGACTGCTCGAGCTCGATGTCGATGGTCAGCCGAAGGTCGCGGCCCGGAATCGGGTCTTGCCGCGTCGGCGCATCGAGAAGTCTCTCTGCTTCTGGGCCCGTGCGGTAACGGCCGCGCGCGTCGACCACCCGCTTCTCCCAGCCCCGCTGTCCGCGAAGATAGCTCTCCCAAGCGTGCTCGACGCCGGTGGCGCCCACGGTGTCACCTGACTCGTATCCGAGCGGATTGGTCTTCTGCCTCTCCTCGCTCGTCATCTGATCGAATGCCGGCGGGCGAAACTTGGCGAGGGTCTCGGCGTCGATCTCGGCGATGTAACCGAGGGTGTGGGCGCCAAGCGTTTTGAACGGGTAGTAGCGCACGGGCGAGCTCACCACCTCGGCGCCGGCGAGCTCGTCTTTGTGTTGCTTCAGCTCGGCCACGATGTCGCGGGGCAAGTCTTCGCGCACGAGGACTGGGCGCCAGCAGGGCGACTTTTCTTCGTCGGCGGGGGAGAGGCGTTCGGCGCTGGGGGCGCAGGCGTTTCGGATGCGCTCGTCGAAGCGGGTGCGCTCATCCGGATTCAAGCGGAGCGTGTCGGCGATGCGCGGCCAGGTGTCCGCCTCGTCGCTCGCCCCCCGGCGCAGGACCCGCACGCTCGGCGAAACGCGACCCGGTACGATGTACACGTTGTACGCGGGGCGGCTCGAAGCCAGGATTTTTCCCTGACCATCGCGGATGACGCCGCGGGTCGTCGGCAGCGTGACCCGGCGAATGATGTTCTCGTGAGCGATGGCCGCGTACTCCGCGCCGCTCAGCACCTGAAGCTGGAAGAGGCGAACGACCACGGCGCCGAATGCCACGAAAACGGCGAGCGCGAGCCACTTGTAGCGTTTGCGGAACTCGCCGACGTCGGAGCGTGGAACGAGGAGGGTCACGCGACCTCGGAGCGCGCGGAGTTCATCGTCGCCATGTGCAGCCGCTGCGCGAGCCGGAAGACGACAGGAGCGATCAGCGCAGTCGCCAGCACGTGCGGGATGGTCATCATGTAGATCGCCCGCGGGACGTATGCGTCGCGCCCGAAGATCGCGAGCACCACCAGGATCATGATGCTGTGGACGAGCGTGAACGCGAGGGCGAGGGTCATCTGCATGAGCACCGTCTGCGCGGCGAGCCGCACGCCCACCGAACGCGCGAGGAGAAAGGTCGCCACGTACGTGAACGTGTAGAGCCCGACGGGAGCGATCCCCACGAGATCGGTCGCGTAGCCAAGCACGAAAGCCACAGATGCACCGCGCGCGAGAGAGTACTCGTGCACGCCCATGAAGAGGATGAGAGGGAGAACGAGCGACGGAACGAGGCCCGGCACGTGAATGAAAGAGATCACTCGGAACAGGTTATTTTGAACGAGAATCAACACGAGCCCGGTCACGAAGAAAGCGGTGTTACGCATCGGCTATTTTCCCTTCGGGGCTCGCGGCGGGGTGTCTTGCGGCGCCTGCTCGTCGGAAGGGGGAGTGATGAGGATCAGCACCGTGTCGAGGCGCGAAAAATTCACGGTCGGCGCGGCTTCGACTTCTTGATCGCGGCCAAGCTCGCGCTTGTTTACCTTGGTCACCCGGGCGACGGGGAGGCCGCGGGGGAACCACTTCCCCTTGCCGCTCGTCACGAGGAGATCGCCGACCTCGACTTCGTCGCGGGCATCGACCATCTCGACTTTGCAGGCATAGCGCGCGGGATCCCCCGTTCCGCGCACGAAGCCGCGGGCGCCGGTTCGGGAGTCCTCGGTGTCGATGCCGAACGCTGCGTCGACGGCGAGCTGGACGTGCACGAGATCGCCTGCAACGTGAAGCACGGCGCCGACCACGCCATCTGGCGAGGTGACCGGCATGTGCGGACGAATGTCGCGCGAGCCGCGATCGAGGACCACGCTGGTGACCCGAAAAAACTCGGTGAAATCTTTTCCCACCACCAACGCGCTCACCGTGTCACCCGGCACCGTCTCGCGAAGCTGCAGGAGACGCCGCAGCTGCTGGTTCTCGGTCTGCTGGAGCTCGAGCTTGTGGACGTTCTCGCGAAGGCGCGCGTTGTCGTAGGCGAGGCGCTCGTTGTCGGCTTTCACGTCGACGAGATAGACGTAATCGCCCACCAGGTTCGAGACACCGCGCGCCATGCTGGCCGCCGCGTATTCGATCGGCGCCGACACGCGCAAGAAGGCACGATCGAGCGCGTTCAGATTCTCGGGCCTCTTCATGTTCGCCCGCAGGAAGAAGAACGGCACCGTCAAAAGGACGATGACAATGGCAAGATCGCGGTAACGCTTCAGAGGGGACACGATTGAAACTTGGCGCTCATCGACTCACACCCACCGCCCGTTTGGGCAGAGCGGGGATCAGCCGATGGTCACCTCCTTCAGAAGTTCCATGTGGTCGAGCGCCTTGCCGCTGCCGAGGACGACCGCGCTGATCGGATCATCGCAGACCATCACAGGAAGGCCTGTTTCCTCGCGCAATAGCACATCGATGTTCTTGAGGAGCGCGCCGCCGCCGGTGAGCACGATGCCTTTGTCGACGATGTCCGCTGCGAGCTCGGGCGGAGTCTTCTCGAGCGCGAGGAGCACAGCCTCGACGATCGCGTTGGTGGGATCGGTGAGCGCTTCCCGGATCTCGTCTGAGTTGACGACGACCGTCTTGGGAACCCCGGCAACGAGGTCGCGGCCCTTTACCTCGGTCGTGAGTTGCTTCTCGAGCGGGTAGGCGTTCCCCACCTGCATCTTGATGCGCTCGGCCGTCTGCTCGCCGATCGCCAAGTTGTACTTGCGCTTCATGTAGGCCTGAATCGCTTCGTCCATCTTGTCGCCGCCGACACGAACGCTCTGCGAATAGACGATGCCCGCGAGCGAGATGACCGCGACTTCCGTCGTGCCGCCGCCGATGTCGACCACCATGTTCCCAGAGGGCTCGGTGATGGGAAGGCCAGCGCCGATCGCCGCCGCCATGGGCTCTTCGATGAGGTAGACCTCGCGCGCTCCGGCGCTCTCCGCGCTCTCTTTGACGGCGCGCTTCTCGACCTCCGTGATGCCGAAGGGGACGCAGATGATGATCCGCGGTTTGACGAGGGTGCGGCGGTTGTGGGCTCGCGCGATGAAGTAGCGGAGCATGGCCTCGGTGATCTCGAAGTCGGCGATGACGCCGTCACGGAGGGGGCGAACCGCGCGGATATTTCCCGGGGTCCGGCCGAGCATCTCTTTCGCTTCGCGACCGACGGCGAGCACTTTGTTGCCGCCGCGGGAATCCCTCTGGACTGCAACCACGGAGGGCTCGCACGAAACGATACCTTTCCCCTTCACGTAGATGAGGGTGTTGGCCGTCCCCAAATCAATCGCGAGGTCGTTCGAAAACAGGCCATTCAGCCAGTCGAAGATCATCGCGGGGTGCTCCTTTGGGAACCCGGGCGGCCGGGCTTGACCGCGCAACAGGGGGACCCGCTTCTATCACAGGCCAGCCGAGAGTCTAGCCGCGAGGGTTTTCCCCGCGGGCAGCCCTATCAGCCCTTGCTGATTTTGCCTTCTTTGTGCGGGAAATGCTTCCGGCACACGGGGCAGTACTTCTTGATCTCGAACTTTTCGGACATGGTCCGCTTGTTCTTGGTCGTGGTGTAGTTCGCGCGGCTGCACTGTCCGCAAGTCATCTTGATCAGGTCGCGCATAACGGGCTCCAGCTAGCGGGCCATTTAGCCCGGGAAAGGCCGCAAAAACTACGCGCGCCCCACGGAATGTCAAGGGGCGCGCGTGGGGCCGCGGTGATTTTCGCTGATGCGCGGCGACGTTTCAGCGTTTGTCGGCGGGTCGCCGTTCACGTTCCCGCTGTTGTTCGGGGGATGGTTGTTGAAGAAATCCGTGCTGTCTCCCACGAGCATGCCCGCCACAAGACGCAGGTTGTCGCCGCCCGCCATCGGGGCAGTTCGGAGCGCCGTTGCTGGTTGCCACGTGCGCGAGCTCACTCGACGGGTGCTACCGCTCGGCTTGCGCCGTTACTCGTCGTCCTTCGGTACGATCGGGATGTCGACTTCGTCCTTGTCGGGCGCGTCATCGTCTTTCCAATCGCGGACAGCGCCTCCGCCTCCGCCGCCGCGGGCTTTGCCTTCGGTGCGCCTCTTTCGGGGTGCGCCGTCGTCGCCGCTGCTTCCGCCGGGTTTCTTGCGTCGCTCGTCGAACGTCTTTCGGGGGGGGCCGAAATTCGACGCAGGGGGGAAGCCGCCGGCGCCACCGCCGCCGCCGAAACCGCCGCCACCACCACCACCACCACCAACGGAATAACCGCCGCCACCGCCAAATCCGCCGCCTCCGCCACCGGAGTAACCGCCGCCACCGCCGCCACCCGCATAGCCGCCGCCACCGGCGGGGCGTTCGCCCTTCGGATGAGCGAGATTCACGACTAGCTTACGGCCGCGTAAATCGGCTGCTCGGAGAGCGACCTCGGCGGACTTAGCGGTCTCGGCGCTGGCCATCGTGACGAAGCCGAAGCCGCGCTTGCGACCATCGGGATCGGTCGGCAGGTGGACGCGCACGACCTGCCCGGACGAGACGCCGTTGATGAGCACCTCGATCTCTTCTTGGGTGCAGTCGTAAGGGAGGTTGCCAACGTAGAGCGTGCGATCGGGCGCACCTGCTCCGGCGCCTCCGCCAGGGCCACCGCCAGGACCACGTGGTCCGCCAGGGGTGAAGCCGCCACGCGCGCTCGACGGGCCACCAGGGCCAGCGCCGGGAGCACCAAATGCGTCGCGTCTTGGGGGCTCTTGCTGGAAGGGTCTGACCGAAATCGATTTCCCCGCCTGCATCGAGCCGTCTAGAGCGCCGCGCGCTGCCTGGGCCTCCGCGGGGGTCGACATGGTGACGAAACCGAAACCGCGGGGACGCCCCGTCGCGCGATCCTTCGGCAAGCTGACGCTCGCCACAGTGCCGCCGGTCGCCTCGAAAAGCTGCTTGAGAACATCTTCGGAGATGCTGTCCGGCAGACCTGCCACAAACAGCTTCGCTTCTTCACTCGGCGGCATGATGAAAAACTTGGACCTCCTAGTCCTTGTCGTCTGCTGAAAATCCAACGCGCTTATCACCGCGCCGGCTAACCCCGCTCACTCCCGCGCAGGCTACTGCGCAAGACGGCATCGCCGCAATGCTCCGCGGTCCTCCGCCCTCTACTCGATGACGATATCTCTCAGGTCGTTCACGTCAATACGGGGATGGTGAAGATGAAGGTGGCCCCCCTGCCGGGGACGCTCTCGACCCAGGCGCGCCCCCCATGGCTCTCTGCGATGTGCTTCACCAATGCGAGCCCGATGCCGCTGCCGCGCACGGGAGCGGCGGTGTCCTCCGGGGTAGGGCCGCGGACGAATCGCTCGAAAATTCGCAGGCGATCCTCGGGTTGGACCCCGGGGCCATTGTCGACCACGCGAATGGCGATGTCCCCCTGTTCGTGGGTCGCGTGGACGGAGATCACCGTGCTACCCGGAGCATATTTGAGCGCGTTGTCGAGGAGGTTGATCACCGCGAGCTGCACAGCGCGCTCGTCGATTTTTGCGAGGGGCAGCGATTTCCCGATGTCGACCGCGAGCTCGACGCCCTCCCGCTCCGCGCGGTACCGGTAGACGTTGGTGGCGTTCACCACGGCATCTCCGACGTCCCCCGCGGCGAACTCGTACGAATCGCGCCCACGCTCGACCTTCGCGAAGTCGAGCACGTTTTCGATGAGGTTGGAGAGGCGTTCGCTCTCGTTGACGATGATGTCCAGGTACTCTTGGCGCTTCGCTTCGCTGGCCACGCGACCGGACTGAAGCATCTCGCCGAACATGCGTACGAGCGCGAGGGGGGTCTTCAGCTCGTGGCTGACGTTCGCGACGAAGTCGCTCTTCAAAGCGGAGATGCGCCGCTCTCGTTCGGCGGCGACGAGAATCGTGGCGACGCCAGCGACGATCACCACGCACGACATCACGACCATCACCAGCTCGAGGAGGCGCCGGTTCTGCACGCGCGAGGCGAGCTCTTCACTTGCGGTCGGAGATACCTGGAGTCGCCAGTTGTACAATGTGGTCGGAAAGCGCACGCCGACCGTGAACTGCCCGGTGCGAAGGGGCGGACCGAAGATGATGCGTCCCTCTTCGTCGACGACGTTCACGCGACTTCCAGGCGTGCCCGGAGAGTCCAGATACAAATTCGGAAGCGCGTATTTCACGATGCGCCCGATGTCGTGCCAGGCGACGACGAGGTAGCGCCGTCCCTGCCAGCTCTTTTGCCAGTAGCTCACGAGGTAGCTTTGGTTGGCGTACTCGCGATGCAGGTGGCGGAGCTCGTCGAGTGGTTGTGCGCCGAGGTCCATGTCGCCCAGCATCTTCTGAACGAGCAGCCGGCGAAACGCTTCCTCGTCCGCCCAGGCGCCGCCGGCGCGGGACGCAAAGGCGAGGACGTCGTTTGCTTCGTCGAGCACCAGGATGGCGCGAACCGTAGGCGTCTCGCGCGGCGCCGTCGGGAGCCAACGCTCCGTCAGCTCCTGTAAATTGGCTGGATCCGCGATCGCGATGACCACGTTGTCTTGCTCGACGATGCGCCCGTCGAGGCGCTCGGCTTTCTCCGAAGCGAGGCCGAGCGTCGCTTCGAGCACCGATTGCTGGCGCAGCTTCTCGATCTGGAACGTGGTTCGATACGTGAAGTACGCGAGCACTCCCACGGCGAAGAGCACCGCCGGAAGCAAGACGAAGCTCGCGAGTCTGTCCCTTCGCACCTTGAGCGGGGCCTGCTAGCGCGGACGAGCGGCCGCGTAGGCGGAGATTCGCTCGGGATCGAGGAGCACGCCGCGTACGGAGATGAACTCGGCGTACTGCTCGCTCATGTACGCGATGGCGTTTCCGTCGGCCTCCGTGAACGGCGCTCCATCGAGCGGATCGATGAGCTCGATCGCACCTAGAAATCGGCCGTCTTTCAGCACTGGAGCAATGATGAGGCTCTTCGCGCCGCCAATGACCTCATAGCGCTCGACGAAGGCGGCGTCGTTTTTGTCGGCGTTGTTCATCACCAGGGCGTGGCGCTTGCGCATGGCGGCAGACAGGAGCGGATCTTTGTCTCCGTGCCGCCGCGACAGGAGCTGGTCGGACCCCGTGCCGTTTGCAGTCACGATCACGAACTCGCGCTTGTTGATGTCGTAGAGGTGCACGATGCCAGCGCGCGATGGCAGCTTTTCGAGCGCGAGCCCCAGGCAAAATGCGCCGCCCTCGATGGCGTCGTTCAAGAAATGCACGTCGTGCATCTCCTCGAAGAGAATGGCGATGAGCTCGTCGCCGCGAACACGGCCGAAGCTCGGGCCCGAGGGCGGCCGCTGGCTAAGACGAAGGCGCGCGGACTCTGAGCTCCCCTTGGGCGCAGGCGCAACGACAGGCGCGGGCGCAACGGCAGGCGCGGGCGCTTCGACGGGAGGCGTGGCGTTGGCCGGCGGAAACACGGCGGCGAGGGCTGCGATCCCCGGGGGCGGCGGCCGCGACGGAGATTGCTGCGCAGCAGCGGGAGCCGGGACCGACTTCATCCGGGCGATCACTTCGCCGAGAGCGGCAAGCGCCGCCGGCTGAGGGGGAGCCTGGACGAGAGCTTGGGCCGCAACCGGGACCCCCGAAGCCGAGCGCGGAGGGAACGCGGGCGCCGCCGCGGCGATCGCTTGGGCGGCAGCGGGTGCCATGTGCGACGAAACCTGGGTCGGCCCAGCGGGAGCTTTTCCTCGCCGCGGGAAGCTCTGGACGGGCTCGCCTTGCCAATCTTTCCAGGAGAGGATCACCAGCGGCAAGACGGGCGGTCTCCCTTCGAAGATTTGATCGAAGATCGCCAAATTGACGTATTTTCCGGCGCGCGCACCGATGATTGCAGTCTGCACGAAGTCGAGATGCTTGCGCAGAATCTTCGCCGCCTCTTCTTCTGAGGTGCCGGGAGTGACCGCGAGGACGTCTTCGCGGTAGGTGAGCGGGGACGCCGTCGTCGGATCTTGCTCGCGATGAAAAAGAACGCGCGCGTTCGGTTCATTCGAGAGCGTCGGCTTGGTGAGCGGCGCCGGCGGGACCACCTTGGCGGGCTCTTCGTTCAGAGCGCGACTCGTGAGCTCCTTGAGGCGATCTGCGGGCTCCCGACTGACTACCGCCGCTGAGCCGTAGGCGATCGTCCGCGAAGGTACGGCAAGCTCCTTCGAGACCGCCATCTTCTCGGAGGGGGCACCCGCTGCGAGAGCCGCCGCGACTTGCTCCTTGAAGAGCGGAGACTCCTGGATCTTGGTGGGCGCGTCGCTCTGCCGCTCGCCCGTGAGGGGCGCTGCATCCGGCGCTTGTTTCACCATGAAGCGAAGGCGCGCCATCGGGTCGACTGCGCGGCAACCTTCGTCCGTCAGCTCGATCGAAAATCCGCTGATCGGTCCAACGTCATTCCGCAGTGTGCGCGTATTCTGGAGGGCGACCTGCCAGGAACTGGCCTCGACGCAGTACCTCTGCGTTTCCGATTGGCCGATCGGCGTGACCTCGACGAAAAAACGCATTGGGAAACTGCGAGGTTACCTGTGTCAAACGCCGGGTCAACCGGCGAAACGGTCTTGATGCAGCGGGTCTCGCCGGTGTGTGGGCTCTACTCCGCTCGAAGTCCGTCCGAAGGACGCAGACGCGCCGCGTAGAGGGCGGGGAAGATCGTTGCCAAGAGACAGATGATGATCGCGAAAACGCCCGTGATGATGAACTCCTGTGGGCGCACGTTCACCGGCAATTTGGAGATGAAATACACCTTTGGATCGAGCGGAAACCCGTACGCGAGGAGCCCCTTGCAGCAGACGACGCCAAGCGCAAGGCCGAGCGCCGTTCCCACGAAGCCGATGATCGCTCCTTGGTAGAGGAAGACTCTGAGGAGAGCGTCGTCCTTGGCCCCGAGGGCCTTCAAGAGGGCGATCTCTTTTTTCTTGTCGAGCACCACCATGATCAGCGTGGCGATGACCGTGAACGCTGCGACCACGATGATCAGCGCCAGGACCACGCTCATCCCGATCTGCTGAATCAGGAGGGCCGTGAAGAGGCCGTGGTTAAGCTCTTTCCAGTCCATCGTGTGGTACACGCTGTTGTTGAGAAGCTTCTCGATCTCCTTGGAAATAGCCGCTGCGCGATCGATGTCGTCGACCTTCATCTCCACGCCGGTCACACTGTCGCCCTGCTCGTAAAAGGCCTGAGCCTCGTAGAGGTCGGTGTAGACGAGCTTCGAGTCGTATTGATCAAAGCCCGCCTCGAAGAGGGCGATGACTCGAAATTGTTTGGCGATCGGGGGCCGCGATCCGCTGGCACCGAAGGAGATCCCGATGGTCGGGGAGGTGATCTGCACGCAGTCGCCAATGCCCACGCCAAGCTGCTTGCCGAGCGTTCGCCCAAGGACGACGCCCGGCATCTTGAGGACCTGGTCGGTGCTCTTGCAAGGATCGGGATCGACCGCGTCGGGGATGTTGTCTTCTTCGGGGAGCTGGCTGGCGAAGCCTCCGTCCGGCGTCACGCTGCCGAGGGGGAAGCCCGCCGCAAGGGCCTTCACGCCGAGGTCGATCGCGCCCGCGTCACCGATCGCTGCGCGCTCGTCGTCTTTCTTGATCTCGTCACGAACCGCATCGAGGAACGACTTGTGACCCGCATCGACGGCATCGAGGGAGGTACCCGCCGACCCGTGACGCTCGCGCTCCGGCCGGAAGCTGTCGTAGGCGTGCTCGGGCGGCTTTGCTCCCTCTTTTCGGAGACCGATGAGGTTTCCTTCCACGATGTGCTTCGGCAGATCGAGCACCTTTGGCATCTGCTCGGGATCGACACCTTTCAAGAGCACGCCGGTCGCCGTGCGATCTCCATGCGTCACCATCATCGGATTGATCACGAACGGCGCGACGCCGATAACGCCTTTGACGTGCTCCACTTTCTTCATCACGTCTCGGTACTCGCGGAAGTCGATCGAGTACTTGAGGACGAGGACATGGGCGTTCACGCCGAGGACCTTCTCGCGGAATTGCTCCTGGAAGCCGCCGGTCACGCTCATCACGATCGCCAGGGCGGCGACGCCGAGGGTCACGCCCAACATGGCGAACGCCGTCCCCACGGAGATGAACGCGCGTTTCCTGGAGTTCATGTACCGAAACGCGAGCTGGAGCGGGTATCCCATCGGACCTAGCGGCTTCCTACCACGAGTCCGCAGCTGACCGCCCACAGCGGCGCACAAAATGACGCGACGCATGCCGGAAATGCCGCCTTGCGCGGTGGTTCGAGCCTATTATTTCGAGGCAACATGGACGATGACCGCGAGAAGAGAACCCTCGCTTCCGTAGACTCGGAGCGAGACATTGGCGAACTGGCCGAGACGGCGGAGTTCCCCCTCGAGAGTAACCTTGCGTTGTCGGAGACGGCGGCCGTGCCTGTACAGCCCGCAGCGGATCCCATGATCGGCAAGACGCTCGATGGTCGGTACGTCATCGACGCGATCCTCGGCGAAGGTGGGATGGGGGTCGTTTATCGCGGGAAGCACAAGGTCATCGGCAAGAAGGTGGCGATCAAAATTCTCCGAGGCGAGATGGCTCGCGACAAAGAGATGACGGATCGCTTTCTTCAGGAAGCGAAGGCCGCCTCGAGCATCGGTAACCCGCACATCGTAGACATCTCCGACTTCGGGAGCCTTCCCGGCGGCGAGACGTATTTCGTCATGGAGTACCTCAACGGCGTCGGCCTCGGCGAGGCCATGCAAACCGATCGTCCCATGAAGATCGGGCGCCTCGTCCACATCGCCAAACAGATCGCTCAGGGTCTCAGCGCCGCCCACACCGCGGGGATCGTCCATCGCGATCTCAAGCCGGACAACGTGATCCTCATCAACCGCGGAGTCGACAAGGACTTCGTGAAGGTCCTTGATTTCGGGATCGCCAAGGTCGGCGGCGAAGCGTCGCGGATCACCCGCGCGGGTAGCGTCTTCGGGACGCCGCATTACATGTCCCCGGAGCAAGCTGCGGGTGGCCAGGTCGATCAGCGTACGGACATCTACGCGCTCGGAGTCATCCTCTACGAAATGGCGGCGGGCAAAGTGCCCTTCGACGCCGACAACTTCATGGGGATCCTGACGCAGCACATGTACAAGGCGCCCGTTCCCATCCGCGCGCTCGTGCCGCAGCCACAGGCGGACATGCCGCCTGGTCTGGATGCGATCATTCTGAAGTGCCTCTCGAAAAAGGCCGACGGGCGCTACGCGAACATGGACGAGCTGGTCGAGGACTTCGCGCTCCTCGAGAACGGTGCGCTTCCCCGGGCGATCGACGAGATGATGGCGCGCTCCGGTGGGTTCAACGTCCCGGCGGATTATTTTCGGACGCCCGCGATGCCCTTCGCCGTTCCGGGGCAGCCTCCGCGCAAGGCCGCTCCGCGCTGGCCTCTTTATGCGCTCATCGGAACGGTGGTGACGGCGCTCTGTGTGCTCATCCTCGCAGCGATCATCTCGATTACCAGCACGCAGGCCCATGCGCCCGTGGTCGTGCCTTACATTCCCACTGCCGCGCCTCCTGCGTCCGTCCCCGTGGCCGTCCCCGCGACGCAGCTCATTCTGCTCGCCGTCGAGCCACGCGACGCGCAGCTGACCCGGAATGGAAAAGATCTTGGCACGCAGCCCGTCGCGCTGACCATCGCCGCCGGCGATCCGCCGATCGAAATCCACGTGACCCGTCAGGGCTACGTTGCGCAGACCGTCAAGCTCGACGGAAGCGAGCTCAAGCCCTTCGTGAAGCTCGCGCCGATCTTCGTTCCAACCAAGCCCCCCGTGAAACCGGCGGCAAACCCTCCGACCGGGAGGCCCAACGTCGACGAATTCAAGGATCCGTTCCTCAAGAAGTGACAGCTCCTCGTGCCTTACGGCTTCGCGAAGAGCGTGCCGTTCCACACGTAATGGAGGCTCGGAATTCCGCCCCACGGAAGTAGCAACGGTTCGAGCGCGCCGCTGCCTGGTTGCTCTTGCGACCACGGGTAGGTCTGCTCCGTCCAACCCACCGCGCGCCCGGGGCGGACGTCGATCTCGAAGCTCTTTCCGGATTTTGCCGGGATGAACTGCACGAGCCCTTGAACGCGCTTGGCTCCTTGCTCGCGCGCGGTCTCCACGCTGAAGACGCGGGTGATGTTTCCCGCTCTCAGCTCGTAGACGAAGGTGACTTCCATATCGACGCTCGCGGTCGGATTTTTTTGTCCGGCCTTCGCATCGCCCGCCTGGGCGACGACGTGACGAACCCCGCGCACGATCAAATCCGCAGCGCCATCTCCGTTGAGATCGCGGGCAACGAGGTCTTTGATGTCGGCGGCATCGGCGAACTGCTGCAAGGTGAGGAACGCGTACGTGGTGCCGCCCTTGAAGCCCGGGCCGAAGACCACCACGTCGCGTCCGATGAGCACCACGCGCTCGGGTCGTGCATCTCCGTCGACGTGCACTTGCAGATCGGTGCGCGGCTGCACGTCGGCGCCGACCGCGTGATCGCGACGGTATTGCTCCAGGAGTTGCTTCGAGAGGTCGCCTCCTTTTTGCTGCGCAGGGGTCGGCGGGTCGGCTTGCTTCGTCGTGATCTCCGCGCGGGGAACGAGCGCCGCAGGAGGTCCACCCACGGCAGCCTGGGTGACGACTTTTGATTTCGTGAAGCGGGTCCCGTCGAAATGGAACGACTCGGAGCGCACGATGGCCCAGGGGAGCAAGATTGGATCGAAGTCCGTCGCGGTGGGCTCGTGGTAGCTCGCTGCATCCCAGCCAGCGGCAGGCTCGATTGAAACCTCGATGTCTTTTTGGGCAACGTGGACGGCGTTGTCGACGTGCTTGCCTGCGCTCACGATGGCAATCTCGTGCGCGAAGGTAGTCGTGGGCTCGTCCGTGCCGAGGCAGCTCCACACCTCGAATGATTCGCGCGTGCCGTTCGGTGTGGTGAAGCGCCGGCGGAGAACGAGATCGTCTTTGCCCCGCCCGGTCACGTCGCGCGCATCCAAACGCACGATCTCCGCGCCGAGATCGCGGTAGAAGAATTCTTTTCCGCCGCGGTAACCGGGCCCCACGATCGTGAAGTAGTGGTCGAAGACCGAGATGCGCTCCTTCATCGCGTCGCCCGCGACGTCGGCCAGCACGTCCACTTTGGGAGCCTGGGCGGTGATGTTTTTCGGAGCGAGAAGGCCTTGGATGAGCGATTGCTCGGACTCGGTGGGGAGCGAGGGAAGGAGCGCCGGCGTCGTCGCGTCCCCCGGGCCCGTGGCGAGGATGGTGGAGCCGGCGCCGTCGTAGTACCGCGCGACGCCTCGGATTCCGACGCGAACGAGGCGCGCCTCTGGGAAAGTGCTCCACGGAAGGACCGCTTCGAAGGTGAGCCCGCTCGCCGAAGGCGCTTCGACGATCTTCGCGCCCGGCACGGAGCGACCTTTCTGCGCGCCCGTTGCGAATCGGACGTCGCCCGCCGTTTCCCCCGGTTTTCCAGGGTAAAACGCGATTTCGTGAACACTGAGGCCGCCCGCGCCGCCGCTCGGAAATGCAAGCACGAGTGACGCGTGGTCCGCGCCTTGAGCGAAATGCGCGGAGGTAACTTCTCCCGCGAGGTAGAGCTTCGTGTCGTCGTATTGGAGCCCGACGTTGAAGCCGACTTTCCCGGCGCTCTCCTTCACGACCTGCGTTGCCGCCGAAAGCGCGGGCCATTCTTGAATCACGCCGTCGAGCTTCACGGGCGATTCTTTTTCGAGAAGGTCGGCCTTGAACGAACCCGCGACGAGCGCCGACCCCGAGCCGCCTGGTTGCCCGAGCGACGTGAGCCCGCCTTGCGAGAGAGCTTCGGCGCCTATCGATCCGTGCGCGTCTCCCGCCGGTTTATCTCCGGCTCTGGGCACGGCTGGCTGCGCCCCGCCGCAGGCGACGACGAAGAAGAGACTGAGGATGAGAAGACGCATGGGCTCCGAGACTAGCCGAACCGAGCGCGCGGCGTCGTCGCCTCATCAGAACGTTCCAGCTCGCACGAGCGCGGAGATCATCTAGTACGCTCGCGCGTCCTGTCCCCGCCGGCGAAGTGGCGCTTTCGGCACCGCCTGAGTCTACGTCGCGCGGCGACGCGACATGGGTCCCAGATTCTTCCCCACGAGACCCGCACGCTGCAGAAGCTTCAGGAGCTCGATGACGGGAATGATCGACGCGGAGAGAAGGAGCATGATCACCCACTCGCGCGGGGTGAGCGCGAAGGTACGAAACACCGGACGGAGGCTGGGGAAGAGCACCGACACGAGATGAATCGCGCCGCTCAAAAAAACGGCGAGCACGAGCGGCTTCGAGATGAACGGCTTCAGCGCGAACATCGAGGCCGTCGGTGACCGACAGTTGAACGCATGAAAGAGTGGACTGAGCGCGAGGAGTGAGAAGGCGACGGAGCGCTCTTCGAAGAGCGTCGGGCCGCCGATCTGGCCCCAAGGCCAGAGGTAACACAGGAGCCCCGCGCCCCCCATCCACACGCCGACCGCCGCGATGCCGAGGTATTCGCGCGCGAGCAAGAGGCCTGTATTTGCCTTCCGCGGAGGCTCGGTCATCTGCGTGGGATCGGGCGGGTCGATTCCGAGCGCGAGCGCGGGCAGCCCGTTGGTGACCAGGTTGATCCACAGGATCATCAGCGGGGTGAGGGGAGGGACGTCCATGAACGACGCCACGAACACGGCTACGAGAAGGCCGGCGTTCGATGACAGAAGGAAGAAGATGAACTTCTGGATGTTGCGGTAGATGGCCCGCCCTTCGCGCACCGCTTCGACGATGGTCGCGAAGTTGTCGTCGGCGATCACCATGTCTGCTGCTTGGCGCGCGACGTCGGTGCCGTCCTTTCCCATGGCCACTCCGATGTGGGCTTCGCGGAGCGCGGGGGCGTCGTTTACGCCGTCACCGGTCATGGCCACCACGTGGCCGCATGCCTTGAACGCGCGCACGATGCGCAGCTTCTGCTCCGCGGTGACCCGGGCGAAAACACGAACGCTGTCTACCCGCGCCGCGAGTGCCGCGTCATCGAGCTTCTCGAGCTCCGAGCCGCTGAGAGCAATAGCGCCTTCGTCCCACAGCCCGAGCTCGCGGGCGATGGCTATGGCGGTGAGCTTGTGATCTCCGGTGATCATCACCGCACGCACCTGCGCGTCGGCGCACGCTTGGATCGCTTCTTTCACGCCCTGACGCGGGGGATCGATCATCCCCACTAGACCGAGAAACGTGAGCTGCCGCTCGAGCTCAGCGCTCGGACGTTCTTCTTCGGTCCGTCCTTTCGCCGCTCCATTGTCGGCGAAAATGCGGCGGGCAACGGCAATGACCCGTAGAGACGCGGTGCTCATACGCTCGGCCTCCGCAGAGATTTGAAGGCGTCGCGCGTCGTCGAGCGGCATCACGCCGTCATCCGTCTCGAGCGTCGCGCAGAGCGGGAGAAGAACGTCGAAGCTTCCCTTGGTATGAACTACCTCGCGCCCTTTTTCGTCGAGCGTGACGATCGTCATCCGCTTGCGATCGCTGTCGAACGGAAGCTCCTGCAGGAGCAGGTTCGCGCCGGTGACCGACTCCCTCGGCAGGCCACCCTTCGCCGAGAGCGTCAGGAGCGCCGCCTCCGTCGGATCCCCGATCGCCCGCCACGTGCCGTCTTTCTCTTTCGCGCCCGCCACGAGCTCGATACGCGCATTATTGCAGAGTGCAACTGTTTTCAGAAGATGGCGGAGAGGCTTGCTTGGTGTCTCGACCGGCGCTCCCGCGGCATCGAGGACGTCGCCCGTTGGATCGTAGCCGATGCCCGTTACTTTGTAGGCGACGGAGCCGGCGTACACCTCGCGCACCGTCATCTGATTCTGGGTGAGCGTCCCCGTCTTGTCGGAGCAAATCACCGTCGCCGCGCCGAGCGTCTCCACGGCCGCGAGCTTTCGGATGATGGCTCCGTGCTTTGCCATCCGCTGCATCCCAAGGGCGAGGGTGATGGTCGTGATCGCCGGCAGCCCTTCGGGAATGGCGGCGACCGCGAGGCTTACCGCTTCGAGGAGCAGCTCGTGCCAGTTGCGATCACCCTTCATCATCCCGCGGGCGAAGAGGAGCGCCGAAAGGACGAGGCAGGACCACAGGATCCGTTTTCCAAACACGTCGAGCTTGTCTTCGAGGGGCGTCTTCCGGTCGCCGCCGCCTTGAATGAGCTCGTTCAAGCGACCGAGCTCGGTGCGCGGCCCCGTCGCCACGACCACAGCCCGACCTTTGCCGCGGACGACGCTCGTTCCGACGAAGAGCATGTTAAGGCGATCCCCGAGCGTCGCATCTTCCGCGACGATGGAGCGCGCGTCTTTGCCCGACGCAGCGGACTCGCCGGTGAGCGAGGCTTCTTCGACCGCAAGATCGATCGTCTGCAGAAGGCGCGCATCGGCGGGGACGGCGTCTCCTGCTTCGAGCTCGAGGACGTCGCCGGTCACGAGCTCGGAAGCCTTGATGGTGTCTATCTGATCGTCACGCCGGACGCGGGCGGCGGGCGTCTGCATTTTTTGCAGCGCATCGAGAGCAGCCTCTGCACGCGCCTCTTGGTAGTAGCCGAGCACCGCGTTGAGGGTGACGATGAGGAGGATGGCGATGGCGTCGCCGAAGCGGACCAGCGTCGGCTCTTCGACCCTGCGGGCCCCGTCGTAGATAGCGATGGCCGCCGCTGCGAGCAAAGTGAGGACGATGGGGTTCGAGAACTGGGCGAGGAGACGCTTCAGCGCGCTCGGTTTTGCCGCCGGCGGAAGCTCATTCCGTCCCTGCTGGGCGAGCCTCGTTTGCGCTTCGGCCGAGGTGAGGCCCTTCGCCGAGTCGGTGATGACTCGAGCGAGGAGCGCCTCGATGGGCTCGGCGTGGAAAATATTTTTCTTCGTCGGTAGCGATGCGGGCACGCGACTCAGCGCCCAGCTTTTCGCTGTTCGCCTTGCGTTGCCTCTTGTTCCATTTCTTCGAGGGCCGCAGCGAGCTCTTCTTGCTCCGCGGTGCTGTGCGCTGCCGCGGGACCTGCCGTCGCTTCGACGCGCGCCTGCACGACTGCTTTTTCGGGCGCGGGGGCTTCCTCCGCCGGAGCGAGCCCCATCTTCCGTTTCAGCGCGAGGAGATCGTCGTCCGCGCCGGCCGTCTTCTCGAGGTTCGCGAACTGAGACGCGAGAACGTCGCCCGAGTACTCCTCGGCGAGCTCAGCCCCCGCCTCGGCCTCCGCTTCAAGCTGGTCGATCTTGCCCGCCATGCGCTCGAAGGTTTCGAAGGCGCTCTGATCCTTGAGACCGCTCATGGTCTCCTGGATTGCCTTCTGTGCTTCGGCGCGCTTCTTCCGCGCGACGAGGACGTTCTTTTTCCGCTTCGCCTCTTCGATCTTGTCGTTCAGCATCCGCAGGGCTTTTTTGAGCTGATCAACAGCCGCCTTCTGCTTCGCCCACTGATCTTTGAAGGTGACTGCGAGGGCGTCGTGCTCCTTCTTTCGGGCGAGCGCCTCCTTCGCGAGCTCCTCGTTGCCGGCGCGCAGGGCCATCATCGCGCGACGCTCCCACTCCGCTGCGTTGGCCGTCTCTTGTTCCGTCTGCTTGGCGAGCCGCTTCTCGTCCGCGATCGAAGCGGCGACCTGCTTCTTCGCTTCGACGAGCTGGGTGTTCATGTCCAGGACGACCTGGTTCAGCATCTTC
>JAYTOU010000045.1:0-19398 GCA_043747615.1 Myxococcales bacterium | reverse complement strand
CAGTCTCTCCTCCGGGTCGCAAAAAGCATGAGCGAGTCGCCAGACAAGTCTCTCGACCACGCGGCGCTTGTTCAGGCGCTCGGAAACCTTGCAAGCATGAACATCTTGCTCAATGGGCTTCGGGGTCAGGAGGTGGCGTCTTGAAGGCGTCGGCGGCGAAGAAGAAGAGCGTTTCGATCGGCAAGTTGTTCCGGTTGGTCAAGAAGATGATCCGCATTGAGCGGGAGGATGCAAAGCTCATTCGAGAGATCACGCTGGCGACGGTAAAGGCTGCGGTGGCATCATGAGCCCCCTGGCCGATAGCGCGAAGCAGACGCTCCTGAACGCGCGTGCGCACGTCAAGCTGATGTACGAGATCGCACAACCCTTCAACAGCGAGGAAGCGGAGGGACTTTTCTGCATCGAAGTTGCGCGCCTCCTTGGACTGCTTCTGGAGGTGGAATCAGACCTTGAAGAGCTTGGGGGATACGAGGAAGCGGCGTTTACCTCTGACGAGCTCGTCTCAGGCGGTGACGACTCCGAAGAGACCGGCGACGCGATCGATACGGAAGGGGGCGAGTGATGGCGCGCGCACGCACTGGCACGCTCATCCTGAAGAAGACCGGTTTCTTCGCCCGCATCTGGGTCGACGTCGACGGCAAGGGCGAGCGCCGATGGTTCGACCTGGAGACGACGGATAGGACGCTGGCCAGGCGGAAAATGGTCAAGCTCGTCAAGATGATCGCCGACGGCAGCGCGGTCGCCGTGGCGGCAGACGAGGCCAACGTCGAGCGCGTGGCGGATCTCGCCTGGCCGTGGAATGAACGCCGCAAATCCGAAGGCGTCGTCATGTGGAGCGACGAGAAGATCCACCTTCGCGATTTCATCCTCCCGGCCATCGGGGCGATCGCCCTCGTCGACGTCCGGCGATCGAATTGCCAGGACGTGATCGACGACGCGGCAAGGCGAAAGAACAAGAAGAGGGCGGGCCAGAAGCTCGGCTTCGAGTACCTCAACAAGATCCGCGGGACCATGTCGCGGCTCTTCAAGGAGGCGCGCCGGCAAGAGCTGATCGCGTTCGACCCCGTCGAGCTCGTGACGATCCCGAAGAACGCCAAACGCGGCAACCCCCCCGAGCAATTCACGGACCTCGAAGCGTCCGTCTTCTTTGGCGATCGTCTCGTCGACGTCGAGATAAAGGTGCTCTCTCTCGTCGCCCGCGTCGAAGCGGGCATGCGTACGGGCGAGCTCAATCGATGGGACTGGACGAACATCGAGAAGGAGAATTTCAGCTCCTGCGACATCTACCGATCCAAGACGGGCGACTGGCAAACGGGCATCGAGATCCCCGCGATGCTCAGGCCCTGGATGCGTGAATGGTGGCTCGCCCATGGCTCGCCCGAGAGCGGTCCGGTGTTCCCGGTGCGGCACGGGAAGAACAAGGGCGCCTTCAAAGCCGCGCGCGGCACGAGCTACGCGAAACGCCTACGCGACGCCTTCGAAGGAGCGATGAAGCGGGCCGACGTGGCGGTCCGCCCGGCGCTCCTGAAGGGCACGCCGCACACGTCGCGGTGCAACTTCCACAGCTGGCGCCACGCCTTCAACTCGGCCATGGCCAACTCGGGGGTGAACATGCAAACCGCGATGTCTCTTGCCTCCCACTCGGACGCGAAAACGCACATGAGATACGTCGCTTCGAGTGCCGCTATGAAGCTCATACCTGCCTCGGCGCTTCCGCAATTCAAAGCGGATACCCTGCTTATTCTGTCACTGCCGGTGCCTTTTGATTCCGAGGCGACTCACGATCCAGCCAAAAACAAGTACGCCCGGTCTGATTCGAACAGACGACATTCGGCTTCGAAGGCCGACGCTCTATCCAGCTGAGCTACGGGCGCAGAAAGAGACGCTCGAGACATACCACACCGAAAATATTTTATGCAGTGCCCGCCGCAGCCATCGGATTTTACTCGCTCGTTAGGTTCCTGACGCAGTTCGTCGGGGACGGTTCTTCTTGTCGAGTTCCATCGAGAAAAAAAGCTGTCGCATGCGCTCGTGCGGAGTGGCCTGCGGATTGCTTTTGCGCCATGGCATGTCTCGTCTTTCTGCCGTCCCTACGCTTTTCGCGCTTCTCGTTGGCCTTTGTAGTGCGTGCAGCAGCACGACGGTAACTCCGGGGGCTTCGCCGTCGACGCCGGTAGTCGATGCGGGGAGTGAGGCCTCGATGGCCGTTGTTCCCGACAAGTGTGGGACCGTACCGCCGAGTAAATGCAAGCCCGCAAACGCGGCCTCCGTAATCCGCGGCGTCGCGCACTTCGATCCCACCAAATTCTCCGCGGCGGGGGCAGACGGAGGTGACGCCCCTCGGCTCGCGATCTTTCTCGCGCACCGGCAGTACGCGCAGGTATCCGAGCACGCGCTGGGCGGCCATCCGCACGCCGACAAGATCATGGAGAACGTCGACGTGACCAAGGGCGAAATTCCCTTCGTCATCGATCTCTGCGAGTACGGCGTCGCCATGTGGTCCGAGGACAACTGCGAATTCAACCTCATTCTCATCCTCGACAAGAACGGAAATAACGCGCCCAATTTCACATCGATCAACATGGTCCCGGACATGGGCGAGCCGTCCAAAATGACGGTCGTCCAACTGAGCTGCCGCGGGACGTCGGCCTGCATGGACATCACCCTCGACTGCGCGGACGGTCAAAAATGCGTGAGCTACGACACGCCCAGCACGTGCGCCTGCGCAGCCGAGAGCTGCAATAGCGATTCTGTCACCTGCAAGTAGTCAGATTTTTCCGCGCATCGCATCCGCGCGGAGCTTCCACACCACGCCGACGGCCTCGAGGAAAATCTTGCGGCTCATTTTCGACTTGCCCGCCGTGCGATCGACGAAAACGATCGGGACCTCTTTCACGCGCATGCCTTTCAAGATCGCGCGGTAGGTCATTTCGATCTGGAAGGAGTAGCCGTTGGAGTGGACGCTCGGCAGATCGATCGCCTCGAGGGCCCGCCGTGAAAAGGCTTTGTAGCCGCTGGTGAGGTCTTTCACGCCGAGGCCGAGGATGGTGCGCGAGTAGATTGATCCGCCCTTGGAGATGACGTGCCGCCCGGGGCCCCAGCCCTCGACCCCGCCGCCCGCGATGTTGCGAGAGCCGATGACGACGTCGGCGCCATCTCGGAGAGCGCGCAGGAACGAAGGCAAGTAGCGGACGTCGTGCGACAGATCGGCGTCCATCTCGAAGAACTGGTCGTAGCCGTCTTTCAGGCCCTTCGTGAACGCGGCGATGTACGCCGTGCCGAGGCCGAGCTTGCCCGCGCGATGGAGCACGTGAACGTGATCGTCCTTCGCGGCGATGGCGTCGGCGATGTCTCCCGTGCCGTCGGGCGAGTTGTCGTCGACGATGAGCACATGCGCGTCTGCAACGGCCCCTCGCACGCCAGCGATGAATCGAGGCAGATTGTCCTTCTCGTTGTACGTCGGCGTGACGATGAGCGTGCGTTTTTTCACGGCGAGTCGCGTCTTAGCCCGGCTTGGCCGCGCTGAAAAGAGGAGTGCATACTAGTTTCGGAATGTGTGCGTCTCACTCTGCCGCGCACTTGCCTTCTCGGGCGTCGACGCACCGAGCAGCGATGCGGCTTCCGAAGGCGGAAGCTTCGCCGCGCCCTCCTTGGTCGGCGTGAGTACGAATTCGGCGAACACCGGCTACCCCGTTCCAACGAGCGACGGTTTGACCTTGTTTTTTTGGCTCCGATCGCTCGACCGGGAGCGCGGGCGCAGAGGACATCTGGATCGCGCGCCGAACGAATCTGGCCGATGGCTTCGGCCCCCCGACCAACGTCTCCGAGCTCAATACGTCGAGCCAGGAGTGGCCTACATCGATCAGCGCCGATGGCTGCACCCTCTATTTTGCGAGCGATCGCGGGGGTACGGGTGCCCAGGGAATGAGCGACATCTGGATGGCGACGCGTCCGAAGTGAAGTTTTGATACGCTACGATCGTGGCCAAGTCGGACACAATCCGTCCCCCCGGAGCGCCCGCCGTCACGACCCGTGAGGTCGCGTCAGGCCCGCGGCGCGCACGCACCGTGGAGGACCTCGAAGAAGCGCTCGCGCGCGAGACGCGCATCAGCGCCGCCCTCCGCGAAGTGGGGCTCGCGCTCGGAACCACCATGGACCTCGATCAGGTCCTCGAGCTCATCTTGCACAAGATTACAGAGGCTGTGGAGGCCGAGCGTGCGACCCTCTACCTCCTCGACGAAGCGAAAGACGAGCTCATCTCGCGCATCGTGCAAGGGGAAGAAGTTCGCTCGATCCGCTTGAAAATAGGCCACGGCATCGCGGGTCACGTGGCGCGCACTGGCAAACCGCTCCACGTTCGCGACGCGTACAAGGACGCGCGCTTCAACCCGGAGTGGGACATGCTCTCGGGGTACCGCACGCGCTCGATCCTCGCGGCGCCGATGAAAAATCACCTCGGAAAGACCATAGGCGTCATCCAGGTTCTCAACAAAGTTCGCGGCGAGTTCAGCGAAGAGGACATCGAGCTCCTCGCAGCGCTCTCCACCCAGGCTGCCGTTTCGATCGACAACTCAAGGCTATTTCTGTCGGTCATCCAGAAGAACATGCAGCTCATCGAGACGAAGGAGCAGCTTGAGCACCGGGTGCGGGATCTCAAGCTCCTCTTCAGTCTCGAGAGCTCGATGGCCCGCGCGTCGTCGCTCGAAGACCTCTTCATGGCCGTGCTTGGCGAAGCGATGCGCTCGTGCGAAGCGCGCGCGGCGGGGGTCGCGCTTCGCGATGAAGTGTCGGGAACGATCTCGCTCCATCTCGTCGACGACAAGCACAAGAAGCTTCGCCGCTTCGCCCTCAAGGAAGGGCAGGGGCTCATCGGCCAAGCCATGCGCCACAATCAGCTGGCCTTCAAAACCGAGGACTCGCCCGATCAGCGGAGCGACAAAGAGCTCGACGACCTCGTCGGTTTTCATTGCGCGTCGGCCCTCGCTCTCCCGCTCGAAGGGGAAGACGGAACGATGGGCGCGATTTCCCTCTTCAACAAGAGAAACGGGCCAGGTTTTACGGAAGAAGACCGGGTGCTCCTTCTTCTCATCTCGGCCAACGCTTCCACCGCCATTCGTTTGCAACTCGCCCGCGAATCACGGGAGCGAGAGGAGCGGCTCACCACCATCGGTCGCCTTCTGTCCGGGGTCATTCACGACATGAAGACCCCTCTCACGGTCATCAGCGGCTACGTGCAGCTGATGCAGCTCGAAGAGAAGCGCGGCAAGCGCGATGAGTTCGCCGAGCTTGTTTTGAAGCAGTTCGACCACTTGAGCGCCATGCAGCGGGACGTGCTCGACTTCGCCCGCGGCGAGCGAACCATCCTCATTCGCAAGGTGTACCTCCAGAATTTTTTCGCCGACGTGAAGGGGCAGCTCGAGCCGCAGCTCACGCGTCACGGCATCGAGCTGGTGGTCGACGTGCTCGACAAAGGCACCGCTCGCTTCGATGAGGGGAAGATGCTCCGGGTGATCCACAATCTCGCCCGCAACGCCGAAGAGGCCATGGCCGACAAGGGCGGAAAATTTCAGATCAAAGTCATGCGCGACAAAGAGCTCGACGAAGTGGTGATGACCTTCGCGGACACCGGCCCCGGGATCCCCAAAGAGATCGAGCACCGCCTTTTTCAGTCCTTCGTCACCAGCGGAAAAAAAGGTGGCACCGGCCTCGGGTTGGCCATCGTGAAGAAGATCGCCGACGAGCATCAAGGGACGATCACCGTGACGTCGACCAACCGCGGAGCGACGTTCAAGCTGCGCCTCCCGCAATCGAAAGACCTGTGACCTCGGGGCCGCGGGGCCGTTCGTGCCGGGCTGCGCACGCTTTCGTCTGCCTGCTCTTGTGCGTGTGCTCGACCGCGCATGCCGATTCGCGGGAGATGCCGCCGTGGACGGACCCGCAGGACATTCCGCTGCCCGCGTGGGCCAAGTCGGTGGTGCCCAAGAAATCAGAGACGCCGATCTTCGCCGCGGCCGGGATGCTCGACCTTCGCCGAGGCAGCGCGGTCGAGGGGGTGAGGCTACCTCTCTACGGAGCGAAGCGCGGTGGGAGCTGCGCAGGACGCTGGCTCCTCGTTGGGCCGCTGGCTTGGATCTGCTCGGATGCGACCGAGCTTTCGCCCGCCGAGCCGCAGCTCCCGGAGCCGGCTGCCACGCTCGCCGACGGTCTTCCGTTTCGTTATTTTTTCGTCGGGAAAGGAGGCGCGTCGGGCTTCGATCGCCTCGAGAGCGCGCTCGACGATGCGCCGTCCCAAGAGCTCGACCCTGGCTTCGCCGTCGCCATCACCGACGTGCGCTCGATGCATGGAGAGAGTTGGGGAAGAACGAACCGCGGCAAGTGGGTTGCCCTCCGCGAGCTTGGCCTCTCCCATCCGTCGACCTTCCACGGAGAAGACATCTCGACGCTCGATTTTGCGTGGGTCACCGCCGAGCGCGCAAACGTTCTACGGGGTCCCAAGGTCGGGCAGGCCGCCAGCGGGGCTGGTGTAGGTACGCGCGTGCGATTTCAGGTCGTCCCGTGGCGCGAGGAGAGGCCGAGCGGTGGCGGCGTCATGATTCGTATTTCGGAAGACGGCGTCACCCCCAGCGAATGGATGTCCGCACGCGATCTTGCGCACCCGACGCTTTCTCCGCCTCCGTCGGAGCTCGGGGCTGACGAGCGCTGGATCGATGTCGAGCTCGCGAGCGAGACCCTCGTCGCCTACGAAGGACCGAAACCCGTGTTCGCGACGCTCGTCTCGACGGGCCGCGGCGCTCAGGGAAGTGAGACGGGCACGCCGAAAGGCACCCACCGCATCTGGGTCAAGTTGGCGACCACCGACATGGGAAATCTCGAGCTCGGCGAGACGTCCGCGGACGCTCTCCCCGCGAAGGCCCAGGAGCCCGGTGCACGCTATTCGATCGAAGACGTTCCCTACGTTCAGTTTTTCGACAAGGGGGTCGGCCTTCACGCCGCGTTCTGGCACCGCGATTTCGGTCGTACTCACAGCCACGGCTGCGTGAATCTCGCGCCCATCGACGCCCGCCGCCTCTTCGGATGGACCCTGCCGCATCTTCCGCGTGGGTGGAGCGCCGCGCTTCCCATGGGCGTCGAAAAAGGGACCACAGTCCGCGTGCGTTAGGGCTTTTCCGGGCGATTCGTGCGCTCCCAAGTCTCAAAAGCGCCAGTTCGTCGCCTCGGATGTTCGACGCATCTTGAGGTTTAGCCCGCGAAACGTTATGTGGCTTCCCCCCGGACCGGCCTAAACCGCCCGGGAAGTCGCTCTCGTATCGGAACGAAAGGGTTATTTCTTATGCGGAACTTGTCGCGCCTCCAGATTGCGCTCGCTCTCGGCACCGTCTTCGTTGCGTCGGGCCTGGCCTTGGCCGGCTGCACATCGGAAACGTCCACACCCGAGGCGCAGAAGCCCGCTCCCTTCTGCCCGAACACGGTGAAGCTCGCGCAGGGCCAAGCGTGCACCCAGGAAGGCTTCATGTGTCCGATCGGCTTTCCGTGCGGGCAGTTCCTCTCCGAGCAGGCCAACTGCACCTGCACGATGGGCAAGTACGCGTGCGTCGACTCCATGGGCAAGGCCGTCGATCCGGAGAACCCGGTGTGCGTGTCCGCCGGCGGTGGGAACGCGAAGGAATGCCCCTCGAGCGAGAGCTCGGCAGCGAACACAAGCTGCAAGACCCCCGGCCTCGTATGCAACTACCCGGGTCCGACCTGCCCGGGTGCGACCACCCAAAACGTCGATAAGTGCCAGTGTGTCGGTGCGAACAAAGATAGCGGCGTACTCGAGTTCAACTGCGAGCCGGTGGGTTGCAACCCGCAATCCGACGCATCGGTAGCTCCCGTGGACGCATCCGACGCAGGGTGATTTCCGTCCTCTCCGCGGTTAGAGATCTCGGGAGGCTCCGCGAGATCTCCGCCGTGCTCGTGCGGCACGGCTTCGGCGAGATCGTCGCCCGCGCCGGATTTGGCCGTACTCGCAAAGCAAAAACGGGCTCCGAACCTCCGCCCGGAGACGATCCGGAAATCGCGGCGGAAGAAGTCGCACGCGGCGAAGACGAGAAGGAGCGCATCTCGGTTGGCGAACGCACGCGCCTCGTTCTTCAAGATCTCGGTCCATCGTTCATCAAGCTCGGGCAGATCGCTTCGACCCGCCCGGACCTCCTCCCGGCGGACGTCATCACCGAGCTGAAGAAGCTCCAGGACGAGGTCCCTCCGGTCCCCTTCGAGGCGATCAAGAAGGTCATCGAGGAGAGCCTGGTGGCTTCGCTGAGCGACGTGTACGTGAGCTTCGAGGAGAAGCCGCTCGCCACAGCCTCGATCGGACAGGTGCACCGCGCTGTCCTCGCTACGCCCGACGGCAACGTCGAGGTGGTGGTGAAGGTGCAACGCCCGGGCGTCGCGGCAACAGTGGCGCGCGACTTGGAGCTGCTCCACATCATGGCCGCGGCGGTCGAGCGCGCGATCCCGGAGACGAAGATCTACTCGCCGATCGGGCTCGTCCAGCAGTTCGACCGGTCGATCACGAGCGAGCTCAACTTCATGATCGAGGCGGACAACGCCGAGCGCTTCGCAAAAAATTTCGCAAGCCAGCCCCACATCCGATTCCCGAAGGTCTACAAGCAGGCGAGCTCGAAGAGCGTGCTCACCCTGGAGTTCTTCGACGGACGAAAAATCGATCAGGCCATCAAAGAAGGCTTCAGCGGCCCCGCGATCGCCAAGCGAGCGGTCGGCCTGGTCATCAAGATGATCTTCGAGCATGGCTTTTTTCATGCTGATCCGCACCCGGGCAACATCATCATCATGGGCACGCCGGAGCAGCCAATCATCGGCCTCATTGACGTAGGAATGGTGGGGCGGCTGAGCCCCGAGCTTCGTGATTGCACCATCGACATGATGGTCGGCGCGGTTCGCAAGGACACGTACGCGGTCGCCGACGCCCTCTACGCCATCGGTCGGCCGACGAAAAAAATCGATATGCGCGAGTACCGCGCCGAGGTGGCGTTGCTCGCCGAAAAATATCTCGGCCGACCGCTCAAGGAAATCGAGCTGTCGTCGATGATTCGCGATCTCGTGCAAGGGGCCATGAAATACGGCCTCGAGATCCCCACCGATTTCATGCTCGTGGGTAAATCGCTGATGACCATCGAGGGCATCGGGAAAGAGCTCGATCCCGATCTCGACGTGTTCGGCGAAGCCAGCCCCTACTTCCTAGACTTGCTCAAGCAGCGCTATTCGCCGCAACGCATCGGGAACGACCTCTGGCGCGGCGTGGAGCAGCTTTCCCGCGTCGGCTACGACATGCCCATGCAGCTGCGTGAAGTGCTCGACGATCTCCGGCTCGGGCGCCTCAGCGTCCGCACCGTGGACCCGGAGCTGCCGCGGGCCACCGATCGCCTCGGAAGGCGTCTTTTCACGGCGATCGTCGTCGCTACGCTACTGGGGTGCGGCACGCTCCTCATCAAAGGGGAAGCGCACGGTACCCTCGGTTTCGGCATGCTGAGCGTGGCCGCCCTCTTCTGGACCGGCCACGCGCTCCTCGACTTCCGCCGAGGTCCAAAGGCGAACTGATTCGGTTACCGGCCGATGATGCCGAGGATGAAGAGCAGGCCGACGATCGCGAAGAGCACGAGCGATTCGATGAACGCGAGGGCGAGAATCATCGGGGTCTGAACGCGGGTAACCGCGCCCGGGTTACGCGCGATGCCTTCGAGAGCGGCCGCTGCTGCGCGCCCCTGGCCCGTTGCTCCGCCGAGAACCGCGAGGCCGACCGCGATGCCGCCGCCGATCGCTCCCCACATCCTCACGTCGTTGACGTTCGAGCCCGCCTCGGCAACCTTCGCTGCCGTCTCTTGAGCGAACGCGGAGGTCGAGAGCAGCGTTACGGCGGTTGCGACAGAAGCCGCGATACCGTTCTTCGAGATCAACATAAAAGACTCCTTCAGAGGGTGGTACGAACGTTGAGCTGGCGTGTAATCGTTTTTCGGATTTGTGGCTAGAGGTCAGTGCGCCGCGTGGGCGGTCGCCGGGGACGCTCCCGTCGCGTGCTCCGGCGCATCGTGCTCTTCGTGGTCGGTGGCGAGGGTGATGTAGATCGCCGTGAGGAGGCAGAAAACGTAGGTCTGAACGACGATGACCAGCGTTCCGAGGAGCATCACCGGAAGCGGCAGGAAGACCATGAACAGGCCGGTGAAGATCGTCACCAGGAGATGGTCTACCGCCATGTTGATCATGAGCCGAATCGACAGCGTGATCGGACGGATGAGCACGCTCAAGAGCTCAAGCGGGAAAATCAGCCACGCCAGGTACCAGACGGGGCCGGCGAGGTGTTTGAAGTACCCCCACCCGTTCTCTTTGATCCCCCAGTAATTGAAGAGAACGAAGACGACGAGCGCGCACCCGAGGGTGATGTTCCAGGAAGACGTCGGCGGCGTGAGGCCGGGGATGAGCCCGATCGCGTTGGAGAAGAAGATAAAACACGCCGCGGTGCCGATGACCGGGAAATACTTCTTGGCGCGCTTGGCGCCCATGACGTCTTTCGTCGCGTCGTAGAAGACGCTGACGAAGAACTCCATGAAGGTGCTGAGGGTGAGCTTGGCTTCGGGGATGACCGACTTTTCGTAGTCGACGACCTTCGAGCGGGTGACCCATGCAAGGATCGCCAGTGAGACGCACACGAGGAAGCTCGCGAGGAGCGGCTCTGCGCTGTGGACCGTGACGGGCTTGCCGAACGCCGTGTGCCCGAGGTTGCGCATGTTCTCCCCGAGGGCAGGGAACATCGCGACGAGGTAGCTCAAAAAGGATGTGTGTTCAGGCATGGTCGTGCTTTCGAAGCGTCTACACCAATACGGCTAAAAATTCAGTTCTAATCGGCTTGGAGTGACGGACGAAGTGAAGGAGGGTCGCCTCAATCGGCTTTTTTGCGATCGCTCAAAAGGGACGCAATGACGATTCCTACGGGCAGGGAGAGGTAGCCCACCCCGAAGGGCATCGGATCGACCCAATGTTCGACCAGGAGAAAGGTGACGACGCCGTAAAGAGCGAGGAGCCGACAGAGGGCCGCGAAGCCGCGTAGAGCGCTTTTTTTGGCGCGCACGTCTTTGTCGTCCGCGAGGACACGGCCGACGCTGCGGGCGAGCAGCTCGAGATTCAGCGTGGCGAGGCCTCCACCGGTGAGCGCCGAAATTCCTGCGCGCACTCCGAATCGCCAGGCGACGAGGCCGGCGATCACGATGGCGACGGAGCCGACGGTGAGCACCGCGACGAGAAGGCGATCGTCGACAGGCTTAGTTTGCCCGGTCGCCATCGCTCTGGTCGTCGTCGCCGTCGTCATCATCCTCCGGTTCCGCCCTCGACGATGGGGCCGAGCCTTCGCCCCGCCAAGGCCTTGGGCCCCGCTCCTCCCGCTCCTCGCGCTCGATGTCGCGGGTCATCTGGCTGGAGAGCTTGAAGAGCAGTCGAAACGCCGCGTAAGTGCCGACGAGGAGGCCGAGCCCGATCAGCCATCCATGGGCGTCGAAGCGGCGGTCGAGCCAGCGCCCTGCGAAATATCCGACACCCACGGTCGCTACGAATTCGATTCCGACTGAGCCGTAACGCCCGACTGCGCGCCAAGGCTTCATAGGTTTTTCGTGCACTCCATCATCGCGGCGGATGCCCTATCATGGGCCCATGCTTAGTCGAATTGCGGGGATCATAGCGGCAGCATCGGTTTCCCTAGCTCCGACCATCGTCCTCGCACAGGGTCCGCTCCCGGCTCTTCCGACGGATCAAAGCTCGTCCCCGCCCCCGGCGCAGCCTCCCGCGCAGCCGCCCCCGCCCGTGTACGCGCCCGAGGAAAGCTACCCGCCTCCTGGCTACGGAGCGCAGCAGTACGCGCCGAGCGCCGCACCCGCTCCGAGATATTACGTCGAGCCCCCCGTGGAGACGCACGCGCCGAAATTTTCTTTGTGGACGGGCGCTCGGCTTGGCGTCCTCGGCTTCGGCAATTCGTTCTTTGACAACGAGCTCGGCCAGCCAGAAACTTCGGGAAATTTTCTAGGAAATGGGCTCGCGGCGGAGATCGACGTCGGCGCTCGCCTCGGCAAACGCTACACGCCCTACGTCTTTCTCGAGCACGGGTTCGTCGGCAAAGGGCATCGCTTCGCAGGAACGGGCGCCACCGCGTCGAGCGATCTTTACGGCGTCGGATTTCGCTACACCGCAGGGGACGTCGACAGCGCAGGCTTCCTCTCCGAGCTCTCCGTCGGCGTGCGCACCGTCACAGTCTCGAACGGCTCCGAGACGTACAAGATGTCCGGGCTCGAAATTTTTCGCCTTGGCCTCGGCGCCGAGATCCGGATCTCGACGCTCTTCGTCATCTCACCGATGGCCCAGCTCTCGGGCGGAACGATGACCGACACGAGCGGCTCCGTCACCTACGCGCCGAACCAGGGCGACGGGCTCACCCACCCGACCTACCAAAATGGCCAGAACATCAACGCGCAGCGCGGCTACTTGATCCTCGGACTCGGCTGCGGAGCCCACTTCGATTTCTTCGGAAAGTAACCGCGCAAGGTTCTAGGCGAGCTTCGCGATGAGCGCTTCGCGGGCGGCGATGATTTCTTTCAAGCGAGGCACGAGGGCTCGGAAGGCGCGGGCGCGGTGGCTGATCGCGTTTTTTTCCTCTGCCGTGAGCTCGGCCATCGTCTTGTTGGTGCCGTCGACGACGAACATGGGATCGTACCCGAAGCCGCTCGACCCGCGCGCGGTACGCGTCACCCTTCCTTCGCACGTTCCATGGGCCACGATGGGGGCGTCGTCCTCTGCGTAGGGGTCTACGAGCGCGAGCACGCAATGAAAGCGCGCCGCATACGTGACCGGGTCCGCGGCGCTCTTCGGAGGAGCTTCGTGCGTCTCGTCTCGACCACGGAGCGTCGAGGGCGAGCCGTCGGGATCGCCGAGCGCGTCGAGGGCTCGGTGCAGCGCATCGTTGTTCTCGGCGTCGGTCGCACGCTCGTGCGCAAAGCGTGCGGAGAGCACCCCTGGGCGCCCTTCGAGCGCGTCGACCTCGAGGCCCGAGTCGTCGCCGAGCGAGAGGGCCATGGTGACTTCGGCAGCTGCGCGCGCCTTTTTGATGGCGTTATCGGTGAACGTGGCACCGTCCTCCACGATGATGACGGGGACCTTCGTCATCTCGTCGAGGGCGTACACCTCGAGGGGCAGCTCGGCGAGCAGAACGCGAAGCTCGTCGAGCTTGCCGCGATTGGAGCTCGCGACGACGAGCGTGTGCTTCACTTCTTTTTCACGATGAGCGTATCGAGATCGACGCCCACTTTGACGAGTGTCTCGCGCTGAACGTTCACCAACATAGCGATGCCCTTCAGAGCCAAATCAAGCATCTGATCCATGCGCGCGCGGGCGATCGGATCTCCCTCAGCCGTGCCTTGCACTTCGACGATGTCGCCCGACGCCGTGGCGACGACGTTGAGATCTACTTCGGCCTTCGAGTCCTCGAGGTAGCAAAGGTCGAGAGCGACCGATTCGTCTTTCAGGTAGCCGACGCTCGTCGCGGCGACGGCACCCTTGAGGACCGGCCGGCTGATAGCGCCCGACTTCGTGAGCTTCGCAACGGCGAGGGCGAGCGCGACGAAGCCGCCGGTCACTGACGCCGTCCGCGTTCCGCCGTCCGCTTCGAGGACGTCGCAGTCGATGGTGACGGTTCGTTCCCCGAGATCCTGGAGCGACACGGCGGCTCGGAGCGCCCGACCGATCAGGCGTTGAATTTCCTGCGTTCGCCCGCCGAGCGGTTTGCTCCGACCATCGCGACTTTCGCGCTTCGGTGGATTGGCCCGGGGATGCATCTGGTATTCGGCGGTGATCCAGCCTTTGCCTTTTCCTTCGAGAAAAGGAGGCACTTTCGCCTCGATCGACGCCGTGCACAGAACGACGGTGCCCCCTGCACGGTAGAGGACTGAGCCCTCCGACGGGCGGTGGAAACCGCAGAGCATTTCAACGGGGCGTAGCGCATCGAGCATGCGTGAATCGGGTCGAGCCATTGAAGGCGACGTACCACGGCCTCAGCGCGCCCCCAAGACCCGCCCCCTCGACGAAGGAGCCGAATGGGGCAGCGCCGATGCGCGTGCCGGTGCGATGGGAAGAGCGATTCGAAACGCCGTGCCGCCGCCTTCGCGCGCTTCGCAGGTGACGACGCCTCCGTGGGCCGCGACGATCTGCAGGGTAATAGCCAGGCCGAGCCCGGTGCCCTCGCCCTTGGTGGAGAAGAACGGATCGAACACGCGGCTGCGGATTTCTTCGGGGATGCCACCGCCGCGATCCTCCACGCTCACGGCGACACTCATTCCTTCGGCGTCCACGCGCACGTCGATCGCCCCGCCCTTGGGCATGGCTTCGCGCGCATTGCGCAGAAGGTTGAGGAGAGCCTGACGAATCTGCGACTCGTCGAAGAGCGCGGGCGGAAGCTCGGGCGAAATGTGCAGCTCCACGGTGCACCCTGCGCGCTCGATTTCGGGTCGCGCAAAGTCCACGATTTCTCGGACGGCAGTGCGAATGTCCTCTGCCTCCATGCGGGGCGACGGGAGGCGCGCCAAGCGCAAATATTCTTCACTGAGAAGCTCGAGCCGCTCCACTTCGCGCGAGATGGACTTGAGGAGCGCGCGCGACTCGGTGCGCACCTCCGGCCCCGGCGACGAGAGCTCTTCTTCCAGGAGCTCGATGTTCAGCCCGATCGACGAGAGCGGATTTCGAATTTCGTGGGTGACGTGCGCGGCCATTTTTCCGATGGCGGCAAGTCGCTCGTTCGAGAGCGCCTGACTCTGCGCGCTCGAAACGGCAGCGACCATTTGCTCGAAGGCCGTCGCAAGCTCGCCGATCTCATCGCGCGTTGGGACCACTTCGCGTGCCGTAAGATCTCCGCGCGCCACGGCCTGGGCGCGTTCGGTGACGCGCGCGAGCGGCGCAAGTAGGCGTCGGGTATGAATGGAGACCGCGACGCCGACGCCAAGAGTGAGCGACGCCAAGATGACGAGCGCGTAGATCGCCCGCAGCTCGCGCTTGTGTGCATCTTCGCTGATCGCGTCCATGGAGCTCGCGACCTTGTCGGACAGGAGATGAAGACGATGGTCGGCGTCATGCTCCACCGCGCCGAGCGTGACGAGAACCCGGTTTACCGAATCCTTGTCCCCGCCATCGATCGCCGAGAAAAGATGCTCGAAACCCGCTTTGTCCGCGGCGAGCGCGGCTTCTCCGCGCGACAACTCCGTCGACAGCGAGCGGGCGAGCTCACGCGAGTCCGGCGTGCCCACCTGCGCGAGTCCCGTCTCTATGGCAGCCCGGGTTTCCAGAAACTTCGCCCGCCTCACACTCACGAGCGTCTCCAGGAGGAGCCGCGTAGAGAGCGGATTTCGCTCGTCGGGAATGCCGTCCACGAGCGTCGAGAGCGTCGATTGCGTCGCGCGAAGCTGTCCGAGCTTGAGCGCCAACGGCACGTACCCTTTTGAGAGCTCCTCGCTGTCCTTTGCCGTGCGCCGCTGGGCGACGACGCTCCAGCCCACGGTCACAGCGAAGGCCACGACGGTCACCGCGAACGAAGCGAGAATGCGCGTGGCGATCGTTTGCCGCGACGCGCCTCCGTCTCTTTTCGAAGGCGCGCTCACTTACGTTCTGACCGCGCGCGCGATCCAGGTCACGATGTCGTCCACCGGCGAGGGATTGTCTTTGCGGAGCGCACGCAGGCTAGACGCGCACGCGGTGACGATCCTTCCGCCGCCGTTGCGGTAGTGCTCGTCGTTCCGGGTTCGAGCAATGGTGCGCGCGACGTCCGGCATCGTCACCGGGAGCAGGCCGCCCGCGCCCGCGCACGCTGCTTTCTCGCGGCGGGTGTCGAACTCGTCGGGCGCACGGCCAAGGATGCGGGTGAGAACGGCGCGAGGTGCGTCGTAAATCCCGAGGCCGCGTCCGAGCTGACAAGGATCGTGGTAGCGAACCTTCGTGCTTCCGCTGGGTGCGCCTTCGAGGCGGACGAGCTCCTGCGCCGCGCGCTCGACGACGACCTCCACTTGGCCGTCGAGACGAACACCGACCGACGCGTAGTGACGCTTGAGGGTCATGGCGCATCCGGCGTCCACCACCATGATCTTCTCGGCGCCGCGGGTCTCTTCGGCGAACGACGCGGCCTTCCGCGCGAACCCTTCTTTGTCTCCCGCCATGAAGAGCGGCAAACCGCAGCACCCCTCGACGAGCGCCACGTCTTCGCCGCCGACGCCCGCGGCTGCGCGAATCGCATCCTTCGCTTCGCCCTTTGCCTTGCGCGCGTAACCGCAGCCGATGAGGAGCTTGGTCCGCGAGTCGGAGCGCACGCCTGCCGTGTTTTCACCGAGCGCGTGCACGTCGGCGCGGGTGGCCGCGTCGTGTGCGGCGAAACCGGAGATGGTCTCGACGGCCCCGCGCGGTGCCACCTTCGAGCTCACCAGCTCGGTGCGTGCGTCGTACAACGTTCCGGTGACGTCGTTCTTGTGGTCGCACGATTCGCGGCATCCGTAGCAACCGGTGCAGGCCCAGGCGGGAGCCGCGTAGCTCGGTTCCATGGGTACGTCTCCACGCGCCGCGAAGTACGTCATCGACATCTTCCCCCACGGGGTCAGAGTCTCTTTCGGCTCGGCGTTCGAGACGGGGCACGCGCTTCGGCAAAGCTTCGGGCAGAAGACGCAGTTTTCGAGCGCTGCGCGTCGCGACTCCAGCACGGGTAGGGCGTGCATCGGGCGAAGATCGGGGCGCGCCATTCCCCGAACTTAGCGGTATGTAAATCGCAGGTCGTGATCGCAAATGCGGAAGATGTCACCTTCGGCAATTTGTTTTCGCGCAATGCGCTGGCCGTTGAACTCGACACCGTTCGTCGAGCCCATGTCGACCATGAAATACACGCCGTTCTGAAACTCGATCATCGCGTGCTGCCGCGAGACGTTCGGATCCTTCAGCGTGAGATCGCTCGACTGCTTTCCGCGGCCGATGACGAAACGATCTTTGGTGACGGCGACTTTTTCGCCCTGGTAGACGACGTTGAGCTGGGAGGAGGATTGCGCAGCGGGGGAGTAGCCACCGTTGGACGGCATCGCCGAGCCCATGTTCGCCGGAACGGGCGGCGGGCCTCCACGCGGAAGCGGCGGCGGGACGCTGCGTGGTGCAGGCGGCGGGACCGATCGAGCCTGCGGAGGCATACCGCCTCCACCGCGAGGAGGGGCGGGCAGGCCGTGCATTCCGCCTCCGCCACCGCTCGCCATACCACCACCACCGCCGCGTGAGGGCGGAGGGGGAAGAGGGTTGCCACCACGAGCCGGCGCACGCGACGGCGGAGGAGGAAGAGGGCCTCCTCGCATCGACGCGGGCGGCGGCGGAATCGGGGCTCCGTAGTCGCGGTCGCGCGCCTGCTCGCGCGGGGGAGCAACGCTCGGCGGCGGCACAGAACCCTCGCCCCGCACATTTCCGGGAAAAGGCGTGCGCGAGGTGCCGTAGCTTCGCTGGCGGGCGTACTGCTTCATGGCCTCGTTGATGAGGTAGTCCACGCTGCACTCGAGCTCGCGCGCCATCTGCTCGAATGTCTCCCAGAGGACATCGCGGCACTGGAAGCTTCGTGCGCTCTTCTTGTTGGGATCCGAGCTCATTTGCTAGCAGGCACCTTGGAATTTCAAATTACTGGGAAAGGCGAAAAAAGCACAGGATCTGCGCTTCGTTACACGCTGTCTACGGCTGGTCCATGGAGGGGACCACGCAAAACCGCACGAATTCCCCGACACTGTGGACCTCTTTCGACTCTTTCTCTTGCGAGCCAGGCTTCGGCACGTCGCACGACCAGCCGCACTCGTCGTCCTTCTCACACTTCGGGACGGCCATGGTCTCGTCTCCGTGGGGAGCGATGAGCGGAATGTCGGATTTTTTTCCCCCATAGAAATAGCCGAGGGCCACGAGCTTCGGTCCGAGCTCGCGCGACTGCAGGTAGGGCACGATCGCGTCTTTCGCTTTCGGCTCGCTGCCGGGATTTTCCATCTTCTGAATGAGCGCGCCGTAGGAGATCGGCTCCGTCATTCCAATCTTCGTTCCGCCAGATCGCGGGAGGTGCTGCATGAACTCGGGGATCTTGCCGGTGCTGGTCGACTTGAGGACCAGCGACGCGGCAACCCAGCGAACCTTCCATTTTTTCTGCGGCTCGAAGAGCTGGAACATGCGCGGGACGACGACCTCTTTGGGGAGCTCGCCCAAGCGATCGAACGCTAGACCACGCACGCTGTCCGGGGTGTTGTCGTCTTTGGCGATCTCGAAGAGGCGCTCGACGTCGCCCGTGTTGTTCTTGTCCACGCGGCCTTCGAGGGCAGCGAGCGCCGCTTTTCGGCGGTCTTCGTTGTTCTCTTTCTGCCCTGCGTAGAGGAGCACGTAGTCGATCACCGGACGGCCGCCGACCCGCTTCATCGCACTGAAGATCCGAGTCAGCTCTTGGTCTTGGTATTTTTTGATCTGCTCTGCGAGCTGCTCTTTCGTGACCTTCTGACCGGCGCGTTTGTCGGCGTCCTCGACCAGCGGCGTCTGCTTCGCGATCCAGGACGGGGAGTCGATTCCCTTGGCGATGGCCACGAGCGACTGCGAGGCCTTAAGCTTGACGTCGGGCTCGCCTAAATCCGCGATGAGCCCGGCGATACGATCGAGCTTCGTGGAATTCTCCGTCATCAGCCCCGGCAGGGCGCGCACCGACGGAGCGCCGAGAAAGCGCATCATTTGCTCGATGCCGTGCTGCTGCGAGCTGTAGTCGATGCGGTTTTCGAAATCCGTCTGTGACCACTGCTGAAGGGCGGCGGTGATGTCGGCGTTGGACTTGTCCTCGGTCACCAGCGTGGGCTCGTGGGAGAGCATGCCGAACGCCGCGTCCTTGAAAGGAATAGACGGATCGGGAGTAAGCGTACCGTCCGGCTTCTTTCCGGGGGGGGTCGCCTGCATCTGCTTGATGAGCTCGGGCGTCATGCCCGCCACGATCTTCGAGCGCGCTTCAGGCGCGAGCGAGGCCAGCGATTCTATGAGCAGCTCGATCCCGATGCGTTTGCCGCCGCGCGCGCGGATGCGAATCATCGAGAGCGCAGCCTCTGTGCGGAGCGGCCATGAGTATTTGTCGTGCGTGACGACGGCGAAAAGCTTCTCCGGACCGCGCTCGGTGGTCTCCCAGCGGTGGACGTCGGTCTCGTTCACGGCGCAGCCGCTCGTCGAGAGTGCAACCGCCCCGAGCGACAACCCGAGCGTCGCGGCAGCGCTTAAAGCCCGTAGCCTGAGCAACGCGTTGCTCCACTTCGCCGTCTTCAACGCGTTCAGTCGCCACGCGGGCTTCGCCAT
>JAYTOU010000044.1:0-89753 GCA_043747615.1 Myxococcales bacterium | reverse complement strand
CTAAGGCATCAGCTTCGAGCTCTCGACCAAGGCTGTTGTCTCCCACTCTTACCAGTGACAACCCATCGTCTGCGGTCTCACCCCCGACGTCGCGACATCCGAGGCTCGACCTGATCCTTCGCGGAGCAAACCCCGTGCCGCCAACGCGGAGCCGCCTCAGGCGAGAACCCGGTGGGTCGACCTGTCCTCGTCACTTTCCAACTGTCCGCGGACACCGCCCGAACACGAGCCAGGTCTGCGCGCATGGCACCCCCGACGCTCGAGACGCCTTCCTCTGCACCCAGCCTCGTCTAGGTCGTCGCGATGACGCGCTCGATGGTGCGCGTGGTCATCGTGCCGTCGAGCATGTCGTGGTCGGCGAGGAGCTTCTTGTGAAGGTCGATGTTGGTGCGAATGCCGCCGACGATGAATTCGTCGAGCGCGCGTCGCATGCGTAAAATGGCTTCCTGTCGCGTGGGTGCGTGGACGATCAGCTTCGCGATGAGGGAGTCGTAGTCGGAAGGGACACGCCATCCGCCGTACACGCCGGAGTCAACGCGCACTCCGGTGCCGCCCGGCGGGAAGTACTCGGTGATGAGCCCGGGCCAAGGCGCGAAGGTCTTGGAGTCCTCGGCGTTGATGCGGCACTCGATCGCGTGGCCCCGAAAGCTCCAGGGCCGTGTGTCCTGAAGCTCGATCTTTTCGCCCGCCGCCGCGCGAATCTGGAGCGACACGAGATCGAGGCCCGTCACCATCTCGGTCACCGGATGCTCGACCTGCACGCGGGTGTTCATCTCCAGGAAGAAGAGGTTCTTCTCCTCGTCCATGATGAACTCGAGTGTTCCGAGCGAGGTGTAGCCCGTCTCTTTCACGGCGCGACGAATGACCTCCGCCATCTCCTGGCGCCTCTCGGTGGTCATCGCCGGGCTCGGCGCTTCTTCGATGACCTTCTGATGCCGACGCTGCATCGAGCACTCGCGCTCGCCAAACGTCCACACGCCGCCGTGCTTGTCGGCGAAGACCTGGAACTCGATGTGCTTCGGGCGCTCGACGAACTTTTCGAGGTAAATATCCGGGTTCTTGAAGCCTGATTCGGCTTCGCGGCGCGCGCTCCCAAAGGAGTCGTTCATCTCGCCCTCGGTGCGCACGATCCGCATGCCGCGCCCGCCGCCACCGCCCGAGGCTTTAAGGATCACCGGAAATCCGATCCGCTTCGCCTCCTCGAGCGCGTGCTTCGCGTCGGTGAGAACCTCGGTGCCGGGAAGGAGAGGGAGGCCAAACCGGGCGGCGTTGGCCCGCGCGGTCACCTTGTCGCCCCAGGCGCGCATGGCCTCGGGCGTCGGACCGATGAAGGTCACTTTGCATTTTGCGCAGATGCGCGCGAACTCGGCGTTCTCGGAGAGAAACCCGTAGCCGGGGTGAATGGCGTCGGCGGCGGTGATCTCGGCGGCGCTGATGATTGCCGGGATGTTGAGGTAGCTCTTCGAAGCCGACGCAGGCCCAATGCACACCGCTTGATCGGCGAGGCGCACGTGAAGAGCGCGCGCGTCCGCCTCCGAGTAGACGGCGACCGTCTGAATCCCGAGCTCGCGGCACGCCCGCAAAACGCGAAGCGCGATCTCTCCGCGGTTCGCTATGAGAACCTTCTTGAACACGGCTTTAGGCCTTTTTGATGCGGAAGAGCTTCTGCCCGAACTCCACCGCTTTTCCGGTTTGGGCGAAGATCTCGACCACCGTGCCGGAGTGCTCGGCCTCGATTTCGTTCATCAGCTTCATCGCTTCCACGATGCAGAGCGTCTGGCCGATGCGCACCACGGATCCGATGTCGACGAACGACGGAGAGTCGGGGCTCGGCGCTCGGTAGAACGTACCAACGAACGGGCTCGTCACGTCAGCGGAATCGCTCGGCGGTTCGGCAGCCTCCGGACGAATCGACGCGGGCTCCGCTCCGCCTTGTACGGCGGATTGGGGGTGGTGCACGAACGAGTGCGAGGCGAACGGCGCGACGTGCTGCATCTTCGCACCACGCACGATCTTGATCCGCACCTTTTCGTCTTCATGCTCGAACTCGGAAATATCGCGCTCGGTCAGCACGTCGAGCAGCGCGCGCAGCTTGTCCATGTCTACGGTCATTGGGGCCGCCAACTTATCCTCGACCGAGCTTGGCGACTAGCCCTTCCAGCGCCAAGATGTAGCTCGAGCCACCGAATCCTGCGATGCGTCCGAGGCACGCCGGCGCCACCCAGGAGTGCCTGCGAAACTCTTCGCGTGCATCGGGATTCGACAGGTGCACTTCCACGCAAGGGAGTCCGACGGATTTGAGGGCGTCGTAGATTGCGATGGACGTGTGCGTATAGGCGGCGGGGTTGAGGATGAGGGCGTCGAACCTTTTCGGCGCATCGCCGATGAGGCTGACGATCTCGCCCTCGTGATTCGTCTGCTTCGTGTCGATGGTGCAGCCGAGGTCCTTGGCGCGCGCGCGAAGTCGCCCGTGAATGTCGGCGAGCGTTTCGCTGCCGTAGATTGCCGGCTCGCGCGTTCCCAAAAGCTGAAGATTGGGACCGGAGATGCAGAGTACGCGAAGGCCCTGCGCGCGCTTTTTTGCTGCCATCAGAGCTCGGCGAGGAACTTCGGCGCGGAGACGCGCATGAGGTAGCGACCCTTCCCCAAGTTCCCGTCGGGCTTGATCGCGAGGGCGAGAAAGTACGTGTCGTTCAGCATGCGGATGACGGTGATCATCTTGTCGGTGCCGACGGACATCTCGTGCGCGGCGCCTGCCTCGAGCATCTCGGCTGCGCGCTTCACCTGGTTGATGACGACGGTGAACTCGATGCCGATGGTGTTGATGTCGAACGCCTCGTCCTTCGCGTAGGTCTCGAGTGCGATTCCGCTAGAGTCCATGAGAAGACCGGCGAGACCGCCATCCGTCTGATCCACGATGTTACGAAGCGCTTCCTTAAACATGCAACCAACGTAAAAGCCCAAGGTGACAGCGGTCAACTTGTGACCGCGCCCCCGCGACTGAAAGTCGCCATTGACCGGGTACTCGCCGGCAGCTTAACGTCGCGCGAGAGCTCCCAAAAAGGCTTTTTTTCCGGCAACTCCGCCGTTCTGGCGGGCGCTTAGTCCTTCGATCACGCCAATCTCGAGAGAAAACAGATCGTATGCGCGCAAAAGCCGGGGATCCCCCCCGCACGATGGCCCAAAAGGTCCTGGCCGGCCGCTGCGCCGATCCGTCCCTTTCTTCGAGCATGGTCGAAGTGAAGGTGGACCAAGTCGTCCTCGCGCGCGCGCCAATGCGAGCGTTTGCAGAAGCGTGCGCGTTCGGTCTGAAGAAGGCGAACGTGGAGGTAGCGATCGCCTTCGACGGAACATGCATCACCGAAGCCCGCGCGGCGACTGAGCGCGTTGAAGCCCGCGCGGCGACTGAGCGCGTTGACGATGGAAACGGCGCGGATCTGTCGGAGCTCGTCGCGCACGGGATCGTTCTCGCGCGTCCGGGCGTCGGCTATCCGAGCGTCGTTCACCTCGAGCGCTTCGCCAGCCCGGCACGCCTGTGCGTGACGGACGAACCGCGCCTCGCCGGCGTCGGTGGAATCGGGATGCTGTCCCTCGTCGTGTCGCCGTCGCTACTCGGACAGGCGCTCGCCAAGGGAAGCATATGGATGCGTCCACCGCGAAGCATTCAGGTCCTCCTCACGGGGCGCGTGCGGCCGTTCGTGTGCGCGCGCGACGTGTCACTCGAGCTCATTCGGCGCGGCCTCGGTGAAGCGGTGCGGCGGGTCGAAGCCGAGCACGGCGCGCCGGTCGTACTGGAGTTCGCCGGGCCAAGTGCACGCCTGCTCTCCGTGAGCGAGCGCGCGGTCTTGACCTCCCTCGCCCCGCACCTTGGAGCCGTCGCCGCGCTCTTCGTGAGCGACGAGCGCACCGAAGTATTTTTGCGCGACCAACGTCGTTCGAAGGCCCACCGCGCGCTCGCTCCGGACGCCGGTGCCCCCTGCGACGAAGTCCTCAACGTGGACCTCGGAGCGGTCGACCCTCTCTTGATGGACGAAGCCGGACAAGTCCGCCCCGTGCGCGATCTGGCAGGAAAACCAGTGTCTCAGGTGCTTCTCGGAGGGGACAGCGGGATCACCCTTCGCGATCTCTTCGCCGCCGCCGCGCTCTTGAAGTCGAAGCGTGTGCCGCCGCGTCTCGATCTACTTGTATCCGTTCCGTCGCGTCAGATGCTCGAGGTGCTCAGTGCCGCAGGCGCGTTGACCGATCTCGTGGCGACGGGTGCGCGTTTGATCGAGCCCGACGCGCGCGTGATGAGCGGCGCTCTCTACCCGCCGCCCGCGCGAGGGCTCAGCCTTCGCTGCTGCGATCCCGAGCCGCGCGCTGGGGCAAAGACGAGCCCCATCGTCGCCTCCGCCGAGACGCTGGCCTACGCCGTCGCCACCGGCGAAATTGGCGACCCGCGCGCGTTCAAGCGACCGGTGCGCGTCACCGTCCCGCGTGCCCTTCCTACCGACGACGTGCTCATCGCTCGCGAGCGCCGCAGTGGCGACGCCGACCGGACCACGTCGCTGCCGCCGTCGGTCGCCGTGGCCGTCCCTTGGAAGTCGGTGCAGACCCTAGAAATCGTGGACGGCGCAACGTTCGCGCTTAACCACGTGTCGAATGGAAAATCGGGCATCGCGGTCCTGTGCACCACGCTCGACGACGTACGCCTGGTGGCGGCCCGCGCGGCAGAGATGTCGGGAACTGTCCGCGCCGTTCTTGCGCCGTTCATCCCCAGCGGCATCGTCGCGCTCCTCAGCGGCGTAGGGATCGCCGCCATCCAGTTCGATGCGAGCGCGTCGAAGGGACTGAAGAACCAGAAGTCGATGCAGCTTCCTCCGCCTTCTAGCTGGCCAGAGAGGGCGAGCACGTCGGTGTCCTTCGGCCCCTCGAAGGTCGCGCTGACGTGGCTCGCGTCGGGTGCAGAGCGTTCGTGGGCCAGCACCGGGACCGCCCGCGCCGCCCGCGCCAAGTAGCCCGGAATAGCCTAAATATAAGGGTTTTTCGAGGCGGCTTTGATCGCCGCAGCGGCGCCCGGAATGGTGAGCTCGGCGACGTGACCGCTCGTGTCGCGAGCGAGCTCGATGTGCGCGCTCTGGGTGCGGACCACCGCTTCGTGCGGGCCGAGCATGACCACCACGCGGGAGAGGCCGCCGCCGCCCAAGTCCACGCCCACTAAAAACCCGTCCTTGTCGAGCAGAAGATCGACTTGCGCCGTCGCGCGCTTCGTAGGGTCCACCAGGAGTCCGGTCGTGATTCGCGCCACGTCGTTCGACGCGTCGTAAGCGATCCGATCTGCGCGCTCTTCCTGAAGCATGCTCTAATGGTACGATGATCCACGAACCTGGAGGCACGCTTTGTCCACGAAAGGGCGACTGACTCGCCAGGAGCTCGGCTGGCTCCTCACGCAGGAAGCACAAGGCGCGGCCGAGCGGCTTCGTGTCGGCGTGCAGGTGCTGAAGACCAACGCGCCTCCAGCACCCGAAGTTCACATCGGCGAGTCCCATGGCCTCGACGCCACGCTGGACGCGCTCGACGACGCAATGAAGATGCTCTCGTCGCTCCACCAGACACCGGGCACCCCACGCGGTGGCGGGCGGCGCGGACGAATCGATCTCGCCGCCTTGATCTGGGAGGTTGCGCCCGATGCGCGCGTCTCGATCGAGCCGGGCGGCGGCACCGAGGTCTTCGGCGAAGAGGGCGAGCTCCGTCGCATGGTGCACGTGCTTGTCGGTCACAGCACCGGCGTCGGCTCGGCGGTCACCATCAAGCGGGAAGGGGACGACGTTCGCCTCTCTGTGATGCTCGGCCCCGATAGCTCGACGATCGCGGAGACGGAGCGCGCGTGGGTGAGTCGCATGGCGATCCGATACGGAGGCCGCTACGATCTCGAAGGCGGCGCGGAAGTGCTCAGCCTCCCGGCGGACGGTGTATCCGAAAAGAAAGAGCGCGAGTCGCTTCGTAAAGAGCTCGATGAGGCTCGAAAACAAGGCGAAGTGTACGCACGCGAGCTCGCTGCCGTCATCGCCCAAGGCGAGGAGCCGACGACGCCGTCGACCATTCCCCCGGCGATGCACATGACGCCTCCGGGCGAGCGTTTTGCGAGCTTGGCAAAGTTCGCGGGCGGCGTCGCAGCCGAGCTCCGCACCATTCTCGCCCCGACGGCAAAGCACCTCGTCGCTCCGAAACCGGGCGAGGAAGATCCGATGCCGATCATCGCGCGCGCCGTCTCACGCGCTCAGGAGTTTGTCGCCGCGTTGGGCGCTCTCGGAGATCTTCACGAAGAGGAAATCTCCAAGCTCGTCGACCTCACCGAGACGGCTCGACAGGCTTCCCGCGCGCTCGCCCGGCGTGCGGAGCGGGCCGACGTAAAGATCGAGATCGCCGCGTCGGGCTCGGAGAAGGACGACTCGCCGCGCATCTCGGCTCGGATCGGCCCGCGCGCCGCGCTCGTTCTCCTGCGAGAGCTGCTCGTGCAGGCCATCGCCGCATCTCCACGCGGATCGGTCGTGACGCTGACCGTCGACGCTGTCGAGGATCTCTTCCCGAGGGTCACGGTCGACGACGCAGGCGCCCCGCTTCCTTCCTCCGCGCGAAGAGCGTTCGTCGCGCTTCAAGTGGAGCCCGGTACCTACGGGCGGCCGACCAGCTTGCCCTTCTACGTCGCCAACGAGATTGCTTCCTGGCAAGGGGCGACCCTCGAGCTCGGGGACGCGCCCGCAGGTGGCGTGCGCGTGTCGGTGACGTTCCCACGCGCGATGTAAATAAGTACGAGACGCAGCTCTTCAACTTGCTGGTCGGCGCGATGTCAAAGCCGTAGCATGAACGGCATGCGGATCCTGATCATCGAAGACTCGGACTCGATCAGCCGAATGATCGAGGCGCTCGTCTCGGGGCGAGGTCATGTGGTCACCGCCGTTCCCTCGGGATCGAAAGGCCTCGAGCTCGCGTTTGCAAATGTGCCCGACGTCGTCCTGCTCGACCTGAATTTACCCGGGTCGTACGACGGCTACGAGGTTTGCCGCCGCCTGCGCGCCGAGCCGCTCACGAAGTCCATCCCGGTCCTCATCATCAGCGCCCTCGACGATGAAGAGTCGAAGCGGATGGCAAGCGAGGCCGGGGCGAACGGCTACTACACCAAGCCGTTCAGCCCGATGGCGTTGCTCAAGGAAATCGAGTCCGTCCGCACCCGACACCACTCGAACGCTTAGAGCAGTTTCAGGTTCTTCTTCGCGCGGACGGTCGCGGCTTCGATGATTTCGGTCGCTTCCGCGGCCGGCACTTTGAGCTTCGTTACGAGATTAGCGAGGAGCGCGATCTCTTCGGGGCCTTGTGAGCCATCGACGAACGACAGGAGCACGGCGTGCTGGATGACGAGGCGCCGGTCCGGTGCCGACAGCTCTTGCAGATCAATGTCGTCGAGCGTGCGTTTCTCAGCGGCGTACTGGTGGATGCGTTCCTTCTCAGCCGCGTCCGCGTCGAACGCCTCGAGGAGCGCGTCGATGGTCTCTTTCTCTTTGTCGTCGTAGACACCGTCGGCCCAGGCCATGGGGATCAGGGCTTTGATGATGGCTAGATCTTGCTCGTGCATGGAGCGAACGTACCGCGAAACAAGGCCCCTTTCTACAGGCGCCTACTTGGCGCTGATCTTCGCGGCGTGCTTCGGATTTGTCGCAAATTCGGCCTCTTTGACACGAAGGCGCGTGCGGCGTCCTTTCGGTCCGGCGACGAGGACCTCTACGTCTCCCTGGCAAGGGAGCTGCTCGATGACCGCCTCCGGTCCGAGCCCCGTCAGCAGCCAGAGCTCGGCCCCTCTCGGACTGGAAACGACGTGCACGGTGCCGGGCGCGCCCTTGCCGCCGACGTCAGTGCCGGGATCACCCGCCGGCCACAGATCGACGCTTCCTACTTTTCCTTTGGAGGCGTCGAGCTGCACGGCGACTTCGTAGCGCGCTTTGCCGCCGGGCCCCGGATCCCACGTCGCGCCTTGCGGCACGACGACACGCTTCGGCGCATACCCGTCTGCCGTGGCCACGAACTCGAGACGCGCGCCGATCGGCATATGCTCGACGTCCGCTGGCGCTCGCCCCACGTGGAGGAGCACCTCGGCGTCCGCCGGGACATCGGTCACGGTGAGGGTCGCCCGGCAGGCCACGGCCTTCTGCGCCGCTTCGACTTTCGCCTGCTCCGCCTCGACGTTGACCTTCTCGGTCTGGACCGCATTGGGCGTTCTCCCCGTCAAAAAGCCTGGTTTCAGCATCCAGACGATGAACGCCCCCGCGCCAACGAGGAGAAGCAGGAGCACCACGAGGAAGCGATCGGTCTTCGGCGCCCGTCGGCGCGCTGCGTTCGTCGGGGGGGCCAAGGAAGGCTTTCTCGCGGCCGGTGCGGTGGGGAGCTGTCGATCATCGGCATACGACGGATTACGCTTCCGAGCCGGGAGAGGCGTGTCCTTGAGCATCTCCGGGTTCGGTTCCGCTCTGACTTTGGGGCTCGATGTTCGGGCCCCGCTGCCGCGTCTTGCCTCGGGCGCCCGGCTGGTCATCGCGAGCAGGCTCTCGATTCCATCGGCGTCGGGCGGAGCGGGTGTGGGGTCGAGCCCGGCCATCGCTTTGAGATCGCGCGAGACCGCCAGGTCGGGTCGATTTTCGGACACTTCGAAGGACGACAGCAGGCTGTCTACGTCGTCGTGGCCCTTCGCGAGCACCGCTTCGCTGGTGGTGAACTCGCGGGTGGGCAGATCGTTCAGGCTTATCGGGCGACCGAGCGTCGGCGCTGGTTTGGGGCTCGCCTCCGCGAGAACCTCGCTGGGGATGTCCCGCCTCGCCGTCGTCGGCTGCTCTTGATCGCCGAACACGACGGGCGGCGGGGTCACCGGGCGTAGGAGCGCGGGAGGAACCGGGGTCGCGACCGTCTGCGGACTGGGTGCGATTGCCGGGCTCGCTGCGACGACCCGATCGAAGCTGGGTGACGACGCCCGCGGACCCCGCTCGCTTGCCGGCACCGAGGCGTTGCGACCGACGCCCATCGTGACCCGTTTCACCTCGCGCGCGAGGCGGGCGAGCGCGCGCCGACCGGCCGCACGGTTTACTGGAATGAGCGCTGCTTCGAGCTCTTGCGAGAGCGACGGCACGCCCCCACCCGAGGCGCGTTTCGCAGCCGCTCCGAGTGCGGGGGTCTGCGAGCCGCTGGCGTCGAGCAGCTTCTGGAGGATCGCGCGGATCGAGCTCTCGGCATCCCCCTGCGGGTTGTCGCGCTTCGGTCGAACCAGGGCAACCGAGCCTTCGTCGCCGATGTAAACGTGCTTCGGGTCGATCTCTCCAGGACCGCCGGCCGCCCCTTCGGTGATCTCGAGTGCGAGGTAGCCAGCGAGCTCGGGCGCGAGAGGAACGCGCTTGGTGCTCACGACGGCGAACACCTCTTCGAGCGTGATCGATGCGTCGAGCGCACTCATGAAAGCCTCACTGGAACCCCCGCCCTGGCCAAGAAACGCTTGGCTTCAGCGATCGAGTGCTTGCCGTCGTGAAAAATCGAGGCCGCGAGTGCTGCGTCGGCTCCGCCTTCGACGAGCCCTGCCCTCAAGTGCTCGAGCGTTCCTACGCCGCCGCTCGCCACGACGGGAATGGACACCGCGTCGGCGATCGCTCGAGTGAGCTCCAGATCGTAGCCCGCGAGTGTTCCATCGCGGTCCATGCTCGTCACGAGGAGCTCGCCCGCGCCAAACCGGTCCATCTCGGCGGCCCACTCGACCGCGTCAAGACCGGTGGCGACGCGGCCACCTTGGATGAAGACCTCCCACGTCGGGGGTGACCCGGAACCCGCTTTTTGCCGGCGTTTGGCGTCGATGGCGACCACCACCGCCTGACGGCCCCACTTGTCCGCGCAGCGCTGCACGAGCTCTGGCGTCTTCACGGCGCTCGAGTTCATGCTCACTTTGTCGGCGCCCGCCGCGAGAAGGGCGCGCACGTCGTCGACCGACCGAACGCCCCCGCCGACGGTGAGTGGCGTCGACGTCACGTCGGCCGTGCGCGCCACTACGTCGAGCATTGCCCCGCGCCCCTCGTGGGTCGCGGTGATGTCGAGGAGCGTGATTTCGTCGGCGCCGTCAGCGTCGTAGCGTGCCGCCGTCTCCACCGGATCGCCCGCGTCGCGCAGGCCGAGGAAATTCACCCCTTTGACGACGCGCCCGTCGCGAAGGTCAAGACAGGGGATTACGCGCCTTGCCAGCATGCGCCTTCACGCACCGTCCTTTGGCAGCGGTTGGCACCGTCAAACACCTTGAGCCTTCGGCGCTCGATTTTCGTAGGTGTCGAGAAGCTTTTCGATCGAGGCGAGGTTGTTGTCGATCGCCTCTTGAACGATCGTCATCATCGCGGCGCTCGAGCCCTTGAGGGCGTCGTAATACCGCTGCCGCTCGGTGGAGTGGACGATCGCCGGCGGGTAGCCGCTGCGGAGGAGGAGCAGGTTCATGAGCAGACGCGCGACCTTTCCGCTGTCGTGCGTGAACGGGAAAACGCGGAGCAGATCGTAGTGAGCGCGTGCCGCGATGCGGACGGCATTTCGCGTGCGGCGCGTCTCCGGGTCGTTCACCCAGTCGAGAATCTGCCGCATCTTGTAGGTGATCTTGTCAGGCGGCGCGTACTCGTGGAAGTAGAGCCGGTGCTGCGGAATGTCTTTCCGGTAGCGGACCGTTTTGACGTCTCCCTCCTCAGGGTGGAGGATGACGTAAATCTTCTTCACGACGTCGAGGTTGATCGGCAGGCGCCTCTTCACCGCATAGTCGCGGATGTAGTGGAGCGCCTCCCGGTGGCGACGGATCTCTTCGCACACCGGCTGGAGGCTCGAATCGGCGACCACCATGCTCGTGGGGTCGATGGCCGTTCGCAGCTCCTGGAACGTGTAGACCACGCCTTCGAGCGCGCTATCGTGGTAGATCCACGACATATCGAGGTTTTCTCGATAGTTTTCCTGAAACGCCGGATCGGCTTTTTGGAGACGGGCTTCGAGCGAAGCTGTGCGCTCCTCGACCGTGACCGGTTTCGGGGGCTCCGGCGGCGGAGTGACCCGCGCCGGGGCCGGCTTTTTCTTGACGGCAGTTTTGGGGGGCATCCCGCTCTAGTTTCTGCTGAAGGCTCTGCTGCGATGCTGGAAGTGTTGGGAAACTATAAGAAAAATGCGCGCGGCAACGCACCCCGCCGCGCCCGAGCGGATGCTAGTCGCCGGGAGGATCAGCCGTCAAGCATTGCAGCGGGGAAAAGACTGCGGCACGACCCGGCGCGATGCTTCTTCAGCTCACCGTTCACAATATTGTTCTGCTCGAAAAACTCGTCATCGAGCTCCACGGCGGATTCAACGTCCTCACGGGCGAGACGGGCGCGGGAAAATCCATGCTCGTCGACGCGCTCACCCTTGTGCTGGGCGGACGCTCGCGGCCAGACATGGTGCGTGCCGGTGCGCGTGAGGCTGAAGTAGAAGCGCTCTTCGAGCTTGCGCCAGGATCGCGGGTGGGGGCGAAGCTCGAGGCGGCCGGTGTCCCTTGCGACAACGAGCTCGTCATTCGCCGTGTCGTGCCGGCGGAGGGACGAAGTCGCGCCTTCGTCAACGGTCGCATGTGCACCGCCGCGCAGCTCGTCGAGATCGCGCCGGAGCTCTGCGATATCTCATCGCAACACGAGAGCGTGAGCCTGACCGATCCCGCGAGTCACCTCGAGTACCTCGATGCTTTCGGAAAGCTCGACGCGTCGCGCGACGCCCTCGGCGTGGAGGTCGACAGCCTCGCCGCCATCGTGAAGGAGCTCGAGGTCGTACGCGATGCGGAGCGCGGGCGCGCCGAGCGTGAAGATTTTTTGGCGTTTCAACTTCAGGAGATCGAGGAGCTGGATCCCCAGGTCGGTGAGGAAACGGAGCTTGAGCACGAGCGAGGGCGGCTCCGCCATGCCGAGAAGCTCGGACAGGCAACACGTCACGCTGCCGACCGCCTTTACGAAGGTGAGAATGCGATCTGCGATGAGCTCGCGCGCCTCGCGGCGGAGCTGGACGGAAGCGCCGCGGTGGACGGATCCCTCGCGCCGCTCGCCCGTGCGATCGAGTCGGCCCGAGCGGAGCTCGCCGATGCTGCACGTGGGCTAGACCGCTATGCCGGCGGGGTCGAGTCGAACCCGGCGCGGCTGGAGGAAGTCGAGGAGCGTCTTTCTCGGTTGCAGAAGCTCTTACGGAAACACGGTCCGACGACCGCGGAGCTCGTTGCTCATCGGGTGAGCGTCGCTCGAGAGATCGAGGGGCTCGCGCGATCCGGCGATCGGGCAAAAGAGCTCGAGGAGCAGCGCGATCGTCGTCTCATGGAGGTGAGCGTCGCCGCACGCGCCCTATCCAAGAAACGCCGCGATGCTGCCGAGAAGCTCGCCGATGCGATCGGCCGCGAGCTCACGCAGCTCGGAATGGGACGGGCACGGGTGATCGTCGAGGTGGCGCCCACGTCGGCCGGCGCAGAGGGAGCGCTCCTCGTGGACGGCGCTCGACTCACTCGCGCTGGCGTCGACCGCGTCGAATTTCTCATTGCTCCGAACAAGGGCGAAGACCCGCGTCCGCTCCGCCGCATCGCCAGCGGCGGTGAGCTTTCACGCTCGCTCTTAGCGCTCAAACGGGTGCTCGCCGAGAAGGGGCCTGCCGGCATGTACGTGTTCGACGAAGTGGATGCCGGAGTGGGCGGGGCGATAGCCGAGGTGATCGGGCACTCGATCGCCGATGTCGCGCGTCACCGTCAGGTGCTGTGCATCACCCACCTGCCGCAGATCGCGGCGCTCGCCGATGCTCACTTCGTCGTCGGAAAAACCGAGGTGAAGAATCGCACCGTGACGACCGTCGCGCGCCTCAAGGAGAGCGAGCGGGTCGACGAGATTGCCCGGATGATCGGCGGCGTTAAAGTCGGCGAGGCGACCAGGCGCGCGGCCGCCGAGATGCTGAGCGGAAAAAAACTGCCCGCGTAGAGACCGCCCGCGAAGCCATCCGCGAAGCCATCCGCGAGTGCCTCAGGCAAATGCCTCAGGCAAAGACGGTGGCGACGTTCTCGGAGAGCTTGAGCGGCTTCACGCGCTTGGTCAGCACCTCGCAGCCCGTCCGAGTGACCACGACGGTATGCTCGAACTGCGCGGAGAGCGACCCGTCGGAGGTACGCACGGTCCATCTGTCTTCGGCGTCGACGTCTACTTCCCAGCGGCCGCTGTTGACCATGGGCTCGATCGTGAAGACCATTCCGGCCTTCACGCGCTCGCCGACGCCGCGTTTTCCGAAATGCTTCACCTGCGGGGGCTCGTGGAATTTGCGGCCGATCCCGTGTCCGACGAAATCGCGGACGACGCTGCAGCCTTGCGCTTCGACGTACTCTTGAATGGCGGCGCCGATGTCTCCCAGACGAGCTCCGTCCTTCACCTCGGCGATTCCGAGCTCGAGGCCGCGCCGCGCCGTCTCGACCACCAAGCGCCCTTCGGGGCTCGGCGTGCCGATGTAGAACGTGGCCGAGGTGTCGCCGTGGAAGCCTCCGTAGAGCGTCGTCACGTCGACGTTGATGATGTCTCCATTTTTCAGCACCTGGGACCCAGGGATGCCGTGGCAGACGATTTCGTTCACCGACGTGCACACGCTCTTGGGGAACCCTTTGTAATTCAAAGGTGAGGGATAGGCGCCTCTGCGCAGCGTGTCTTCGTGGACGATGGTGTTGATGTCGTCCGTGGTCATTCCGACCCGAAGCTTTTCGCCGACGAGCACCAGCGTTTCAGCGGCCATCTGCGAAGAAATGCGGATGGCGTCGATCTCTTTCGGGCTTTTTATTTCGACGGACACCGCTCACTCCTGACGTCTCCGGTCAGGCGCGTCAAGCGAAACGCTCTATTTTTGCGGCCCGAACTGACCGAGCGCTGCCGCCTCACGCACCGCGGCCTCGACGTCCTTGCCGTCGCGCGACAGATGAAAGTGGCTCTCCGGATCGCCATCGGGCCGCACGAACTCACGCAGGAAGGCGATGAAGATCTTGCCCCCGAGCCGGCCCTGAAAGCTCTTCACGATACCCACGGAAGGGCTATTTTTGTCGACCCGAACGGTGAATTCATCGGGGACGTTTTCGGCACCGGCAATCTTGTCGAGGACGCGCAGCCCGAGATCGAAGCGCTCGCTCACGCCGTCGCCGCGGCTGGTGACCGTATCGATCCGCACGCGCATCACGGCATCGCCGACCTGGGTGCGTTCACGCAGGAGCGTGTCCGACCGAGGCGCCACACCTCTGCCTTCGAGCTCGAGGCCGACCGCTCGGGTATCAATGGCGTCATCGAAAAGCTCGACCGCGTGACCGGCATACGAGGGCAGGGGCCTGCCCGGAGCTTTGGCCTCGGGACCGCCGCCGCAGGCAAACGAAAGTACCGCGAACAATAAAAATCCAACCGAGGTCCGACGCATGTGGGAGCTGTTTTTAGCATGTCGGGGCGAGCGAGAGGCTCAAAAGCGATTCCATCTTTTTTGCGCGAGCTTCGTCCAACTAGGGAGCCCCGGACCCGCGCCCGGAGCATGTGGTGCCGATGTCGGACAAGTGGTACCGTTCGCACGTCTTTCTTCGAGAGGAAAATCATGAAGCTTCGCCCGATTGGTCTCATCGCCTCCTTAGTCACCGGAGGTATCGCCCTTTCACTCTCCGCGATCGCCGCGCCGCCCAAGCCGCCGGTGAAGCCCCCGGTCTCCGCGGAAGCCCCGACGGTTCCCTCGCTGGCGACGCTGCTCGAAGGCTTCAAGTGGGGAAGCAACCGTGGCGACGTCATCAAGCTCCATAACCAGGCGTCCGGAATTTTCGACCGCGAATACAACCTCCTCCTCGTGAAAATGCAGCCCGGGGTCCGCATGACCGCGATCGAGTCGGAGCGCGACGCCAAGAAGGCGAGCTTCGCGAACAGCTTCATCGAGTTCAAGGACACGCCGATCGGCTTCGACACGACGATGCTCAAAGGCGAATACACCTACCGAAACCACGAGGCCGTGCAGGTCGTCGAGCGAGAGGGCAAGCGCCGCTTTTTCTTCTACATCGGCAATCCCCCCGGCGAGCGCCTCTGGAAGATCTACGACGAGGTCGGCCTTCGCGAGAACGGCCAGGCCGGAAAGAGCTACGAAGAGGCGGTCCTCAAGATGAACAGCGCCGTCGGTGTCCCCGGCAAAGCGCACGCAGCCGACCCCGATAAAGGCTGGAACAGCCCGTACACCGAGTGGCAAGACTCGGGGACGCACCTGCGGGTGGTCGATAGGCACGATGAGCGCATCGTCGGCATCGCTCTCGAAGACAAGATCGTCATGAGCGCCATCGGAACACTCCGCGCCAACAAGGCTGAAGATCCGCTCGCCATGGACCCGAGCATCACCGCCATCACCAAGGGCGGAATCAGCGACCCGAACGGACACCGAGCCGCACCCGACGCCGGCACTCCGCCCAGGGGTCGGGGTCGCTAACGCGGTAGCGCGGTAGGGGCTCGGTAGCGACTACGCCGCGCTCCCTACCTCAAGTCTCAGCCGAACTTTTCGGCGCCTTCGGGAACGCGCCACCCGGTGGTTACGCGGAGCTTCGCTTTCGGAAGGAGGCTCGAGATCGCTGGCTCAAGCATGCGATCGCGCGTAATCGCCGCACCCGGGCAGCCCGCGCACGTACCCGACAGGTGTATGTGAACGTCTTCTTGGCTGACGCTCACGAGGTAGAGCACCCCGCCGTCGGCGTTCACGAGCGGTCCGAGAACGTCGCGACAGACTTTGACGATCATCTCTCGGCTGGCGTCCATGGGTGGCTCGTCACGATAACACGCCGAGGGCGCAGCAACTGATCGCATTTGGTGCGCGAAAAAGTGTATAGTAGATTTGTGGCGCGGTATCGGCTGCGATTCCTACTCCAAGAGTTCGACCTTGCGCGTGGGGCTACCCTCATCGGGAGGAGTGCGGACTGCCATGTCACGATCGAGGATCCACTCGTGTCGCGGCAGCACGCGCGCATCGTCATCGACGCCGACGTAGCCTCCTTCGAGGATCTCGGCAGTCGGAACGGCGTGAAGGTCAACGGCGTTCAAATCAAGGAGCCGACGAAGCTCAAAGACGGGGATCGTCTGCGCATCGGAACGCAGGAGCTCGTGTTCTGTTACGTCGGCAACGCCGTCGGCATGGCTTCTACGAAGACCACCGGTTTCCTCCGTTACTGTGCGCAGTGCCGCCTTCCGTATCCCCAAGAGCTCGTGGCTTGCCCGGCGTGCGGCGCGACGGAGCAGACCGACGAAGACACGCTCAGCGGGCAATTCGGCACGTCGTCGAAGCACTCTTGGAACGTGCAGCTGCTAGTCGAGGTCACGGAGAAAGCGCTCTCCCTCGCGCGCATCGGAGACGCGCTCCGCATGATCCAGCGCGCGAAGTCTCAGCTCGAAGAGCGGATGGCGAGCGGCGGTCCGGTGGAGCCCGATCAGCTCGCCCAGCTCTCGTCGACCGCCATTCGGGTCAGCATCGCTGCGGACGATCCCATCTGGGCGTGCTGGGTGACCCACCTCTATGGGCAGCTCGGGTTCATCCCGCCCATCCAAATCATCGAAGAAATGAGCCAAATGGCCGAAACGCACCGGGTCGCGCTCGAGCAACCAATCATCGAGCTCGCGGCGAAGTGCCGGACCATCCCTGCGCCGAAAGACACGGAGCTGCTGGCCCTTTCACGGCTGGACGAGCTCCAGGCGGCCATCACGGCAGGCGACCGAAACACGGACATCACCTCCACCAACCCGGCAATCGGCTGACCATACTTGCCGCGAGCCTTTGTGCGCAGGTAAGACTTAGAGCGTGACGGAACGCGCGATTGGGCAAAACTCGCTAGCGTGATGCGTTTCCGTTTGCGCTACCTCCAGCACGACTTGGAGCTCTCGGAAGGGGAGTTCGCGGTGGGGCGCAATGCGAGCTGCCAACTCTCGCTCGATGATCCGCTCGTGTCGAGGCGCCACGCCCTGCTCGTGGTCGACCGACACGGCGTCACCCTCGAGGATCTCGAGAGCCGCAACGGAGTGCTCGTCAACGGATCGAAGATCTCCGAGCGCGTGCACCTCGAGGCGGGCGATCGCATTCTCATCGGCGCGCAGGAGATGACGCTGGTCGCTGCCCAGGAGTCGCCCGCGGAGCCCGTGCGCGGTGGCCGCAGCCTGAAGATGACGCTGCCGAAAATTCCGCTAGTCGCGTCACCGCCGGCGCCAGAGAGATCGGAGTCGGAGTTCGAGCTCAGCATGGTGCGCCGTGCGGACGCCTTCAACCTGCTCGGTAGTGTGGCGGAAAAAGCCCTCGCCATGGGTCGCGCGGTGGAGGCGGAGCGCCTGCTCGCCTCGCCCTTGGGGGACGTGATCGAAGCCAGTCGCGCCGGTAAGCGGGTGACGCCGTCGCTCGTCGATCAGGCGGCGCGGTTCTCGGCGAAGCTCGCCACTGCAACGGGAAAAGGCGCGTGGGCCGATTACGTGATCGAGCTTTACTCTGCGCAGAAGAGGCCTTGTCCCGCGCCCGTGATCGACGAGCTTTACAACGCGCTTCGCCGCGTTACGTCGATCGACATCATCCGCTTGCGTGAATACATCGACGACCTTCGTCAGCGCCTTCCGACCTTTGGGCCAGCGGAGCGATTTCTTTTTCAGCGCTTGGAAGGGCTCGAGCGGTTGGCCGCAACGCGCTGAGGTCGTGGTTGATCCTGATCGACGCCACGCGGCGCGGCGGTGGGGCCTTCGGGCGGGTCGACGTTCTCTTGCCACGCCAGATTCGCTCGCGCGGCAAGGGTGATCGCCTCTTGGAGCTCGCGATCTTCGATGGTCGCGATGTGCGCGGCGAGCTCGTGGGGAAGAGCCGCCGGGGCAGGAACGGCGCGGGTGATGCGGCGCTCGGGCGGTCGCGCGGGAGGCTCGATCGGCCCAACGCGAAAGCGAAGCTCGTTCACGGCGACGCCTTGATCGCGCAATCGTTCGATGAGCGACGCCTGCAAAAACGACAGCTCGTTGGCCCACACGCTCGTGGCCACGCGCACCGTGAGCACTCCGTTTTCCAAGGAGATCGGCTTGGCTCGCTCGGCCACCCGCACGCCCATCGCCATCGTCCAGATGCGGGTCGCGATCGGCGGACGATGGAGAGCGAACCGGTGCTCGCCGGCCCGTCCGAGAACGCCTTCGAGCGACTCGGGGCTCTTGAGCGACGAGCGGCGACGGGGGCGCATGACCTACCGATAGCAGACCCGGATCCCTCGTGCTAAAGCCGTGGCATGTGGGAGATCAGCCAAGAGACCGTCGTCGCCGCGGCGCACCAGCTCAGACTCGCGCCCGGTGAGGGCGAGCGGCTTCATGGACACAACTGGCGAATCAAAGCGGTCGTCCGCGCGAGTCAGCTCGATTCGAGCGGCTTCGTGCTCGACTTCAACGCCCTAGGGGCGACGCTCCGTGCGCTCGTTGAACCGTACGAGCACGTCTTCTTGAACGAGATTGCGCCGTTCGACGACGTGAACCCCACGGCCGAAAATATCGCGCGTGTCATTGCCGACAACCTTGCTGCCAAGATCGACGACGCTCGCGTGAAGGTCGCTCGGGTCGAGGTTTGGGAAAACGACACCTGCGCGGCCACGTATTTCCGCACCTAGGCCACCTTCCTACGGTGGTCAGCGGCCGGGGGTGCTCAGCGCGCCTGCGCGCTCGGACGCTGGAGAGAGACTTCTCCGTCGGGTGCGAACGGCTCGAAGACGGCGCCACGACGATCGGCCGTGCCTGCGCGGATGAACCCATCGGCGAGCTCGAGAGCGTAGGTAATCCGTGGACGCGGGAGGGACGCGCCGTCGGCGATCACGTACACCTCGACGGCATGAGGTGCTCCGACCGGCGCGCTGGCCGTGCGGCACCCATGAGCGACGCGTGACGATCGTTCGCTCGCCGCGCAGTGATCGAGCGCTGCGCGATCTTCGGCCGAGAGGGGGGTGGCGAGGAGCGCGGAGGCCGCTGCAGCACGGACTATATCGACGGGATCATCGATGAGAAGTTGCCGCTCTGCGTTCCCGTTTCCGCAGCGCGCACCGGTCGCTCCAAGACCGTGGGCGGCATTCGAGCGCACGTGCGCGCGCGGATCAGAAAGGAGCGGACACAGCCAGCGCGTCGCCAATAGGCTTGATTTCGAGCGTGCGGTGATGCGTCCGATGGCCGCGGTGGCGTTGACGGCGGGGTCGATGTCCACGCCGCGCGCGATTGCTTCGAGAAGAGGAATTCCCTCGGGACCGTCGATCGATCCGAGCGACCACGCGGCCTGCGCTCGGACACCGGCATCTGCATCGCCGGCGAGGAGCCGGGCGAGAACCTTGGCCGACGAGGCATGAACGGGGAGAAGCGTCGCCGCTGTGCGCCGATCGTCGACGTCGAGCGATCGACTGAGGTTGCCGAGCACGTTGAGCGCGCCGACAGTGCGTGTTCGTCCTATGGCCCCGATGAGCGCATCGCGTTCCGGCCCCACGGCAAGCTCCAGTGCGTGCGAAAGCTTGGTGACGGCCGCCTCGCTCGGCACCCGCGAGAGAATTCCTCCGAGGGCCGTGAGGAATGCTGCGCGATCGAGCTCGTCCCCCGAGTCCATCTTTGCAAGGAGTGCGTCACGCGCGCGCGCGCTTCCCGAGTCGCCTAGCGCGACGGCAGCATGGAGGCGAACGATCGCATCCGAGTCGCTGAGCTTCTCGAGGAGGGCGTTGTCGACGCCCGCGGGGCCGAGCGTCCCGATGGCGTCGATGGCGGCGAGGCGCAGCGCGGGATCTTTCGCAGCGACGAGCCCTTCGAGGACCGGCGCCGCGCGCGGGGCTCCGGTGCGCCCGAGAAGAGCGACGAGAGACGCGCGTTCGACGGAAGACAGTGCGGCATTGCGAAGCGCTGCTGCGAGCGGCTCCACGGCGCGCCCATCGGGCTGGCTGGGTTCGAGGAGCGCGGCTGCGGCGCGCGTCGCTTCGGCGCGGACGAGCGGGCTCGCGTCACCGACGAACTCGAGGACGATCGGCACCGACTCGCGCGTACCTGCGCCAGCAAAGGCGTGAAGGGCGGCGGCCGCGGGGAGCACGCCTCTGCGCATCGCTCTCACGATTGCCCCCGCCTCGTTGCTCGCGTGAAGCTCGCCGAGCACCCACGCCGCGCTCACCGCGGAAGCAGTGCCCGGGGTTCCGCCGAGCAGATTCGAGAGCTCCGGAATCGCGGCTGGGCCCGCGGAGACCAACGCTTCCCGCACCGGCGTGCGCTCGAGCCCGCCGCCTGCGTCGTCGCCCGCGCCCATGATTGCGATGAGCGCGCGCACGGCCTGTGTCGTTCCAATCCGCCCGAGCGCAGCGATCGCCGCAAGGCGAAGTGTGGGCTGGCGATCGATGGTGAGCGGGGCGATCGCATCGACCGCGTCGGGCGCCCGCAGACGACCGAGAGCGCCCAGAGCCTCGACCCGAACATCCGTGACGTTGTCGCGGAGCTGGAGAATGAGAGCTTGGGAGGCGCGCGGATCGCCGAGCTCACCGAGCGCGCGGGCGACGGCTTGGCGCACGTCGGGCACTGAGTCTTGCACCTTACCGACGAGCGGCACCACGGCGCGCGCGTCACCGAGCCGGGCGAGCGCGCGTGCAATTTGAATACGGACCGGCGGGCTTGCGTCGTCGAGCTTTCCGAGGAGCGGAGCGACGGCGTCATCGCTCGCCTGACCTTGCCGAACTGCGCCGTGAGCCGCTTGCGAGCCGAGCGCATCCGCCGCCGCCGCACGCACAGCCGCGTCCGAGTCGCCCAGCGCTCGCGCAAGTTGGGGAATGGCGCGAGGGTTCGGGAGTGCACGCGCCACGTCGCACGCGGCGATGCGAAGCCGGGTCTCGCGATCGCCGAGCCAGGGGAGAACGGCCTCCGTCGCCGGGGCGATCCGCAAGCGAATGGCAGACTGCGCCGCCGCGAGGCGCACCTCGACGTCCGAGTCACCGAGGGCGGCGAGAACCAGCGGAGCGCCTCGCTTTGCGCCGAGGGTTTGCAGCTCGTGTGCCGCCACCCGGCGCGCAACCGGATCCGATGCCGCCAGGGCGTGCTCGATCCTCTCGGGGACATCGGGCCACACGAGGGCCTGCGCCCCGGAGGAGGCGAAGACGATCGCTACTGAGAGGCCAAGAGATCGCCGCACGGAGGTCGAACGTAACACGAAGCTCGGCGCCACTTACGTGAGGCCCCCACGACGGCGGGTGAACCAGTGGGCACCGAGGAAACTAGCAGCGAGCAGCGTCCAGATCCACGGTGGCGCGAGGGGGACGACGTGCCGTTCGGCGCTCACTACCGTGGGCTTCGGAAGCGGGATGGACCGCGCCTCTTCGGCCCAAGCAAAGGTGCCGCCGGCGGCCTTGGCCAGCGCTTGCAAGCGTGTGGGATCGGGGCGCGAATCGGCCCACTCGTCGCCCCCTGCTTCGCACGCAAAATCGCGCCGCGTCGTTGGTCCGCTGCCGATGCGAAGGCGCGCCGAGTAGCCGCCCGCCTCCATCGCGGGGAGAAGCACATCGAGAGCGCTCTCGTCGGCGCCTCGTTTTTTTTCCAGGTGGAGCGGCGTCGCGTGTTTGTCGAGGCGGGTGACGTCGACGCTCACGGTTTCGGATTTTCCACCTGCACCTGCAGCGTGAACGCGCAGGGTCGTCGGCGTTCCCGCCGTGCATCCTCCGACGACGTCGATCTGAGCGGGCTCGAAGCGTGGGTCCCGCATGAGCCAACCGAGGAGACCATCCCAGAGCGCGCCGTGTCCGCGGCCGGCCGTACGCGCACCGAGCGCAGAGAACTCGAGGAGCCAGCCCCCATCGATCCCGAGCGCGATGGATCGACCGTCTCCTTGATCTCCGATCGCCAGGACCGGCATCCCCGCGCCTTTTTTCGTGGTGCGGGTGGGATGGGTCCAGAGGACGACGCTCCCGGGCCGCACGTCACCGAGCACGTTCGCGCCCGGCATGCTCGGAAGCTCCTCTCCCAGGACGGCTCGCATCGGAGCGAGGAGAGGCGCGTTCTTTCCCTCTTCCGTCCATGAGGGCACGAACGACGACGGGTCGGCGGCCGTCGCTCCGGGGGAGCCATCGAGCGTCACCGGCAGGACGCCACCGAGCGGCGTCGGCGCGTAGCCCCCCGCGACGAAGGAGTTCGGACCGCCCACCATGATGAGCCCGCCACCGGCACGAACGTAACGCGCGAGCGCAGGTAGATGCTTCTCGAGGCCGTACGGCTGCGCGTCGAAGTCTTGGAGAACGACCGCGTCGAACGATGGCAGGTGCTCGCTGAAGAGCTCGTCGACAGGGAAGGGGATGAGCGCGAGATCTTCTTGCGACGCCATCGGATTATCGGCGGGCGTTCGCAAAATGAAAAACGCGACGAGGTCGACGGATGCATCGCTCTTCAACCATTGACGGAGCGCGCGCACGTCGTTCGTCGGGCGACCGGCCACGTGAAGGACGCGGACTCGTTCGCGCGCGACGTTGAGCGTCACCAGACGGCGATCGTTTTCCGGGATCGTGTCGCCAGCGGGCGGGGTGATGGCCACTTCGAGAATCCGTGCTCCAGCGCGCTCGAGAGTCACCGTGAGATCGACTGTCCCCTTGCCTTCTTTCAGGTGAGCGAGACCCGTGGCGAGGAGCGCCGGCGGGCCGTCCTCGCGTAGCTCACGCGCGGTCACCGTGAGCTCTTCGCACGCCAGTCCGCCGGCGCACCCGATGTCCACCCGCAGAGGGAGCGGCACGTGAGCAACGGCCGCGCCCGCGTTTGCCACGCGCCTCACGCTCGCATCGGCAGGCGCGTTGTGGGTCGTCGCGACCGTATGGATCGGGATGTGAAGCGACGCTCCGAGGGCGGCGAGCGCGGCGGGCTGCGCATCTTCGGCGGGCTCATCGAGTCGGCCATCGGAGACCACGACGACCGCTGCGGGATGTTCGTCGGGCGCAGCCGCGAGATCACGCAACGCGGCTGACAGATCGCTTCGGCGACCTTCGGCCCCGCCTTGCCCACCGAGGGGACGCGGGGGACCTTCGTCGAAGCCGAGCGTGAGCACACGCGCGTCGGGGGAAGCCTTGACCAGAGCGGCAATGGCGGCGTCGCGCGCTTCGCGGCGTGTGCGTGCGCCGTCCGAGGGAAGCGCCATGGAGCGTGAGCTGTCGGCGAGGATCACTACCCGCGCGCCAACGACGCTCTCTCTCGCCGCGATGCGCACCGGACGGAGCACCGCCGCCATGAGACCGAGGAGCGCGAGGATGCCCGTACCGACGATGAGGAGCCCGCCTCGCTCTTGTCGCCGCATCTCGACGAGCAGCATGGCGAAGCTGGCGAGCGCAAGGACACACGCGAGGACTATCGCCCACGGCGGAAGATCGTTGCTCGTGGCAAGGCGGCTAATAGGCATCGTTCAAGGCTCGATCGGTGCGAGGGCCCGGCGGCGCATGAGGAACGGCGCGTGCACTTGATCGTCTTTGTAGTTCGAGCAAAGGATGTACATCGCGATGTTCACGGCGAGGCGGATGGCGTGCTCGCGCTGAAGATCGCCGCCGGGGACGACGGGCAGCTCCCAGATTCCCGTGGGCCCGCGAGCGAGTGCCCCGCCGAGATCATGCGAGCTGAAGATGACCTGCACCGCGCCGCCGCGAACGATCGCGCTGAGCGTCTTCGAGCCCGCGACACGCCCCTCGGCGCGACGTAGAAGATAAAAGCTGCGGAAGATCACATGCTCCGAGCTGATGGTGATCGCGGCCGCATCCGGTAAAATACGGGCGATTTCGCGGCGCGCGCCATTTCCGAAAGCGCTCGACGCGCCGTCGTCGGCCACTGCAGCGTCGTCGACGAGGAGGACCCCGCCGAGCGCAAAGAAGCGGCGGAAGCCAGCGATTTCCACGGACGTGAGAGGGGCGATGGTCGTGTCTCCGCTCCAGTAGAGGAACGGTCCGTCGGTGATCGCCGGATCGGCGGCGTGAACGGTCGTTGGCCGAAGCCGCGCGGGCGCGCTCGTGCGTTGGATCAGCTCCCACGACCAGCGGGGAGGCGCGTTCGGGCGCGCGGCGCCGGTCTGCCCGCCGGTGAGGAGCACACGGGGATCGAACGCGCCGTTGTCGCCGAACGCGCGCGCCGGGTGCGGTGAGAGTAGAACGAGCGCAGCGACGAGCGCGCTTGCGAGCGTCCATGCGCTCAAACGTCTAATCGAAGTCGTCGACACGCCACACACCGCCGTCTCGCTTCATACGCACATGATGACCGCCCGGCACCAGGACAGTGGCCGAATCTCCCGAGATCTGAACGGGGAGGGTGTCCGGGTGCTCGAGACCGGTAACGAGAGCCCGTAAATCCTGCTCGATTGCGACGCGGGTGGCCGGCGACAAAACGCGCATGAGCCCGGCGTACGATCGCCGAGCCACCACTCGGCGCAGCTGATCGAGTGCCTCCTCGGGCGTGCGCGCTCCGCCGGGGACAGCGCCTGCGCTCGTGACCCAGAACTTCCCATTCTTTAGCTCGAGCGCCGCCTCCTCGCCGTCGTCGAAACGAAGTCGCGCCGTCGACTCTGCGCGCGCGTCTTTTGCGGAGAGGGCCTTCGCTTGCTCGGCGAGCTCCGCGCGCTCGTCGGCCACGAGACGACGCACGTCCTCCTTGCTTCGCGCTTTCTGGGCAGAGGCGGTCATCATCTCGTAAATGGCGTCGGCGTCGCCCCGCGCGGCCGCGCTCGCATAGTCGTTGGCCGCTTCCTTCGGATCGGGGACCCGGCTCGAGGTGCACGCGGTGAGGATCAGCGCGAAAATAAGGGAGGCCCGACGCATTGCCCCTGCGAGACTAGCCGACCTTCGGAGGGCTGTCCCCGGCGAGCGCGACCTCGAGCCCGAAGACGTCGCGGAGAAGCCCAGCCTTCGCCCGCACGGTCCATTCTTCGAGCAGCCGCTCCTCGTCGCCGGTGAGCGTGAGCGTGACCCGCCCTTTCCCTTTGTCGATGGTGGCGCGGACGTGCGTCACCTTGCCGAGATGCTCGCGATCGAGCGCGTCCGCGATGCGCAAGATGGCGGCGAGCGCTCGCACCTTGCCGCGTGCGTCCTTGGTCAGGTTGTAGAAATTCGGATGCGACGTGTCGGGCGCGCTCTTGCGGTGGTAGCGCGCGATGTTGGCGACGATCTCTCGCTCCTCGGGGGTGAGCCCCATGATGTCCGCGTGCTGGATGAGGTAATAGGTGTGCTTGTGATGGCCGTCGTAGCGCACGAAGTCCCCCACGTCGTGGAGGAGGGCGGCGGCGCGGAGGAGGAGGCGCTCGCGATCACCGTAGGCGTGCACGTCTTTCATGTCGTCGAAGAGCTGTGCGGCGAGGCGCGAGACGAGCACCCCGTGACCCTCGTCGAACTGGTAACGGTTGCCGACGCGCTTGCAGGCGAGGAGCACGCTCTCGACCTCGCCAGCGATGTCCCACACCTTGAAATGCCGATCGACGAGCTCCTCGAGCACGCCCTCTTTCAGGCCCACGCCGGGAGCGACGATCGTGGCCGCGCCGAAGACCTCGGCCAGGCGAAGGAAGATCGCCGCGGCGGGCACGATGGTGTCGGCACGATCGGCGCGGAGCGAAAAAGCCTTCGAGCGCTCGACAGGCGAGAGCGCGCATAGCTTCGTGAAGAGCACCTTCAGGGCGGCGACGTCGACGGCGCGGCCCTCGCCCTTCGCGGGACAGAGCTCGGCCATCGTGTCCACGTTGCCTCCGGTGCCGATGAGGAGCTCGAGACTGAGCTTCGACAGATGAGGACGGGCTTCGGCGAGCGCGCGATCAATCGTCTCGCGAATGAGGCGTGCGCCTTCTGTGCTTACCGTGGGCGACTCCTTCAAGAAGGCCTCGATGAGGCGCACCGTGCCTACCGGGAGTGAAATCGAATACGTGCTCGCGCCGTGATCGAGGACCGTGAGCTCCGTCGACCCCCCCCCCACGTCGACTAGGAGCGCGCGCCGATCTTCCACAGCGAGACGGCGGGTGACGGCGAGCTGTATGAGGCGCGCCTCTTCGACCCCCTCGATGGCCTCGAGGTCGATCCCCGCCTCCCGTCGGGCCCGCTCGATGAGCGTCGATCCGTTCGAGGCTTCGCGGACCGCGCTCGTGGCCGTCGCTCGGTAGGCGTCGACCTTGGCCGCGTCCATCTCACGGCGGAAATCCTTGAGCGCGGCACACGCCTCCGCGATCGCCGTTGGGGCTAGTTTCCCCGAGAGAAACACTCCCGTGCCCAGGCGCACCGGTGCACGCAAGGTGACGATTTCGCGCCAGGCTGATCCCCGCTCGCCTGGCAGAAGCGCGAGCTGCAGCCGGTCGCCCACGCTGCGCGCGGCACCGTCGGCTTCGATGATGCGAAGACGCAGGGCGTTCGAGCCAACGTCGATGGCGGCAAACCGCGGCATGCGTAGAGCCTAGCCGACCTTTGGAAGGCTGTGTCGCTGATACACCTCGCGACCTAGCGACGGAGGCGAGCATCGGTTAGCTTCGTCGATCCCCGCTGAACGAAAGATGGAGCGCGACGCCCGCGGCTTCTTGCGTAAAGTCGAACTCGACAATTGGCCATGATGACGACCGACGAAAAGAAGGTGACGAACATGCGCCGGCTCTTCACCGTCGGGGCGGTGCTTTCCGCGTTCGGCTTGGCCGTGTGCGGCACCGTGTCGAAGGACCTCGGCGGCGTCGTCGTTCTCGCCGGCTGGGCCGCGTTTATTGCAGCAATCCACGGCTACGGCCGCCTCGGCGAAGGTTAGTGTAGACGCCTATCACGAGACATCGTCTCCCGAAGGTCGTTCAGAGATCGCTTCGTAGGACGACGATCCCGGTTTCTGCACCGAGCTTGGGGACACGCGCGGCGCCAAATCCAAATTCGCGGTCGGTGATCGAAAGCACACCGTGTGAAGGGCCGGCGCTCGTCTTGCCGACCAAATCGATTTCGGCGAGGGCTTTCTCGTTCACGCCCGGAGTTTGGGGTGCTCCGTAGACTCCCGACTTGTCGAAAACCATGACGTAAAGAATGGGCAGCTTGCCGGTGTCGCGATCTTTCAGCAGTTGCTCGCCGAGCTCGTGTTTGAGCGACTCCTGAAGATGGAAAGCGAAGCGGCGAAAAGACCAGCCGGTCACGAAGATCCCCGCGACCTTGTCGCCATCGATCTTCACGGGAACGGCGGCGATCCAGTCTTTGTCGGGTACCGCGGGCGTGCCTGTTCCGGCGAATGCCCCGGTCGTCACGACATACGGACTACTGTTTACTTTGGCGAGCTCGGGAAACACGAGCATCAAGTTCTGACCGGCCATTGCGTCCTGCTCGAGGTTATTGCGAATGGCCACTCCCTTCTCGTCTGCGAGCGCAAAGAAAGTCGACTTGGCAATGTTCAGATCAGGAACGTCCCGGCGTGCCTTGATGAGCGCCGCGCGCACGGCCGGAGGATCTTGACGAAGATCGGCTCCTTTCACATAGAGCGCGCTCAGTCGCTTTGCCCCTTCAGGCAGCCCCCGTTCGATCTCCGCGCAGTCGGTTTCGGCGAGCTTGGCCATCGACCCGGCGTTCTCCTGAGCTTTTTGCGCAGTGATCTTGCCTTGGTCTTTGCAGCCTAAAAAACCGACCGCGAGCAGACAAACGAGGGGAAATCGAAAGCGCATGCGCGGAGGCTACTACGGAATTCAGAAGGGGAAGCGAGCATCGCATTCTCTGGAAGCCGTGGCCGTGCTAGGTGTCCTGCCCAGAGCCGAAGTGGCGGAATGGCAGACGCAGCGGATTCAAAATCCGCCATCCGAAAGGGTGTGAGGGTTCGAGTCCCTCCTTCGGTACTTAGTAATTCTCGCTTGACCGTGTCGGGGGGGGCTGTTTATCTCTCCGACCATTTCGAAGTACGTATAAGGAGCCCAATGACGACCCTGCGCACTGCCATTTCTCATCTCGCCAATCAATTCGCCAGTGGAGTTCTCGAGGCCATTCGCGGCGCTTCGCTTGCCGAGATCTTGGCGGAGTCCGGAGAGCGCGGGGCTGGCGGCAGAACGGGCGCACGCCGTGGACGTCCCCCGGCCTCGGAGTCCGGCTCGGGGTCTGGTCTCGACGGTCGCCCCGCGAAAAAGCGTCGGCGCGGTCGTCTCGAGAGGCGCTCGCCGGCGGACATTGCGGGCGTGGTTGGTCAGATCGTGGATCTGCTCGGCGCGCATCCGGACGGGCTCAGGGCAGAGCAGATTCGTCACGAGCTCGGGCTCGAGGCCAAGGAGCTCCCCCGCCCGATCGCCGACGCTCTTGCCGCGCGGAAGATCGCCAAGCAGGGGCAGAAGCGGGCGACCACCTACTTTGCCAAAGGGGCCAAGGGGGGTAGCGCCAAGGCCGTGAAGCGGTCTCCGAAAGCGGGCAAGCCCGCCGGAAAAAAGCGGGGAAAGCGCGGCTCGGCCAAGAAGCGGGGCGCCAAGAAGGCAACCGCGGGAGCCGCCGCCCACACGAATGGGGCCTCAGCCTCGGCGTAAACAGCCTCCTTGGCCCTTGGCGAACGCCGGGGGCCTATGCTAAGTCGCCCTTTCCCTGATTCTGTAGGAGACGTTGATGCCTAGTGATGCAATTCAGTGCAAGCCGCTCGAAGTGGTCGTCAGCGACCGCGGGATCGAGCGCGCCATCAAGATGCTCAAGCGGAAGCTTGCTTCGGAGGGTGTCCTCCGCGAGCTCAAGATGCGCCGCCATTACATGAAACCGAGCGTCAAGCGCCGGAAGAAGCAGGCGGAAGCTGCCCGTCGTCGCCGCAAGCGAGCGAAGATGGATGCGGCCCCGCCGAAAGAGCGCACCTAGACGAACCCGCAAACGGAAAGACGCGAAGCGGCGAGCGAAGGGGGGAAGTAGAGGCAAGAGACCATGGTAACCTCAGCGTCGTGAGCTCACCTCCTCCCCCCTCCTCAAACGGAAGCCGTACATCGCTCGGGAATGCCACCCGAGCCAGCTTTTTTCCAATGTTCTCGCCCTCGCCGCCGCCGGTCGATCAGGTCACGATCGAAGAGCGCGTCGCGGCACTCGCCAAGCGGTCCATCAAGAAGGCCTCGAAGGTGCAAGGCCTTCGACTGGCCGTGGCGATGATGGATCTGACGACGCTCGAGGGGAAGGACACACCCGGGAAGGTGCGGTCACTTTGTGCGAAGGCGCTCCTCCCGCTCGACCGAGATCCGAGCATCGGTCCTTGCGCCGCGATCTGCGTCTATCCAAACCACGTGCAGACCGCAAAACGCGCGCTCGCCGGGTCCACCGTGAAGGTCGCGAGCGTCGCTACCGCGTTTCCAAGCGGGCAGTCACCTCTGCCGATCAAGCTCGACGACGTGCGCCGAGCGGTGGAGTTCGGCGCCGACGAGATCGACATGGTGATCGATCGCGGAGCCATGCTCGCCGGCGACTACGCCAAAGTGTTCGACGAGATCGCAGCGACAAAAGAGGCCTGCGGCGCGGCTCATCTGAAGGTGATCCTGGAGACCGGAGAGCTTGGCTCTTACGACGTAGTCAGGCGCGCGAGTGAAATCGGCATCGCCGCCGGCGGGGATTTCATCAAGACCTCGACCGGTAAGATCCAGCCCGCCGCGACGCCCGCCGTGACGCTGGTGATGCTCGAGACCATTCGTGATCACTACTATGCGACCGGTCGGAAAATTGGAATGAAGCCCGCAGGCGGCGTCCGCACTGCCAAACAGGCGCTTCACTATCTCGTCATCGTCAAAGAGACTCTCGGCGACGATTGGCTGACGCCCGATCTTTTTCGCTTTGGCGCGAGTGCCCTCTTGAATGACGTGCTCATGCAACTCGAAAAAGAGAAAACCGGTCTTTATCAAGCCAGCGAAGACTTCTCGAAAGACTGAAGACCATGAGCCGAGAGATGACGAAAACGACCGCGGCGACTGAGCAGCTTCCGGCGAAGCGGAGCGTGCACGGGCCCGCGCTGAACTTTGGGCACAAGTGGGATTACGCGCCTGCTCCCGAGTCGACCGATCAGGTCAAACTTCAGCCAAAATACGAGCTTTTCATCGGCGGGAAATGGAAAGCTCCCCGCAGCGGAGCGTATTTCGCGAGCTACAGCCCGAGCACTGAAGGGAAGCTCGCCGAGGTCGCCGACGCCAACGCCAGGGACGTGGACGATGCGGTAAAAGCGGCGCGTCACGCTTACGACAAATACTGGTCGAAGATGCGCGGCGCCGAGCGTGCGAAGTACGTATTCCGAATTGCCCGCGCCATTCAAGAGAAGGCGCGCGAGCTTGCCATCGTTGAATCGATGGACGGCGGCAAACCGATCAAAGAATCACGCGACGTGGACGTGCCGCTCGCAGCCGCGCATTTTTTTTATCACGCCGGCTGGGCCGATAAGCTCGACTACGCATTTCATGGGCGCGCCTCTCGGCCCCTCGGTGTGGCCGGGCAGATCATTCCCTGGAATTTCCCGCTCCTCATGGCGGCGTGGAAGATCGCGCCGGCCATCGCATGCGGTAACACCGTGGTCCTCAAGCCTGCAGAAACGACGCCGCTCACCGCGCTTCTCCTCGCGCAGATCATCGAAGAAGCGGAGCTCCCCCCGGGCGTCGTCAACATCATCACCGGCGCGGGGCTAACCGGCGCGGCTCTCGCCAATCATCCCGACGTGAACAAGGTGGCCTTCACCGGCAGCACCGACGTCGGCAGGCGCATCCAGAGAGCCCTCGCCGGCTCGAGCAAACGCCTCACCCTCGAGCTTGGGGGAAAAGCCGCCAACATCATCTTCGCCGACGCGCCGATCGATCAAGCAATCGAAGGGATCGTCAGCGGCATCTTCTTCAACCAGGGGCACGTATGCTGCGCAGGCTCGCGGCTCCTCGTCGAAGAGAGCGTCCACGATCTCGTGGTGCGGAAGCTTCGCGATCGGATGGCCACGCTCCGCCTCGGCGATCCGCTCGACAAAAATACAGATATCGGCGCGATCAACTCCAAGATGCAGCTCGATCGCATTAGCGAGCTCGTGGCGGCGGGGACCCAAGAAGGGGCCGAGCGCTACTCCGCGCCGTGCAAGCTCCCCTCTAAGGGCTACTGGTTTGCGCCCACCTTTTTCACGGGCGCAAGTCAGTCGAGCCGCATCGCGCGTGAAGAAATCTTCGGCCCCGTGCTCACCATTCTCACCTTCCGCACGCCGGAGGAGGCGCTCGAGAAGGCGAACAACTCGATGTACGGCCTCTCCGCCGGAATCTGGACAGACAAGGGGGCTAAGATTTTCTGGATGGCGCAGCGTCTCAAGGCGGGCGTCATCTGGGGCAACACCTTCAACAAATTCGATCCGTCGTCGCCCTTCGGTGGATACAAAGAGAGCGGCTTTGGTCGCGAGGGCGGCCGGCAGGGACTCTCCGCGTACCGGGAGGTAGACGGATGAGCACGAAACGCGTGAAGGCTGCAACGAAATCTAAAACGGCAAACGGCCTTTCTTTGCAGGCCAACGGTGCGACGGCCGTGGTGGGCGAGGTTCGCGCCAAAATTGGAACGAGGCTCCGCGTCGCCAAGGCGTACAAGATGTACGTCGGCGGCGCGTTCGTGCGCTCCGAGTCGGGGCGATACTTCCAAGTGGAGAGCAACGTGGGCTCCGCCGATCCGGAAATGGTGAACATTCCGCGCGGCTCTCGCAAAGATGCGCGCGACGCGGTCCTCGTCGCCAAGAACGCGTGGGACGCCTGGGCCGGGCGCACCGCCTACAACCGCGGGCAGATTCTCTACCGTCTCGCCGAGGTGATCGAATCCCGACGCGATGAGCTCGAAGCCTCGCTCGTGCGGGGCGGCGTGAAGGCGAAGAGCGCCATCGCCGAGGTGGACGCGACCATCGACAGAGCCATTTTTTACGCGGGATTCTGCGACAAGATCGCATCGCTGGTGGCGTCGTCGAATCCAGTGAGCGGGCCGCACTTTGGCTTCAGCGTGCCCGAGCCCATGGGCGTCATTGCCATTGCAGCGCCGGATCGTCCTGCGCTCCTCGGCCTCGTCTCCACGATCTTGCCCGTGATTGCGGGCGGCAACACCTGCGTCGCCGTGGCGAGCGAGGCGGATCCGCGCACTGCAGTAGTGTTCTCGGAGTGCCTCGCAACGAGCGATCTGCCTGGGGGCGTGGTCAATATTCTCCTCGGCCAAGAAAAAGAGATCGCGCCGGTGCTCGCCAAGCATCGCGAGGTCATCGGCATCGACGCCTGGTCGCGCGACACCGAGCTGCGAGCGTCCCTCGAGCGCGACGGCAGCGAGAACATCAAGCGGGTGAAGACCCACGCCCCGATGGACGCCGAGGCCTGGTTCGATGAGCGCAAAGGCCAAGGGATTGGCTGGATCGAGCGCTTCTTGGAGACGAAGACCGTTTGGCATCCCGTCGGGCTGTAGGCGCACGATGACTGAAACGAGCATCCACCCCTCAGAGCTCGAAGCTCACCTGGTGACGATTCTTCAAGACTTGCGGATCCTCGGAGAGATGCGCACGAGCGCGTCCCGCGAGGTCTGGCTCTACACCGCGCAGCCGATCATCGGACGCTTGGCCTACTTGATCGCCTTCGTCTCACGCATGTTCGAGGGCGAGCGCCACGACAACCTCGTGGCCTTCATGGCCGCTGTCTCCGATGTGTCACCGCCCCTCGAGGGTGAAGCCGGTGGCTCCGATCTCGAATGGACCTCGGTGGTCGCTACGTACGAGCGCGTCCTCAAAGACTTTGGAGACGAGGCAAAGGCCTGGCACCGCGCCGCGCTCGACGCTGTCCCGCTGGCCACCGCGGGTGATGACGATTAGGGTTCGCGGTCATGACGAAGAGCATTTACGATTTTTCCGTCCAATCAATCACTGGCCACAAGAAGACACTGGCTGACTACAAGGGCAAGCCGCTGCTCATCGTGAACGTGGCTTCCGAGTGTGGGCTTACGCCGCAGTACAAGGGCCTGGAAGAGCTTCACGAGGCCTACGCTGCGAAGGGTCTGGCCATCCTCGGATTTCCGGCGAACGAATTCGGCGCCCAGGAGCCAGGCTCGAACGCCGACATCAACGCGTTCTGCAAAACGAAGTTCGGTGTGAACTTCGATATGTTCTCGAAGGTCGTCGTGAAGGGCGAGGGGATCGATCCCTTGTTTTCTTTCCTTACCGACAAGGAAACGAATCCCAAGTTCGCTGGCGAGATTAAATGGAACTTCAACAAGTTCCTGGTCGGCAAGAACGGGGAAATCCTTGGCCGATTCGAGCCGAAGGTCGAACCGACCAGCCCCGAGGTCAAGCAGGCGATCGAGAAGGCACTCGCGTAACCTAGCGCGCCGATATGGCCTCGACGGCTTCGGCCAGCGTGAAGCTCCCGTCGTAGAGCGCGCGGCCCACGATGACCGCCTCGATCTCCGGATGGAGGGCGAGGTCGCGCAGGTGCTCGAGCGTGCCCACGCCTCCAGACGCAATCACGGAAACCCCCGCTTTTCTGGCTAGATTCGCAGTCATTTCCACGTTTGGCCCGGTGCGCGTGCCATCGCGCGAGACGTCGGTGTAAAGGATGCCGGCGATGGGGAGCTTCGCAAACGCGCGGGCCACGTCGAGCGCGCTCACCGTGGATACGGTCGTCCAACCGTCGATCGCGACCATCCCGTCCTTGGCATCGACGGCAACGATCACGCGCCCGGGGTGGGCCTCGGCGATCTCCTTGGCGAGCTCCGGATTTTTTACGGCGGCCGTTCCGAGGATGACGCGATCGGCGCCGAGCGCGCGGTAACTCTCGAACGCTTCGAGCGACCGAACGCCGCCGCCGATCTGTACGCCTGGACCGAAGGCTTCGATGATCGCGCGCACGGCATCGGCTTGGACCGCGCGCCCGGCCTTTGCGCCTTCGAGATCGACCACGTGAAGGCGTGGAACCAGCCCCCTCCACTCGCGCGCGCGACGCGGGGGATCGTCGTCGTAAACGGTGACGGTGTCGTAGTCACCCTTGTGAAGGCGCACCGCCTTTCCGCCGAGCAGGTCGATCGCAGGGATGATGATCATGAGCGAAGAAATCTCGCGAGAAGAGCCTGCCCTGCGAGCTGGCTTTTTTCGGGGTGAAACTGACACGCGAAGAGATTGTCGCGGGCCACCGCGCTCACGAAGCGCGTCGCTCCGTACTCGGTGAAGCCGCAGGCGAGAGTCGGATCGCGTGGGGCGACCACGAAGGTATGCGTGAAGTAGAAGTACGTTTCCTCCTCGGGAAGGAGGCTCCTCGTCGAAGGAGCGACGGTATTCCAGCCCATGTGCGGCGTCTTCCCGGCCTTCTTCGGAAGTCGCACCACCTCACCCTCGAAGACGCCGAGACCTCGCGCGCCGGGCATCTCTTCGCTCCCATCGAAGAGGAGCTGCAGACCTAGGCAGATGCCCAAGTACGGTTTTTTTAGGGCGATTTGCTGGCGAAGAGCGTCTCTCCATCCGCCGTCGAGACTCTCCGCTGCCGCGCCGAACGAGCCCTGCCCGGGGACGACGATCTTGTCGCCCTCGCGCACACGCTGCGGATCCGCGGTGACGACCGTGGTGCATTCGACCTTGGCCTCGCTCGCCGAGCGCATGATCGCGCGCTGTACGCTCCGCAAATTTCCGAGCCCGAGATCGACCACGACGACGAGCATTTCAGGCGACGAGCACCGTTCCCACGCTGCCTGGCGTAGTCACTTCGCGCGCCAGATCTCCACGCGCGAGGCGGCCCACGATGTGCACCGCGTGCACGCCTTCTGCGATGGCTGCGAACGACTCCTCGAGCTTGGGGATCATGCCCTTGGTGACGATCCCCTCGTCGATGGCTCTTCGCCCTTCGGCGACCGTCATTCGAGCGATGCGCGACGAAGGATCGGTCACATCGCGAAGGACGGCGGGAACGTCGGTGATGAGAATGAGTGAGCGCGCGTCGAGCTCGATGGCGAGGCGGCTGGCGACGACGTCTGCGTTGATGTTGAAGACCGCGCCCCGTTCGTCTGCGCCGAGGCAGGCGACGACCGGCACGTAGCCCGCGCCGCTCAGGAGCTCGAAGAGCGCCTTGTTCACGCCGACGACGTCGCCGACGTGCCCGAAGTCGATGGGGTCGGGGCCGCCTCCCGTGATCACGCGAGGAGGCCTTTTTTCGGCGCGAACCGCGCACGAGCTCGCTCCGTGAAGGCCAACCGGATTCACTCCCGCGGCGAGGAGCGCCGAGCAAAGATCGACGTTTACCCTCCCAGCGACGATCATCTTCATGACCTCGAGAGTGTCTGCGTCGGTGATCCGGCGACCCGCGACGATGTTCGGCGTCTGCCCGAGATTTTTCTGGAGTGCCGTTGCCTGCGGTCCGCCGCCGTGCACCATGAGCACGCGCGTCTTCGCCGTGGCCAGCTCCGCGACGTCCGCTGCGATCGCAGCGAGGTGCGGTCCGCTCACCACTTCGCCGCCGAGCTTTACGACTACGTAGGCCGAATTGATCAAGGCCAGCCACCCGGGTCTTCGAGGGTCAGCCGCTCGTCGAGACCGAGCATCAGGTTCATCGATTGAATGGCCTGACCTGCGCCGCCCTTGATGAGATTGTCCGTTGCCGCGAAGCACGCGATGACGCGCCTCCCGTCGGTGACGTCGCCTGCATGCACGCCGATCTCGGCGTAGTTCGTTCCGCTCACCGCGGCGACCTCTGGCAAACGCTTCGCCGGCACGCGGACGAAGGGCTCCCTTGCGTATCCCTCGGTGTACAGCGAGCGGATCTGATCGGCGCTCACGCTTTCTTTTACGTGCGCAAAGCACGTCGCGAAGATGCCGCGGGCAAGCGGCGCGCTCACCGGCACGAAGCGGAGCGCGAGCTCCTTCGCTCCCGCGTCCCCGAGAATGAGCAGGATTTCCGGGACGTGCTGGTGATCGAGCGGTTTGTATGTACGGAGGTTACTTGCGCGAACGGGATGATGCGTGCCCGCGCTGGGGACGACGCCGCTCCCCGACGAGCCGGTGATGCCGACCACTTCGACCGCGCCTTCCAGGAGGCCCGCGCGTGCGAGCGGGAGAAGCGCAAGCTCGATGGTCGTCGCAAAACAGCCCGGGGAGGCTACGTAGCGCGCGCTGCGAATGGCCTCACGATTGAGCTCCGGGAGCCCGTAGACGAACGTGCCGGTGAGCAAGTTGGGGTAGGGGTGATCGGCGCCGTAGTATTTCTTGTACGTGTCTTTGTCGCGCAGACGAAAGTCACCCGAGAGGTCCACCACCTTCGCGCCGGTGGCCATCAGCTCCGGCATCTTCAGCGCGCTCACTTTGTGGGGGAGCCCGAGCAGGACTACGTCCATGTCCTTCGCCGCTTCGGCGGGGGAGAGCCCTTCGAAGCGGAGGTTGGTCTGCCCCTCGAGATTTGGGTGCGCGTGCGAGAGCGGCTCGCCCACGAAGTCGACCGAAGCGACGCGCGCTAGCTCGACCTCCGGGTGAGCGAGGAGTCGTCGAATCAGCTCTGCACCGCCGTACCCGCTGCCGCCGATCACCGCGGCTTTGAAGCGCTTCGCCATGGCGCGAGCCTACCTCAAAAACGCCCTCAGCGGTCCCCCGGCGCGCTGACGAACGAGAGCGATTTCTCCGTATGCGCGAGCTTCGGCGCGAAGACGGCATCTGCGGCGTAGAGGATGTGTAGGCTGGCCACGCGATCACCACTTGCGCTGGTTTTTTCGTAGAGCGATTTGTCTCCGAAGCGTCCGTCGAAATAGAACCCCGCGGTCTCGCGAACGGGTGCGCCCCACCGCCCCTCCGGATTCTTGTCCGGCTTGCTCGCCTCTTCAAACAGGCCGTCCAGAGTTTTGCCCGAGGCGCGGAGGGAATCCCCGACGACGCTGATCTCGATGTCCTTGGCGGTGAAGGAACGGCCGGCTTCGTTCGGCTGCTCTACGCTCGGCACGGCTTCGTCGGGAACGTCGAGGATGAAGCCGTAGCGCGCATTGACGTAGCGCTTGAATCCGGGCGCGGCAGCAGAGATTGTCGGATCGCTCGCGACCGGCGGAGCGGAAGGCACCGCGCTCGGCACGGACGACGGCGTCGTTACGATGACTGGCTTCCTCGTCTCGTGATTCAACGTGCTCGCGTAGTACGCGCCTGCGCCGAGCGCGAGGGAGAGGACCACGGCGACGATTTCCTTCGTCCGCGATGGATGAGGCTGGGCCGGCACCGCTGTCGCAGCCGCTTCGGGCAACTTTTCAGGCACCTCAGCGGACCCGACGCGGACTGGCGCGCGCCCTTCGCGGACCGTCCGTGGGGTCGACGATGCGGCAGCCTCGCGCGTGGAGAGGACCGTGTCCCCGGTCGTCGCCGCGTGCACGAGCGCGCTCCAGAACGCCGTGGCGCTCGGGTAGCGTTCTTTCGGATCCACGGCGAGAGCGCGGCTCAAGACCGCCTCGACCGCGGCGCCTTCGTCGACGCCGCTTGCGCGGAGCGTCGGCCGGTGCTGGATGTTGCTCGAGGCGACGAAGAGCTGTGGCGTGTCTCCTTCGAGCGCGCTCTTACCAGAGACCACCTCGACGACGATGAGAGCAAGCGCGAACACGTCGGTCCAAGGGCCGGTCGCACCGAAGCGGCGATCGAACTGCTCGGGCGCACCGTAGCGAGGCGTGAAGGCTTGCAACGACGCTCCCGTTGCCTCGAAAGCAAGCGCTACGTCGGGCTCACTCAGCACCTTCGCGATGCCGAAGTCGAGCACCTTGAGCGCGCGCTTTCCACCGACCGTGGCGAGAAACAAATTTGCCGGCTTCACGTCACGGTGCGCGATGCTCTGCGCGTGCGCGGTTCCAAGAGCGCTCGCCGCGGGCTCGAGCATCGTCAGTGCTTCGGCCATGGTCCGACCGCCCACGCCGTCTTTTTTTCGAGAGCGCAGATCGTCTTCCAGGGTGAGGCCGTCGAGCCACTCGAGGACTATGTACGGCGTCCACGTTCCGTTAGGCGAAATCGCCGCACCCACGTCGAGCGCTTGGACGATGGAAGCGTTCGCGCGCGACAGCTGATGCAAGAGCTTGCCCTCGGCGGTGAAGGACTCGAGGAACTTTTCTCTCGTGTCTCCTTGCAGCTTCTTCGGAATTTTCAGTGCTTTTACTGCGCAAATTTCGTTGAAGCCGCGGTGAAGGCAGCGGTACACGACGGCAAAGCCTCCTTCGCCCACGCGCGATTGGACCTCGTATTTGCCGTCGATCGTCTGGCCCACCCAGAGAAACGGGTCTTCTTCCGCCGTCATGTCCCTGGAGCGGTAACACGGGGTACGATGACACTCCATGACGATGACGGTCGACGACACGGTTCAGTGGCTTGCCGACAAACAGCCAGCGATGGAGGAGGCCATTGCGCGTCTCGTGTCCGTGAATTCGTTCACGGAGAACGTCGCGGGTGGACGTGAGGTGGGAGCGCTCCTCCAGGCCGACGCTCTCGCGATCGCCGGACTCGATTGCGAAATTCGTCCGAGCGCGCGATTCGCCGATCACCTTATTTTTTCGACCAAACCAAAGACCGAAAAGCGGCCGATCGCGCTCGTCGGGCACCTCGACACCGTCTTTCCACCGGGCACCTTCGAAGGCTTTCATCGCGACGGCGATCTCGCGCGCGGGCCCGGGGTGCTCGACATGAAGGGCGGTTTGGTGGTCGTGGCCACGGCTCTGCGCGCGATCGCAGAGACGATGGGGCTGGGGATGATTGCGCCGGTGCGGTTGATCATCGTGGCCGACGAAGAGGTGGGCTCGCCGGAAGGTCAGAAGATCATCCAGGAGATCGCGCGCGGAGCAAGCGCAGCGCTCGTCTTCGAAGCGGGTCGCAAGGAAGATCGCATCATCACCCGCCGCAAAGGCACGGGCGGGATCACCATGCGCGCCACGGGAAAAGCGGCACATGCAGGGGCGAACCATCGCGACGGCGTGAACGCGATCTGGGCGCTCGCGCGCTTCGTTGATCTAGCGCAGAAGCTCACCGACTACGATCGCGGCGTGACCGTGAACGTCGGCAAATTCACGGGCGGGCAGGGAAAAAATACCGTGCCTCACGAGGCCGAAGCGCTCCTCGACATTCGCTTTTGCACGACGCTCGACGGCGAGCGACTCGTCGAGCGTCTGCGGGAAGCGATGACTGCGGCGTGCGCTGGAATGACGGGGGCAAGCATCACCCTCGAAGGCGGCATCGCCCGTTTTCCTCTCGAGCGGAGCGACGAAAGCGCCGCACTCCTCGCAGCGTACGCAGCGTGCGCGGTGGCCTCGGGGCTCGGTGGCGGAGAGGCTCCTCTCATCGGCGGGGGCTCGGATGCAAGCACGACGAGCACGATGGGGATCGCTTCAATCGACGGGCTCGGTCCGCGCGGCGTTGGCTTCCACACCAAGGACGAGCAGATCGAAGTGGCCTCCCTCGTTCCCAAAGCCCAGGCGCTGGCGCGTTTTTTGGTCGCTGGTTGGGGATGACATCCAAGGAGCGAGCGTCGTCGCCGTCTTACCTTCGATGCGGAAAAAGACGGTGCTTGCAGCCCTCGCGGCGCTCACGCTCGGCCTCGCTGGATGCCCGAGGAAAGACGACGACTTCACGCCGCAGATCCGGGTGGCCCCAGGGATCGCCGCGCGCGCTCTCTGGATGGCGACGTATCGGCCGGAGGCAAGGGCCGCCGCGGCGGAGAAGGCACGCGCGCCATCCGTGCGTTCTGCACGCGTTCACACCATGCTCGCTGGCGAAGAGCTCGGCGGGGAGCGCGCGGCCGCACGACCCGGCGATCTCATGCTCGAGAACGACTATGTGGTCTTCGTGATCGAGCGCACGGGCGCGAGCCTGGTAGACGCCGCCGATGCACGCACGCGGGTCGATGAGCTCGAGCGCGCCGTCGCGACCTCGCTGCGCGTCGCGTACGAAAACGTAGAGAGCGGAGCGACGCAAGAGGGTGCGGCGTGGATCCTCGTCGAGGGACACAACGAACGGACTCTTCGCGTGCGGACGCGCTACACGCTCGGAGCTCCGGATCGTGCTGTGATGATCGAGACCGAGCTCAAAAACGAAGGCAATCGTCCCACCGAAAAGTTGTCGCTCGGCGACGTCGTCGCATGGGGTGTCCAACCGTTCGTGCCCGGTAAATCCCCTGGTTTCAGCGGACCATCGAAGGGACCGTTCGTCGGCGCGATCGGGAGCGCCACGAGCTATGCCCTCGCCTCTGCCGACGGCGAAATCGAAGGCGTCACCGCCGGATCGGTGACCTGCACGTTTCAGCGGCACGACGTCACGTTGGCCCCGGGAGAGAGCGTGCAATATGCACGTATCTTCATGGTCGGCGAGCAGGCGGACAGCGCGAGCCTCGTGGCCGAGCTAGCCAAGATGGCCGAGCAACGTTGAGGGTGAGCAGAGGCAGGCCGTAAGCGGCCACATGGGATCCCGCTGCGCCGCGTCGCGGTCGTCTGCTAGGAGAGATGTCCGATGCCGAAGAACGAAGTGTTGGTCCTCGCGTACGCAGGCTGCACGACCTGCAAAAATGCGCTGACGTGGCTAAAAAAAAAGGGGGTCGCGGCGACCGTGCGGCCGATCGTCGAGCAGCCTCCGACCGCCTCCGAGCTCACGGCGTGGATTGCCGCGAGTGGGCTAGGCGTGCGCAAATGGCTGAACATCAGCGGCCAAAGCTACCGCGCGCTCGGTAAAGAACGCGTAGCCGCCGCGAGCGATGCGGAGCTCGTGAAGTGGCTCGCCGCAGACGGGAAGCTCGTGAAGCGTCCCGTGCTCGTGAAGGGAAAAGACGTCCTCGTCGGCTTCACGCCCGACGCCTACACGACGCTCTTTCCGTAGGTGATCAAGAGCGCGCGCGGGCGCGGACTTCGTGGCCACGGCGGAACCGGTTTACCATGGCGCGGGTTAGGTCTTGCGATCGCCGCTGGAACGACTAGTTTCCCGCGCGTCTCGATCGCAGTACACATCGAGGTTGTTCGGGGCGTAGCGCAGCCTGGTTAGCGCACTAGACTGGGGGTCTAGGGGTCGGAGGTTCGAATCCTCTCGCCCCGACTGAGTCAAAAGTCCTTTGATTCCGTCGGTTTCGGTAAGTTTTCTTAGTCACTTTTTTGCCTCTCTTTTTTGGGTCCGCGCACCCGAAAGCCGGGCGATCACCCGATCGCCGGCGCGTCGGCTCGGGTGGGCGTACTTGTCCGTGGTGGACAGCAGTTTGTGGCCCGCCATGTACGCGACGCCGGTCATGTCGCCCGTGGCGTCGATGACATCGGTGATGCGTGCGTGGCGGAAGTCGTACTTCGTGAAGTGCACGACTTTCTCTTCGGGGATGCCGGCTTCCTTCGCCGCTTTCGTCAGCGTCTTCCGGTAGTCCGTCTTCGGAAAGATGACGCCTGCCTTCGGGCAGACCGAGTCGAGCGCCGCGGTGGCCGCTTTGGTGAGGCCGACCACGCGGTCGTACCGCGCCTTGTCGATCTCGGCCGTGATGGTGAGGTCGCTCGAGCCCTTGACGTAGTGACGTCCGACTTCGATCTGATGCACCGTCGTTGGTCCAAGGCCGGTCTCCCAGAGGACTGTGAAGAATGCGCGCGGCGTGCGCTTCCGCCCCTGCCACTTCCGCGCTTCGACGGGGAGCTTCTTGATGATGGCGAGCGCCTCCGGCACGAAGAGGATCGCCATCCGCGACGAGTGGATCGGCTACAGCCCCGTCTCACCGGTCCACGCACGCTCCGAAGGTCGACCCAGAGATCCATCACGAGAACGCGCTCGTCGAATCCTGCCGAGTTCCACGAGGACCATTCCCGTGACGGCCCCGGTATCTGAGCGGCCCTCCAAGATAGGTGCTCGTGAATGGCCGCGCATCAGCTCTGAAGTTCGATGAGGGCGATGTCCATCGCTGCTGCTTCAGCGAGTGCGACCACGTGCTTGTGGCAAGTAAACAGCACGACCTGCGAGCGCTCGGCGAAAGACGCCAGCGCGGCGATCGTCGCTGTGGCCCGTGCGTCGTCGAAGTTGACGAGCACGTCGTCCAGGACGATCGGCAACGCCTCTGCGGACTGGCTGTAGTGCTCGATGTACGCGAGACGTATTGCGAGATAGAGCTGCTCGCGCGTGCCCGTGGAAAGCGCTTCGGTCCCGAGCTGCGCATCGTCGGCGCGCACAACGAAGAGATCTCCGTCGAGGCTGCGCTGAACGCGCAGGAAACGCCCACTCGTCATCTGCGAGAAAATCTTCGACGTAGCTTCGAGGAGCGCGGGGCTGATGATCACGTTCGAAACGCTGGATGGATCCGCGAAGAATCTCTTCAGCCATCGCCACAATCGCATAGCGATCGCTGTCCTCGCGGAGCGCGGCACGCTCGGCCTCGATCGCGCTTTGCGATTCTGCAGCGGCAGCGCCGCCGTCCATCTCCGCGAGCTTCTGTTGCTCGAGCCAGACTTCTTGCTCGAGCGTCTTCGCCTCCGCGTCATGGGATTCGGCGTCGCGCTGCCATCGCTCGACGTCGACCTCTAGGGAGGTTTGATCACGACCGAACTGTGCGACGTATTCCTCGTAGGACCACGCACCTCGGGCACGGCGAAGGATGCGTTCCTTCTCGGCGCTCGTCTGGCCCAGCGTGGCGGCTCGGGCGACGTCTTCGGCGATTCGAGAAAAATCAGCATCGGTCTCGGCACACGCCAGCTTGCGCAGGTGAGCAAGCGACGCGATCGCGTCTGCGAGTGACAGCCGCGCGTCCGCGAGATCCTTCTCCGTCTTGGCGAGACTCTTCTTGCGATCTTGATTGACCCGGACCGCATCACGCGTCGCGCCCAACCGCCGATGCATCTCCTCGACGACCGCCGAGACGTCGCCGGCCGTCGTGGGCGCATGCGCGCTCCGGACAGCCTCGCATTCGCCCTCGTATCGCGTCATGTCGTCCGTCATCTTCTCGATGCGGTCGCGGAGAGCGACCTCATCGCGCAGAAGCTCGCGCCGTAGGACAATGAGCTCGTTCAAGATCTGCCTTGCAACGGCCACCGAGAGATCGGCGCCAAGCCCGAACGCGAGGGTCATCGCGCTCCAGCCTTCCCGCCAGTGCTCCGCGTCGCTCGCAAGTTTGACCTGCCGCTCACGGGCGATATCGAGCTTCGCCTGATCGCGCGCACGCTGGGCTTCGATAGTGTCGGTGTCTCGACGTCTCACCGTTCCCCTCCGCCCGTGGTCTATGCCGTTCCCCGCACTTCGCACATGGCTCGCCGGTCGCCCGCTCAGCCCTCACCTGGGCGATGTCCCGCCGCCACGACGAAAGGGGATCAATCCCGTCGGCGTACTTGAGCGCCCACTTGAGCTCGTCGTCGGTGTCGCTTCCGTCGGTGATCGTCATTTCGGCGTCCGTCACGAGTGCATGCACCTCCGCGACGTACGCGCGAATATCACGCGCGAAGCGCCAGTTGCCTACTTGCTCGTGGAGCTCCTTCTCTCGTCGGGCTTCCCGTTCGATCCGATGCCTCTCTGCGTCCTTGCGTTCGCGCTCGAGGCGCTCCACCTCGCACTTGCGACGCCACTCCACGGCCTCTCGTTCACGTTGCTCAATCAGCTTCACGATCGCCGGCGCGGCTTGCTCCAACTCCTTCGCGATCGCCTCGAAGGAACCGGGGAGCTCGCCCGGCTTCGCCTCGCGCCAATAGCGTGCCCACGTGATCCCCGGGCTCGCCGCGTAGGCATGCAGACCGAGGCGCCCGCTCGGAACCCAGTGCTTCGTCGTCCACTCGTGAGGGGACAGGGGAAGGCCCCGCGCCGTCCTCTTATCCGCCTTCGGTTTCGCCGGTCCGACGCGAACGTACTTGTGGAGATTCGAGTCGTAGCGGACCTCCGCCTCCTCGCTCACCTCGAAGATTGTGAGGCCGATTGCAACGTCGCCGACGAGGGTGACGGTCGGCTGGGCCGGACTCCATCGTCCGGACGAGTAGTAGTTGTAGTCGTGCTCGCCCCCCTTGTGCCCCTCACGGACTTCGACGTTCGTGTGGCCGTAGCGCGCGCCGGAGGGGGCGAGCATCACTCGCTGCCCCCGATCCTCTAGCGCTCGAAACAGATCGCTCGCCATCTTGAGCGCGCGTTCGAGCGCGTCCTTCGAGACGAACACGTCGACAAGATTTCGCTTGTAAGGTCTTACGTACTGTTCGTCGCAGGACTCGCGCGCGTGGTCGAAATGCGCGCGAGCTCCGACCAAGAGCGGGTGCTTGTCCTGAAGGGTTTGTCTCCGGCGTGCACGCGATGCGGTTGCCGACATCGGTTGTCGCTGAGGCTCGGAGCCGTCGCGTACCCACTCGATCTCGGCGCCCGGCTCGGCGTCCGGAAGTGCCGGTTGCTCGAATTCGATTCCGGCCGCCCGCTGCGCCCAGAAGCCGCGTGGGGGACGCGGGATATCAAGGCGCTCGCAGACGCGCCCGAGGTAGCTGGAAGACACGTTGTACCGCTTCGCGACGGTGAGCGAGGGTTCTGCCCAGACTTCTGAGTAGAGCTTCTCGCGTTTCACACGCATTATCGGAGGGCTCGATCATGCGGCCAACCACGTCGCCCGCAAAGTGGGCCGCGTAAGCTCACGGCGCCGGCTTCCAAGCTCTGACCATCTGCTCGATTTCGCGGAGCGTCGTGAGTGTGTCCTCGAACGCCGGGACCGGGGAGCCGGGAAAGAACATCGATTCCATCGCCACGAAGTCCTCTCGCATCGCCTTCTCGAGAGCTTCGTGTGGCGCGCAATTGAGATCGAGCAGCGCGACCATCTCGTACCGCGCCTTCGTTTCCCTAAAGAAGATCTGCTTGTTGTGCACGACGGATCGCAGGAGCGCGCGGTCTGCGACGATCCGCGCTCTCAACGCGGTTGCGTTCCAGATTCGGTGCACGTCGTAGATGTGGCGAGAGAGCCGGTGGACGCCCTTGTCCGCTTTCGCGAGGGTTCCGTGGTGGAGAGCGTGAAGGAGCGTCACCTTCTCCCAGAAGGTCCGTTCCGCATCCAACGCGGTGACCTCCACGATGGCCGAAGGCGCAGTGCCCGAGTGCGCCTCCTCGACGTAGGGAGAGATGGTTTTGCGTGAAGTCGGCCATGGATCTCCACGCGCACCGAACTCGATCTTCACTTGGGGCTGGCCATATCCGTACGTGGCCGTTGGATCTGGGAACGTGAAGAGGACGGCTTGAGGGTCGTCCGAGTCGAGCTCGACGGACCAGCCCGATCGTCCGATCGCACGAGCGCATATCGCGCGCAGACCCGGGATGACGATGTCGCGAACGACCGTCGCAGAACGCTCGCCGATTTCGCGAACGAGGCCTTCGCGCTTCTTCCCACTCAGGCCGACGTGAAACGGATCTCGCTCGCCATCGAAGCCCCAGCCCTCCCTGGAAAAGGTGAGGTCGATGTCCTCCGAGAAACGATCGATGAGACCGTGCACCTTCGAGAGCGAGGTTCCGCCCTTGAACGTGAGTTGAGGAATCTCGGCGATCTCGATCAGCCTAGCGAGGGTCCAGCAAACCCAAAGGTCCTTCTCGATCACCCACGCCGCGACGCCCAATCGACCGGCGACGTCGTTGACGAGTGCCTCTCGCTCGACCGAGTCCTCGAAGATGGTCAAGCGCCCGCACCCGCAACGAGCTGGTCAACTGCAGAACCGAGCCATCCCGGCAACTGCGCACGAACGCCGCGGAGCTGCTTCCTGTCTGTGTCGTTCAACGACGCGGCGATGCGCTGAAGGACGCCCATCGTTGCGGTGTCGCGTCCCAAATGCTTGAGGGCGACGATCGTCATTCCTGCCCGCGTCTTCGGTAGGAGCATGTCAACGCGTCCGGCGTGCTTCAAGTGAACGACGAGCTTGCCGACATGAACGTTTCGCGAGGGCCCGTCCGTCAGGTACTCGACCTGGGCAGGAACCTGCGTACTCAGTCCGAGGGCATTCGCCGCTGCAGCCCCAGAGACTTGCAGATGGCTGTCCGTTTGTTTCGCGACAGCTTGAGCAACCGCATCGGCTGAAGGCCACATGGCGCCGACCTTGGGATGGCTGCGCGGTAGGTCATAAACTCCGCGGTCAACTCGCCGAACCCGGCCGCTACGCGCAAGACGTGCGAGCGCCTGATCCACGGCGGCTCGCGAACCCAAGTCGAGGAAGTCTTGCGCGGTGAAGACGACCCCGCGCCCCTGCCCACGAACGCGTCGAAGAATGTGGGTTGCGACGGCCATTGGTAGCTCTTTCAGTAAGATAGCAGGCCAGACTCTTCTGACAACGTGCAACGCAATGTAGGCATAATATGTATGTAATTACAGATTGTTATGCGGACCCATCGCGTAAGTGAGCATCGAAGAATTGTTCCTTAGTATGGACAGACGGCGGCGAGCGCGCCACCTCAGCCATGCATTCCAAGCACGAGCTTTTGCGACGCCTTCGAGGGGTACCCGAGATCACACACGAGCGGCGTCATGAGTGCGGGTGCCCTCGCTTGCGAACGAGGCGACCGACTCGCCGCCCGAACTCGTCGAGGAATGCTTCCCTCATGTGCAAGAGGGCGTCGGCCTCAAGCTTCACACCGCTCTCCAAGAGAGCGAATCCGCGCGCCCCGATGAGTTTGCGCACGTCAGGAACGAGCCGCTTGACGAGCTCCCAATACTCTTGGTCGAGCCAATCCAATCGAATCTTCATCTGCACAGGGATTTCGTCGGTTCGGAAGTGCCGGCAGACAACTTCGAGCCAGCCACTGTCGAGGCCGATCCAGGTCACGGTTGGACCTTTTGGTTTTCCACTCAAGAGCGCGCGATGGCTGCCCGCGCGGAGTACGGCGAACGCATGCAACGCCTGCGGATCGAGATCGCCGAAGTATGCGAGCGGGGCGCCGACGTCCTTCGCATGGCTCGCAAGAATGCGCGAGGTCCAACGCGAAGGCAGAGAAGGCGCCCACGCGAGCGACGCCTTCCACGCGTGCGCAACACTCGGTCGCTCGGAATTTCTCCAGGTGTCGATAGCGTCGAGGATGTGGCCCTTCTCGCAGACGAGCACGACCCTAGCGTCCGCCCGCATGTGAAGCGTCACGCGCTGCTCGTACTCTTCGTGTGCGTTGTCGTCCTCGTCGAACACCGGTAACTCGCTGTCGGTCGCCCAGCGCGGGTCCTGGCAGAACGCCCGATAAGCGCGCCACGCGGTCCCCAGCGTCCGCTCTGCCCGCCACGCCGATGCCTGGCCCCGCTCTTCGTCGGTGGGCGTGTAGTCGACGTGCGGCATTCCGTACTGCGCTGTCCACCGACGGAATGCGGATGGGGCGAACCCATGACCAGCATCGCGTGCCGCCTCGTCGCCGTCAGCCGCTGCTTGCCGCCGTCCATCGCGGGAAGTCGCCGAGCAGCGCGTCGATCCGAGGACCGACCTTCTCCAACACAGGACGGCCCCGCGCAGCCTGCTCCACCCGCACCTGCGCGGCCTCGACCAGGTACCGCTTCACCGTCTTTCGCGAGATCCCGATCTCCCGCGCCGTCTGCCGAATGCTCTGCCCCTCGACCAAAACCTTGTGCGACCGACGCATCGCGTCCACTTACGACGTTGCCGACTTCGTTCCGGGCGAGCGCCTCGTGATGCGTACGGCGGAAGGGCCGTTGCCGATGGAGACGACGTACACCTGCGGGGCGTTGGACGCTGGCAAGACGCGACTGACTCTCCGAAACCACGGTGAGCCGAACGGGTTCTCGAGCATCGTCGCTCCCTTCATGGCGGCGGCCAGGCGCCGCGCCGACCGAAGAGATCTCGCTCAGCTCAAAGCGATCATCGAACGCGGCTGAGGCGGCGGCATTCCCTCGGAGGTTTCACGCCCGTGCGTCGGAGGTGTATGACGCGCAGCTCACTCGTGGACTCCAGCCCGCACCTTCCCGGCATTTCCTCCGTCACCGGTGTGCGCGCGGCGGACGCGAGCAGCCGAAGAGGTCGCCTCGTCGGGCTCCTCCAGCGAAAACTATTCGCCGGGACATCGCCCACGCTCAAGCTCCTCGGGCGTGTGCTGCTTCATGCGGCGCTCGTGGGCGCCGCGGTTGGTTTCGCCGGACTTCTCTTCGTGGAGGGCCTCGAGCTGACCCAGCACTTCGTTCTCGAGCGGCTCGCCGGCTACGTTCCCTTGCGCGCCGCCGGAGAGCAACCCGCACTCGATGACCACACGTCGCCGTTTCGCCCGTGGATCCTGTGGTTGCTTCCGGCCATTGGCGCCCTCGCTGGCGGTCTCCTGTCTTCGCTCGCACCCGAGACGCGTGGGGGAGGCACCGACGCGATCATCGGCGCCTTTCACAACAGCGCTGGCGTCGTTCGCCGGCGCGTTCCCTTCGTCAAGATGCTCGCGTCAATCACGACTCTCGGTTTCGGAGGATCGGGCGGACGCGAAGGCCCAACGATGCAGATCGGAGGCTCCATCGGATCGCTCGTAGGCCGCTATCTCCGAGTGACAGACCGTGAGCGACGCATTCTCCTCGTCGCCGGGACTGCGGCGGGTATGGCGGCGGTCTTCCGCACGCCACTCGGCGCGGCGATCCTCGCGGTCGAGATCCTTCATCGCGACGACATAGAATCCGAAGCGCTCGTGCCGGCCGTGCTCGCGAGCGTTGTTTCGTACTCCGTGTTCATTTCGTTTACGGGGGAGTCGACGCTCTTCGCGCACGCCGCGAAATACGCGTTCATACCGAGCCAATTACCTCTTTACGTGGTGATGGCGCTCGTGATCTCAGGCGTCGCCGCGAGCTTCCTCTGGACGCTGCACAAAGTTCGCGATCTGTCGGGGCGTAGTCGCGCTCCGGACTGGCTCAAGCCGGCCATCGGGGGACTGCTCCTCGGACTCGTTGCGACGCCTGCCGTCTACTTTCTCGGAGCGCACCTCGGAGAGGGGCAAGGTCTCGGCATTCTCGGAGGTGGCTACGGCGCGGCCCAGGTCGCCATCCTCGGAGCAAACTGGCTTCCCCAGGGTTGGCGCGGTGTGGAGTTGCTCGTCTTGCTCGGAGTCGTGAAGCTGATCGCGACGTCGCTGACGGTCGGATCGGGCGGAAGCGCAGGAGATTTCGGTCCGTCGATGGTGCTCGGGGGCCTCTTTGGCGGCGCCTTCGGACATGCCGCGCAGATTGTTTTTCCGCACGCGCACGTCGATCCTGGTGCATTCGCGCTCGTCGGAATGGGCACCTTCTACGGCGGCCTCGCGCACGTCCCGCTCGGCTCCCTCGTCATGACCTGCGAGCTCGCAGGAAGCTACGACCTCCTCGTCCCGCTCATGCTGGCTGAGGGCATCGCGCTCGTCGCTCTTCGGAACAGATCGCTCTACCACGCGCAGGTCGCAACCATGCGCGACTCGGCTGCCCATCGCGACGACCTCATTTTCGACATCTTGAAAGGCGTTCGCGTGACCGAAGTCGTCGTGCGAGATCGACCTTGGGTAGCATTCGAGCGCAATACCTCAGCGGTCGACGTGATCCGGCGCGTCGCCGGATCCGAGGGACAAGACGCGTTCCCGGTGCTGGGAAAGGACGGTCTCTTGCTTGGGGTGATCAGCGCCGACATCCTCCGGACAACGGTTACCGAACCGGAGCTGCGCACGTTCGCCCTCGCCGACGACATGATGTCGCCCCCGCTCTTCGCGCGCGAAGACGAGGAATTGAACGCGGCGCTCGAGCGCATGCTCATCAACAGCGTTCGGGAGCTGATCGTGACGGACGAGTCGGGGAGGGTCGTCGGTCTCGTCGACGAAGCGGAGATCACCGCCGTCTATCTTTCGGTGACTGGTCAAGCGCGCCGCGGGTAGGCGCATTGGGCTGCGTCTGGCTCACCACCGCCAGGCCGGAGCGCTTGCGCGTTCCACTCTGACACAAACGCCCATTGCGAGCCGGAGAACTTTGCTCATGACCGATGATCGTACACCCTCCGAGTCAACAGTGCTTCGGTGCTCCAGTCCGCGTGGCTCGGGCGACCGCGCCCCACAAGGTCAGCGCGGCGAATGTCGGTGACAGGCAAGCGATGACAATGACGAGGGCATCGAGCGCGCTCTGGGCTCGCGGGAAATTGTAGAGGGCGACCTGGACCAGCGTGAGCGCCGAGTCCGCTGTGACCGCCGCGGCCACAAGCACTCCAAGGAAGCGTCGCCACCTCACGGCGAGGGCGAAGAGCGCGACAACGAGAGCACTATCGAAGAGAACCCAGCCCCATTTTATCCACCACCATGGGAAATAATGGGGCCCATCGGCGAGCGCGACGAGCATCGTCCATGGGACGAGAAGCGCAGCAAGAATGCGGACGACGATCGCCGGACCTCGAAGGAGCGTCTGCATCCCGAAGCGCGCAAAGCGGCCACGCGCGAACGCCGCGAGGGAATCGTACAGAGCGCGATTGCCACCCGAGACCGAGGGATACGCCAAGTAGATCGGCTCCCACGTATCTGGACGGAGCTTCGCCTTGAACGCGTGAACGCCGCGGAAGTCATAGAGCGCCGACGTCGACTGCTTGACCGCCCGGAGCCAGCCAGTGGCGCCGGCCATCGGCGCGAGTCCTAGGGTTACGTACTCGCTTCCTTCTTCCGCGGCCTGGCGAAGCGCGGCGTCCACGAGCGTCTCCGAGGTGCCATTCGGCGCCGAGGCGTCGCGCACGAGATCTTCCAGGAACCAGCCCTTTCGCGCGTACACGGGAACCGACGCAAGAAAGCCCACGATCCGACCCGCATGCTCAGCGACGAAATACTTTCGCTCGGCAGCAAACGAGAAGGGCTGCACGTCGACCAAGAACCCCATTGGCGCCATGGATCGCGACTGCAGCCAGCGCACGATGAGAGCCTCGATCGATGCGCGCGTGGGGAGCGATGGGTCGACAATCTCGGAGGCGCTCACCATTCGAACACGGACGTTCTTTGCGCGCGCGCGCCGCAATTGCTCCCTGAGGCTTGGCGTCCTCCGCACGGTCTCGTCCCACCCCCGGGGATCCCACACGGGCTGCTCTCCGATCTGCATCGCGGCGAAGGGCGCTGTGGAAAATCGCCCCTCGGTAGCAAAGAAGCAGACGCGCTTGCCGCGGAGCTTCGCCGTCGCAGAGAAGCGTGTTGCCACGTCGCCAATCCGCGCGGGTGCCGCGACCGGCGTTCCAGCGACGACCCACGCGCTCCCTGTGTCCAGGTAGGCGACGCACGCGTCGTCGTCGAACCAATAGCGAAATCCTTCCTCGAGGATCTGGAAGGACGTGGCATTCCAGCCATGCCGCTTGAGCAAATCAAGAACGCGCTCTCGCTCTTGGGTGCTCAACTTAGTTGGTTTGCCAGCCGAATCCGTTTTCGACCTTCAACACGCCTCCATACGGATCCGGCTGCCATCGAGCAGGGCAAGCCGCGTTCAATCTTCGCCGAGAGCCGGCCCGACGATCGTTTGGGCTTCTTCAAGAATGCGGCGCAGATGCTGCGCTCCCCGAAAACTCTCCGCGTAGATCTTGTAGATGTCTTCGGTTCCTGAAGGCCGCGCCGCAAACCATCCGCTCTCGGCCATCACCTTGACTCCACCGATGGCCGCGCCGTTGCCCGGTGCGGAGGTAAGGATGTTCTGAATGCTTTCGCCCGCAAGCTCTTTCAACTGGATCTGATCCGAGGAGAGTTTCGCGAGCCTGAGCTTTTGCTTCGGGGTGGCCGGCGCCTCGACCCGATCGTAGAGCGGCTCACCGAAGTCGCGTGTCAGCTCGCCGTAGATCTCACCGGGATCGCGACCCATCCGCGCCGTGATCTCCGCAGCAAGCAGGGCGGGGACGATCCCGTCTTTGTCCGTCGTCCAGACGTGGCCATCCAGCCGGAGAAAAGAGGCACCCGCGCTCTCCTCCACACCGACGGCGAGCGAGCCGTCGAGCAGACCATCGACGAACCACTTGAAGCCCACCGGCACTTCGTAGAGCTTTCGACCGAGCTTCGCGGTGATCCGATCGATGAGCTGAGTGCTCACGACCGTCTTCCCGACCGCCGCCTCCGTGCCCCAGTTCGGCCGGTGGTGGAGGAGATAAAAAATGGCGACCGAAAGATAATGGTTCGGCGCGAGCAGCCCCGCGTTGCGGGTGACTATCCCGTGCCGGTCGTGATCGGTGTCGCACGCGAAGGCGATCTCGAATTGATCCTTCAGGCCGATCAACCTCTCCATCGCGTAAGGAGACGACGGGTCCATGCGGATTTGGCCGTCCCAGTCCACGGTCATGAAACGGAAGGTGGGATCGACGAAGTCGTTCACGACCGTCAGATTCAGGCCGTATCGCTCGGCAATCGGCCCCCAGTAATGGACGCCAGCACCGCCGAGCGGATCCACCCCGATTCGAATGTTCACCGAGCGAATGACATCCATGTCGATCACGTTGGCGAGATCGGTGACGTAGGCGTCGAGATAGTCGTGGGTGTGCGTGGTGCCGGCGCGAAGAGCGCGCTCGAAGGGAATTCTCTTCACATCGAGAAGAGCAGCCGCAAGAAATTCGTTAGCCTTCGCTTCGATGGCGCTGGTGACGGCCGATGCCGCTGGCCCGCCGTTGGGGGGATTGTATTTGAACCCGCCGTCATGCGGAGGATTGTGGGAGGGCGTGATGACGATACCGTCTGCCAGTCCTGTCTTGCGGCCCCGGTTGTACGTGAGGATCGCGTGAGAGACGGCGGGCGTAGGCGTGTACTCATCCTTCCCCGCGATCATGACGTTCACGCCGTTTGCGGCCAGCACCTCGAGTGCACTCGCGCGCGCGGGCACCGAGAGGGCATGGGTGTCCATGCCGAGAAACAGCGGGCCGTCGATCCCCTTCGCCTTCCGATAGAGGCAAATGGCCTGGGTGATGGCGAGGATATGCCACTCGTTGAAAGCCTTCTTGAATGCCGAACCACGATGTCCCGACGTGCCGAACGCAACGCGCTCTGCCGGCACCGAAGGGTCGGGCCTCTCCGTGTAGTAGGCCGTGACGAGTCTGGGAACGTTCACCAGGATCGACGGATCCGCGGGCTTCCCTGCGCTGTCAGCCACCTTCATGAATTTTTCATCGCTTGCCCTGTTTCTTGCAATCCGAACGCGTTGCACGTTCCGTCGAGAACGCGGATATAGTCACGACCGCTGCACATGGGTATTAGCCTATCGAAGGATGAGCGACGGCTCGTTCTGCTCCTCGGCGTCCCGAGCATTGGGCTGTCCTTGTGCCTCACGGTCCTGTCGACCTACCTCCCGGTGCTCGCGCACAGGTTCACGTCGTCCACCGCAATCATCGGCGCGCTCGTCGGTGGCGAGGGGCTCATCGCGGTGCTCATTCCGGTCTGGGTGGGCAGATTCTCCGATCGGACGGTTACGCCGTTCGGCCGCCGTCTCCCGTACCTCATGGCCACCGCTCCGGTTGCGGCCGTTTCGCTCTGCCTCCTCCCGTTCGCGCCCTCGCTCTCGGTCATGGCCGTGGAGGCGTTCTTCTTCTATCTCGCCTATTTCACGTACTTTGCGCCGTACCGCGCGCTCTACCCCGATCTCGTCTCCGAGGGTGCGAGCGGGCGCGCGCAGGGAATCCAGGGCGTCTTCAGCGAGATCGGCCTCGGCTGCGCACTCGTCGGTGGGGGGTTCCTTCTCGACGTCTGGCGGCCTCTGCCTTACCTCGCCGCTGCAACCGCTCTGCTCCTTTCGACCGCGGTCCTCGTGGTGGGACTCCGCGGACGCCGCTGGCAGCATGCGGAGGCAGAACGCGATCCGCGCTCGCCTGCCGCGGAGGTCTTGGCGCTACTCCGTGACCATCCCGACATCCGATACTTCGTCATCGGCAACGCGCTCCTGACGCTCGGACTCGGCGGCCTCAAGAGCTTCGTCGTTCTCTGGCTGACCGAGGGGCTGGGCAAGAGCATGAAGTTCACTGCGGCGGTGATGTCCGTCGTCGCCGTCGGAGCCGTACTCGGCGCGCTGGTGTCCGGCAAGCTTGCGGACCGACACGGCACTCCCCGCGTCCTTTCGATCGCACTTACCGTCTTCGGGCTTGGGCTCGGCCTCGGCACCTTCTCGACGTCCACCGTTCTTCTCGGGATCGCCTTTCCGTTCATCGCGCTCTCCGGAGGGGCGGCGGTCGCCCTGCCATACGCGCTCCTCATGCGCCTGATGCCCTCGCGCAGCCATGGCACCATGGCAGGCCTCTTTGATGTGAGTAGCGGCGTGGGGACGCTCCTCGGTCCGACGATCACCGGTATTGCGATCGATCTCCTACGTCCGCTCTTCGTGTCCACCCACGGCTTTGCGGCGATGTGGCCGGTGCTTTGCGTGTCGGTGCTCGCCAGCAGCGTGACGCTGAGGCACGCATGCGCGATCGCAACCAGGCGCGACGTTGTCCCGCAGCCGGTCGCGTGAACACGGGAAGTCTGCTCCTCGCAACGCACCGTGGTGCTCGCCGTCGTCGCGGTAGAGCGGCTGGGTCATTTCGACGCGCCGTGTCGGAATCACACCCGCCAGGCCTTTCGCTCCGCAGCGCGGAAGTAGCCACGCACGAACTTTAAGAACTCACCATCGGCCGTGTCGTCGACCCATTGGACCCCCACGATTTTCGGGGCGAGCACCTGATCGTACTTGTAGACGTGCTCGACGAAGTCGTGTTTCGCCGTGGCAGGTCCGAGCACGAGGATCTTCTCCGCGCCTTCGAGCGCCTGGACGACCTCACGATAGAACGGCTCCGCCTCGCCGGGGAGGCCTCTTTCCGCTCGCACGCCGCGGTGCCGCCGTACGTGGCGCTGCGGACCGTGGACCGTGGTTGCGTCGACGCACTCCGGGTCGACATGGAAAATCTTCGCTTCCTGATGATCGATCCACACGGCGGCATGAAGCATGATCGCTCAACTGCGAGGTTCGTGCCCAAGACACGCATCGTTGGCATCTTGGCTGCAATAGGAGAAACCCATGTCAAGCCTGACGATCCAGCAAGCGGAGTCCGGACACGTAGTTTTCGTTCTCAACACATGCATCGAGGTCTGCATGGATAGAGAAAAGGGATACGCCGCGGCGGCGGCCGACGTACGCCAACCCTCTCTCAAAGCGATCCTTCACCAGAAGTCGAAAGAGCGAGCGGGCTTCGTCCTCGCGCTTCAGTCCGCGATCCAGAAGCTCGGCGCGTTCGCCGAGAACGAAGGGAGGGCCAGGGGGACTGCCGACCGCGGATGGATGGACGTGCGACTCGCGCTTGGAGGGCGAAACGATCGCGTGATCGTCGAGGAGTGGGCGCGCGGTGAGCAGGCGGCGCTCAAGGCATATGAGGCAGCGATCGTCCGAGAGCCGCTAGGCACGTTGCCCAAGGACGTGCGCGCCTTGGTCCAAGAGCAGTACGCAGCGATCCAGGCGGGATTCGACGAGGCGCGGCGTCAGGTCGCGATGTTCGACTGACTGTCGTGCTGACATCGGGTCCGTCCCTCGCTTCGTCCCCGGTCACTCGGTCGAGGAGTCAGCGCTCGCGTCTAGGCATGTCGGACTGACCGGCGCCGTTGCGAAACCTGAGGGCGCGCAGGTCGGAAAGAAGCAGCGCTGACCGGTCGGACAATCGTGATCGATATTGCACGACCGTGCGGCATCGCTGGAGGCATCCTTTCCACTACCCGCGCCCACCGCGCCGATCGTACCCGCTCCCGGAGGCTGATCGGGGTCGTCGAATAGCGCGTCGCTCTTCGGGGCCCTGAGCGGCTCACTGGAACCACACGCCCCGACCAGGGCCGCAAACATCAGAAGCCCCGCGGCGAGCCCGGCCCCAAGGCTTGTGCGCTTCGTCACTGTAACGAAAGGTCGACCCGTCGATCGCGGCGCATCCCCTCCTCGCTTGTTCCCGTTGCATCGAGCTTGCCGCGGGAGGTCTCGATCATCTTTGCGCCGGCTACCCCTAGCTCCGCGAGGTATGCCCGCGTGCCGCCCGCCCGATGCTCGCCGAGCGCCATGTTGTACTCGACCTCACCGCGGCGATCCGCGCGACCAACGAGGCGAAGGCCGCGTCCTTTCATGGGGCCGGTGGTGAGGCAGGCCGCGACCTGCTGAAGCACGGCGCGATCGGCGGAAGACAGATCGCTCTGATCAAAATCGAACTTCGGTGCGCGATCGATTTGGGTGAAATCGAGCTTGCACGCGCGCGCGAGGTCGTCGGAAACGCCGACGTTCCCAGTGACCTTGGGCGGAGGGGTCGCGGCCGCCGTGGTTTGCACGGTGGCGGGCTCGGTTGGACGAACCGCAACTTTGTTCGCCGCGCAGCCTACTGCCGCGAGAGACGAGCCGCCTACCAACAGAAAAGAAACGACGAGCGATCGGGTATTCATGTGACCTCCAGTGATGTGATGACCTGCCTAAGCAGGTCGCGTGCCACGCGCCGAGAACGATGGGGCGCGGAGAGATCGCGCCGGAAAATCCAGGCGCATTGGGTCGAATCGAAACACCGTGTCCAAATGACTCGGCTATGAAAGAGGCACGAGATTGCGGACCGCGGTCCGCAAATCGTCGATCGGAAATGGCTTGTCGAAGAGAACGGCGCCAAGCAGCTCGGCGTGCGCGCGAGTCTGATCGTCGCCGAACGCAGTCATGAGGATCACCGGCACCCTCCAGTGCGTATCCCGTAGGCCGGAGAGGATCTGCAGTCCCGTGCAGACCGGCATCCGAATGTCAGAAATGATGAGGTCCACGTCGACCTCCGGATGGAGGTAGCGTGCGGTCACTCGCACGAGCAGACGCCCACCGTCCTCGGCCTCTTGAACGAGGTAGCCATCCTTACGAAGGACCTCCGCGAGGACGCTTCGCATGTCGGGATCGTCCTCGGCGAGGATGATGCGCGGCGGGCCGTGTGGCGCCCGCGGGCGCGGACCGGGGATCGCCCTGAGTGAGCCCGAAGCTGGTGTGCTGATTGGTTCCATATCGTGGGCCCCTTTTTTTGGTCAGTGCGTTAGGTCGTCCACGGTGGGTTGCTCACGCGGCCGTTTTGGTCGCGTCGAGAAGCTCTCGGACCTCGGCGCGTAGCGCGGCCATCGCGAACGGCTTGTCCAAGAGAACTGCGTTCAAGCTCTTTGCGCGGGCGCGGGCGGCGTCGTCACCGAACGCCGTCATGATGATCACCGGCGTCGTCCAGTGCGCGTCGCGCAATCCTTCGATGATGTCGAAGCCGTTGCAGGTCGGCATCTGAACGTCGGTGAGAATGAGATCAATCGGGTCCGGTGACGGGCGCAGCCTGAAGATGTCGGTGATCCGAAGTAGCAACTGTCCGCCGTCGCTCACATCGACGACTTCGTAGCCGTCGCGGCGAAGCGCATCGATGACGAGCCGTCGCATCTCGAGATCGTCCTCCGCGACCAAGATCCGGGGCGGACGACGGCTCGATCTCGGCGACGTCGATGGCGGGTTCGGGGTAGTCATGGTGCCAAGAGGAGCATCCGGCGTGCCAGCCGCGCTGGGCGTGCTCTGCGCCAACGACTCGCGAGTGTATGGGCGCTAAGACTGGGTCGATTCGACACGCTGTTCCCATTCGACTCGCTCGGCACCCTCTCCGTTCGGCGAATCGAGCGTTCGCGCCGAGCACCGATCTCGCATAAGAGTCGGGCATGAAGCTCGTTCCCAAGCTCACGGCCGCGCTCATCGCGGGCACCTTCGCGGTGCTGGTCGCCAACGGGTACCTACGAGTGCAGCGCGAAGTCGCCGTCCTGCACGCGGACCGTGTTCACGATCAAGCGCTGCTTGGGCGCTCGCTCGGTGCCGCGGTCTCTGCGCTCTGGCGGACGGGTGGCCGCGGCGAAGCGCTCGCAATCGTCGAGGGGGTGAACGCCCGCGGCGGAAGGGCTCACGTTCGATGGCTGGACGGGCCTGACACCGGCAAAGGCGCCGTAAACGCTGCCGCGCTCCGCGATCTCGCCCCGGGCGAGGCGCTCACTCGGATCGCGAGCACGGCTGCCGGCGCGGAGCGCTTGACGTACGTCCCGGTGTCCGTCGCGGGCGTTCACGCAGGCACGATCGAGCTCGCCGAACCGCTCGAAGCGGAGGAGCGGGCTGTCCATGGCATCGTTGTCGACACCATCGGAACGACGCTGACCCTTGCTCTTGTGAGCGGGGCGCTCTCGATCATTCTCGGATTCTGGTTCGTTGGTCGACCCGTCAAAGCCCTTTCCGCAAAGGCTCAGCGCATCGGGTCGGGTGACTTTTCGACCCCGCTCGATCTTCCGCAGACGGACGAGCTCGGGCAGCTCGCCCTCGAGATGAACGCGATGTGCGAACGCCTCGTCGAAGCGCACAAGCGGATCGAGCAAGAGACCTCCGCCCGGATCGCGACCCTCGAGCAGCTGCGCCACGCGGACCGACTCATGACCGTGGGCAAGCTCGCGTCCGGCATCGCTCACGAACTCGGCACGCCGCTGAACGTGATCTCGGCGCGCGCGGAAATGATCTCGTCGGGGGATGCCAGCCTCACGGAGTCGCGTGACTACGGGCGCATCATCGGTGAAGCGTCCCACCGAATGGCGAAGGTCATCCGTCAACTTCTGGCCTTTGCCCGGCGTAAATCGGCGGACAAAGCGCCGCGCGACTTGCAACGCCTCGCGAGTGAGGTGCTGGAGCTGCTCCGCCCGCTCGCAGAAAAGCGCGAGGTTCGGCTCGAGCTACGTTGTGAAGCGCCGGAGACGACGGCCATCGTCGATGGCGCCGAGATCCAGCAGGCCATGACCAACCTCGTCGTCAACGCGATCCACGCGATGCCGAGCGGGGGCGTGGTCGACGTGGCCATCGAGCGCGAATCGATCCCAGCTCCTGGCACCACGCAGCCGGCGCCGCACCTCTGCGTGCGCGTTCACGATCAAGGCACCGGAATCGCGCCAGGCGATCTTCCGCACATCTTCGAGCCGTTCTTCACGACCAAGGACGTCGGCGAAGGGACCGGCCTGGGGCTCTCCGTGACGCACGGGATCGTCAGGGACCATGGAGGCTGGATTGATGTGCGCAGCGAGGCTAAAGAAGGGACCGTGTTCTCGATTTACCTGCCGGTCGGGACGCCCACGTGACCGTTGAGCTTCTCCTCGTCGATGACGATCAAAGTTTGTGCGAAACACTGGCCATCGGGCTGAAGAAGCGCGGTTGTCACGTCACGTGGCATACGTCGGCGAAAGAAGCTCTTCGCGCACTCGAGGAAGGGGACTTCGATGTAGTCGTCACCGACCTGCACATGCGCGAGATGAGCGGTCTCGAGCTCTGTGAGCGGGTCGCCGTCAATCGACCCGATGTCCCCGTCGTCGTGCTCACCGGGTTCGGGAGCCTCGATGCCGCGGTCTCGGCGATCCGCGCAGGCGCGTACGATTTCATCAGCAAACCGGTGGAGATCGATGCGCTTGCCATCAGCGTCGACCGCGCGGCCAAGCACCGCCAGCTGCGCGCTGAAGTGAAACGGCTGCGTCTTGAAGTCGAGCGACAGCCACGCTCGGACGAGCTCCTCGGGAACAGTCCTGCCATGCAGCGCGTGCAAGATCTCATCGGGCGCGTGGCCCAGTCCGAGGCGAGCGTTCTCGTGAGCGGCGAGAGCGGCACGGGGAAAGAGCTCGTGGCGCGCGCGATCCACAAGAACAGTCGCCGGAGCACCGGGCCGTTCGTCGCCATCAACTGCGCCGCCGTCCCCGAGACCCTTCTCGAGAGCGAGCTCTTTGGCCATGTGAGGGGTGCGTTCACGGATGCCAAAGACGCCCACCAGGGACTCTTCGTGCAGGCGAAGGGAGGAACACTCTTCCTCGACGAGATCGGCGACATGCCGATCGGCCTGCAACCGAAGCTTCTGCGGGTGCTCCAAGAGCGCACGGTTCGCCCGCTCGGCGCGAAGGCCGAGGTGCCCGTCGACGTTCGGATCGTCGCCGCCAGCAACCGTGATCTCGAGTCCGCGATCGAGGAGAAGCGTTTTCGCGAAGACCTCTACTACCGCATCAATGTGATCCACATTTCTCTTCCGCCGCTCCGTGCGCGCGGCGGTGACGCGCTTCCCCTCGCTCTCCACTTCGTCCGCCGTTTTGCGGAGGAGTCGGGCAAGAACGTGAAGGGATTTTCGAAGGAGGTCGCCGAGAAGCTTGCCGCTTACGCGTGGCCTGGCAACGTCCGCGAGCTTCAAAACAGCATGGAACGCGCGATCGCCCTCGCCCGCTTCGAGGACATTTGCGTCGACGATTTGCCCGAGAAGATCCGGGACTATCGGTTCTCGCACGTCGTGCTGGCGAGCAACGATCCGACGGAACTTGTCCCGCTCGAAGAGGTCGAGCGACGGTACATCCTGCGCGTGCTCGAGGCCGTCGCCGGGAACAAGACAGCCGCCGCACGCGTGCTCGGCCTCGAGAGAAAAACGCTCTATCGCAAGCTCGAACGCTACGCCGCTGATCCGAGCACGTCGGCCCCGCCCGAGTCGCCGGACGAACGCAAAGCGTAGCGCGTCGGAGCGCTTTTAGTGCGGGGTCGTGCTGCCGCTGATGATGTCGATGATCGTCAGTGCGCTCGCAAGAGTGACCACCCCGAGCACGAACAAGCGCGGCCCGGTCCACCGCGCTTCGGCAATCGTGGGATCCGTCGCCTTGGCTTTGGGCGCGTCGTTTTTCACGAAGGCCTCGCCGCCGGGGGGTGCGCGTCGACGCGGCTTGCTCCGTTGCGGAGGATCGAGCGGGCACGCTCGATCTCGTCGGCGGTGCCGTGCGCAAGAACGAGAAAACTGCCAGCTTTTACTTCCGTCTCGTAGGAGACGACGCTGTTCTCGGGCACGCCGGCGCCCACGAGCGCCGCACCGAGGATACCGACCGAGCCGCCAATCGCGGCTCCCTCGAGGGCGCCAGCGATCCAACCGACGAGCGGGCCGAGGACGAAAAGCGGTCCGACGATGGGAATGAAGAAGAGCGCGCTCCCGAAGAGCGATCCCCACAGACCGCCCCAGAAGGCGCCGTTCGCGCCCCAGAACTGCATGCGATCGCCCGTGTTGTAGAAGCCAATCGCGTGCTCCTGGGTCTGAAAATGAGTACCGACGATCGATAGCTTCCTCATGTCGAAGCCGGTGGCCTGCAGCGCCTTGATCGCACTCTCTGCTTGGAGGTGTGAGGGGTAGATTGCGACCGTGGAATGGTCCTGCATCGTGGTCATGACTCGATCCTTTCTCGGCGCGCGTGGTTGCGGCCTATCGTTTCGTTTCCCGCGTTCGCGGTCGTCATTGCGCGACGAACTCCGGGTGATTCTTGAGCTTGAGGGTGTTCACGACGCGCGTTGCGCCTCCCCGCCGGGCATCATCCGCGGCCGCCTTGATCTCACTCCATGCATCGAGTGTTCCGGTCAGAGTGGCGACGCCGTCCGTTCCGACGGCTACGGTGACGAGCGCGCGATCGACCAGCGGGTCCCATGAGAGGCGGTCCTCGATGCTGGCCTTGATCTCCGATGGTAGGAGCTTGACGACGAGAGCGTCGTCGATCTCGGCAACGCCTGGAATGGCGGCAACATCTTCGATCGCGTCGAACCGTGCGAAGTCGGGGGAGACGGTGCCTTTCAGCGTCACCATTCCCTTGATGCTCGAGACTTTGATCGCGTTGCCGTCGGCAAAAAAGGGATCGTCGGAGAGCACACGTTTGACCCCGCGTTCGATGTCCGCATCGCTTACCTTTCCGAGCGGCTGCGAAAGGACCTCGTTACGCACGTGCCACACGCCAAGTGTGGCGTTTGCGTCGGCCTCGGCCGCACGGCGGGCGCTTGCGTCGCTTACTGAGCCGTAGAGGAGCACCACGCCGTTGTGAGCGGCGACCTGCGGCTCCTGGGTGTTGAGTCGCGCGTCGAGGTGGAACGCGTCTCGCACCGCTTGGGTGATCTCAGCGTCGGACCGCACCGGGTAGTCCGTGATGTGCCTTTGATCGTTGCGCAGGGACCAATCGACGACGATCCCGCCGTCATCGACCACCTCCACGCCGACGACCCACGCGTCTGTGTGAGCGCGGGACTTTTGCCCGACGCTTCCCACGACGCCCATCAGATGCACGGTGTGTCCCGTGGCCGTCACCCCGAGAACGTTCCCGTCGAGCCACACGTCGTTGGCGATGCGTCGCTTTACATCGGTAGCAATTTCCGACTCGGAGCGCGTGGCCGCGTAATGAACGCCGATCGAGTTCTCGAGGGCCTTCACTCCGTTGACCGTCTTCGCCACATCGGCAAAAAGGCTCCTTTGCTGCCACGAGTCGGTGGTTCCCGAGAGCGTCACGTTGCCGTCCTTCACGGCGACGCCGATCGCGAACGGCCGCGTGGCGATGTCGCGTTGGAGCGCGCTCGTTACGTCGCTCTTGAGTTGCGTATCGGTGCGCGCGACGGTCGCGACCGTCACCTGGTCGACCACCGCGCGCACGCCCTTGATCGTCTCGGCGACACGCACCGCGTGCTCTTTCGCGAGCAGGCTTGCCACCAGACCAGTGAGCTTCGCGATTCCCTGCGTGACGACGACCTCCACGTGCTCCGAACGCAACACGCTGTCCTTCTTCATGTACCGTCGGATGGCCTGGGCGATGTCTCGATCGGCGAGCGGTGCCTTCTTCGTTTCCGCGGAAGGTGCCGTGCTCGGTGTGGGCTCTGCAGACTTCGTGTCCTTGTGGCAGGCGACGGGCCCGACCGCGAGACCAGCGACGAAAACGAGTACGGAGGCGACGACGCGCGACCTTTGAGACTGGACCAAGTTCATGAGGGACTCTCGTGGAATGGATTTCGTGAGCTCGGAACTGCAGGAGCACCTCGCATGAGGAGCACCTCGCATGCCACGAGCCTCGATCGCAAAAATGAGCCCCTTGACCCTTCGAGGTGGGTGCAACGGACACGGCGTGTCGGAATGACCCACCATCGACAGGTGAGATTCGCAGGCGAAAACTCCGCCCGCGTACGAGATTGGCATCAACGCACGTCGTTAGTCCTTGGCATGCACGATGCTTTTCCGTGGATCACGCGAGTGGCCCTCGCGCGGAGGTTCCAATGAAATTTCATCTAGGAAACACCCACCGAAGCGACGACGGGAACGCATTCATGCCCGATCCGGCCGGTGGTCATTCGTGGATCGACGACGCACTCGCGGAAGAGCTCGCAGAGGAGTTCGTGTGGACGGTGACGGGGAGCGACGAGCTTCCCACGGAGCACAAAAGGTGGAGTTGGCGCCGCGGAGGCAGTCGGCACCACCACTGATCAGCGAAGCCGAGAGCCGACTCCGGACCACAACTCGCCGCGGAGTCGCTCTCGCGCTCAGATACTCCGGGGGTGCACGACGAAAACAGTGCGCTTCGCGTGGTCGACGACCTTCGCGGCGGTCGTGCCGAGGACACGATCGAGCAGCGTGTATCGGTGGCTTCCAAGAACGATGAGGTCGGCAGCGAATTGATCCGCGGCCGCGAGAATCGCGCGCCACGGACTTTCGGACTCCTCGACGTGAACGTCGCAAGGCACGTTGCCGACTGCGCCCTTGAGTGCCTCGAGCCGGCGCAGCGTTTCATCGTGGAGGTATCGGGGGAGCGGATCGTCCACCGCGACATGTGCCGCGGGAGGAAACTCGGGCGGGATCGAGAGCGCATGAAAAAGTCGCATCGACGCCCCGCTGGAGCGGGCAAGCTCAACGGCTGCTGCAACGACGTCGAGCGCGTGGGACGAGTCATCGACGGCAACGAGAATGCGCAGGAATGCGTCGCCCGCGCTGAGCGGCATGTGGAACACTCCTTGGACGGCGTTCTCTTGCCCTTCAATTTCGCGGGGCACGGGCTTCGTCATGTCGAATTCTCCCGGCGAACTTGCCGGGCTCCTCCTCACCGACTGAGCACGTATCGTGCCGATCTGCGCGTTGTCGTGCGGGTCCGAACGACATCGCGCGTCGCCAATGGTCCGACGATAATGGGCTGCACGTTGACACCTCCGCACACGGGTGCGATGCGAGGAGCATGCGCGTACTCGTTGCGACGGATCTGAGCAAACCTGCGGATGAGGCGGTGCGACAGGGCGCAGCGCTTGCTGGCACGGACGGGACCCTCGCCGTGATGCACGTGGTCCCGTCTCTCCAGACGATCAGCATGCTCTTCCCGCAGCAACATGCGCAAGACGCGCTCGATGTCGCGAAGATCACGGTCCGCGTAATGGACGCTCTCCGAGAACAAGTCGGGCGCACAGGCGGACGCGAGGCCGAGTTCTTCGTGGACCAAGGAACGGACTACGCGGAGATCGTGCGTCGCGCCGAAAGTTGGAAGGCCGACATCGTCGTCGTAGGAAGCCACGGACACTCCGGTCTTTCGCGGGTGCTCGGCGGCGTCGCAGAGCGCGTCGTTCGTCACGCCCACTGCCGCGTGCTCATCGCTCGCCCGAGTGCAGCACGCGGATGCGTGCTCGCGGGGACGGATCTCTCGGAGCCGTCACTTCCGGCCGTGACTGCTGCGGCCGAGGAAGCACGACGACGCGGCGTAGCGCTGAAGACAGTCCACGCGGTCGGCTTCGTCGAAAGAGAGGTGCTCTACCTTTTGGCTCCCCACCGGTCCGATCAGCGCGAACCTGCGCGTGTCCGGCTCACCGAAATGATGCATAAAGCGGGCGCGACGGGGGAGAGCTTGATCCTCGATGGTTCCGCCGCGGCGGCCATCGTGCGCGAGGCAGAGGCGAGTGGTGCGGAGCTCATCGTGATCGCCACGCACGGAAAAACGGGCATCGCGCGCGTCTTCGGAAGCGTCGCCGAGAAGATCGTTCGCACGGCGCCCTGCTCGGTGCTCGTCGTTCGAGCCGCCTGACGACGAGGACGCTCCTCGCTTGGCTCATGGCTTGCTTATGAGGAAGGCATGACCAAGAACACGCCCGCCGCTGCGGATTCTAGCCCGCTTTCGACCCACCTTCATCTACACGCCATGCGCGACGCGTCGGCTTTTTCGGGTGCGATCGCTGGCGTTGCGGTCGGAGCGATCGCAGGTCCGGTGGGCGCATTAGCGGGCGGCCTCCTTGGAACGGCGATCGGAGCTTTCACGGGTCAAACGCTCGACGACGAGGGGACGAGGCTGAGCGCGCACGATGAGCTGCTCGATCGCGCAATCGGCGTCAGCCAGGGGAACATGGGCGCGGCCGCACCGAATCAACCGCGCGCCACTCGCGGAACGTATTCGGGCGCGTCGGCGGGTGCATCGAGCGAAGGAGGCGTCGTCCCGAGCGAAGGGCCGATGCAGGACCTCGACACCGACTCGTGAGCGGCACCCCATCAAGGCGCGTGCACGAGGTGGCACGGCTCCTGCTTTCTAAGCATGGAATGGAAAGCTCGACTGCGATCACAACGATCATCGAATCATGTCTCGACGACGAACGAACACTCGTCCACGGAAGCAAGCTCGTCGACGCGCAAAGGAGCGCCGTGCTGACTCGTCTCGCGGACGAGCGCCGGCGCTTCTCGACTGAGCTCGAACGTTTGACCGCCCCGGTCGGTCGAGGACACCTCGGCTCTTGGAGTGCGCTCGGGCGCGAGCTCCGGGACAATCTCTTGGCGCGCGCGGCGGGACACAAAGCTCGCAATGCCGTCGCCGCGTGTCGTCGTTCGCAGCACCGCACCGATGTGCGCTACGAGAAGGCACTCGAGCTCGAGTGGCCGAGCGCAGTCAAAGCCGCCCTCGTCGTGCAGCATGAACGTGTGCGCGCCGCGGCCTGCGAGCTCGCCGGAATCATTCCATCGGCAGATGATTCGTGAGCTCTCGAAGCTTCCGTAGCGCGCCTATATCGATCTGGCGAACGCGCCGCGGCGTGAGCGAAAGGCACTGACCGATTTCATCGGCGGTCCGCTCGCGCGCGTCTCCCAGACCGAACCTCATACGGAGCACGTCACGCTCGCGCGCGGTCAAGTGTTCCAGTAACTCCGTCGCCGCCGCTGCGACGAGCTTCGACAACAGCGTCTCGAACGGTTGCTGTCTCTCCGGATCTTCGAGGGTGTCCCCGAGGCATCGTCCGTCGAGGTCCGTCGTGGCATCGAGGCTCGCCGGCTCGCGTGATGCGCGAATGGCCGCGCCCACGGTTTCCTCCGAGAGTCCGCTCGCTTCGGCGAGCTCCTCCACGGTCGCTGAGCGAGCGCGCTCTCCTTCGAGCGTGCGGCGTGTCTTGGCGACGTCGCGAGCGACCGCGGACACGTGGATCGGCAGGCGGATCGTGCGTCCGGTGTCCGCGAACGAGCGCCGGATGCTCTGGCGGATCCAGAGCGTGGCGTAGGTGCTGAACCTGTAGCCGCGCTGGTAATCGAATTTGTCCACCGCTCGCATGAGTCCGATGTTCCCAGCCTGCACGAGATCGATCAGCTGGACACCCTCGTAGCGAAGCTTCTTGGCGATCGAGATCACGAGACGCAGATTCGGTTTGACGAGGCGCGCGCGGGCCCGGGCGGCTTCATGCTCGACGCGGGACACGGCTGCCAGCGTCACTCGGAGGGCTTCGAGCTGCATCGCTTCGAGGGGTGTCGCACCCGGGTTCAACTCGCCGTCGCCCCGCGCCCGCAGCGCGTCTACGATGCGCTCGAGCAATAGACGCGAAGGTCGCAGTGCGCCGAGTGCCCGCTCCGCGCGCTCCTTCTCTCGTTTGAAGTTCGGTCCGCGCGCGCCGATCCGCTGAGCGCGCGCGAGCCGGCGGATCGGCAGAAAGATGCGGTTCGTGCGGGCCCGTTCGGCGTCCCCGTCCTCGCCCGTCGAGCGGCGGGTCACCTCGCGTGGTCGCAGTCGTTCGTCTCGGAGCGCGTTCGCCGTCGCGACGAGCTCGGCGACTGCCAGCTCCGAGCCTGCAAGCACGCGCGCGATTTCGGCCTCCGCGGATTCGACCCGCATCGCGAGCGAGACTTCCTCGTCGCGCGTAAGCAGTCGCTCGTTACCGATGCCCGCAAAGTATGCGCGGAGACTGTCTTCGGTGGGAGGTCCGAGTCTCATGCAACGGTCCCAACGGTGCGTCGGCCTCGCTTATTCCGCGGATCGAGCCGTGCTCCACCGAACGATCTACGGCACGCGATCGCCGGCGCCGGTTCTTCCTTTCAACGTTGTCATCTTCGCGCAAGGTCACCGCAAGGGAGACCGCTCAGGTTCTTTTTAGACGGGACGCCAGTCCCCAACCAGGAGCGAACGATCATGACCATGTCACGCGAAGTCACCCAGAAGACGAACGGCACCACCAACGCGATGCCGATCGTCGGCTGTGAGATCCGAGAGCTCGAGCAGCGGATGGACGAAGCGTCCAAATGGATCGTGCCTCTTCAGCGCGAAATGGGGCGCGTCATCGTCGGACAGAAGGGGCTCATCGATCGCCTTCTCATCGGCCTTCTCACGAACGGCCACATCCTCCTCGAGGGCGTGCCTGGTCTCGCAAAAACGCTGGCCCTGAAGACCCTCGCGGGAAGCATTCACGGAGCGCGCTTTTCCCGGATCCAGTTCACGCCCGACATGCTTCCGTCGGACATCACAGGCACGACGATCTATCACACGCACTCTGCGTCGTTCGAAGTCAAACACGGCCCCGTCTTCGCGAATCTCATCCTGGCTGACGAGATTAACCGCGCTCCCGCAAAGGTGCAGAGCGCGCTCCTCGAAGCGATGCAAGAGCGTCAGGTCACCCTCGGCGATGAGTCGTTCGGTTTGCCCGATCCGTTCCTCGTTCTCGCGACACAAAACCCGCTCGAGCAAGAAGGTACCTACCCGCTGCCCGAGGCGCAGATCGATCGCTTCATGATGAAGGTGATCGTGAAGTACCCGAACGCCGCCGAAGAGCGCGCCATTCTCGACTCGATGGCGGTGAGCAAACCCTCGCTCGCCGTGACGCCGGTCGTGGCGCTCGACACAGTGCTTCGTGCTCGTCAGATCGTCGACCAGGTCTACGTGGATGACGCGGTCCGCGATTACATCGTTCGCATCGTCTGCGCGACGCGCGATCCGGGTCGCAACGTTCCCATCCAAGGGCTTCTGCGCGCCGGGGTCTCGCCGCGTGGAACGATCGCTCTCACGCTCGCTGCGCGCGCCTGGGCATTTCTTCAGGGTCGCGGATACGTCGTGCCCGAAGACGTCAAGCTGCTCGCTCCCGACGTGCTGCGGCATCGCCTGACGTTGAGCTTCGTCGCCGAAGCCGAGGGAATCGACGGCGACGAGATCGTGCGACGCGTCCTTCACTCCGTGGTGTCGCCATGAAGGCGGACGCTGCGACGACATTGCACGCGCGCATGCACGACAGGATGCGACGCATCCAGATTTGCTCGCGCCGCGTGAGCACCGGCGCCTTCCAAGGCGGCGTGCAGTCGCGCTTTCGCGGCCGCGGGATGGACTTCGACGAAGTGCGCGAATACGCGCCGGGGGACGACGTCCGCGCCATCGACTGGAACGCGAGCGCTCGCACTGGCCGGACCTTCGTGAAGAAGTACCGCGAGGAGAGGCAGCTCACGATCTTCTTCCTCGTCGACATGAGCGCCTCGGGCGCGCTCGGTGCGGGCGAGTCGACGAAGCGCGAGCAGGCCGTCGAAATCGCAGGGGTCCTCGCGCTCGCCGCCCTTCGTTGCGACCACCGCGTCGGCCTCGCGCTTTTCACGGACACCGTCGAGAGCTTCGTCCCGCCTGCGCGGGGGAGATCGCATGCGCTCCGCGTCGTGTCCGGGCTCGTCGCCTTCCAGCCCAAGGGCCGAGGCACGAACCTCACTGCGGCGCTCCGCACGGTCCGCGAGCGCCTACGCCGAAGAACCGTGCTCGTCGTCCTCTCGGACTTTCTGCTGGATGCGAAGGGTCTGGACGAGAGTCTCGTCGAGCTTCGTGGGCTCGCACGTCGGCACGACGTGGTCACCATTCGGACGGGCGACGCTCACGACCGGCAGCTTCCCGACGTCGGCTTGGTGACCCTGGAGGATGCCGAGACGGGAGAGGTGGTCGAGGTCGACACCGGAAACGCAAAGCAGCGCGCGCGGCTCGAAGTCGCGGTGCGCGAGACCGAAGATCGCATTCGCGCGCTCTCGAAGAATGCGGGCGTCGACATGCTGGAGGTCGACACGCTCCGTCCGTACCTCGGCCCGCTCATTGGCTTCTTTCGTTCCCGAGGAGTGCGCTCATGATCGAGGACATTCGGGACATCCGTGCGCCGCTCGCCATTCCGGTGTGGTGGCACTGGCCACTCGCGATCGCGGTGGCAGCCCTGCTCTCGCTCGCCATCGTTCTTCTCGTGCGAGCGTGGCAAAAGCGGCGCGGGGCAATGCTTACGCCGCTGGAGCGAGCGCGCCAGGCTCTCCTTGCCGCGGAGGCACATGCACGTGCCGGACGGGCAAACGAGTGGGCCGATATCGTCGCCGAGACATTGCGCGGCGCGCTTGCCTCACGACTGGGAGCCGACGTGCTCCCGCAGAACACGACCGAGCTGGCAAAGTCGCCCTGGGCGCAGCCTCCGCTCGCCGAGGCGACCGACCCCGTAGCGCAGACTCTATATCTGAGCGAAGCGCCGCAGCTCATCGAGCTCCTCGGAACCTGCGATCTCGCACGCTTCGCGTTGGCGAGCCTCGACGCGGAAGTGCTCCTCGCGAAGACAAACATCGCTCGTGAGCTTGCGGAGAGGCTTTTGTCGCCTCCGCCCAAACCTCGCACTCTTCCACTTCGCGCAGTCCCGGTGACGCCATGATCCACTTCGAGCATCCCCTCGTTCTTCTCCTGTTCATCCCCCTCACCCTCGTCGCGTTCTGGCTCGCGCGTAAGGGGCGACCCGCCGCCGTCGCCTACTCGAGCGCGGATCTCGTTCGCACCGTGGCCAAGACGCGTCGAACGCGCTGGGGCCGCTTCCTTCCCGCGCTCCGCTGGGTCGGGGCGGGACTGCTCGTCGTCGCCCTCGCACGGCCGGACACCGAGCGCCATAGCGCGCAGGTCCAGGCGTCGGGGGTCGACGTGATGCTCGCCATCGATGTGAGCGGATCGATGCAGGCCCGAGACATGGCCTCGGCAAGTCCGGGTGCGGAGCCTATGAGTCGACTCGATGCGGCGAAGTTGGTCGTGAGTCGCTTCGTGCAGGATCGGACAAACGATCGCATCGGTCTCGTGGCGTTCGCGGGAGAACCATACCTCGCGAGCCCCCTCACCCTCGATCACGACTGGGTGCTGCGGAGCGTCGAGAGACTCGGTGCGAGCGAGCTTCGCGACGGGACAGCGATTGGATCTGCCATCGCCGTTGGCGTTCGACGCCTCGACGCGCAAGACGCCAAGTCGAAGATTCTCGTCCTCTTGACGGATGGCCAGAACAACGCCGGGAAGATTCAACCGAGCGCCGCCGCCGAGGCCGCGAAGTCTCTCGGGGTGAAGGTCTACACGATCGCCGTCGGCTCGAATGGCGAGGCGCTCGTTCCGGTCACCGACGAAAAAGGACGCCAGCAGCTCGTCAAGGCCCGCGTGGACGTGGACGAAGCTGGAATGAAACAAGTGGCCGAGACGACGGGCGGGAAGTTCTACCGCGCCACCGACACCGCATCGCTCCGCGACGTGTACGCGGAGATTGACCGCCTCGAGAAGACGACGCGAACGCTCAAGAGCTACTCCGAAAAGAACGAGCGCTTCGCTTGGTTCGCCGTCCCTGGCCTCTTCGCCATGCTCGCCGAGCTTGGATTGTCCGCAACGCGTTTTCGCCGCGTGCCCGGCTGAGCTGTTTCCCCTTTTCGTGGAGAATGACCATGCGATTTGCAAATCCTAGTTGGCTCGTGATCGGAGGGATCAGCGTCGTGATCCTCCTCGTGCTCCTCGTTCGCGCCGAGCACAAAAGAACCCACGCCATCGCGCTCTTGATGGGCGCTCGAATTCTCCCGGCGCATGCCGCGCTCCCTTCGCAGTTTCGCAGGTGGCTGCGCGTCGGGGTGGTGACGTTCGCCGTCGCGATGGGCTTCGGCGCGCTCGCTCGGCCGCAGAGGGGCACCCACTGGGAGACGGTGGATCGCAAAGGGATCGATCTCCTCCTCGTCGTCGACACCTCGAAGAGCATGGACGCCGACGACGTGAAGCCATCTCGCCTGGGCCGCGTGAAACTTGCCATCCGCGATCTCGTCGATCGATTTCCGGGAGACCGCATCGGTCTCGTCGCCTTCGCAGGAGACGCGCGCGTGCAGAGCCCGATGACCTTGGATCACGCTGCGCTCCTCGAAACCGTCGACGCCCTCGACACGTCGATCATTGCGCGCGGAGGCACCAATATCGGACGCGCGATCGACGTCGCCACCGTCGCCCTCGCAAGCGAGCCTGGCCATCAGAAGGCGATGGTGCTCCTCAGTGACGGCGAGGATCTCGAGGGCGAGGGTCTCGAAGAGGGGAAGAAGGCCGAAGCCGAGGGCATCATCATCGACACGGTGGGGGTCGGGTCGGCGGAGGGCGAAATCGTGCCCGCGAAGGACGACAGGGGAAGGGTCGTGGGTGTCGTTCGCGACGAAGCGGGAAATGCCGTTCGCTCACGCCTCGACGAGACGGGACTGCGGGCCATCGCCGCTTCGGCCCACGGAACTTACCGCGCGCTCGGAGTCGACGGTCTGGGACTCGATCGGCTGTACAAGGAATCGCTCGCCGCGCGGGCGCACGTCGAAGCGTCGTCGAGGACGCGCCGCGTCTACTCGGAGCGCTTCGAAATCCCGCTCGGACTTGCGCTTATCGGGATCGCGCTCGACGCGCTGCTCGGAATTCCCTGGCGTAAGATCACGTGGAAATCTCGACGTTCGGCACCTGCCGCAGCCGTGGCGGCACTGCTTCTTCTCGTCGTACCGCGCCCGGCGCACGCCTCGGCCGCGGAGGCAAACAAGGCCTACGCTGCGGGACGCTTCGAGGAGGCCGCCAAGGAATACGAAGCGGAGAGCGCGAAGAATCCAAAAGACGCCCGACTCGCGTTCAATGCCGGCGACGCCGCCTACAAGGCCAAGCAGTACGACGCGGCGAGCGCAGCGTTCAAGCGAGCGCTGACGTCGGCCGATCCCAAGCTCCAAGAGCATGTGCTCTACAATCAAGGCGATTCCCTCTACCGCGCCGGCGAAGGGCACAAAATCGACGCCCGCCCGCAGACGATCGAACAGTGGAAGGCAGCCGTGACGGCCTACGAGGGCGCGCTCGCGCTCGAGCCTGCGGACGCCGATGCGCGTTTCAATCGCGACTTCGTGAAGCGCAAGCTGGCGGAGCTCGAGGAGAAGCAAAAACAAGAGGACAAGCAGAAACAGGACGAGAAACAGAAGCAGGACGACACGCAGAAACAGGGCGGCGACAAGGGTACGCAAGATCCCAAGGACGGTTCGAAGGACGGCAAAGGCGCGCAAGATCCGAAAGACCCGGGGAAGGGCCAAGGGGAAAAAGCCAAAGGCCCAGCCGGCAAAGGCGACGACAGGAGCAACCCGTCCGCGAACGGTGGCCCGCCGAAGCCCGCACCGGCGGCACCGGGAGGCGGCACTTCTCCGCCGGCGCCCGCGAATGAAAAAGGTGACCAGCCCGGGCTCTCCCCACGCGACGCGCGGGCACTGCTCGGAGCGCTCCGAGGCGAGGAACACCGTGGCGCGGCGCGAGGCGCGGACGCCGGTATCTCCAACGACGATCCCCCGCGAAAGGACTGGTAAGCGATGCACTCCAAACCCTTGTTTGCCGCTGCGATCGGCGCACTCCTCATGGCGGGATGGCCGACGAGCTCCTCCGCGGCGCCGCAAGCGACCGCGTACCCGCCCCTCCCGCAAGCGTCTCTCCCGCAAACGCCCAACCGGCCACCTGGCACCGAGAAGCCTCGTCGCGCGCGGGCGTCATTGCGCATGGACGTCGGACAGGCGAAGCCGTGGGTCGGTCAGGCAGTGCCGGTGACGGTGACCGCATTTTTCCGGGACGTCGAGAGCGTGACTCTCGAAGGCGCGGTGCAGCTTGCTTCGAAAGGGATCATGACCTCGGAGCTTGCGCGCGCTCCGCGTCAGACGACCGAGATCGTCGACGGCGAGCCCACGTTCGTCGTGAAATGGTCCGGAACCTTCACCCCGTCATCGCCGGGACCGCTCGGGCTCTCCGTCGAGCTGCCAGTGCGCATCAAGTACCGCGATGCCGCTCCGCGCACCGTCGTGCGCGAAGAGGCGCCGGACGATCCCTTCGCGGGCTTCGGGGCAGATCCTTTCGATTCGTCCTTCTTCGATCGGATGCGCAATCATATGCGACAGCAAATGCAGATGTTCGAGCAGCCACGCGGTCGCGTTCACGAAGAGCCTGTGGCCCTGAAGGCCGCCTCTCGCGACATCGACGTCCTCGCGCTCCCGACCGCGAACCAGCCGCCCTCATTCTCGGGAGCCGTGGGCCGCTTCGATCTCAAGGCCTCTCTGTCCTCTGCCCACGCGCACGTCTCGGAGCCACTCACGCTCCGCATTACCGTCGAAGGCGCCGGGGACCTCGATCGCGTCGATCTTCCAGGCGTCGCCGCTTCGGACACCTGGAAGGCGTACCCGCCAAAAGTGACGCGGGAGGCGGTTGGCGGGAAGCTCGAACGCAAGGTGTTCGAGCAGCTGCTCATTCCGCTGCACGGCGGCGATCTCACCGTGCCGCCCGTCTCGTTCACTGCCTTCGATCCGGCCGCCGGAAAGTACGTTACGCGCGAGACGGCGCCCTTGAACGTTTCGGTGGACGGCACCGCGGTGGCGGAACCCGTGAGCCCGAGCGCAAGTGCGGGGGGCGCAGCTTCGGCCGTTCCCGCCACGGGAGAAACCCCTACGACGCAGGCCAACTTGCCGAAGACGACTCCGTGGGAGATCGGCGTTCGCATGGTACCGGTCGCGGTCATCATCCTCGCCGTCTCGCTCTATCGCGTGCTCGGGCGACGCCGGGCAGAGCGCTCTCTTCGAAGGAACATGAAACGGGCAGCGCTCGCAGGAAGCGTCGGTCCATTCTTCGACTCCGCGCACCGCCTCATCGAGACTCGGCTCGCCAGCCGCTGGGGCGTTCCTCTCGAGGAGGTGACCGCGCAGAAAATCAGAGACCGACTCGGGCCGAAAGGAGATCCGTTGGCCGAAGTCCTCGCCACGGACGAAGCGCTGCGTTTCGCGCGCGCAGGCATGGACGGAGCGGATCTCAAAACGCTGTGCCGCTCGGTCGAGCAATCCCTGCGAGGTGCGTCGTGACCCCGTCACCTCGCGTCATCGCGGCTCGCATCGCAGCGGGGCTCGGGGTCTCTCTACTGCTCGTCGCGCTCGGCCTGGGCGCGCGGACGCTTCTCACCGAGGAAACGGCGCAAGCCCACCTCCGCGTCCACGAAGGCGAGCGGGCGCTCGTCGCGAACGATCGCGCGAACGCGGTCCTCGAATTCGAACGGGCGCGTCTCTTCGCTCCTCGCGCGGAGTTCGTGCGCGCGGCCCTCCTTTCGGCGGGTGCCGTGGACGCAGAGCCGATCCTTCAACGGACCTTCCGCCTCATCACGGTCGCAGAGTGGTCGGCGCTGGCGACGGCCTTCGGTTGGCTCGGTGGTCTGGCGCTCGCCGTCGTGATCGCCCGAAAGCGCGCGGGCCGCATCGGCGTCGTGGCTCTGGCAACGGGCGGCATGTTCGCGCTCTCCATGGCGGCGCTCGTCTCGTCGGGCGACTCCTCGCTCTCGGTCATCACGGGCCGCGACGCGACGGCTCTCGTGGCTCCGTACCCCGGCGCTGCGGCAGAAGGTCCGCTGCCTCCGGGAAGTCTGGTTCTCCTCGAAGCGAAGCACGGCGGTTTCGTTCGCGTCCGCCGCGGCGATGGACTCGAAGGGTGGGTCCCGCTAAGCAGTCTTTCATCGATTGGCGGTCCGGCCAGCTGACAGAAGGCTTCTGAATGCATGTAGTGCTCATCGAAGACGACGAGAAGATCGGTAGCTTCGTGAGCCAGGGCCTGAAGCAAGAAGGCCACGTCGTCTCTTGGGCTCGCGGTGGTAACGAGGGCCTCGACCTTGCGCGCCAAGCAGGGGTCGACATCGCCATCGTCGATCTGATGCTTCCCGGGAAGGACGGCCTCTCGATCATCCGCGCCCTTCGCGCCGCCAAAGTCACGACGCCCATCATCGTTCTCAGCGCGCGCGCCGACGTCGAGGACCGCGTTCGAGGGCTCGAATCGGGAGCGGACGACTACCTCACGAAGCCGTTCTCGTTTGCCGAGCTCGTCGCCCGCGTTGGGGCGTTGACGCGACGGGCGTCGGCGAACGTCGAGGCGCCACCCCGTCTCGAGGTGGAAGGTCTCGTTCTCGATCTGATTGGGCGGCGCGTGCATCGCGACGGCCGAACGATCGAGATCCAAGGCAAGGAGTTCGTGCTCCTCGAATACCTGATGCGAAACCCCGGGCGCGTCCTCTCGAAGACGATGATCCTCGAGCACGTCTGGGACTATGGCTTCGACCCCCAGACGAACGTTGTCGACGTCCTCGTCAGCCGTCTTCGATCGAAAATCGACCGAGATTTCCCGCGTAAGCTCATTCATACGATTCGCGGGGTCGGATATGTCCTCCGTTCCGAATAGCCGGAGCCGCGCGACAGAAGCCGGAAACGCGGGCAACGTGGCGGGAACACGAGCCTGGCGTTCGCTCGGCGCGCGGCTCGCGCTCTGGTATCTCGCCGTCACCGTCGCATCCTTCGTTGTGGTCGCAGGAGTTTTCGCGCTTCACACCCACGCGTGGGTCGAGCATGAGGGCCAACGTTCCGCGGAGACGCTTCTCGAGCGCTACCGGAGGGCGTTCGAGGCGGGAGGCACGGAGGCTCTTCGCGCGCTCGTCGCCGACGAAGACGGAGCGAAGCTGGGCGTCGCCGTTCGCGTCACAGACGAGCGCGATGTGGACATCCTCGCCGTCTCTTCAGACGACACTTCGGGCCGGGTGGCGGCTGCTCTGCGAGAGAAAGGCCACGCCCCCGCGGTCGAAGCACCCAAAGACTGGCATGTGGCGGTCGCGCGCATCTCGCAAGGGCGCCGGCTCGAAGTGCTCGTTCACGACGACGAGGGCCCGCGCGTTTGGAAAAATGCGCGCGAGGTTCTGTGGCTCATCATCGTTGGTGGTCTCCTGTCGGCGATCGTCGGCGCGTTCGTGATCAGCCGGCGCGCGCTCCGTCCGATCGGGGATCTCGCGCGGGTGACGCAGAACATTCTCGAATCCGGGGATCTCGCTCTGCGCGTTCCCGTGCACGGCTCGGCGGACGACCTCGAACAACTCGGGGTGCTGTTCAACCGGTTGCTCGCGCGAAACGAGCGGCTCGTGCGGGCGATGAAGGAGTCGCTCGACAACGTCGCCCACGATCTCAGGACGCCGCTCGCGCGTCTCCGCGCCGGCGCCGAGCTTGCGCTGCGCAATCCGCCCGAGGCCGCGAAGACGGGAGATGCGCTGGCGGACGTCATCGAAGAGACCGATCGCGTGCTTGGCATGCTCACGATGCTCATGGACATCACCGAGGCCGAAGCGGGCGCCATGCATCTCGACAGGAAGACCGAGGATCTCGCGAGCATCGCCCGGGAGGCCGTGGAGCTATACGAGTTCGTCTCGAGCGAGCGCGGCGTTCACGTCGTGACGAGACTTGCACCCGGCGTGCTGGTGGTCGTCGATCGACGACGGATTCTCCAGGCGTGTGCGAACTTGGTCGACAACGCCATCAAGTACACGCCGCCCGGAGGGCGCGTGGAGGTCTCGGTCACGAGCCACGAGGCCTGGGGCATTGTGTCTGTCGCGGACACGGGACCGGGCGTCGAACCCGCGGACCGACCTCGCGTTTGGGAGCGCCTCTTCCGTGGCGATCGCAGTCGCTCCGAACGCGGGCTCGGCTTGGGGCTTTCGCTGGTAAAGGCGGTGATCGAGGCGCACGGAGGTCAAGCTCGCCTCCGGAGCGACGCGAAGATCGGCTCCACGTTCGAAGTGCTCTTGCCGCTCGCCCGCGCCGCGAAGCTCGCTCCGAGCAAGTGAATCGTCGTGCGCGGCGCGACGCCCTTAGGAAAGAATCGTTCGCGGTGGCCGAATAAGCCGCACCCCGCGCGATGGAAGGCGCATCACACAGTGGCCTGTACGCGAACACGCCGGAAAAATGGAGCGAACAATCATGGCCCAGTCGAATTCTGTAGTCGCCGTTTATGACAGTCACACGGTAGCAGAGAGCGCGATCAAGGCGCTTCGCGACGCCCATTTCGAAATGAAGAACCTCTCCATCATCGGCAAGGATTACCGGACGGAGGAGCACGCGATCGGTTTCTATAACAGCGAAGATCGCATGAAGTTCTGGGGGAAGACGGGAGCCTTCTGGGGCGGACTCTGGGGGTGGCTCATCGGAGCTGGCTTGTTTCTCATTCCGGGCGTCGGTCACATCATCGTGCTTGGCCCGCTCGTCGGTTGGATCGCAGGAGCCATCGAAGGAGCAACACTTGGCGCGAGCGTCGGGGTCCTTGGGGCTGGTCTGATGAGCAGCGGAATTCCGAAGGACAGCGTCATCAAATACGAGACCGCGATCTCCGCCGGGAAATTCGTGGTCACCGTTCACGGGACACCCGCCGAGGTCGAAAACGCCCGCGCTGTTCTCGGCACCAACGGCGCGGCGGACGTCGCCACCTTCGCGTCAGTCTGAATCGACCGCAAATGAATACGGAGATCATCCATTGACGATTCGCTCGACCATCTCGCTCGGCACCCTCGGTGCCCTTGCGCTCTTCGCGATCGGCTGCGGCCACGAAGAGATCAAGTCAGCCACGACGACCACGACGACCACTGTCGCCCCGGCGAAAGCCCTCGCGCCGGCTTCGCCCGGTAAGACCAACTCGACGATCTATCTCTCGGAACGCTTTCGCACGCTGTGCGGCATCACGGCGATCGACAGCGCGAAGGACTCGCCCAAGTTCGACTTCGATCAGAGCGCGATCACTCCTGAAGATCGTGATGTCCTCGCCCAGGTCGCTCAGTGCCTGACGACGGGGGCGCTCAAGGGACGTCCGGTCAAGCTCGTTGGGCGGGCCGATCCGCGTGGAACCGCCGAGTACAACATGGCTCTCGGAGAGCGCCGGGCGAACGCCGTTTCAAAATACCTCTCCGCACTGGGTGTTGCCTCGTCGCAGCTCAGTGACACATCGCGAGGGTCGCTGGACGCAACGGGCGCCAGCGATGCCACCTGGCGCCAGGATCGGCGGGTCGACATCGACCTCGTCGAGACGCCGTAGGGAGGTTCGGATGAAGCCGAAGAAGAAGAGCACGGGCGCCTCGAGCAAAGCCGTCAAAAAACGTCTCGCGCACGAGGTCGACGGCGAAGGCCGAGGCGAAGACCAACTCGAGCACGCGGTGGCGCGAGCCGCATTGGACGCGTGGAGCCACGGGCTCGGCTCGCCGGAGAGCGTTGGGCAAGCGTACGCCGCGCTCGGTGACCACCTCGCGTACGACACCCGGAAGCACGTCAGCGAGAAGCCAGACGAGGATCGTCCCTCCGTTCGCCGTAGCTGAGCCATTGAGCGTGGCGGTTTGCATCCGACGTTCTAAGGAGGAGAAGAATCCGCATGAGAGTCCTTGTCGCCACCGATCTGAGCGAGTCAGCCGACGAAGCCATACGCCAGGCCCAAGCCTGGGTCGGGAGCGGCGGCGTGCTCGCCGCATGTCACGTGCTGCCCAACGTGCAGGCGATGAACATGCTCTTTCCGCAGCGCACCGAGGAGGGGATTCTCGAGAGCACCGCCCTCTCCGCGCGGGCCGACGTGGCGGTGAGGGAGCGCGTCTCTTCGATCACCGGTCGTGCACCGGACCAGTTCGAGGTCTTTGCGGACCAAGGCATCGACTACGCCGAGATCGTCCGTCGAGCCAGCGCATGGAAGGCCGATCTACTCGTCGTCGGCAGCCACGGCCTCACAGGACTCAAGCGCATTCTCCTCGGGAGCGTGTCTGAGCGGGTGGCCCGACACGCGCCTTGTCCTGTCCTCGTCGCACGGTCGGGACCAGAGGGTGGTCCGATCCTAGTGGCGACCGATCTCTCCGAGCCGTCGCTGCCCGCGCTCTCTGCGGCTCACGCCGCTGCGGTGCAAAGGAAGGCGCAGCTCATCGCGGTCCACGTCGTCGATTTTGGCTCGTCGCTCGCATACGCCGCAGCGGTCCCGTTCGGCATGGTGCCGGCCGCGCACCCCGCGGAGGTCGTCGCCGAGGTGGAGAGCGCGGCGAAAATCGTGCTCGAAGGCGCGCTCAACAGCATTGGAGCGAAAGGCGAGGCGATCGTCCTCCACGACGACCCCGCGGCTGCGATCGTCCGTGAGGCAGAGGCAAAGCAAGCTCAGCTCGTGGTCGTGGCGACCCACGGGCGAACGGGGCTCGCGCAGATACTGCTTGGGAGCGTGGCGGAGAAGATTGCGAGGATGGCGCCGTGCTCGGTCTTGATCGTCAGGCTCGCCAGAGCCTAGAACGCCCGTAGCACTCCAATCACCGCGCTGCGGGATCTTGTTTGTAGAAAGCTGCGAGCTCGCCGTAGAGCAAGGCGTGGCGCTCCTTTAGCGCACGCGGCTTCTCGAAGAACATCTCGGTGACGACGGCGAAGAACTCGGCGGGGTTCGTCGCGCCGTACGAGTCGATATCGCTCGGGCGTCCCTCGTGGATCTTTTTCGAGAGCGCCGCGAACTCGTCGCCGAGCACGTGCGCCCACGAGGTGTATCGAGCGCGCGCGCCGAGCTCGGGCGCGCCATCCATGGATCCCTCTTCCGCGTCGAGCTGGTGGGCGAACTCGTGGAGCACGACGTTCTGTCCGTCCGCGGGCTGCGCGGCGCCGGACTTCACGTGGTCCCAGGCAAGGACGACGGCGCCCCGCGTCGACGTTTCGCCAAGACGCGCTTGTTCGGTCTCGAGGACGACGCTGCCCATGCGCTCTCTCGCGGGTGCGCGGTACGCGCTCGGATAGACCAGGATCGAGTCGACACCGGGATAGACGTCCGTCCCGCGATGGAGAAGAAGCAGGCAGGCTTGCGCGGCGATCGTGAGCTTGATCTCGTCGGTGAGCTCGAGGCCTCCACATCCTTCGAACGACTTCTTCGCCAAGAAGACCCGCACGAGACCCTCGAGCTCTTTCCGATCGGCGTCATCGAGCTTGGCGACGTAGGGAACGTTCTTCTCGAGGATCGCCCGCTCCGCCACCGTGAGTGGCGCTCCGCGAAGCGCCTCGTCCGGATGGTTCTTGAGGAAGTCGAACATCGAGGGAGCATAGCGCGGAACCCTCAAGCGTTGCGCGAGTCGGCTTCGGCCGTGCGTTGGGCATTGGCCTTGTCGTTGCGATGTTGGGCCGCGAGCCCACCCTTCCGTCCCGCTATCCGGGCCTCTTCTCGGGTGAAGCGATGCGCGGTTCCGGCGCGCTGTGCGGCGCGTCCGCCCTGACTGGCGAGCTCGCGCTGGCGCTCGGGGCTCATGGCCGCAAAACCGCGGCGTGCGCGAGGGCGCGCGACGGCCGCCGGACTGCTCGAATCGTTGGGCGGGGTGGTCTCTTCCGTGTCGACACGTTCAAGAATCATGATTTTCGCTCCTTGCTGGGTCGCCTCTCCAAGACAACGTGGGCGCCGTCCATTGCGTGGATGTTGCGCGAACGTGACGACCATGAAGGAAAGCCACAATGAGCAACCTCAGTGATCGAGGTCTTCCCGGAGCCGTTGGGCATCCAGTGGAATTCGTAGCTTTCGGAGTGCGTGCTGCTCGATCTGACGGATTCGCTCGCGGGTGAGCGATAGGCGCTGGCCGATCTCCTCGAGCGTGCTCTCTCTCCGGCCATCGAGGCCGAAACGCATTCTCAGCACCTCTTGTTCGCGCACGGTTAGGATGAACAGCAGCTTGTTCGCCTCGCTCGCAAACCGCCTCGAAACGGTCACCTCGAATGGGCGCTCGGCGTTCGTGTCCTCGATCGCGTCGCCGAGGCGGCCGCTTCCGTCGACCCCGATCGGAGTCTCGAGGCTCACGGGCTCAAGGCGTGCGCGGAGAGCGGCGCCAACCCTCTGCACCGAGAGTCCACTCGCCGTCGCCAGTTCATCGAGCGTCGTAACCTCCGCTCTTTTTCCCGCGAGGCTCCGGGCCGTCTTGGTCAGGTGACGCTCTGCCTCGACCATGTGCACTGGCACTCGAATGGTTCTTCCCTTGTCTGCCAGAGCCCGAGTGACGCCTTGTCGGATCCACCACGTCGCGTAAGTACTGAACTTGAAGCCGCGCTGGTAGTCGAACTTGTCCACCGCTTTCATCAGACCGATGTTCCCCTCTTGAATCAGATCGAGGAGGTGCAAGCCCTGGTTCACGTACTTTTTCGCGATAGAGACCACGAGCCGAAGATTTGCCGCGACGAGGTGCGCGCGGGCGAGATCCACTTCGCGTTGGCACTCGCGGACACTAGCGAGAGTGGTCTTAAGAGCGTCGAGTGTCTGCCGATCGCGAGCTGCGCTGGGTGTGTCGCACTCGGCGACGAGATGGCGTTGAAGGCTCCCGACGACCCGGTCGAGAAGTGCACGGCTCGGCCGAAGGTTCTCGAGCCCCTTCTGCGCGTGGGTGCGAGCCAGAGTCAGGGATCGCTCGGAGGCGCCACGGCGGTACGCGCGATCGAGGCGAAGAACGATCTCGAAGATGTCGACCTCCGTGCCGCGATCGCCGGTATCGTCGCCGCTGGTGGAGCGCCGAGTGACTGTGCGCGGTCGAATCCTTCCGGCACGTAAGTCTTCCGCGACACGCGAGAGCTCGCTGACCGCAAGCGGACATCGGGCCAGCGCAAACGCAATGCCAAACTCGGCGCGTTCAATACGTTTCGCCACTTTGACCTCGTCGTCGCGGGTAAGAAGCGGAATATCCCCGAGCTTCGAAAAATAGGAACGACGCGCATCGACGTCGAGCTCCCGAGTCTCGTTGTGACCCACGGGCTCGTCGTTTGGGGATCTGTGATGGGCGGAGAGAACGCAGAGGCGGAGCTTCATGCTCGGACAACCGGGACGACTTCGTTCCGATTCCTAGCGCAGAGGTCGATTCTCTGCGCTACGGCGCCACGACCTCAGAGTGCTTCTTCAGCCTCAGCACGTTCACGACGCGCGTGGCCCCGCCGCGAAAGGCATCTTTCGCCGCCGCCCGGATCTCGCTCCACGCATCGAGGTTCCGGTCAAGGTCGCGACGCCGTCCGTCCCCACGGCGACCGTCACGCGTTCGCGGTCCACCATCGGATCCCAGTACATGCGGTCCTCGATATCGGCTTTGATTTCCGAAGGTGGACGGCTGAAGATCAGCTCGTCGTCAATCTTGACGACGCCCGGGACGCCCGCGACATCTTCGACCGCGGCGAAGCGCGCGAAGTTGGACATCACCGTACCCTTGAGAGCGACTTTACTCGGCCGAAGGTTTCAACAGGGACGGCGGCGTCGCCGACTCTGTGGTCGATATCGGCGAAACCGACAGCTCATCAAGGAGCACGTACTCGAGGCAGACCTCTTTGACGATTCCTCCAAGCGCACACGCCAATCGCGACGTCGGTGACGAAGAGCCCCGTTGACGTTGGATCGCTGGACGCCGCATGCTCCGCACTACCGCTATGGGAAGCCGATTTCTTGTCAAGGTAACGTATCCGCTAGGGGCGGGGCAGATCGTGCTGCGGTCGGATGCGGATTGGGCGGTGGACGTCGCGCCATCCGCCATCGCGGGCGGCACTTCGGCGTTCGAATTCGCGTCGGACAAGTACGTTGGCTTCATGGTCGCGGACGCCGCTCGACTGAGGAAGAGCGTATCACCAAGTCGGTCTCATTGAACGAAGCGGAACGCCGGCAGGAAATGCGCGCGCGACGTGAAGCGTAGGCCGCCGCTAAGATGAGAAGCATGGAGGCGCATATCATCACTGAGAACGGAGCCCTCACCACGTGTGTGGCCGACGAGATCGGTAAGGCTCACGCCGAGGCGCGCACGATATGGATCGATCTCGAAGAACGCACGCCAGAGATCGACCGCCTGCTCGCCGAGACGTTCCACATCCACCCGGTGGCCATCGAGGACCTCTGGGCCGACCGCCGCATCCCGAAGGTCGAGTCGTTTGGCACGTATGTCCACATCCTGGTACACGGCGCGAGGCGCGGCGTGCGGGCTACGCAGATCGTCACCTGGACGCTCAGCATCGTGCTCGGCGAGACCTTCGTCATCACCCACCCCGGAGCCGGCGGAGAGCGCCCGGGACCCGAGAACGCCGGAGCCCTCCTGCGCGAAGGCCCGTCGCGCTTGGCCCATGCGTTCCTCGACCAGCTCGTCGACGGGCACGTGGCGCTGATCGAGGACCTCGGCCAACAAGTGGAACGGGTCGAGCCCGATGTCACCGCGCGAACGACCCCGGTGGAGCTGCGGCCGTTCGTGGCCGAGCTCTTCGAGCTGAGACGTTCGATGCAGACGTTGGCTCGAATGGCACATCGGCAACTCGACGCCATCGCCGGCCTGCACGAGGGCCGCATCAAGCTCATTCCGGCCGCCATGATTCCCTACTTCCGCGACGTCTACGATCACTTCGTGCGCGTCTCGGACCTGATCGACGACTACCAGGAGGTGCTGAACAACACGTTGGAAGCTGTCGTTCAGCTGCAATCTGCACGCACCAACTCCGTTATGAAGACGCTCGCGGTGCTGTCCACGGTCATGCTCCCCCTGACGTTCATCGCTTCCGTGTTCGGGATGAACTTCCACAATCTTCCGGGGGTACAGTCCAACTGGGGCTTCCTGGCCGTGCTCGGAATCATGGCGGTCACGGCATTGGTCTTCGTCGGGTTCTTCAGACGCCGGGGCTGGCTCTGATTCGCAAGGGCACTCGTTGTCGGTCTTGAGGCTCAGACCCACGCAAGCGGGATGAGGCCGAGCGCCGCGAGCACGAGGAGCAAGAGTAGACTCCTCACCCCAGTCGTCCGATCCGCGAACACGTATGAATATATCGCCTTGATCACGCTGTTGCTCGCGGCGGCGATGACGATCGCCGCGGACGCGATCCGAAGCGGAGTCGCAGCGGGTCCGCCTTGCGCGAGTCCGAGGATGAATGGATCCACATCGGTCACCCCCATGATCGCAGCCAGCGAGTAGACGCCGACCTTACCCAGGTATTCGCGGGTCAGATTCGTCACGACCAGAATCACTACGAACACAGAAGCGAACAGGAATGCGGCCTTCAGCTCGAGAGGATTCTTGACCTCTCGCTGAGGCCGAGTGCTTCCCGGAGGTCCGTCGTCGCGACGGGAGACGAGCCAGCCGGCCGAGACTCCGAGCGCGGAGAGCGTGACGAACCCAGGAGCAAGCTTCACCGCGAGTGCCCAGTCGAAGAAGGCAAGGAGCAGCACGAGGCGCGCGTACATCACGCCGGAGGCCGTCAAGATGCAGCCGGCAAACAGATTCGGTCGACGCTCGACCTTGGCCTGTCGCGCGAGAACGACCGTCGTCACCGTCGACGAGTAGGCGCCTCCGAGGATTGCGGAGAGCATTACACCACCGCGGTCCTTGAGGAGCCGTTGCACTACGTAGCTGCCGAAGGAGACCCCGCTCACCGCGACCACGACGAGCCACGTCTTGAACGGATTGAGGTGAAAACGAGTGAGATCGCGGGCAGGCACGATCGGCAAAATCACGACCGAAAGGACCAGGAACTTCGCGACCGTAATGATCTCGTTCGAAGCGATGTGCTTGGTGAGTCCCTCGAGGACTTTCTTGAGCTCGAGGAGGAGCACGCAAAGCACACCGATGGTCGTCGCGATCCAGTAGAGCTCTCGCTGAACCAGGCCCCCGACGACGAAGGTCGTGAGCGCGGAGATCTCGGTGGTCAGGCCTCCGGGCGGATCGGCCGCGAGGTTGTGATGGTAAGACAGGAGCATGAACCCGCCCACGACGGCGAAGCCTATCGCCCACGTCGTGAGCTCCGGCGCCGAGATCAGTGCGAGCCCGTAACTGACGAGCCCGATGAGTGGGAACGTGCGCACCCCGCCGAAGGCATAGCCCGCCCCGCGCTGCTTGTTCTCTTCGCGCTCGAGCCCAATGAATAGCGCAAGCGCGAGTACGAGCGCGATCTTCAGCGCATCGGGAGGAACCGTGGCGAGCAGCTTCGCGAGCATCCACTCACCTATCTCACGACGGACGGTCGGGAGAGGACTTCATCTTCCCCGGGTCACGGAGCGACGACCTCCGGGTGCTTCTTCAGCTTGAGCACGTTCACGACCTGCGTCGCCCCGCCCCGGAGAGCATCGTCTGCGGCCGCCTTGATCTCGCTCGAAGCGTCGAGCGTTCCCGTCAGCGTCGCGACCCCATCCGTCCCGACGGCAACGGTCACGCGTTCGCGCTCCACCATCGGATCCCAGAGGAGCCGATCCTCGATCGCGGCCTTGATCTCCGACGGTGGACGCTTGACTACCAGCCCGTCGTCGATCTCGGCTACGCCGGGAATGTTCGCAGCATCCTCGACCGCGTCGAAGCGCGCGAGGCCGGACGACACAGTGCCCTTGAGAGCAACCTTTCCTTTTGCGCTCGAGGCCTCGATCGTCTTTCCCTCGGGCAAGTAAGGATCTTCGGAGAGCGCGCGTTTGACCCCGCGTTCGATGTCCGCGTCGGTTGGCTTTCCGGATGGCTGCACGAGGAATTCGTCGCGGACGCGCCAGACGCCGACGGTGTCTTTTGCGCGGCTTCGCCCCCACGACGCGCTTTCGCGCTGCCGACCGTGCCGCGCAAGACGATGGCGCCATTCTGAACGGTTACCTGCGGCTCAAGGGCTTTCAGGCGCGGATCGACCTTAAATGCATCGCGTACGGCCTGAGTGATCTCGGTGTCGGTCCTGACGGCGAAGTCGGTGACGTGCCTCTGGTTGTTTTGCAGAGACCAGTCCACGACGACCCTATCGTCATCGACCACGTCGACGCCCGCGACCCAAGCGTCGGAGCGTGCCCGGCGTTTCGTGCGCGACCATCATCGGAGGTGAAGAGAATTGCACTCGCGGCAGACTCGCGGCTGGCCAGCGAGGTGCCTCGTCTGGCAGCGCATTTCGTCGAGGCAGAATTGAAAAGCTTCGGATACGAGGAGCTTGACAGGGCGATCGCGTGGGCCGGCCAAGCGACCGCACCGGTCATGAAAGCTGGCGTCGTAGCAAACTAAGGCGCTCTCAACGTCGACGATGAACACGTTCCCGCTGGCGACGAAAATTGTGCGCCGCAGATCGTGCGCCTCGTCGATCGGATTCCGCTGAGAACAATCGTGAGACCGCGTCACCACGGTTCGCTTCTTGCGGTGCGAGCTCCTGAAAGCGAGAACCAAAATGATCTTGGGCTCCTGGTGGATGTTGTGGATGGTCTTCATGTTCGTATTTTTGTTGCCTCCAGTTGGGTACGGCTGGGGCTACCGTGGGTGGGGCCCGCCGTATCCCCAGTACATCCAGCGACGCCGCGGGCAGGCAGCGAGCGCCGCCGGTCCCGTGACGTTCGATCACCACTCCTGGGGCGTGGGCGGCGATCTCGTCTGGATGGTGCTCCTCATCGGAGCGTTCTGGGCGTGCCTCGGGCTTTGGTGGCGCTGATTCAGCGGACGCGAGGAAACGCCGACATTGCGAGCGTGTCGAGAAGAGCGACTACGTCTTTCGGATCGCGGAGGGTGTCCGGGTCGATTGGACACGGCGGGTTGGAACGACTCGCCGCTCGTTGTTCGCGTCAGCGTCGAGCTCGTCCTCTACGGCTGCGCGATCGGCGGAGTTGATCTCCGCGACACCGGCCGCCACTGCGCCAACGACACCGCCGATGACTGCGCCCGCCACAGCGCCTGGCGGCCCGCCGACACCACCCAGGGCGGCGCCTGCGAGCGCACCGGCCACGCCACCCTCCGCTTCATGTTCGTGGCGGCGCGCGGAGGCCTTCGTGTCGGTGCTCTTCGGTCGTCGCGTAGTAGTCATTTTGGGTCCTCGCTCATTGCCGGCCTCGCGGTCAAAAGAACATCGTGAGGCAATAGGCGTGCTCAGCGTGGTTCTCTTGCCGCAGATCGTCAGAAGCTTGCGTCCAACCAAGTTGTACGCAGGACCGCCACGGCATGTGGCATGAGCGCCCCTGCTCTTGTGCCGTCGCCGCGCCGATTCCCGACCGTCGGCGGAAGCAGGATGGGTCGTGCGTCGGCACCGTTCATGCTCTAGCGGGCATTTGCCTCTGCGCACTCAGTGGACGGCGAGAAGAAAAATGCGGTTGCCATTCATTTCCCGAGGAAGAACGAGAATGCAGATCCAAGTAAATACCGACAATCACATCGTGGGGCGCGAGGCGCTCGCCGATCACGTACGGGGCGTCGTGGAAGCCGCGCTGAACCACGTCTCCGACCAGATCACTCGAATTGAAGTCCACCTTAGCGACGAGAACGGCGAGAAGAGCGGGCAAGACGACAAGCGCTGCATGATGGAAGCGCGCCTCTCAGGTCGTCAGCCAACGGCCGTAACCCACCACGCGTCCACCATGGATCAAGCCATCGACGGAGCCGCGGAGAAATTGAAGCGGTCCGTCGAGGGCACGCTCGGTCGCCTGCGCGACCAGCACCATCAGCACTAGCCGCTCGATGCACATGACGACGACACTCACCCCAGACTTGCTCGGCAAGATGGACGCGTACTGGCGCGCCGCGAACTATCTGGCGGTGGGCCAGATCTACCTTTTCGACAATCCACTCCTGAAGCGACCGCTCGCCCTCACGGACGTGAAGCACATGCTGCTCGGACACTGGGGCACCACTCCGGGGCAGAACTTCATCTACGTGCACCTCAATCGGATCATTCGAAAGTACGACGTCGACATGATCTACGTGGCCGGTCCCGGACACGGCGGACCGGCCGTCGTGGCCAATACGTATCTCGAGGGAACCTACAGCGAGGTTTATCCAAACATTAGTCGCGATGAGGCAGGACTTCGGAAGCTTTTTCTGCAATTCTCATTTCCGGGGGGAATTCCCAGTCACGCGTCACCTGAGTGTCCGGGTTCGATCCACGAGGGGGGCGAGCTCGGCTATTCGCTGAGTCACTCGTTCGGGGCGGTGTTCGACAACCCCGAGCTCGTAGTGGCGTGCGTCGTCGGCGATGGCGAGGCGGAGACGGGACCCTTGGCCACGGCCTGGCATTCCAACAAGTTTCTCGATCCCGCCACCGACGGCGCTGTCCTGCCGATCCTCCATCTCAACGGCTACAAGATTTCGAATCCCACGGTTCTCGCGCGCATCACCCACGAGGAGCTGGCGCAACTGCTTCGCGGTTACGGGTGGTCGCCCCTCTTCGTCGAAGGGGATGATCCCGCGCTGATGCACGAGGCCATGGCCACCGCGCTCGATACCGCGATCGAGGCGATCAAAAAAATCCAAGAGTGCGCTCGCGTTCACGGCGACCTCACGCGACCGCGCTGGCCCATGATCGTCCTCAATTCTCCGAAGGGCTGGACCGGACCGAAGTACGTCGACGGCCTGAAGATCGAAGGCACCTTTCGTTCGCATCAAGTGCCGATCTCCGATCCGACGACGCACCCCGAGCATCTCAAGCTGCTCGAAGACTGGATGCGGAGCTATCGTCCGGAGGAGCTTTTCGATGCGCTCGGCCGCTTCAAGCCGGAGCTCGCGGCGCTTGCGCCCGAGGCCGAACGGCGCATGGGAGCGAATCCTCACGCCAATGGCGGGATTCTCCTCCGCAATCTGCGAATGCCCGATTTTCGCGAGTACGGGACCGACGTGCCTTCGCCCGGCGTGCGCGGGATCGGCGACACCCATGTGCTCGGACGCTTCCTCCGCGACGTCACCAAGCTCAACACCGAACAGCGGAACTTTCGCGTCTTTGGTCCCGACGAGACGCTCTCCAATGGCCTCGAAGCGCTCTTCGAAGCGACCGAACGTCAGTGGGACGCGGCGACCGTCCCGAACGACGAATTTCTCTCACCGGCTGGGCGCGTGATGGAGATGCTGAGCGAGCACCAGTGCGAGGGCTGGCTCGAGGGCTACTTGCTCACGGGGCGCCACGGAGTCTTCAATTGCTACGAGGCCTTCATTCACATCATCGACTCGATGTTCAACCAGCACGCCAAGTGGCTGAAGGTCACCGCGCAGCTCCCGTGGCGTAGGAAGATCGCCTCGCTGAACTATCTCTTGGCCTCCCACGTTTGGCGGCAGGACCACAACGGCTTCACGCACCAAGACCCCGGCTTCATCGATCACGTCGTCAACAAGAAGGCCGAGATCGTGCGGGTCTACCTTCCGCCCGATGCCAACTGTTTGCTCTCGGTGATGGACCACTGTCTGCGGAGTCGGCACTACGTCAACGTCGTCATCGCCGGCAAGCACCCGGCGCCGCAGTGGCTCACCATGCAAGCCGCGGTCAGGCACTGCGCGGAGGGGATCGGCATCTGGCAGTGGGCGAGCAACGATCAGGATGGCGAGCCAGACATCGTCATGGCATGCTGCGGCGATGTGCCGACACTCGAAGTCTTGGCCGCGACCTCAATCCTGCGGGCCAGTCTTCCCGATCTGAAAATCCGGGTCATAAACGTCGTCGATCTCATGCGGCTGCAACCCCGAACAGAACATCCGCACGGGCTCACCGACGAGGATTACGATTCGCTGTTCACTCGCGACAAACCGGTCGTTTTTGGGTTTCACGGCTACCCGGGCCTGATCCACCGGCTCACCTACCACCGCGCCAGTCATCATCTGCATGTAAGAGGCTACAACGAAGAGGGCACTGTCACCACCCCTTTCGATATGCGCGTCCAGAACGGCCTGGACCGGTTCCATTTGGTCACGGAGGCGGTGGAGCAGCTCCCCCGGCTCGGCAGCCGGGGGGCATATCTCAAGCAGAAGATGCGTGACAAGCTGGTCGAGCACAAAGCCTACATCGACCAGCACGGGCTGGACTTGCCCGAGGTTCGCAACTGGAAATGGGGCGATCATCT
>JAYTOU010000043.1:0-53973 GCA_043747615.1 Myxococcales bacterium | reverse complement strand
CACCGCTCCGAGCGATTGAATCCGCGAGAGCGGAATCCCCTGAAGGACCACGTTGCCGTTCAGCTCGCCTCGCTTAATGGCCGCCGACGCGAGCATCGTTCCCACCGCGATACCCGCCGCGTTGGGACGCAGCTTCCGGAGCGTCGCCGAGTGCACCTGAATGTTCGCCCCTTCGATGCCGCCCAGGCGGTCTACCCACTCGTAGTCGACGTCGAGATCACCGTCGTCGAAGACCTCTCCGAAGAGCTTTGCGTCGCGAAGGTGGGCGTGGGCGTCGACGTTGATGAACCCTCCGCCGCAGTGATCCTCCGGCCCGCCAAGCGCAATGTGCAAATTCGATTTCGTGCTGAAAGTACCGTCGATTTCGAGAAAACGCGGATCCTCGTCGAGCTGCCACAGGTTGAAAAAATCCCGCAGGTTGAAGCCGCTCGAGGTGGCGACGGCGTCCATCGTCATGTTCGCCGCCCCGCCGAACTCCAGACGGGCGACGGGCATCTCGTAGGTACTCTTGTTCTTGGTGGCCTTTACGTTCTTCAGATCCACCGTGAGCTGATTGAGAGAGGCATGCCCTGCCGTGACGTTGCCGAAGGGGATGCCGCTGAAGACGAAATTCTGGATGGTGGCGTCTGCCTCGAGGTGGGGATCTCCGAACACGCCCGTCAGCTGCGCGTGGGCTTCCGCTTGCCCCGCGAGCGGCATCTGGCCGATGGGGGAGAGGTCGGTGAGATCGATCTTCGCGGAGGGAACGTCGACCTTGAGATCGTTGTTGTAGCCGAGGGATACGAACCCGCCCTCGGCCACGCTCTTGTTCAGCGTCACCCTGGCGCGCGAGAACTGCACGGCCTCGGGCCTCACCCCAACATGGCTGACGATCAGCGCTTCTTTGATGCCGAAGATGCGCACGCGCGCCGGGCTCTCGGCGGGAATGTCGTAAACCGTGAAGTTTTGGGTATGACCGGTGAGCTCGCCGTCGATCTTGAGCGGGACGATCGTACCCGCGAGCATGGGCACGTGGATCTCCCGGATGTCCCAGGCAACGTGCGCGTGCGGGTGCACTCCGAGGTTGCGCATGAGGGTCGTGAAGTTGATGTCCTTTGCGTCGAACTTCGCCTTGATCGGGATGCCCTTCACGAGCGGCTGCACGCTCACGTCCGACAGGATGACCTGACCGTCGGCGATCCTCACCGTGATGCGCGGACTCGTCACGACGTTCTGCTTCGTCACCAGATCGGCCTGAATTTCCTGCGCAAAATTGAAGTGATCGATCTGGATGTCGTGGGCCTCGATGTGTCCGTTCACGTCGGGGATGCTCATGCCCTCCGTGAAGCGCGCTTCGAGATCAACGCCGACCCACCCGTCGGTTCGCGGCAGATCCGCCGCCCGCTCGACCAGGCCGAGGGGCGCACGCGCCGTGATGTGTCCATCGACCCGCGGAAGGCCGCCGGGGGTCTTCGGCAGGTGCACGTGGAGGTGGCTGAGGGACAGCGTCACCTTTCGTTTGTCCGTTTCAGGAAGGCCACAGCGCGGAGTGGTCGCAGGCTGCGGGTCGAGATCGGCGGAACCTTCTGCGCGCAAACGATGCACCGTGATCGCGTCAGGATCGATCCTCAGCCGCGCGTCGACCATGCAGAGCGCGTCGTCGTCGACGAAGAGCTGCGGTGGCTTGTCGTCGCCGTTCGGATAGGTGAGACGCGACATGTGGAGCCGCGATTCGCCGACCCGAAGAGCCACCTCGAACGATGAGCCATCGTCGCGGTCGTCCTCGTTCGTGACGTCGAGATCGAAGTTGGTGACGACGAGATGGGCCTCGTCGAGCTGCACGTCGACGAACCCGTCGGTGACTGCGATGACGCTGAACGGTGCGTGAAAAGGCCCAGTCTTCTTGGCGATCGCAGGGAGCTTGAGAGCGAGGTTGAGGATGTTTCCGTCCTTGACGACGGCGCGGGCGCGCGGGCTGTCCACCTCCACTTGATCGATGGCGAGCTTGCCCGACAGGAGCGCGAAGAACTTCGGCCGCACCGTCACCCGAGGGGTCACGAGCACCGGCCCGCCGCCGTCACTCGACTCGACGCGCACGTGATCGATCACCACCGCAAACGGCCAGAAGGTCAGGCTCACGTCGTAACTGGCGACCACCCCGAACGAGGCAGCGAGCCGCGTGGTCTCACGCGTCGCCCAGGTCCGGGCCCATGCGGAGTGGACGATCATCACCAAGCCAAATGGGAGCACTCCGACGGTGGCGAAGAGAACGCAGACGATTCGCGCGAGGAGCTGGCCCCAATCCCGCCGATGGCTGCGGCGAGGGGGCGCGGGGATATGGGTGCTGGCTCGTGCTCGATCGACGTCCATCATCCGAAACGCGAAAAAATCTTCCTCTCCCCCGGTTTGACGTAGAAGTGCCTCTGCGGCTCCAGCTGCACTTTAGCCCTAGCCGACCAACCTAGCCATTTCGCGGGTTTTTTCGGCGGACGGGCGTTAGCGACCCCGAAAACGTGGGAATTCATGCGACGGCGTACGCCCGGGGTCCTCGGGACCGATGAGCTTTTCTCAAAGCGACTTTCGCGCCTGGAAGCGCAAGATCCGGCCAAAATCGTGCGGGCTCTCGAGCCGTTCGTCCTCGAGCAGCGACGGCGGCGCCTCATCGAGGTGATCGGCAGGCGCCTCGCCAGCGTGACCGTGGTCTTCGAGGCACCCCACGACCCTCACAACGGAGCGGCGGTCGTTCGATCGTGCGAGGCGTTCGGCGTCCAGCGCTTGCACGTGGTCGAGCGGAAAGAGAGCTTCCTCGTGGCTGCAACGGTGGCGCGCGGCGCACAGCAATGGATCGACGTGGCCGCGCATCCCAACGCCAAGAGCGCGATCGACGAAGCTCGAGCGAGTGGCTTCGAGCTCATCGCGGCTCACCCCGACGGCGAGCTCCTGCCCGCGGATCTCAGGGAAATTCCGAGGCTGGCGCTCGTCCTCGGCAACGAGCGCGACGGAATCAGCGCGGAGCTCGCTGCGGCTTGTACCCGCGCCGTCCGGGTGCCGATGCGCGGGTTCGTCGAGAGCCTGAACGTGAGCGTGACCGCGGCCATCCTGCTCAGCGCAGCGACGACCGGGCGTGAAGGGGACCTCGACGCGACGGCAAAAGAGCGCCTGTATGCGCGGGGACTTTACTTGTCGCGCGACCACGCCGACGATCTCCTTGCGAAACTCGACGTGCCGGAGTCGTAAGACGCTATAGTTTCCGTCCGCGCTTCGGTGCGATCAGAGGGTCATGAGCAGCGAAAATAAAAAGCTGGAAGAAAATCAGGCAGACGATCCGGAGTCGACGGAGCGACCGTCGGAGAATTCCGAGGTCGATGGAGAGGACGGGCCGATCACGCCCGTCGAGCCGCTCGAGGCTGCGCGCATCGAGGCAGCCCGCCTGAAAGAGATGTGGATGCGCACCGCCGCCGACTTCGATAATTTTCGAAAGCGCTCGCGGAAAGAAGTGGAGGACGCGCGCCGCAACGGTCGAGAAGAGCTTCTAAAAGAGCTCCTTCCGGTGTTCGACAATCTCGAGCGCGCCATCCAGAGCGCCCAGCGTGCAACGGACGTCAAGGGCGTGTCGGACGGTCTGTCGATGATCCTGAAGCAGTTCGAAGCCACCCTCGGGCGCGCGTCGATCACCAAGGTGCCGACCACGGGCACCGCCTTCGACCCCGCGATGCACGAGGCCATCCAGCAAGTGGAGACGGACGAGCACCCCCCGGGAACCGTCGTCGCGGAAGTGCAACCGGGTTATGCCCAAGGAGATAAGCTGATCCGCGCGGCAATGGTGGTGGTCGCCAAACCGAAGGCAACCGAGAGCAACTAGGAATGTAGCGCCCGACGTGGGAGGAGGGCGGTTCACGAATGGGCAAAGTGATTGGAATCGACCTGGGCACGACCAACTCGTGCGTTGCAGTCATCGAGACGAGTGGGCCCGCGAGCAAGATCGAGGTCCGGATCATTCCGAACGCCGAAGGTGCGCGGACGACTCCCTCGGTCATCGGATTCACGAACGCGGGCGAGCGCCTGGTGGGCCAGGCAGCCAAGCGCCAAGGGTCGACCAACGCCACCGAAACCGTCTACGCCGTGAAGCGACTGATGGGACGGAAGTACGCGTCCCCCGAGGTTCAGCGCCAGATCAAGCTCGTCCCGTACAAGATCGTGGAGTCTACGAACGGCGACGCGTGGGTGCATGCGGCCAAGCGCAATATGTCGCCGCCCGAAGTGAGCGCCATCGTCCTCGCCAAGATGAAGGAGGTCGCCGAGGCGTACCTCGGTGAGGAAGTGACCGAAGCCGTGGTCACCGTGCCCGCGTACTTCGACGACGCGCAGCGCCAGGCCACGAAAGACGCAGGAAAAATAGCGGGTCTGGACGTCAAGCGGATCATCAACGAGCCCACCGCTGCCGCCCTCGCGTACGGCCTCGAGAAAAAAGAGTCGGAGCGCATCGCCGTCTACGACCTCGGCGGAGGCACGTTCGACATCTCGATCCTCGAGATCTCCGGAGGCGTATTCAGCGTGCGCTCCACCAACGGAGACACCCACCTCGGTGGCGAGGATTTCGATCAACGGATGATCGACGAGCTCTCCGATGGCTTCGCGAAGGATCACGGCGGCATCGATCTCCGCAAGGACCGCATGGCGCTGCAGCGCTTGAAAGAGGCCTGCGAGAAGGCGAAACACGAGCTGTCCTCATCGCTCGACACAGAAATCAATCTTCCGTTCGTCGCCACCAGCGCCGACGGATCCCCGCTCCACGTGGTCAAGACGCTCACCCGCACCGATCTCGAGCTCATGACGGGCGATCTCGTTGAGCGCACCCTCGAGCCGTGCAAGCAGGCGCTCGCGGATGCGAAGCTCGCCCCGGCCGACATCCAGACCGTCGTTCTCGTCGGCGGAATGACCCGCATGCCCGCGGTACAAAGAGCGGTGAAGGCTTTCTTTGGGCGCGATCCGCACAAAGGCGTCAACCCCGATGAAGTGGTCGCGGCCGGCGCTGCGCTCCAAGGTGCGGCCCTCAGCGGTGACGGCGTCGAGGTGCTCCTTCTCGACGTCACGCCCCTCTCGCTCGGCGTCGAGACGGGCGGCGGCGTGTTCACAGCGCTCATTCCGCGCAACACCACCATCCCGACCGACCGCAGCGAGACCTTCACCACCAGCGTCGACAAGCAGGCGTTCGTGCCGATCCACGTGCTCCAAGGGGAGCGCAAAATGGCGGCCGACAATCGCACGCTCACCCGCTTCGAACTCACCGGAATTCCGCCCGCTCCCCGCGGCGTACCGAAAATTCAGGTCACCTTCCGCATCGACGCAAACGGAGTGGTGAGCATCGATGCGAAAGATCTCGGGACGGGGCGCTCGCAGCAGGTGAAGGTCACGGCCCAGAGCGGGCTGAGCCGTGCAGAGGTCGACAAGCTCGTCGACGAGGGTGAGACCTTCAAGGCGACGGACGAGGTTCGGCGCGAGCTCGCGGAGCTGCGCAACCAGGCCGAGATGCTCCTCTACACGACCGAGCAAGCTTTGGAGGGCTACGCGGATCTGGTCGACGTGAACGTCCTCGCCGAGACGAAAGACGCTTCTCTATTGCTGAAAGCGCTCCTCGAGACGGGCGGCGATCTGTCGGCCGTGCGCGTGGCCTACCAGACGCTCGAAGCGCTCACGTTCTCGATCGCCGAGACGATGTACGGCTCCCCGGCCGATGCGCTTCCCGAAGAACCGCCCGCCTAGTCAGGATTTAAAATCGACCTGCGGACCATGTCGTAAAAGCGGTCGTTCGCGCAGCACACCTTCGAAGTCAGCGCTTCGACGGCGTGCGGCCCGTGGGCCTTGCACTGCCCGACGTAGTCGTCTCCGTCGAAGATCGAAAAAGCCCGATCGGTCTTCGATTCGAGGAGGGAGCGGAGGGGCACGAGGCGGATGGCCATGCCAGGACTTTAGCCGATCGTCCGCTTTTTTCGCCTCTATACTCGGACGATGACGGAGCCTTCCACCGAGACCGCTCGGGTCGCTGAGTTCGTTTTCGATTGGAACGAGCTCGGTCGCCGCGGGCGCCTCACACCTGCCAATGTGACTTTCTTCGACGAGACGTTACGCGACGGTTTGCAAAACCCATCGGTCATCGATCCGGGCATCGACCAGAAGCTGAAGCTCCTCCATCTTATGGACGACCTCGGCATTCACGTGGCGGATGTCGGGCTGCCGGGAAGCTCGAAGCGCGCCTTCGACGACGTTCTGCGGATGTGTCGCGAAGTCGTGGAATGCAAGATGAAGATCAAGGTCGCGTGCGCCGGACGAACGGTCGTCGGCGACATCACCCCGATGATCGAGGTCTCGCAGCGCGCGGGCATTCCCGTCGAGGTGTACGCGTTCATCGGGTCGAGCCCCATCCGCCAGTACGCCGAGCAGTGGGACGTAGCTCTCATCGCCAAGCGCAGCGCCGAGGCGATCGACGTCGCGGTGAAGGCGGGCCTCGCCGTCTGCTACGTCACCGAAGACACCACCCGCTCACGCCCCGAGGTGCTGACCACGCTCTTCCGGGCGGCGATCGAGCACGGAGCCTCCCGTCTCTGTTTGTCCGATACCGTCGGCCACGCCACCCCCGATGGCGTCCGCAATTTGATCCAATTCACGAAGAGCGTCATCGCCGGCACCGGCGCGACCGTCGGCCTCGACTGGCACGGTCACAACGATCGCGGGCTCGCCTTGGTGAACGCTATCTGGGCGCTCGAATTCGGTGCGGACCGTGTCCACGGAACGGCGCTCGGAATCGGCGAGCGCGTTGGAAATGCTCAAATGGAGCTAATTTTACTGAATCTCAAGCTCCTCGGCCTCCTCGACCAAGATCTCACGAAGCTCCTTGAGTACTGCCAGACGGCAGCCACCGCTGTGAAGTGGGACGTCCCGATCAACTATCCGCTCGTCGGGCGCGACGCGTTTCGCACCGGAACGGGTGTCCACGCTGCGGCCATCATCAAGGCCATGGCGAGGGGCGACGCCTGGCTCGCAGACCGCATTTACAGCGGCGTGCCCGCGGGTATGTTCGGTCGGACGCAGGAGATCTGCATCGGCTTCATGAGCGGCGCTTCGAACGTCAACTACTGGCTCACGCAGCGCGGAATACCGTCGAACGAAAAGCTCGTGGCGGAGATCCTCAAGGCGGCGAAGACGCAGGATCACATGATGACGGACGAAGAAGTGATGGCCGTGGTCAAGTCAGAGGAGGTTCAGTGATGTCCGAGAGCCGAAAAGAGCACCTGAGATTGATCGCAACCGAAGAAGCCTTCGCGTGCAAGGAGTACTCGGTCGAGGTCCAGAAGTTGATCGACCGCGGCGTGGAGGACCTCGATCTTTACCGTATGTGGTTCGCCACTGAGCCTCCGGCACCTGGGACCGACGGATGGGCGAAGTGGTGGAAGGAGGTGCTGCCCGGGGAAGCGACACCCGAGGTCGGGACGGACGATGCTTTCCTTGGCTGGTGGCGAACGACGCGGGATCGCATGTACGACCTGGGGCCGGGCCGCATCAAGGTCATGGACGAGGCCGACATCGACGTATTCGTTCTCTCCCTCATCTCCCCGGGCGTGCAGCTCTTCGACGCGGACACGGCGACCGCGATGGCGACCACGACGAACGACGCAATTGCCGAAGCCGTGAAGCGTCACCCCGATCGCTTCGCCGGTCTCGCGAGCTTTGCCCCCCAGGATCCGAAGCGTGCGGCGAAGGAGATCGAGCGCGCGATCAGCACGCTCAAGCTGAATGGGCTGATCATCAATTCGCATACGAACGGCGAATACCTCGATGACCCGAAGTTCTGGCCAATCTTCGAAGCAGCGTGTGCGGTGGACGCGCCGATTTACATCCACCCGCGCAACCCTCCGAGGGGTCCTGAGATCCTCCGGATGCTCACGCTCCACGGTGGTCGCCGTCTGACGGAGGTCCTGTGGGGTTACGGAATGGAGACGGGCCTGCACGCGGCGCGGCTTCTCCTCGGCGGAGTCTTCGAGCAATTTCCAAAGTTGAAGATAGTCCTAGGACACATGGGAGAGTGCCTTCCGTACTACCTCCCTCGAATCAATTGGGCGCTCCAGAACGCACCGGGGCCGAAGCCGTCGGACCGCTTCAAAGAGAACTTTTACGTCACCACGAGCGGATCCAACCGAGATCCGCTCTGGGCCGACGTGCTTCGGTACTGCCACGCGACGCTTGGCCCCGATCGAATTCTCTTCGCCGTCGATTACCCGTTTGCCGACTCGAACCAAGCGGCCGATTTTCTAAGGAGCGCGCCTCTGCCGAAGGAGGACGTGGAAAAAATCGCGTTTCGCAACTCCGAGAAAATTTTTCGAATCGCCTCCAAAAAGAAGGCGTGAAGTTCAGCCGCCGCGTGTGAGCACGACCTTACCAAAGGCTTCGCGCGCTTCCAGTATGCGATGACCCTCGCTCGCGCCTTCGACCGTTAGCGGCAGCATCTTGTGGATGACCGGCTTGAACGTTCCGCGCTCGAACGCGCGCAAGATCGGAAAGAGGTACTTCTTTGCGCCCATTCGGGTTCCGAGCACGGTGTTGTAACGCATGAACGTGCGCGTGAGATCGAAGGAGGGCGGGGGGCCGCTCGTTTGCCCGCACGAGACGATCCGACCACCGGCCGCGAGCACCGTCATGCTCTTCGAAAAGAGCTCGCCGCCGACGTGATCGATGACCACCTCGACGCCCTTCTTGCCAGTGAGCCTCTTCACCTCGGCCGTGAAGTCTTGCTTGGACAAATCAATGACTTCGTCTGCCCCGAGCGCCTTTGCGGAGGCGAGCTTGGCAGCAGAAGACGCGGTCGTGATGACGCGCGCGCCCAGAGCCTTCGCGACTTGGATCGCGGCGCTCGAGACGCCGCTACCTGCCGTGTGCACGAGCACGGTCTCACCGAGCGTGACCTGCGCCTTCTCGACGACCATCGCCCATGCCGTCAGAAACACGAGCGGGATCGACGCCGCCTCTCCGAAGGAGAGGTTCGCGGGGATCGGAAAAACGTTGGCCGCCGGTACGTCGACCACGTCTCCGTATGCGCCGGGCAAGAACTCGCCAATGATCTTGAAGTCTCGACACATGTTGTCCTGCCCGAACTGGCAGGACTCGCAAACGCCGCACGAAACGCCAGGTGCGAGAACCACCTTCGTGCCGAGCGGGGGCCCCTTTACTCCGTCGCCGAGGGCTTCGATCGTCCCCGCGGCATCCGAGCCAAGCCGGTGCGGCATGGGCAGCTTGAGATGCGCCATCCCGCGACGAAACCAGAGGTCGAGATGGTTGAGCGCGCAGGCCTCGACCCGCACGCGGACCTGCCCGGCCGGAGGCTTGTCTTGGATTTCGAGAGTTGCATTCTCGAAGACCTCGGGTCCGCCGTGTCGGTTCATCACGATACCCTGGATGTTCATGATTTCGGCTCCGCAGCGCGCGCAGACTCCGCGCCGGCTTCCATTGCCTTGCGCAGGCTGAGCGGCCGCATGTCCGTCCACACCTCTTTGATGTGCTCCAGGCAATCCTTCTTCAGACCGCTCTTGCCGACGGCGCGCCACCCCGCGGGCAGCGGTCGATCGGCGAGCCAGATCGAGTACTGCTCCTCGTGATTCACCACCACGGAATAGGTCGAAGTGTCTTCTTCTTCGTCACGGGCCATACCAAACGGTAACAAATGATTTTCGCAAACGGCAAGTCCTCATTGCCCGGATGGGGAGGCGACGGATAGCCTCCCCGATTACGTGTCTTGGGGGACGTAATCCGTTCCACGATGCGATCGACACGCGCCCGAAAATGAACGAACTCCTCATCGACGTGCGCTCACTCAGTAGGGCCTACGGGGATGTGAAAGCCCTCGACTGCGTGAGCCTTCAGGTCCGCGCGGGTGTCGTTTATGGCCTGGTGGGCCCGAACGGATCGGGCAAGACGACGCTCGTGCGCTTGCTGTGCGGTCTCATCAAACCGACGTCGGGGACGGCGCGCGTGCTCGGATACGACATTTCGAAACCCAAAGAGGCAGAGCAGATCCGACGCACGGTCGGGTACATGAGTCAGAAGTTCAGCCTGTATATGGATTTGACCGTTCGTGAGAACATCACCTTTTTTGCAAAGATGCACCAGATAGGCAACCCCGTCGGACGGGCGAAGCAAATCGTGGAGCTACTGCAGCTCGAGCCCTATCTCGATCGCCCTGCGGGGGCGCTCTCGGGCGGCTGGAAGCAGCGCCTTGCGCTAGCCACGACGATTTTGCATGCCCCTCCGCTCATGTTCTTGGACGAGCCGACCGCCGGTATCGACCCCGTCGCCCGACGGGAGCTCTGGGACCTGTTGTTCGATCTCGCCGCGCTGGGCTCGAACATCATCCTCACGACGCAATACATGGACGAAGTCGAACGTTGTGGCGAAGTCGGTTATCTTTATTTGTCCAAGCTCATTACGAGCGGGACGCCGGAGCAGCTCAAAGCGCAAACGATTGAGCTCGTCCGTGGGACGCGGTTCGTGGAAATCAGTTGCGGAATGGACGCCCCGCAAGCCGTGCGTTGGTTCAGAAATAGGCCGTTTTGCTCCGATGCGACGGTGTTCGGGACTTCCGTTCACGCCTTGATCGCGGACGACGTCTCCGACGATCGCGTGATCGCGGAAGGGAATGGCGCGGGCTTCCGGGTGATATCGGCTCGAACCATCGAGCCGTCACTCGAAGACGTGTTCGTGACCCTCACGAAGAGCATGACGGCCGAGAAGAAAAGCTGACGCGATGTGGGCCGCATTTCTGGCAATCGCTTACAAAGAATTTTTGCATGTGTGGCGCGATAAAGGCGCGCTGCGTCTGTATTTCCTCATGCAGGCCATCAACATGGGAATGTTGGGGTTCATCGATATTACGGTCCACGATCTGCCGACCGTGATCGTCGACCAAGACGACAGTGTCGAGAGTCGCGAGCTCGTCAATCGCATCGCCGCGACGGGCACCTTTGGGCTGAAGTACATGACCACGAGCGTCGACCAGGCTCGCGAGCACGTTCACGCCGGACGGGCCAGTGTCGCTATCTTGATTCCGCCTGGCTACCAGCGAGACCGCGCGTCCGCCGGAGTCGCCAAGGTCATGGCCCTCGTCGACGGATCGGACTCCACCACGAGCGCGCAGGCCGTCGCGGCGGTCGACGGGCTTGCGTCCCGCCTCAACCTCGAAGCGGAGCAAGAGATCGTCAATTCGGAAGTCGCGAGCGTGATCCCGCATTCGATTCTGCTTTTTAATCCGCAGGGGCGCACGGCGAGCTTCATGCTGCCGGCTCTCCTCGCGGTCCTCCTGATGGAGCTGGCGTTCCTTGCGGCAATGTCGCTCATCGGCGAACGCGATTCAGGGAACCTCGAGCGGCTGCTGATGACTCCATTGAATTACAACGGGCTCATCCTCGGAAAGCTTGCTCCCTATTTCCTTTTGGGCGTGGTCAACGGGGTCGGATACCTGCTCGTGATCCGATGGATTTTCGCGGTACCCCTTCGCGGCGACCTCCTCGTCTTGGTCGTAGGCATCGTCCTCTACTCGTTCACGCTGTTGTCGCTCGGCATGTTCCTCGCGGCCTCCTCAGACTCCGGACCCGAGGCGATCCTCAAGATCAATCTCCTGTACCTAGCCACCATGATCATGTCCGGGTACCTCCTTCCCATTGACTCATTGCCGGTGCTGCTGCGCCCAATCGCGCACGCGCTTCCCGCATCGCACATGATCGACATCATGCGAGGCGCCTGCCTGCGCGGCTCGACCCTGCTCGATCTACTTCCGCACTTCGTCTACCTAAGCGTCGCGCCCATCGTGCTGACTTTTCTCGCCGCCAAGAGGTTTGCGGCCGGCATCATCACCTGAACATCCGTTTTCTGAAGCTAGCCCCACATGGTGGGACGATCTGAGTTTGCTCGCAGCGTGCTTTATTGCCGAGAGGTTGTCGGCGTGCGAGCCTAGCGCTGAGATGGATCGCTCCGCGCCGCCCCTGCCGCCGTCCCCGCCCGGCGCGCCTCTCTTTCAAGCCAGTGAGATCGACGACGCGCTCGGACCAAGAGCGTCGCCTTCCACGTGGCCTCAAGCGCCGCTCGCACGCGCTCCCCAAGGCCCGCCACCACCCGCGCGGGCTCCGCAAGCGCCACCTCCCCCAGCGTGGGCTCCGCCCGTAGCGCAGCAGGCGACCGCGCCTTCGGTGCACGAATCTCCCGCCGAGGAATCGGTCAAACCAAGTCGACTGAAGCCGGTGCTCGACTTTCTCGTGACAGGCGCGAAGCTCGTGACGCTCGCCGCCGTGAGTGCCGGCGCGTATTACGCGTATACCGTTTACGACAGGCGGCAACCCTACGAGTGGTCTGGCTCCGTCGAGTTGCGGACCGTTGCGGTCGGGTCGCGCGTTGGCGGGCGCGTGATGGAAATTCGCGTGCAAGAAGGGCAGGAGGTCTCGCCCGGCGATGTCATCGTCGTGCTCGAGGGGACGGAGCTCCAGGCGCGCAGGGAAATCGCGCAGAGCGAGCTCGAGACCGCGGAAGCGGGCCTCGAAAAACTGGTTCACGGCGCTCGACCCGACGAGCTCGCGCAGGCGACGGCCCGGTTGGCTGAAACCCAGGCCGCGCTGGGTAAAGCGAGCGGCTTGAGCGCTCAGCAAGCAAAAGAATTGGCGCGAACGCGTGCTCTTTTTCAGAGCGGCTCGGTCTCTGCCGCCGAGGAGGAAATGAAGCATGGGGCGGCGCGTGCCGCGCAAGGTGGCGCCATGGAGGCTGCCGCGAACGCGAGTCAAGCGGCCGCTGCCCTGCGGCTGCTCACGGGAGGTACGCGCCCAGAAGACCTCCGCGCCGGGCGCGCCCAAGTGGCCGTCGCGAAGGGACGAATGGCGCTTGTCGACGGGCAGATTGCGGAGCTCTCGATTCGTGCGCCACATAAAGCGAGGGTCGAGCGGATCCTCGTTCGACCAGGCGATCTTCTCCGCGCCGATGCACCCGCGGCCTCTCTCCTCGAGTCGGGCCAGCTCTACGTGAAAATCTACGTACCCGAGACGCGCCTCGGCAAAATTCACGTTGGTCAGGAAGTTCCGGTCACCGTCGACTCTTATCCGAACCGGTCTTTCAAGGGCCGCATCGAGCACATCAACGAGATCGGCGAGTACACGCCGCGCCGCTTGGTGACGACCGAGGAGCGAGCCGACGAGGTTTTCGCTGCTCGTGTGAACCTTCTCGAGGGCGAGACCGAGCTTAGGTCGGGCATGGCCGCCTTCATTCACGTGGCGAAGTAATGGGCCGCTGAACCCATGTGGCACGCCTTTCTGGCAATTTCGTACAAAGAGTTTTTACATGCGGCGCGGAACCCTATCGTTCTCCGCATCCACATCATGTTGCAGGTGATGGACCTGCTCATGATGGGGTTCGTAAATTTCACCGTTCGGAATCTGCCCACCGTCATCGTCGATCAGGATCACTCCGTCGAGAGCCGCGAATTCATCAGTCGCGTCGGCGCGACGGGCACATTCCGTGTAAAGTACACGACGAGCAGCGTCGCTCAAGCGCGTGCACATCTGCAGGCCGGGCGGGCGAGTGTCGCCCTCGTGATCCCGCCGGATTACCATCGCGACCGCGTGGCCCATGCAAATTCCAGGGTTCAAGCGCTCGTCGACGGATCAGATTCCGTTACGAGCACCCAGGCGGTCGCCGCGATTGATGGCATCGCGTCGACGATGAACCGAGAGCTCGGCGAAAGTGCGTCGACGACTGTGCCTGTTCGAACGGTGATCGCGCATTCCATGCTGATGTTTAATCCTGAAGGACGCACGTCGAACTTCATGCTGCCCGCGATGCTCGCCATCATCATGACCGGCTTCTTGATCATGTCCTCGCGCGCGCTCCTGGCCGAGCGCGACGGAGGAACCCTCGAGCGTCTCATGATGACGCCCATGAACTATACGGGGCTCATTCTCGGAAAGCTGGCGCCCTATTTCGTTTTGGGAGTGGTGAATGGGCTCGGTTATCTAGTCGTGATGCGATGGATCTTTGGGGTCCCGATCCGTGGCGACATGTTGGCCCTGATTGTCGCGGTCATTTTGTACACGCTCACGCTGCTGTCTTTAGGAATGTTCATTGCCGCTTCGTCGGGCCCAGGTCCTGAGGCCCAGCTCGCGATTGGTATCGTGATCACCGGCGCTTTCCTCCTCTCGGGGTACTTCTTCCCGGTCCGTTCGCTGCCGCTGATCCTGCGTCCGGTCTCGTACGCGCTGCCGGCGACGCACATGATCGAAATCATGCGTGGGACGTGTCTCCGCGGCTCCACGCTTTACGATCTCCTTCCGCACTTTGTCTATCTGACCGTAGCCCCGGTCGTGTTCACGTTTGCCGCCGCAAGGAAGTTTGCTGCGAGTATCATCACCTGACGATGCGTAGCCACGACCGCATCGCTGACACGGAGCGCGCGCGTATCGCCGGGTGGAACGCGACAAGCCGCGATTACCCGCACGATCGTCGCGTCGACGACCTCTTCGAGGAGCAGGCCGCGCGCACGCCTGACGCATGCGCGATCGTCTTCGGTTCGCGGTCGATGACCTACCGCGAGCTCGACGACACGTCGTCCAGAGTTGCCGCTGAACTCCGAGCGGCGGGTGTTGGCCTCGAGTCGCGCGTCGGCATCTCGAGCGAGCGCTCGCTTGAGCTCGTCGTTGGGTTGCTCGGCATTCTCAAAGCCGGTGGAGCGTACGTACCGCTCGATCCATCGTATCCGACCCAGCGCATCGAGGAGCTCGTTCGCGGCGCCGGGGTAGAGCTCGTGCTCGATCCGAGCGAGCGTTTGCGGGTGCCTTCGGGTGTGCGCCTTCTACCTGGGAGCGGCTCGCATGACGGCCCTTCGAAGTCGAAGGTCTCTCCGCGCGCATCGAGCAAAGGCGCTGCGTACGTCATGTTCACGTCGGGCTCGACTGGCACACCGAAAGGCGTTTGCGTCGAGCACCGGTCGATCGTGCGTCTCGTGCGCAACGTGGACTGGGCGACGTTCACGCCGACAGATGTGTTTCTGAGCTTCGCGCCGCTCGCCTTCGACGCTTCGACGCTCGAGATCTGGGGCGCGCTGCTCAATGGCGCGAAGGTCGTCGTCGCACCCGCCGGACCGCTGGGCCTCGACGAGCTCGCCGACGTATTTCGCAGTTCCGGCGTCACGTTCCTGTTTCTGACCACGGGCCTCTTCCATCAGATCGTAGATCACGCGCTCCACGCTCTCTCGGGCGTACGGCAACTCTTCACCGGCGGAGAGGTACTGTCACCGGCCCACATGCAGCGCGTTCGACGCGAGCTGCCGGGGCTCAAGCTGATTGCCGCATACGGCCCGACCGAGAACACGACCTTCTCGACCTGTCATCCCATGGGCGATCTCCGCGACGGCGAAACGGTGCCCATCGGTCGTCCGATCACGAACACCACCGTCTACGTGCTCGATCCCGACGGGCAATCCACGCCTATAGGGACGCCCGGCGAGCTGTATACGGGCGGCGATGGCGTTGCTCGTGGCTACCTCGACCCCGCCGCGACCGCAGAGAAGTTCCTCCCGGATCCGTTCTCGAGTGCGTTGGGCGCGCGCATGTACCGCACGGGGGACATCGTTCGCTGGCGCGAGGACGGGACGCTCGAGTTCTTCGGTCGGCGCGACGGTCAGGTCAAGCTGCGAGGCTTCCGGATCGAGCTCGGAGAGGTCGAGTTTGCGCTCCGTTCGTTGCCGTCGATCGGGGACGCGGTCGTCGTTGCCCGCGAAGAGAACACGGGCGACAAGCGACTGATTGCGTATGTCGTCGCCGCCGCCGGGGCGAAGCTGAACACGAGTGCGATCCGCTCGGCGCTTGGCAGTGCACTCCCGGATCACATGGTACCGAGCGCGTTCGTGGTGCTCGATGCGTTGCCCCTTACTGCGAACGGGAAGGTCAATCGCAATGCGCTGCCTGCCCCCGAGTTTACCGGGGCTGCGGCGAGCTACGTCGCGCCCATGGGCGAGGTCGAGCTTGGCGTCGCCGCGGCGTTTGCGTCGATTCTGCATGTCGAGCCGGTCGGCGCGCTCGACGACTTCTTCGACCTCGGCGGCCACTCGCTGCTTGCGAGCGCCCTCGCGGCCCGCCTCCATGTGCGCTTCGGAACCAGTCTTTCGCTACGAACGATCTTCGAGGCACGCACACCGCGCGCTGTCGCGGCTAGGCTCGGCGCCGGCAAGACCGACGCGCTCTGCTCCGTGCCCCGACTCGCTCGCGCCGGGCGCCTGCCGCTGTCGTCTCAGGAGGCGCGCCTGTGGTTTCTGCATCGGCTCGATCCCGAGGCGCCTACGTACAACGAGTGCGCAGCGCTGCGCGTGGACGGCCCGCTCGAGCACGCCGCGTTGGCACGTGCATTTGCCCGCCTCGAAGAACGCCACGAAGCGCTCCGCACGCGCTACCTCTCGGACGAGCACGGTCCCTGGCGGGTCGTCGATGCGCCGCGATCCTCAATCGCAGTCACTCGTCTGGCTGCCAGTGACGAACGCGATGCCGAGCTGCGCCTGCGGGATCTGTCGCGCGCTCCGTTCGACCTCGAACACGAACCCTCGTGGCGCGCGGCAGTCGTCGACCTCGGTGCCGGTCACGTCATCGCTCTAGCGATGCATCACATCGTGACAGACGAGTGGTCGATTCATGTTCTCCTGCGCGATCTGGGTTCGCTTTACGTCTCCGAGCGAGACGGCGTCCCCGCGGATTTTCCGGAGCGACCGTTCGAGTACGCCGACTGGGTAGCTTTCCATGAAAAGACTGCGACCGCAGAGCGCACCGCTGCGGACGTCGCGCACTTCGCCAAGAAGCTCGCCGGGATGGATCCGCTCGAACTGCCGACCGATCGACCACGGCCTGCGCGACAGAGCTTCGAGGGCCGTCAGACGCACTTCCGCCTTCCCCGCGAGTTGCGCGACGGCCTCGATACGCTCGCGCGCATGGAAGGCACCTCGATCGCCGTTGCCTTGCTCGTCGCGCTGGCCTCGCTTCTCCATCGACATTCGCCATCGCCGCGCTTCGCGATCGGGATGCCCGTGGCCGGCCGGCCGCGACACGACCTCGACGACGTCGTGGGCTTCTTCGTCAACACGGTCGCGATCGAGTTCGACTTCTCGGACGGTCCGAGCTTGCGGGACCTCTTGCGCCGGACGCGCGAGGCGGTGCTCGATGCGCACGCTCACGCCGACGCTCCGTTCGAGCGCGTAGTCGATGCAGTGGTACGCGCGCGCGATCCGAGCCGCGCTTCACTCGTCCAAGTGGTGCTTGCGCCGCAGCCGCCCGAGGCGGAAATCGGTTCCTTTGCGGGCTTTCCGGCAAAGCGTTTCGGTGTCGACGTCGGCGTCGCAAAGTTCGATCTGAACGTGCATGCGGTGGATCGCGGCGATTGCGTCGACCTAACACTCGAGTACGCCACGGCGCTCTTCGAACGCTCAACGGCTGAGAGCCTCGCGGAGCGTTTTCGGGTTCTCCTCGGTGATGCTCTCGCGCGGCCCGAGCTACCGATTCACTCCGTCGAGCTCATGACCGAGGCGGAGCGCCAGCAGATCGAGAGTCGACGGAACGCGACGAGCACGGAAGACGCACGTGCTTTGTGTGTGCACGAGCTCTTCGAAGAGCGGGCCGCGCGAAGCCCGAAGAGCGTCGCGCTGTCCATGGAAGGGCGTGAGCTGACGTACGGCGATCTGAACGAGCAATCCAATCGGCTCGCAGCTTACTTGCAGCGACGGGGCGTCGGCGCCGAGACCCTTGTCGGGATCTGCGCGGAGCGCTCACTCGAGATGGTGATCGCAATCCTCGCGGTGCTGAAGGCGGGCGGAGCGTACGTTCCGCTCGATCCAACGTACCCGCGTGACCGGCTTCTCTTCATGCTGCGCGACAGTGGGGCCCGGGTGCTGCTGGCTACGGGGGAGGTGGACGCCGAGCTTTCAGTCGAAACCACGATTCACCTAGAGCGCGATGCGGCGAGCTGGGCAGTGGAGTCGCCGAACAACTTGAAGCCAGTCGCCACCGACGGTTTGGCCTACGTGATTTACACCTCCGGCTCCACGGGATTGCCGAAGGGATCACTGATTCCTCACCGGAACGTCGCGCGCCTGCTCACCGCGACAGAGGCCTGGTTCCACTTCGACGAAACGGATGTGTGGACGTTGTTTCACTCGTACGCGTTCGATTTCTCGGTGTGGGAAATCTGGGGGGCGCTCGCATACGGCGGCAAGCTGGTCATCGTTCCGTACTTCGTCAGCCGGTCTCCCGATGCGTTCCACGAGTTGCTCGTCAAGGAGCGGGTCACCGTGCTGAACCAGACGCCCTCGGCCTTCCGTCCACTCATGGCGAGCGACGCCGAGCGAGGGGGCGCCCTCTCGCTGCGTTGGGTGGTCTTCGGAGGCGAGGCACTCGAGCTGGCGAGCCTGCGAGACTGGTTCGCGCGACACGGTGACGCAAGACCGAAGCTCGTCAACATGTACGGCATCACCGAGACGACGGTCCACGTCACCTACCGACCGTTGACGGCGGAGGACGTCGGGCTCGGGCGGGGAAGCGTCATCGGCTCGGCGATACCGGACATGAGCTTGTCGATACTCGATGCCCACGGGGGGCTCGTGCCGACGGGCGTAGTGGGGGAGCTCTACGTCGGGGACGCGGGTCTCGCACGTGGCTACTTGAATCGCCCGGCACTCACGGCGGAGCGCTTCGTTCCGGATCCTTATCGCGTCGGCGGGCGATTGTACCGCACGGGAGATCTTGGAAAAAGGCTCTCGGACGGGGGCATCGAGTACCTCGGTCGTGCCGATCAGCAGGTGAAGATCCGTGGCTTCCGCATCGAGTTAGGCGAGATCGAGGTTCAGCTCGTGGGACACGCCCACGTCCGTGACGCGGTGGTGCTTGTGCGCGAAGATCAGCAAGGGGACAAGCGTCTCGTGGCGTACGTCGTGGTGCCTGCGAGCGACGCGCCGAACGCGGACGAGCTACGCGAGCACCTGCGGAAGAAGCTTGCAGAATACATGATTCCCAGCGCGTTCGTCATGCTCGAACGACTCCCGCTCACGCCCAACGGCAAGGTGGATCGCAAGGCGCTGCCAGCGCCGGACTTCAGCGCGCGCCCAGACACCTACGTCGCGCCGCGCACGCCACTCCAGGAGGAGATCGCAGCGGTCTGGAAGGAGTTCCTCGCCGTCGATCGAGTCGGGCTCGGCGAGAACTTTTTCCATCTAGGGGGTCATTCGCTTCTCGCGATGCGGGTCGTCGCGCGACTCTCCAAGGAGCTCGAGTTGGACGTCCCCGTTCGGACCTTATTTGATGCCCCTGTGCTCGAGGCATTCGCTGAACGGATTCTCGAGTTGGCGCTCTCCGGAGAGGAGCTCTCCGACACCAAATGAAAAAAAAGTTCGACCTACGCGGCGAGCTCAACGCCTTATCGCCGGAGGCGCGCGCGCGTGTGCTCGAGCGCACCCAAGGCACCCGCGATCACAGCCCCGCGCAGGTACGGGTGCCGATGGCTCGAATCGCGCGCGACGGCCCGCTCGCCGCGTCATTCGCGCAAGAGCGGCTCTGGTTTCTCGCGCAGCTCGATCCGAACGCGCCGACCTACAACGTGCCGATCGCTCTGCGGGTGCGCGGCCCTCTCAGCGCGGACGCGCTCGCGCGCAGCATCACGGAGATCGTGCGCCGGCACGAGGTGTTGCGCACGACGCTTGAGGAGGTGGACGGGAGGCTGCAGCCAATCGTCCACGCGGCGATGGACGTTCCGCTGACGATCGTCGCTGCGGAAGACGAAGCGCATCTCCGCGAGCAAATCCAAGCCGAGATTCATAGACCTTTTGATCTCGCGCGCGGGCCGCTAGTCCGCTCGACGCTCCTTCGGCTTGCGTCCGACGTACACGTATTCATCCTCGTAATGCACCACATCGTCACCGATGGATGGTCGGTCGGCGTCGTCGAGCGAGAGCTCCGGGCGCTCTACGAGGCTTTTCAGCACGGGCGGCCTTCGCCCCTCGCAGAGCTGCCGCTCCAGTATGCGGACTTTGCCGCGTGGCAACGCACGGCGATGTCGGGTGACGCGCTCGAAAGACAGGTCACCTACTGGAAGAAGCAACTGCGCGGTGCGCCCACGGCGGTCGAGCTACCGACGGATCGCCCGCGTCCCGCCACAAAACAGTACCACGGCTCCAGCGTCTCGATCGCTCTCCCGCCCGGTATTGGCCAAGCGGTCGCCGATCTCGCACAGCGCGAAAACGCCACCACGTTCATGGTGATGCTCGCCGCGTTCAACATCTTGCTTGCGCGGCATACGGGGCAGACCGACGTCGTCGTTGGATGCCCCATCGCAAACCGCACGCACACCGAGCTCGAAGGAATGATCGGGTTCTTCGTCAACACGCTCGCCCTTCGAACGAAGCTCGACGGGCACCCGACGTTCCACGACGTCATCCAGCGCGTCAAAGAAAGCTCCCTCGGCGCGTACGATCATCAAGACGTACCATTCGAGAAGCTCGTCGAGGAGCTGCACCCACCGCGCGACATGAGCCGCACGCCGATCGTCCAGGTCATGTTCGCGCATCTCCGTTTGTCGCCGAACGAATCGACGTTCGTGGGCACGTCCACCTCCGCAGAGGGTTTCGCGCTCGAAGTTTCGAAGTTCGACATGACTCTATACTTCGAAGAACGCGGCGCCGATGTCCGCGCGGCACTCGAGTACGACGCGGCGCTCTTCGACCGCTCCACGGCCGAGAGGTTTGCAGAGCGGTATAGCGTCCTTCTCGCCGATGCAGTCGCGCACCCTGAGCTGCCGATACAGGCGCTCGAGGCAATGACTACGGGCGACTGCTTGCAGATCGAGAGCCAACGCGGGGGCTCGATGCGCACGGTGACGAAACTCGACTACGGAGTTACGTCGTGCGTGCACGAGCTCTTCGAAGCGCGCGTCGCACGGAGTCCGGAGGCCATCGCGGTCTCTATGGCAGGGCGTGAGCTGACCTACGGCGAGCTGAACGAGGAATCGAATCGGCTCGCAGCCTACTTGCAGCGACGCGGAGTGGGGATAGACACACTCGTCGGCGTCCGCGCGGAACGCTCACTCGAGATGATGATAGCGATCCTCGCCGTGATGAAGGCGGGCGGAGCGTACCTGCCGCTCGATCCAACGTACCCGCGAGACCGCCTGCTTTTCATGCTGAGCGACTCCGGAGCACCAGTGCTGCTCACCACGGCGGAGGTGACCGACGACCTTTCGGTGGAGACCACGATTCATCTGCACCGCGATGCGGCGGAGTGGGCCGCGGAGTCACCCGACAATCCGAAGCCTGTCGCGACAGAGGGGTTGGCTTACGTCATCTACACGTCTGGCTCAACGGGACGCCCCAAAGCTACTGGTATCGCGCACCGCCAGCTAACGCACTTCGCACGCGAAGCCGCTCGCTTGTGTGGCACCGAGCCGGGATGGCGCTGTGGGCAATTTGCCAGTCTCTCGTTCGATGCCCACGTATGGGAAATCTGGCCCGCGTTGATAAGCGGCGCCTCGGTCAACGTCATTCCCGACGACGTGCGCGCCGATCCAGCTGCGCTCATGGGATGGCTCGTTGGCGCGCGGCTCGATCACCTCTTTACCCCCACCGCGATCGGCGAGGAGCTGCTGAAGCACGATTGGAAGAATGTCTCGCTGCGTGTCTTGTCGTTCGGCGGCGAGGGTATGCACGGCGTCCCGCAGCGAGCGTATCCTTTCCGCCACATCATCAATTGCTACGGGCCCACCGAGTGCACGTGCGTGTCCACCGTCGCGTTCGTCCCTGCTGGTGAAACGCGTCCTGGCATCGGGACTGCTCTCGACGGCGTCACTCCACACGTGCTCGACGCCAAGCTAGATCGGGTCCTTCCTGGCGCGGTCGGTGAGATCTGCATCGGCGGCGATCTCGTTGGACGCGGCTACGTTCGCCTCGCTCAGCTCACCGCCGAACGCTTCGTCCCAGACCCGTTCTCCGCGAGCTCGGGCGCGCGTATGTACCGGACAGGAGACCTCGGGCGGATTCGCTCCGACGGCACGCTCGAGTGCATCGGGCGCACCGACGACCAAGTGAAGATTCGCGGGCAGCGGGTCGAGCTCGGGGAGATCGAGTCTGTCCTCGCCGCGCGCGAAGGCGTAAGTTCCGTCGTCGTCGTCGCCCACGAACACACGGACGGTGACAAGCGTCTCGTTGCGTATGTGGTGGCGTCTCCCGGATCGCTGCTTTCTTCCGGCGATACTCGAGCGCTCGACGCCGAGCTTCGCGGACTATTACCGCGGCACATGGTTCCCAGCGCTCTCGTCGTGCTCGATGCGCTACCGCTTACTGTGAACGGCAAGGTGGATCGCAAGGCGTTGCCTGCGCCGGATTTCAGGTCGACCGCCGCGTACGTCGCGCCGCGCAATGCGCGGGAAGAGCTGCTGTGCACCGTCTTCGCCGAGGTGCTCGCGCTTCCGCGAGTCGGAATTCAAGACGACTTCTTCTCGCTCGGAGGTCACTCGATGCTCGCGATGCGACTGATCGCGCGCATTCGCAAAACCCTTGGGATCGAGATCCGGGTCGGGGAGCTGATGGCCAATCCGACAGTGGCCGGCCTCTCGACACTGATCGAAGGGACCGGCCGCTCGGCGGGACCGGCGATGGTTCGCAGCGATGACGCGCCGCTAGCGGCCTCGTTCGTTCAAGAGCTCCATTCGGCGTGGGAGAGCGAACGCGCTCCCTCGTGCACGTGGAACGCTGCAGGGCGACTCGACATGCACGGGCCGCTCGACGAAGGGCGTCTGCGCCAGGCGGTGCGAAGCACACTCGAGGGGCAAGAGGCCTTGCGCTGGATCCCCGCGCACGGCTCGGGACTGCGCGTGTGCGCCTGGTCGGACGTTCCCTTCACCGTTCACGACTTGCGTGGAGCGACCGACACCGAAGTCGCGGCTTTTTGCGCTGCGCGCGGCGACGAGCCCTTCACGATGGATGGACGTCCACTCATTCGTTTCGATCTGATTCGTCGCGCGAACGAGCGGCACGTTCTCCTCACGACATGGCATGCTTTCGTTCACGATCCGTCGCGCCAGGACATGATCTTGAATGAGATCCTGAATGCATTCGAAAAACTGTTTGCGCCACTCTCGATTCGGTATCGCGATTACGTGGCCTGGGAGCGCGAATGGTTCGAGCAACGCGGTCGCGAGGACGTCGCCGCGCTGCGAAGCTCGCTCGAGGGGGCGCGTCCGCTCGAGCTGACGGACATGCCACGCAAAGGCCGTGTCGCGGCGGAGGCTTTCGACGAAGAGTTCTTGCTGAGCAAGCAGGTTGGTCAACGCATCCACGCTCACGCTCAGTCGTTGGCGGTATCTCCCTTCATTCTCTTCGTTACGCTGACCGCTGCACTGCTCTCGCGCTGGGGGAAGACCGACGACGTGACCTTCATCACGTCGATGAATCTGCGGAACCTTCACACCGAGACCGAACGGCTGCTGGGAAGATTCCAGAACTGGATTCCGCTTCGAGTCTCCACCGCCGGAAGGCCGTCGTTCGCCGAGCTCGTCGCCCGTTGCCGCAAAGCGGTGAGCTTCGCGCAGAACTACGGAACAGCACCGCTCGCGAAGGTGCTCGACATGCCGGACCCCTTCAACCATTCGCTCGCGCGTGTCGTGCTCAACGTGCCGCTCATCGGCGCAAGCTCCGCGTTGCCCACGCGGCGACTGGGGGAGCTCACGGTGACCCGCGTCGAGGTCGATCTCCACTCGGGCGCGCGAAACGATCTGGCGCTCCTCCTCGGCACCGTCGACGATCGCGTCATCGGCCTCGTGCGAGGCGCAAAGGAGTTGTTCTTCGAGCAGACCATTTCGGGCTGGAGGTCGGAGCTTTCGGCTGCGCTCGAGACGCTCGCGCCGGACTCACGCATCACGCTTGCCCCCAGCCGGGATCCCTCGGCATGACCGCTACCGCCCCTCCCTCAGCGCCTTGACCGACGTCGCCGGTCGGCCTTAATCTTCGACTAGGATGCGGTTTCGCTGCCACTCTGAGAACGACGTCGACCGCGCCGAGGTCGAGGCCCCATTCTCGACGCATCCCTGGGCCTTTCAGGAAACGCTGACCGGAGCGCAGATCGCGCGAGGTCTCCATTTTGCGCTTCGCCTCGGCGTCTTCGATGCGCTAAAAGACGGCCCCAGCACGGCGAAGGAGACTGCCGCTTCATGTGGGTTCGGCGTGCGCGCGACGACGGCGCTGCTCGAAGCACTCGCGACGACGGAGTTCGTCAGGCTCGACCTCGAGGCGGAGCGCTACCGCCTGACCGACGACGGCCGCCGTCTCATGGTTTCGTCGGGGAAATACAGCTTTGCAGACGTGCTCCTCGCCGGGGAGTTGAGCATGCATTGGACGACCGACCTCCTGGACTTCGCCCGCACCGGGGACCACCGTCGTGTCGCGGCTTCGATGACCCCAGAGCAGTGGTCGATCCACAAGCGCTCGCAGTGGGCGGCGTCCTACTTGGGGCGCTCCGCTCTCGCCTTGACTCTGCCCCTCGGCGCGCGCTCGCTCCTCGACCTCGGCGCCGCTCACGGGCCGCTGCTGCTCGAAGCGTGCCGGGCCCACCCGGATACGCGCGCAGTGGCGGTAGACCTTGTCAACGGCATCCGCGCCGCCGAGACGCTCCTCGCCGACGAACCGTCGCGCGACGGGATCACGTTGTACGCCGCCGATCCAGCCGCCTTCGATCTCGGCGTCGGGCAGTTCGACGCAATCATCTCTTCGGGCGTCGTCCACCATCTGTCGAGACCCGCGGCCGAGGAGCTCGTCTCGCGGTGCGCCCGCGCCTTGCGGCCTGGCGGAGTGCTCTCCTTCGTCGACTTCTTCGCGTCGTCTCCACCGCGTACCGGTGGGCAGCACGCGGCGCTCCTGTCACTGCTTCTCACGATGACGAGTGAGGCGGGTCCCTTCACGATCGAGGACGTAACCGCATGGCAACGCGAAGCAGGGCTGTCCCCCGCGCCTCCGCGTGCTCTCCTCGGCGGCATCGTCCACGTTCAAACAGGAAGGCGCACGTCGTGAAGCTACTCGTAGACGCCGAGCGTGCCGAGGAGCGCGAGATCGTTGGGTCACAAGCGGCGCTTGCGCTGATGCAGAGCCACGTCGGCCACCTGCTTGCCCGCTCGCTACAGGCTGGAATCCAGCTCGGGTTCTTCAACGCACTCGCCGGGGCGCCCGCAACGGCGGACGAAGTCGCCGCCTCTTGCAAGACCAACCTGCGCGCGACGACGGCGCTTCTCGACGTGCTTGCAACGACCGACTACGCAACCTGCATTCGAGACCGCTACGCGCTGACGGATCTTGGACGGACCTGGCTCGTCGCCGGCAAAGCCGACTACGTCCGCATCGGTCTACTCGAATGGGAGTGGCACGCGCAGCTCGAGGGTTTTCTGCGCTCGGACCGCGGCATCGACATTCACCGCAACATGACGGCGGAAAATTGGCGGATCTACGAGGAGGCCATGTCCGCGGCCGCGCACCTGTGGATGCCTTTCTTCGTCGACTTCGTTCCGATCCCCGAGGGGCCGTGCACGCTCCTCGACATTGGGGGAGGGCACGGACATTTGTCGGTCTTGCTGTGTAGGAAGTATCCGCAGCTGCGAGCGGTGGTGGTCGATCTCCCGGGTGCGGTCCAGGCGTCCGCGCCGCTGCTCGCCGCCGATGGGATGGGAGACCGCGTGGTTCACCTCGTCGGCGACGCGCGCACGACCGATTTCGGAGAGGGCATCTACGACGTCGTCGCGGAAGCGGGCTTGAATCACGTGCTCAGCGGCGACGAGAACGCCGATCTCGTGAAGCGCGCGGCGCGTGCTCTTCGCCCGGGAGGCCACCACGTCCTCATCGACACGTACATGGAGCCGCATACGAGCCTTGGCGGGCAGGCCTACGCGTTCATCGCGATGCTCATGGCGCTCATCTGCAACTCCACCCTATGGTCACCGAAGCAGATGGCCGAGTGGCAGCGCGCGGCGAGACTCGAGCCGCTCCCGGCGCTCGACGCGCTTCCCGGCATGGCCCTTCAGATCGCCAGAAAGCCGCTGTAACGGGCGAACGCAGCACTCATCGTGCCTCGAGCTCGTCGAAGAACGAGCGCACGTCGTCCGAGATTGCCGTCGGCTCTTCCCACGCACCAAAGTAAGCCCCCGCAGGGATCATTGTGAGCCTCCGAAGATCGTAGACCCGTTCGATCCATTGGCGCGGCGGGATCAGCACCGCGTGCTTGCAGTGCGCAATGCTCGTAGGCACGTTGATGCGCTCGCCGACCCCGAGAGACCATCGGAGCTGGCGTGATTCGTAAAAGACGCGCAGAGACGGTCCGATCGCGCCTGTCACCCAGTACAGCATGATGTTCGTGAGGAGCTCGTCTTTCGAAAAGCGCTTCTCGACATTGCCGTCGCAGTCGCTGCCCGCGCGATACTTGTCCACTAGCCACCCGGCGAGTCCGACCGGCGAGTCCGTCAGGCCATAGGCCAGCGACTGCGGCTGCCATTCGTGAGCCGGAACGTGAGCGAACGAACGATTGCGGATGCGCGCCACTTCGACCTGCCACGCTCGCTCGTCCGCGCTCAGGGTCGTCATTTGATCGCGCGGCGGGTTCTCGTGCGCGGTATTGAGGTGAATCCCGATGATGCGCTCGGGGTACGCGAGGCCGAGTCGGCTTGCGATGCCCGCGCCCCAATCCTCGCCGACGACGCCGTAGCGGTCGTAACCGAGCTCCTTCATCAGCTGCGCAAACACGTCGGCCATCGCCATCGTTCCCATGCCGCGCTGGCGAGGGGTTCCCGAGAACGGAAAACCCGGCAGCGAGCCGACGACGAGATCGAATGCGCGCCCACCATCCATTGGATTCGCGAGTGGCTCGAGCACGCGTTTGAAGAGATTGAATGGACCTGGCCATCCATGGAGCAGCAAGAGGGGCGTCGCGTTCGGGCTCCTCGATTTGACGTGAACGAAATGAATCGAAAGATCGTCGATCGTCGCACGAAAGTGCGGCAGCTCGTTCAGTGCCGCCTCGTGCACGCGCCAGTCGTAGTGATCGCGCCAATGGGCGACGAGCGGCTCCATGAATGCCCGCGGCGTTCCGTAGTCCCACGCCGGCCACTCGACCTCGTCTGGCCAGCGCACTCGTTGCAGCCGTTCGCGAAGGTCGGTGAGGACAGATTCCTCGACCTCGACTCGGAACGGCTCGATCCGCTTCGCTCTGGTGCCCGTATGAACGAGCGCACGCTGGGCCGAAACGTCGGAGTCATTGCCCGCGGTGCCCGACACAATCCGCGCGGCTAACGTCTTCACTCCGCGAAAAAGAACGCTTGCCGTCCTCACTGCGGGGCTCAGGCGCGCGATCGTGCCGGTCTTGTCGAGGAGCGCCCCGAAGAGCGTCGTGAGCTGCAGCCGCGCGAGCGGAGCACCGAGGCAGAAATGGACGCCTGCGCCGTAGGCGACATGGTCGGTCGTGTCGCGATCGATGAGGAACGTGTCCGGGTCGGGGTATCGCCTTTCATCGCGGTTGGCGGACGCGAAGGCGAGCATCACCTTCGAATCCTTTGGAATCGCGGTGTCTCCAATCTTCGTGTCGGAGAGCGTATTGCGAAAGAACGAAAGGACCGGACCGTCGTAGCGCACCATCTCTTCGACAGCGCCCGGCAGAAGAGAGGTGTCGTTGCGCAGCTTCTCGAGCTGCGCGGGGTTGTCGAGCAAGGCGAGCGTGCCGTTGGCGATGGCGTTCACGGTCGTCTCGAAACCTGCAACGACGAGCAGCACGCAGAAAGCAACGAGCTCCTGCTGCGAGAGCTTCTCGTCCTCGTGGGCTGCGATCAGCGCAGTGATCACGTCGGTTCCTTGGCCTCCCCCCGCGTCGAGCGCGGCGCGGCGCTCCTCGATGAGGGACAAAAGATAGGCGTTGAACTCGCGCCGCAGCTCGTCGGCGCGCCGCGCATCCGCGCCTCCGAGGCCCCCCGCAAGATCGTCCAGCGTTCCCGCCGACCAGCGACGAAGCCTCCCTCGATGCCGCGCCGGGATGCCCAAAAGCTCTGCGATCGTCGCGAGAGAGAGCGGTAGCGCGAGATCTGCTACGACATCGATCGTCTCCGCTTTCAACGCGCGCTCGACGATCTCGTCGACGGACTCTTCGATGCGCGGCTTGATCGCCCCGATCGCATTCGGTGCGAAGCGTTTGGCGACCATCCGTCGCATGCGGCTGTGCGCCGGGGGATCGTACATCGGCATCATCGGCCGGGAATTCCAGTCGTACCCGACGCCGCCGGTCGAAGAGAACACCGCGTGGTTGCGCGCCGCTGCGACCACGTCCGTGTAGCGGGTCACGACCCAGATCTTGCGTGACGCGACGAAATGCACCGGCGACTCGTCACGCAGCCGCTTGAACGCGGGGTACGGATCGTCGAGGAAAGCCCGCGACAGTGGATCGAAGTCGTGAAGTGACATCGATGAGCGCTCGGTCTCCTCCTCATCCGCCATGACCAAACGTTACCACCAGCTCTGCCTTAGATGCGAAATCGCGTGTATCTCGCACACTTCGCGCAGCGCCCCAACGATGGCTGACGGATGTCTCGGGGTGCTGGGGAGCAGGGACCTCAGCTCTCGCCAAGCTCTCGCAGGTCGTTAGTCGACTGTCGACAAGGGCGGCCCATTCGCCGCCCCTGGATGACAATCTACTAGCGGTGCGAAATACCGAATTGCGCCGGCCCGACGGCGAGGACCGTGTGCTGGTCGTTCGACGACGAGCTCTGGTGCGCGGCGGCGGTAGCGACGACGATCCGGAGGTCCGTCCACGAACCCGGGATCTGCGCGAGCAGCTCTTTTTTGACCGTGAACGACGAGGGGTTGAAGCCCAGAAAATCCTTGCAGAGGATCAATCCGAACTCTTTCTTCGCAGGGTTGAACTCGAACGGACCCATGGGTCCGAGCGGATCGTTCGCTCCGCCGTCTCCCGAGCTCCGCGCGTCGGTCGACTGGATGACGACCGCTGCGACGGACGCGTTCGGTGACGTGGGGCTGCACGGCATTCCGCCGCAGTCGTAGTTGATGACCAAGTCCCCGCTGCCGTCGACGGCGCTGGGAGGAACCATCCAGAGATTGGTGGCTACGTTGAACTCGTCCAGGTGCTTCGACGGGTTTTCGGATGCCGACCACGCCGGGACGGCCGCGCCGCCTTCGATCTGGGCGGTGATGGTGTCCGTCGCCGAGAGGTAGCGCGTGACCGGACCTGGGAACTGGTCGCAGCCATAAAAGAAAAGCCCCGCGTCCGCGCCGGGGAAGATCTCATTGCGTTTGCAGTTGATCTGCGCCGCCATGGCCGGGCCAGGCGGGGCGCCGGGGGGGCCGGTAAGCGTGCGCCCGCCGGTGAACCCGGAGACCAACACATTTCCCATGTCGCCGTCGGTGATTCCGGGCCCCTTCGGATTGCGGGGATCGGTCGACGTAAACTTGTACGCGATGCACCCGAGATCCGGGAGCAGAGAGGGGACGACAACATCCGGCGGCCGGAGCGGCATCGGCCCTCGAAGACCGCTGTTGTTCGTGACCTGGATGAACGGAATGGTGAACGGGGGCGCGCTCGGTGCCGCGTCGGCGGCTGCGTCGGGTGCGTTGAAGATGAAGCTCGGTTGCGGTTTCAGATTCAGCATGAGCACAGTTGGGCTCCATTGCCCGCCGCCCTCGATGCCGTCGTGAAATTGGCCGACGTGGTCGTCCACGACATCGGCGGCCGTCGTGGCATCCGTGGGCGCTGCGTCGGTCGTCGCTTGAACCGGCGTGGTCGAGCTGCATGCATTCACGGCCAGGCCGCCTCCGGCAGCTCCGGCTACGAGAGCAGAGAACATAAATATTTTACGAAAACGGTAAGTCATTCGAGCTCCTTTGCCTCCGATGGAGGCACCCACAACAAATTAGCGAAGAGCGTCCTCTCCGAGCAGTCCGTCAATGAATACTGCGGCGACACGCTCCCCCCCCCACGTCGATGGAAGAGCGCCGAATGCTAGGTGACGGGCACGAAATTGCTGAGGCTGATGACGTAGCTGTCGTTGACCTTGTCGTAATCGGCGTTGATCTTCGTACCCATCGTGGTCGCATGTCCGATCGCGTTCGGCGGAAGGGTGATGAAGTCCTTCCACTTGAACGACTGACGGGCCTGGAACGTCTCGATGGTCGCCTTGGGCTCCATCGAGCGGAAGTTGGCCGTCGCTCCGGCTCCCTTGCCGTGCCAGTAGACCATGACGTTCGAGATGTTGAACTTGGCTTTGTTGAACTCCGGCGCGGTGCTGTCGACGGCGTGAATGCCCATGGCCCCGATGCAGTTGTCGGGCGGCGGGAGAACGAAGAACGGTGCAATCACGATGTTGTCGGCAGGCAGCGTCCCGTCGACGCAGTCGATCGCGCGGGTCTCCTCGAGGTCTTGAACGATGAGGTGGAACTCGAAGTGCGGCGTATCGTAGATGCCCTTCGGAACGTGCCCCTTCGGAAGGTAGTCGTAAACCATTCCCGTGATGGCCGTGTCGGCCAGTACCTGCGGGGGGAAGTGGAACCAAACGCGGGTGTCTGCGAGCGCGCCGGTCACGTTGGCGACGGCGGTGAGCGGCAAGTTCCAACTGAGCTTGTTGATCTTTTTCGTCGCCGGATCGGTCTCGGACCACGTGGAGATCGTGGTTCCGAAGGCCGGGACCGTTTCGCCGCAGGTGGCGCCGGCCGGCATGTAGGAAGGACACGTGAGCGCCGTCGTGATCGGGGTCCCGCCGTCGGGGTTGACCGTTCCTGCGTCCGTCTGGAGTGCGGTGTCATCGCACGCGACAAAGGGCGCGGTAAGTCCGACACAAATGAAACTCAGAACGCCGGTTCTCCAATCCATTTTACATGACCTCGTGATGTGAAAGTTTTCTGCTCGCGCCGACTTTGAAAAGTTCGTCGGTGAAAGAACCCAACTTCAAGTTAACATAATTTTAAAAGTACCAACGCCGATTTGAGCCTTGGCGAAGAATCGGTGGGCGCTTGCCGCAGACCCGGGGGGCCTGTGCGCATGACCGAAATAGGGCACGAAACGAGGCTAAAGACCGAGCCACGGCGCCGGCGCAATCGTCTGACTGCCGTGGCGAATCTCGAAGTAAAGGAGCGGCCCTTGGCCCTCGTCGCCGATCGTGCCGACCTTCTCGCCCACCGAAATGTCGTCGCCCACCTTCACGTCGATGCTCGCGAGGTTGCCGCTCACCGAATAGTAATGATCGCCGTGATCGAGAATCACGATGCGTCCGTAGGAGCCGTAGCGATCGGCGAATGCCACGCGACCGGCGAAAACGGAGCGAACGGACGAGCCAAGCGGCGCACGGATTTCGACGCCCGGTCCTTCGGTCCCTTCACGCTTTGCGGCCTTCACGTCCGCGCGGCCGACCACTGGGAAAAGAAGCTTTCCGCGTGATGCCTGGAAGCCGCCGATTTGCTCGCGGTCGCCCGTGCCGCTGCCGCCGTAGACGTTGACGTACTCCGCGCTCGAGCTCGTTCCCTCGAACGCGCGATCGAAGGCGCTCTGGCGACGCGCTTCGTCGGCGACGGCTATTTGTGCGGCATCCGTAGCCGTCCGCTGGCTCGCGAGGGCCACGCGATCGTGTGCGACCCGCTCGAGAGATCCCGCGAGCTCTGCGCCGCGCGACCGAATTTTTCTCTCCATGGCGAGATCGGCGATCAGCGCATGACGCGAGCGCTCGACCTGCATGGCGTGACGGACGAGCGCATCGAAGCCGCCGCCGACCGGAAGGATTCCTGCTCGCGTGAGCTTGTAGAACGCTCGGCCGCGAAGGACCGCATGAAGGTGCGCTTCGGCGAGCTTCCCGCCGAGACCGGCGAGCTCTTTCTTCGAGACGTCGTCCTCGGTGTCGAGATCGGCAATCTTGCGATCGAGCGCGGCGAGGGCGAGCGCAGGTGATCTCGCAGCATCGGCAGGATTCGCTTGACCCGCGCCGACCCGCGAAACGGCGGAGGCGAGGACGAGAATCGTGAGGGTCCGAGTCGGTACGCACCTCCGTCGGGACGTCACACGGCCACCAGCTTGCGGAGGCCCATTGCCGCCGCCGAGGCTCCGAGAATGGCTCCGATGGCTACCATCGCCAGCGCTACGGGCCAGGGCAAGAAGGTCGGATCCACACCGATCAGCGCGGCCAGCTCGCCATCCAGACGACCTCGAACCAGGAGGAAAAGTGCGGCGAGAAGAGCGATGGCACCAACGGCACCGAGGGCTCCCTGCGCGCTACCTTCGAGGAGGAAGGGGCCTTTGACGAAGCGATCGGTGGCCCCCACGAGCTTGAGCACTTCGACCTCCGTGCGTCGCCTTTGAAGGGCGAGTCGGATCGTCGAGCCGACCACCGCGAGCACCGAGGCGAAGACCACCACCGCCAGGAGAGCCGCTGCTGCGACGCCGCCGCGCACGAGACGCCCGAGTCGATCCGTCCACGCTTGGTAGGTCTCGACGTCGTCCACTCCGGGGAGCGAGCGGACCTTGGCGACGATGTCGTTCAGCTCGGCGTCGGTCATGTCCGCGCGCACTTCGATTTCGATCGAAGCGGGAAAGGCCTCGACCGGAAGCGCCGCGAGCTCGGCTTTGTCTCCTAGCTCCTTCGATCCGAAGTCTTGGCGGGCCTGTCCGCTCGACACATAGCGCACCGCGGTCACGCCGGGCACACGACCGAGGGCGTCCTTGAACTGGCTTACGTCGTCCTGAGATGCGGAGTCCTTCAGGTAGATCGAGGCCCGACCGGCGTGCGCCCAGCGCTCTTCGATCGCCCGAAGGTTGGTGAGGACGAGGAGAGCCGCCCCGAGGCAGACGAACGCAACGGCCAAGGAAAATATGCTCAGCGCGTGGAGTCTCCACTCGCGAAGCATTCCCCGGCGTGCGCGACGCGTGGTGCCGATCGAAACATCGAACATGGACGGACTCCGATCAGTGGGGCAGGGCGTTGTCGAAGGATGGTTCACTCGCCGCGATGCCTGTGGGGACATCGAGCGCTTTTCCGTCGTCGAGGACGATGAGGCGGCGCGGGCGAATCTCGAGGAGCGAGCGATCGTGCGTCGCGAAAAGAACGGTAGTGCCCGACTCGTGAATCTCTTCGAAGAGGCCGAGGATGTCGATCGCCAGCTGCGGATCGAGGTTCCCGGTGGGCTCGTCGGCGAGGATGAGCGCGGGCTCTCCCACGATGGCTCTTGCCACCGCGACGCGCTGCTGCTCGCCACCACTTAGGATTCCCGCGGCGCATTGGCCTCGCCCGCTCAACCCAACGCGATCGAGCGCCTCGCCGACCCGGGTACGAATGAGGCGCGGCGGAAGTCCGAGGACCTCGAGCGTGATGGCAACGTTCTCGTAGACCGACCAGGTCGCGACGAGCTTGAAGTCCTGAAACACGACGCCGATGTTGCGACGAAGGAAGGGAACGGAGTCGCTCGTCAGGCGAGCAATGTCTCTGCCAAGAAATAGGATGCGCCCTTCGTCGACGGTCTCGGAGCGGTAGAGAAGCCTTAGAAGCGTGGATTTTCCTGATCCGCTCGGCCCGGTGATGAACACGAACTCGCCGCGCTCGATGACGAGGTTCGTCCCGCGCAGAACGGGGGCACCCGGTCGATAGGATTTGTAGACGTCCTCGAACATGAGGATGGGGCGCTGGGCAGCGTCTCGCGCGAAGCGATTTCCGGTGCGGAGCTTGGGCCGAAAAGCTCCTGGCAGCGACTGCGAGGGACCGTCATCGTCGAAGCGAGGCATACATCAGCGCGTACCAGGGGCGCTCGAGGCGTTACAAGTTTTCGACCAGGCTCCGCTCGGCCGCGCGAACGGCGCCCGCTCCGTCGACGGAGGAGGCGAGCCCGGTGGTGACGTCTCCCCTCAGCGCGCGCCGCACTGCGCGGGCCTGAGCAACGAGTGGCTCCTCGAGGGAAAGCGCACATTCGCGCGAGGCTCCGTTGCTGCCGTTGCTCACGTGCTCAGTCAGCCGAAAATGCAGTAAATCGGCTTCAAACCGGCGTGTTTCGGTGCGAACGACGAGAGCGCGCTCCGCTCCCGCGGACTTTCTGCCGACGACGATCTTGCCGCGGACGCCGGAGAGTGTGCCTACCTCGATGTGGGCTACGTGCGCCTCGCGCGTCGCTCGAATGCCGTCGACCGAGAGCGGAGACTTTGCCAGGTAGGTGATGAGGTCGAGATCGTGGACACCCAGATTGAAAATCGTTTCGTCGTCCAAGGTGTCTTTCTCACGAGCGAGCGCGATCCGCGTGCACTCGATGGAGAGGATGGCCTCAGACCCGAGCTCCGCGAGCATCGCGCGAACCGCCGGATTGAAGCGCTCGGAGTGGCCGACGAAAAGTCGACGCCCGTGACGGCTCGCCGCCTCCATCAGGGTCTCGGTTTCGCGGGACGTCGCGCACATCGGCTTCTCGACGAAGACATCGTGCCCATCGCTGAGGAGGGAGACGGTGAGATCGGCGTGGGTGGCCATCGGCGTCGCCACGACCACCAGATCGGCTTTGGAAATAGCCTCTCGCGCGCTTTGTCGGGCCTCGGCGACGCCCCTCGTTCTGTCGGGGTTCGTGTCGAATACGCCGGTGAGCGCGAAGGCGTCGGAGAGCTCGCGGAAGACCCGCGCGTGGATGCGTCCCATCGGACCAAAGCCAAGCACCGCGACGTTGGTCAAGGGCGCCATCGTCACGCTCTTACCGCGCCTGGAGCTGCGTGCGCAGAAATTCGGCGATCCGTCGCCAGGCCGCCTCAGCCAAATCGGGCTGCGAGACCTGGTGGGTGGCGCTGGCAAGCGGCATGAACTCGAACGGCCGTCCGGCCTTCTCGAGCGCGTCGGCGAGCTTGATGGAATTTGCAAAGTACACGTTGTCGTCGGCCGTGCCGTGCACGAGGAGGAGCGGGCGCGCTGGCTTCGCCGTGTCCGGAAAGAGGAGCGAGGCTTTTCGGTAGGCTGCTTCGTTGTCCTCAGGTAGCCCGAGGTACCGCTCGGTGTAACACGTGTCGTAGTCGCGCCAGTCGGTTGGCGGCGCCCCGGCTGCCGCGGCCTTGAAGACGTCGGGTCGGTTGAGGATCGCAAATGCAGCCAAATATCCGCCGAAGGACCAGCCGTAGATTCCGGCGCGGCTCGCGTCGACTTCCGGGTAGCGCGCGGCGATGGCGGCGATGGCGTCGGCGTGGCCTTGCAAGGGTACTTCGCCGAGCTTGCCTGCAAGCGCTCGCTCCCATTCGCGTCCGCGCCATCGCGTTCCGCGGGCGTCGATGCCCACCACGATCGCGCCAGCTTCGTCGGCGATCCACTGGGCGCGCAAAAATGCGAACGCGTCGGCGACGACGACGTTGTAGCCGGGCCCACCGTAGGCGGCGTCGATGACGGGATATTTCTTGCCGCTGACGAAGCCGTGCGGTCGCACGATCGCCACGCGTGTCTCGTCGGGCCCCACCTTGATCATCTCGAGGTTGGGCACGAACGGCGGCGCTTGAGACACCGAAGGGACTTCGACGTGGAGCTTTCCGTCCACGCTGCGGACCGAGAAAAGACGCAGCCCATCGCGGGCACCTTCCATCGCCGCGAAGATCGACTCCGAGTGACCAAAGTGCGCGTTGATCACTCCGCCGCCGTCGACGTAAGCGATGACGTTTGGCGCGCCACCCGCGAAAGGTACGGAAAATACAGCGGCGCCGGTGGGCTCGGCGCTGGCGGTCACGTACGCGACTTTTCGCGCCGCATCGAACGCGAGCAGCTCGCGGTAGCCGACGCCCTTCGTCGCCATCGTCGTCGAGAGCTTTCCCGATGCGTCGTGAAGCTCGAGCTCCCAGCCGCCGCTGCGTTCGCTCGACCAGAAGAACGCGCTCCCGTCCGGCAACCAGCGCGGCACCGAGGAGTCGACGTTGAGCCATGCTTCGTCACGTTCTTCGAGGAGCGTCGTGGTCGCTCCGTCGCGCGGATCGATCTTGAGAAGGAGGGCATGCCGCTGCAGACGATCGAGAACGTAGATCGTCGGCGGAGCGCCTTTTTCCCAGCGAACGGAGGCCACGTACGGAAACGCCGCGTTGTCCCACTTGACCCAGCGCGTGGTGCCGCCTTGGGCACTCGTGAGCCCCAGTCGTACGACGGCGTTTGCTTTTCCTGCGCGTGGGTAGGCAGATCGTTCGGGGTCGCGCTCCGGGCGCGCGGGGTCCGCGATCTTCAGCTCTTCGACCTTCGACGTGTCCGCTTCCTCGTAGAGCAGATCTTTTCCATCCGGCGCCCACCAGAATCCGCGTGAGCGATCGAGCTCCTCTTGAGCGATGAACTCGGCGACGCCATGGGTCTTCGTGTCTGTGCCGCCGCGGGTTACGGGTGCTTCGTGGCCACCGTCGATCGCCAGGAAATAAAGGTCATTTCCTCGGACGTACGCCAAGCGCTTTCCGTCCGCGGAGAGGTGAGGATCGATCGCCGCGCCCGCGCCTATGGGAAGCTCCCGCACGGCCTCTGGTTGCTGTCCGCGTGTGAGGAGGAAAAGACGCCCGGAGAGGGTGACCACGATCCGCGTGCCGTCGGAGCTCATCTCGAACGAAGTGAAGCCCGAGGCGCTGATGCGGAGTCGCTCGCGGCGCGCGCGCTCGGCCTGGGTGAGGGTCTCGGGGCCCTTGCCCACCGCGTCGGGGCTCAAGAGCTCGCGCGTCTTTCCGGTGGCCACGTCGGTCTCGAAGAGAGACTGGCGCGGGTCGTGCGCTCCGGCGCGGAGAAAGACGACCGCTTTTCCGTCTGCCGTCGGGGTCATCATCTGTGGCGATCCGAGCTTGAATCCTCGGGTGATCGCGAACTCGCGCGGAAAGTCGGAGTGCGCCGGTTGGGGCGCGGCAGCGAGAGGCGCGATGCTCGCCGTCGAGCTTGCACGGTACAGAGCGGCCAAGGGACCGCCGCCATGGTGCGCGACCGCAGGTGCAGGTGGAAGCGCCCCGCCGCAACCAGCGACGAGAAGACAGGACGCAAAGAAAAACGGGATGCGCATCGGCGCCGACCCTAGCCCAAGGCGCGATCAGCCACCAACGCCGAAGCGGAAGGGGTACGCAGTGACGGTGCTCGGAGAATCGCTCGCCGGAAAATGCCAGCCTTTCACTTGCCGCGCGACGCAACCTTCGACGCGCGGGTTGTTCAAGGTGGTGGACGCGATCGAAGGGGAGCCCGACACGGAGCCGCTCGGATCGATCTGCCACGCGACGGTGACGCCGCCGCGGAGATTCGGATTTCGCTGGGCTTCGCCTTCGTAGCAAGCGCGGAGCGCACCCGTGTGGGCAAGGACGACCCGACGGATCTGCTCGGCGGAGAGACCGCCATGCGCCGCCGGCGTGCCCGCGCCAACGCCGACTTTTGCTTCACCGTTTCCCGCGCCGGTGCCGACGCCGTTGCCGCCGCCCGCGCCGCCGCGCCCGCTTCCGCCGGATCCACGCCCACCAGGGCCGCCCGAGCCTCCGCCGAATCCGCCGCCATTGCCGGCGCCCCACCCGGTGTTGAGGGTTCCCGACCCGAAGGCGACGCCCGCACCCGTTCCGCCGCCGCCTGCGCCTCCGCCTTTCAAGCTGGTGCCGGGGCCGCCGCCGAGAACGAGGTTCGACGAGTTGAGCCCGCCGAGCGCGGTGGACACCGTGTCGATGGTCTTGAGTGTTTTTCGGATCTCGTCGCCGGCTTCCGAGTTCAAGACTTCGCTGAGCCCGCCGAGGTTCGTGGCGGGCTTGATGTCGCCAGGAATTTCGGCGTGATCGTTGGGCCCCGTTTTTCCGAGCTTGCCTTCGGCGCCGGCCATTTTCTGCCCGCCACCTTGGACCTTCTTGTCCTTGGCGCCCGGATCTTTGACGCCCGCTCCGCCGGATTTGTCGCCTTCGGCAGGAGGCGCGGGGGGAGGCTCTTCGATGATCGCGCGCCTGAGCCCGAATCGAGCCGCGAACTCTTCGGGGCTCGTGAGCTCGAGCGGCTTCGGAATGCTTGGCGGGTTCGAGAGCGCGCGCGCAAGTCCGAAGCCACCGAGATGAAGAACGCCGCTCGAAAAAAGCGCGAGCATCGTCAGGAGCTCGATGCTCCCGAGGATGCTGCCGGTCATTTCTACCGGCGGGCTCGTGAACTGAAAGAAGATCCCGAAGAGGCCGTACTGCAGAATGCCGAAATCGCCGGGGACGATGGGGATGGGAGCGCCGCTCCGGGCCACCGCTACGGGATCCTCGTCGCGTCCGCGCAAACGCAGGAGACCGCCGACGGCGCCGCGTGCATCGACTTCCCACCCGCTCTGTCCGCCGCGAATCGGGGCAGCCGACATTTCGATTCCGTCTGGAACGGGGAGGTTTTTGCCGTCCGGCCCGCCCAGGTCGTAGGACTCGCCTCGCGCGAGGGTGCGCATTCCGACGACGGTGGTGCCCCAAACGGCGGCCACCCTGAGCACTTGCGGTCTTCCTGTAGCGGTGCCGGCTGCTGCCACGAGCTTAATCCCCTTCTATGGTCTCTCCCGATACTACGTGAGCGAACGCTAGAAGTTTGGATCCTTTCTGGTCTCCGAAAGTTCGCGCATGAATGATCGATGCCCGAGATCGCCCGACGCGAACTCTGCACGTACACGGCGCAGGAAGTAGACAAGCTGCGGACTGCGGAGGCGACCTTCGATTTCCACTTCTCCGAACCGGAAGACGCGTCCGCCGCCATCGACCGTACGGGTCTCGGACATTCCTGCGTCCTCTTTGCTCGACCGCGTTGCCTGCGGAGGCGTTTCGGCGCGAGGCTGCAGCGGGGCCGCGGCGTCGAGGTCCGCGTGCTTCTTTGGCGGAGTCGCGTGGGGAGGCTTCGTCCCCCTCGGGGCTTTCGGCTGAGCAAACGCGATGGCTCCGAAGAAGCTGAGAGTGAGCGCGACGAAGAGAGCAGCGCGGCCCGGGCGGCTCACACGACGGCGCGTCACTTTCCGCCCGCCTTTGCGCCCGGCACCGGAGCTTTGGGCGGCGGCGGAGCAACTGGCGGAGGAGGAGGAGGAGGAGGAGGAGGCAGCGGCTTCATCACGCTGAGATAACGCTCGGCTTCCGGGCGCGAGGGATGATCGCTCCGCGCATCGGTGAGGAATCGTCGGAAATGCCCTCGGGCATCCTCCGGTTTCTTCAAAAAGTCCGTGTAAAGTACACCTAAATTGAAGAGGGCGCTCACGTTGTGAGGATCGGCGGCGAGCACTTTTTCGAGCAGCGACTTGGCCTCGTCGAGCTTCGCGGGATGCTGGGTGTCGGCTTCCCCGCGGAGCGCTGCCGCGAGCCCCACCGCCGCGTCGGCGTCTTCCGGAGAGACGACGAGAATGGCGCGGTACTGCTCCTCCGCCTTTGCATACGCCCCTGCGCGAAGGAGGACGCCGCCCATGTTGAGGCGCGCCGTGGTGTCGCGCGGATCTTCCTGCGTAGCCTTCAAAAAGGCTTGAAACGCGAGGGCGTCGTCACCGTTGGCGAGAGCGATGAGCCCCGTCGCTCGCTCGGCGATGGCGCTCTTCGGGTTGGAGTCGAGCGCTTGCTTCGCGAGAAGCGACGCCGTGTCGCGCTCCCCTTTCGACAGGTGACACAGCGCGAGCTCGGCAAGCGCCGACGCATCGCCCGGCTTTCGCACCAGAAGCTCTCGCGCCTGAGCAATGGCCTTTTCGACTTGCCCCGAGTTACGGAGTGCGCCGACGTAGAGCATGCGCGCTTCCACCGCTTGCGCGTGGGTCTGCAAGTAGTCCCCGAGGGCGTCGGCCGCTTCGCGATTCTCTCCGCGGCGGCGTTGCACTTCGGCGAGGGCGATCACGACGTCGACGGCCTCCGGTGCGAGCTTCGCTGCGGCGCGGAGCTGCTCCTCGGCGCCGGCGAGATCCCCCGCGCTGGCGAGCACGACCCCCAGATCGTAGCGCGCTTCCCATAGATTCTTGTCCTGGATGATCGCTTCACGCAGGAGGCCGATCGCGCGCTCGCGACCATTGGGCTCTTTCGCTGCTTGAACACCTTGCACCATGAGGCTAACCGCTTGCGGGTTCGCCGGCGCAAGCCCCACGACCACCGGGGCCGCCACCGGTTTCGAGCCGCCGCACCCGCCTAGCATCGCACCCGCGACGAGCGCAGCGGAGATGCCCCCATGTTTGGCTTTCTTCGCCCTCACTTCTTTTTTCCTCTGGGGGGCGCCGGCTTCGCAGGAGCGACGGGCGCGACCACCGGAGCAACCACCGCGACAGGCGCTGGTTTCGGCGCTTCGGGCTGCACGCCGCGCCGAGGCGCATCGATCAACGCGGGGAGTGGCGTAGGTCCGGCGGACCGCACCTCGAAGCCCGTCTCGCGGAACGTTGGGTAAAGCTCCCCGTTCAATCGCCCGAGCGCCTCACGCATCTTGCCGGTCCATTGATTGTAGATTCCAAGCTCTACTGCCTTTTTCCATCCATTTTCGTAGGCATCGAGGCTCTTTTCCTCGACCGGAACCACGAACTCTTCGATCTGCTGGCTGTAGACCTCCTTGTCGGCGGCGGAGAGGCTCGCCGGAGGGGGTGCCTCACGGAGCGCCTTGGCGAACGCCTCGTAGGTGTGACCAATCTGGTACAGCGCTGCCGTCGACCACTCGGCGACGCCGAGCGACACGGTGTCCATGAACACCTTCGACGCCTCCTTGAGGAGCTCCGCTTTTTGCTTCAAGCGCCGGGTGAGCTGCTTTACGTCGCCCTGGATTTCGATCTTGTCGAAGCGCTCGAGGACGCGCTCGCCCTCCATGTAGCGCGCATGGGCCGCCGCGAATTTGCCGTCGGGGCCGAGCTGGCCGCGGCTCGTTCGCCCGATGGTCACCGCCGTCTTCAAGGACTCGTCCGCGCCGCGCTCATCGTTCGACTTGAGCTGGGCCATTGCCAGCAGCACGTACCCTTCGACGCGGTGATCCTGGTTTTTTGCGCGTGAGAGATAACGTTTGTAAAGGTCGACGGCTTCCTTGTTGCGCCCCGCGTTCTGATGCGCGCGTCCCATTTGGAAGACGACTTCGTCAGCCTCCACGGTCGAGCCGAACTGCGCGAGATAGCGATTGCCATCGGCCACCGCCTTGTCGTGCTCGCCCGTCGCTTCACGCAAGATGACGGCGTTGTACGCGGCGTCTCGGGTGTGCTCGAACTTTTGATAGTGCGGGTGCTCGCGATCGTTGGAAGCGGCAATCGCCTCGTCGAACTCCGCGGCATCGGCGAAGAGGCCCATCGACTGAAAGGTCGTCGCCGCCGTCCAGGCTCCCAACGGGGACTCGGGTTTGTCGCGGTACTCGCGCCCCGTGACCAGCGTCGCGGCCTCTTTCAGGGTGGCCACGTCTCCCGCCTTTTGCGATTCGACCTCCGCGTTCACGCAAGCCTGCGCTGCTCGCGCATCTTTCGGGAACTCCTTCGCAGCGCGAAGGTAGCCGAGCGCCGCTCCCGCGTGATCTCCTGCCGCCCCTTTTTGCTCGCCCTGCTTGAAGGCGGCCTGGACGATGAGGACGTCGAGCTTCCCTTGCTGCTCCCTCGACTGGAACGAAGGAGCGGTCTTCAGTCGACGCGCCCACATCTCGATGTTTTCGTAGTTCTTCGATTTGTTGAACGAGTCGAGCATCAGCTCGCCGGCGCCAAGCGCGAACTGACTGCGCGGAAATTTCTCGAGCAGCGCGCCCCATATTTTCACCGCCGGATCGTAGACTCCGTAGTCGTAGTAAAGCTTGCCCTGGCGGAACAGAAGCTCGGGTAGCGCGGGATCGTTCGGATAGAGCTGCCAATAGAGATCGAGCGCTTCGGCGAACTTCTTGTCGCTCTCCGTCTCTTGCGATCCGGGCTTGTTTTTCCGAGCCTCCAGCTCTGCTACCCGCACCCGCTCGAGAGCGGCGATGGCGTTGTAGAGCGCGTCGTGACGGAGCGTCCTCAGCGGCTCCTTCTGCGCTTCGGCGTTGGGAACGGCGCGCGCCGCGGCCATGTAGTGCGTCGCAGCTTCGGTGTTCTTCTCGAGGTGATAAAAGTCGATCTCAGCCAGGTAGTAATGAATTTGGAAAGCCTTCGGCTGGTTGCTGAACTTCGTGAGGTACACGTCGTACAGACCCGCCGCACCCACGTACTCCGCGCGGCTCGTTCGGTCTTTTTGCGCTTTGCCGTGGAGCTGCATGGCGTGCTCGCGAAGCTGGGTCTCGATCTTCGACGTCGTCTCCGCCACGTTCGTCGCGTCGGCCTGGGTGCGCGCCCAAGGTCCACCCGTCGTGTACCCGGTCAGCGCTCTGTCGTAAGTGGCCTTGAGCTTCGGATAATCTTCGATCGCGTTGTAGCCGGCGGCGATCTGCATCATCCACAGACCAGCGTCGCGGCTCGTTGGGTCCAGCTTGAGGAGCAGCTCGTAGGCTTCAATCCCGCGCTCGTAGTGGGACTGATCGTAGAACGTCTCGGCCAGCGCCTTGACCACTTTGCCCGCAAAGCGATCGCCGCCGATCTTCTTCAGAAACCCGTAGACGTCGCCGGCGGTATTCTTGTCGTCTTCGGTGAATACCTCCACTAGGTACTTCAGGGCCTCGCCCTGGAGCTCGTCGAGCTGCTTTTTCTGGGCGACGGACGTGCTCTTCCCCTCCGTGTCCGTTTCCACGAAGACGCTCACGAAGCGCTTCGCGGCCTCGTCGCTGTTGCCGAGACGCCAGTAACACCAAGCGCTCTTGAAGAGCGCCAGTCCGCGGAGATCGGTCTTCGGATACTTGAGGACGAATTCGTATTCGTTGAGCGCGCCTTGGTAGTCGTACTTGGCATTGAAGAGCGCTTCGGCCTTCGCCATGTGCGCGTCGGGTGTGAAGCGCGAGCTCGGGAACTCACGCAAAATTCGTTCGAAGCGGCCGAGCGCGTCTTCTTGCTTTCCTTGCTCGGTGGCGAGAAATCCGTCGACGTAGAGCGCGAGATCGTACTCCTTGAACCACGGGTAATCGCGCAGCACGCGCCCGAAAAGATCGCGCGACGGCTGGTAGTTCGGATCGGGCGTTGGTCCGCGTTGGTCGACGGGCTTCGCCTCCCAAGCGTGGAAGCGATCGATGAACGCTTCGCGCTCCATCTCCCATTTGAGCTCGCCGAGACGCATCATTGCCTCGGGCATCTCCGGAGACTCGCGCGGCGACTCGGCCACGAACGTGCTGAGGAGCGTCACTGCTTCGCCGCGCAGCGCCTTGATCTGCCGTAAATTACCGTCGATCCGCTTGTCGAGGATCGCCTTCATCTGGACGCGCATCTCTTCGGGAATGCGTGGACCGCGGACGACGGCGCTCGTTCCTGCCGGGTGAGACGCGTCGGCGTGACCGGCGCCTGTGAGCTTCACCGCTGCGCCAGTCGAGATGGCGCGCTCCGCTGCGGGCTTCACCTGCGACGACTCCCCCGCCGCCATCGGCTTGGTGTCGGGGGCGGCATGAGCGTGCGATCCCGCCAGCGCGACGACCGCAAAGAGCGAAAGCCGCGACAGCGGCCTCACTTGTCTTCGCCGCCCACGAACTCGTCGGGCCAGTCGTCCCCTTCGAACGGCCAGTACTCCTCGTTGTCTTTCAGGTAGCGCGCGGCATCGAGCGAATCGAGCGCGCTCGCCGGGAGGATCCCGTTGTTGATGGCTTCGATCTCCACCTCGAGCGCACGCTTGCGACCGATCACGGATTCGATCCGGCCGAGACGCGCCCGCCGAAGGAGCCGTGACAATCGCAGGTCTACTCGCTTCAGCGCATCACGTGCGAGGAGCGTCTCCGTTTGCCGGAGCGCCGTGAGGGCGGCCTCCATGTTCGGGGAGAGCGCCAGCCCTTCGGCGTTGTCGGCGCGAAGAAGATCGGGAAGATCTTTGCCGCCGGCTTGCGCGCTTGCGTCAGCGGCGAGAGACGTCGACGACGCGCGCGGAAGGCGAGCGTCGAGATCGATGTACTCTTTTCGAAGCGCAACGATGCGATCGTTAGGCGCCCGGGACGCTTCGAGGTCGTCGATCTGCCGCTTCACGCTCTCGAGGGCCAGCCGCGTATCCGCAGCTCTTTCCTCGGGTGACTCGCGTTGATCGATCGCCGCGCGCACCCCGCCGTTCGTAGCCAAGTTGCGCTGCAGATCGTTCAGTGATCCCATCGTGAGACGGAGGCCGCTCGCCTCGTGTTCGAGGACCGCGCGCTTTCGGGCGAGCGTTCCGTACGAAGGATCGATCCGCACGAGAGCGGCGATGGCCCGCATCGAATCCGGGCTCACCGTCGCGCCGCCGACCTCCGCGCCTCCCGCATCGCTCCCCGATCGCGCGGCCGAGAGGAGAGCCTGCATGCCTCGCTCGTCCGCCGCCACGCGCCGCGCGGCATTGCGCACCGGCTCGTACGCGGCGATGAACCCCACGAGCAACTTGTCCGCTTCCGGGAACTTGCACTGAGCGAGATCGACGTAGGCCTCGAGAATCCAGGCCTCGTCCTCGTAGGTGTGGTGCCCGCTCAGCGCTTTCAGCTCGTCGAGCAGCTCGCGCGCGCCGTCGTAGTCTTTTTTCTCATAGCGGCTGGTGGCCCCTTCGTAGAGCGCCTCGGCGAGGCGATCCGAGTCTCTCGGGACGAGGTAATAATAGTAGCGCGAGTCGTCGAAACGGAACTGCTCGTGGGCCACTCGACCGAGCGCGAGACGGGCGAGATCGCGCACGGCGAAGTAATGTTCGTCGGCAAAGACGGGCGTAGTCTTCGATTGGCGCTTGGGATCGGCGATCTTGCAGAAGAGATTCTCTCCGTCTCGGTAGCGCCCCTTCTCGACGTGGATGAGCCCCTGCAAATAGGTCGACTGCGCCCAAAAACGTGAGCGCTGGGTGACGGCGGCATAGGCGGTGATCGCTCCCGCTGGATCCCCTGCTTCTTCCATGGCGCGGCCCGTCATGTAGCTGATTTCGCCGCGCGTATCCTCGGGCACGGTCGCCGGCACGTCGCGCACGTCGTCGAGCCCGGCGGCCAAACGATCGCTCTCGATGGCGATCTCCACGAGGCGTTTCACCGCCCGCCGCGCGTAGGTCCCTCCCGCTTGTTCCCACGCGCCGCGAAGATGAATCACCCGCCGCAGATACGCTCGGGCGGGATCGTAGGCCCCCGCGCTGGCGAGCGCGTCACCGAGCAGATAGATCGCCGCGCGCCCCTCTTCGTTTTCGGCGAACGACTCGAAGCGTGGGTGCTCGACGATCTCCACTAGGCGCGCGATCGCCTCGTCGATCCGCCCGATGCGCAAGAGATCTTCGGCCTCGGCAGCTCGGGCGCGCACGTCGTCGAGCTTCATCGGTTCCTGCGAACCGAGGCGCCGCTGCGCGAGCGCGGCGTGGTAGTCGCGCATCTTGTCCCCGCGGGTCGGCTCCGCGCGAGCGCTTCCACCGCGAGCCGTGGCCACGAACAACGCAAGCGCGATCACGTGGCGTCGGCGCACCGCGCTCACCTCTTCACGGGTTTCGAGACGGCCTTCGCGCGCACCCGCAGCTCGTACCGACCGCTGCGATCACCCGGGAAATCGCCCCCCATCGTCGACTCGTCCCAGATGCGCACGTCGACCGTCAGCTCCTCGTCTTTGGGAACGTCGACGATGAAGCGCGACTTCTGGGAGTTGCGGAAGGCGTCGTTCCGGTCGTCCTTGCGCTCCACATCGATCGTGATGGCGTGTCTACCCGGTGCGACGGCGTGGCTGTACACGACGGTCGCGTCATCCGCATGGAAGTTGGCCGGAGCGGTGTAGACGATGCCGTCGTCGAGCGAGATGGCGAGCTTCCCGATCTTCGCGTGGTTGTCGTCCGTCTCCACCGTGACCGCGACCCGGGCGTGAAAGAGCGTGTCGCTCACCGCGGCCACGCGCGCGCGTAGGGCCGCGATGTCACCAAGCATCCGGTCGTAATCCACCGCGCCGCCATCGACGGCCATGGGTCCCGACAGCTCATTGGCAGCGGGGTTGAGGGGCGAAGGTTTGATCCCGCCGTCACCGAGCTCCGGCTTCGTCACCGGCGTGGGCACCGGCCCGGCGTCGGACGTACCCCCTGAAGAAGCGCTCGCGAGACCCGGGGACCCTCCCAACGTCGGCTCGTCGTAGGGACTCTCCCCCGCATCGACGACCACGACGGGCTTCGGCTTCGGTCTGCCCGAATTTTTGCGCGGCTGGGCGATCGCCATCGTGACCGCAAGGGTCCCGATCGCGAGCGAGATCAACGCCGCCCCCCGCTTGGTGTTCATTGCGCCCTCCATGCTAACTGCCCTCATCCTCCGAAGGGAATGAAGACGCTCGCCCCGAAGGTGAAGACGATGTCGTTCACTAGGTGCTCTTCACCGACAAGAGATTCTCGAAGAACGTGGTCGCGCGCGTCGAAGCGAAGAGCGAACCACTTGTTCAAGTACATCTTCGTCCCGATGCCCGCGCTGCCAGTGATTCCTCGTGCGGTCGAGTCGTCGGTGACCCCGGCGCCGAGCGCGAGATTGAAATCGAAGCGGGTGATTCCGCCTCCCATCCAGCGCATCTTTCCGTAAGCAAACGACCACACGAGGTGCCCAAAATAAAGCCGTCCCGGCTTGTTGGTGCGGTCTTCGATCTGCACCTGCGGGTAGCGGCGTTCGTACGTGTCGGTGACCGCGGTGCGAAAGCGCGTGACCTCGACGCTCGCCTCGAGACCGAGGTCTTCGGAGAAGTGGAAGGTGTATGCGCCGCCGGCCACCCAGTTGGACGAGTAGAGGTCGGCCGCGTAGTAGCCGCCCATCGCCGAGAGCTCGTGACGGAAAGCCTTCGTGAAGAGTCGCTCTTGGACGCCGCGGTAATGCCTGCCGCCTAGGAGCTCCTGCTTCAGTTCTTCATCGACGCACTGCGCGCGGGCCGGAGCCGCAAGGAGAAGGCTCGACACGACAAGCGGAGCCAAAAGCACACGCATGGGACCCGTTTTGCGTACCAGGGCGCGCTTTCCGATGTCAATCGCGGTTCTGTCGTGAGATGGGGTCTAGCCATGGCAACGAAGGCCGTTTCCGCGGCATGCGCGCTGACGATCGGCGGGCTGGATCCGGGTGGGGGTGCGGGCCTCGCGGCCGACCTCCGTGCCTTCGCGGCAGCCAAGGTGTTCGGGTGCCTCGCCGTCGCGGTGATCACCATCCAGTCCACCTCGGGGCTTCGCTCTGCGCGGAGTGTGCGTTCGCGGGAGATGCTCGCCCAGGCGCGCGAGGTCATGCGGCATCAACACGTGCGCGCGATCAAGACGGGGGCCCTGGGTAGTGCGGCCAACGTGCGCGCGGTGGGCGATTTTCTGGCCAGGCACGCAAACGTTCCGGCGGTGGTCGATCCCGTGATGCTCCCTTCGCGCGGAGCGGGTCGCCTCCTTGCCGCGGCCGCGGTCGACGTCCTGAAGAAGCGGCTGATCCCACGCGCGGCGCTCGTGACTGCGAACGTGCCCGAGGCGGAGGTCATCACCGGAGCGCGGATCACGAGCGTGCAGTCTGCACGTGATGCCGCCCATCAGATTTGCCGTCTCGGAGCGCGCGCCGCCCTCGTCAAAGGCGGCCACCTAGGCGGTCGCGATGCGATCGACGTGCTCGCGATCGACGGCGAGACCTTGGAGCTCCGCGCTTCCAGGCTCAACCTCGCCCCACTCCACGGCGGCGGATGCGCTCTTGCCTCCCTCATCGCGGGACACATCGCCGCCGACGATCGCGCATTCGAATCCGATGGCGCCGCGATCATCAAAGACGCAGTAAAGTGGGCAAAAAAAGTGCACCGTGCAGCACTCGCGCGCCCTCGTGACGTCGGCGGCGATCTCCGCGTCCTGATGCTCTGAGGCAATTTCAGATGTCGCGTTTCGCCTGCCTTCTCTCGCTCATCATGCTCCTCGCGTTCGAAGCGCTTGGCTGCGGAGGTGCGCCCAAGAGCGATCCATCGGCAGCATCGCGGTTGCCGCACGTTGCGCAGCTGACGCTCCCCGACTCGTGCGCCTGGCTGGACATGAAGAGAGCCCTCGGGGCACCCTCTGCGACGGTGAAGATCACCGGCTTCTGCGTTCACGAGGAGAAGGACTCCGTCGCCACCGAGACCTATGAATTTGCCGAAGGAACCAAGACCGCGCTCGCCGTTCGCGAGGTAAATGAGCGCACCCTCGCCACCCGCGTGAAGGGGGCGATGATCGGGCCGCGCGGGATCGAGGTGCCCGTAGACCTGCATACGAGCTTCACCGACGTCGCCTATTCGACGCCCCACGGCTCGCTCGCGTTCAAGGGAACGACGCTCGCAGAGCTCGACGCGCGGATCGCAAAAGAGCTCGCGGAGAAAATCCGCGACGAGCTCAAAGAAAATCCTCGACCGATCCAAGCCCCTCACGAATCACCGTAGCCGGGGTGGTCGTGAGATCGATGATCGTCGTCGGCACCATTCCCCCGCCGCCGGCCTCGATCACCATCGCGAGTCCCTTGAACGCTTCGTCGATCTCGTCGGGGTCGACGTGCGGGTCTTCGCCTTCGCGCTGGGCCGTCGTCGAAATGACCGGACGACCGAGCTCGCGGGTGATCGCGCGGATGATCTCGTGATCGGGAATGCGGATGCCCACCGTCATTCTCTTCGACTGAATGAGCTTCGGCACCTCGCGGGTGGCTTCGAGGATGAAGCAGTAAGGGCCCGGCAAGTAGTGCTTGAGCACGCGGTAGTGATGCTTCTCGACGACGGCGTACTTCGCGATGTCCGCGAGATCGGGGCAGATGAAGGCGAGCTGTTTTTTGCGATCCATCCCTTTGATGGCGTAAAGGCGATCCACGGCCTTCTTGTTCAAGAGATCGCAACCCAGCCCGTACACCGTGTCGGTCGGATACCCGATGACCTCTCCTGCCTCGAGCGCGTCGACGGCCATGCGCACTTTTCTGGGGTCCGGGCTCTCCGCCCGCATCGAAAGTAACATCGCGCCGCGGCTCGGTTACCTCGAACGTGGGGCGTTGTCATCAGGGGTTTGCTAGGGTCTCTCTCCGCGGATGAGGCTCGACGAACTCCCTCTCTGGTTTTTGCGCGCGCTCGTGATCCCCTTCGGGCTCATCTGGGGCAGCTTTCTCAACGTCGTGATCTATCGCGTGCCGCGCGAGATGAGCGTCGTCCATCCTCCGTCGCATTGCCCCGCGTGCGGCAAGCCGGTGCGCGCGTTCGACAACTTCCCAGTACTGTCGTTTCTCATTCTGCGCGGTCGCGCGCGCTGCTGCGGGGCGAAGATGACCCTGCGCTACCCGGCCGTGGAGCTCATCGGCGGCGTCCTGTCGCTGGCCATTTTCGAAGTGATCGTCCGCGCGCTCCCCGGCGAGACCATGGTGTACAGAGCCGGCGCGATCTACCTCGCTGACTTCGCCGTAGCCCTTGCCCTCGTCGCCGCCGCCTTCATCGACGCTGAGCACATGTTCCTCCCCGACTCGATCACCATCGGCGGCACCGTTCTCGGCATCGCGACCGCCACCCTTCGCGGGGTGACGCTGAGCGACTCGGTTTTCGGAGCGGTCGCGGGCTACCTCGTGATCTGGCTTCTCTTCATCGTCCTGTACAAAGCCGTCCGAGGTATGGCGGGCATGGGGCTCGGAGACGCGAAGCTCCTCATGCTGGCAGGCGCGTGGTTCGGGTGGCCGGGCGCGGCGTTCGTCCTCTTCGCGGGCGCGGTGCAAGGGACGCTCGGCACACTCTTCATCCTGCTCGTGCGCGGAAAAATCGAAGACCCCGACTCGATCAAGGAAGAGCGCGCGGAGCTCGAACGCCTGTCGGCGGAGGGCGATGAAGAGGCGAAGCAGATTCTCGCGGACGATCCTGTGCTCGGCTCTCCGGAGGCGGACGGCGTCGCGCGCGCCCGGATTCCGTTTGGCCCTTTCTTGATCTTGGCATTCCTCGAATACCTACTTGCTGCGAATCAAATCGGAGTTTGGTTCACGCAGTTTCTGTGACCGAACGCCGGGCAACAATGCGTTTCGGGTGAGTACCCAACTTCACACCCGCAAGCGAAGCAATCCGAATTGCCCAGAAACTCCGCCGCCCGCGCGTGGCACGTGCTTTGCTCGGTGCACGCCATGATCACTCTGCCGCGCTCACCCAAGAAGCTCGTTCTCCCCGTGGCCCTCGCGTGTGTCGCCCTCAGCGGAACTGCCTTCGCTCAGCCCGGCGTCGTAGTGACCTCCCCGGCGCCCGACGCTGCCACCGCGCCGGCAGCGAGGCAGCCCCAAACGCCGCCCGAAGAAGAGGCCACGATTTTCGAGCCGGGCGACAACCCGAAAGAAGCGCGCTTCATCGACGCGAACTCCGATCACGTGATCCTCGGATCGACGGCGGAGACGCACCCGAAGGGAACGTTCTTCTTCAGCGACTACGAAATCATCCTCCTCCAATTCGGATACGCGGTGACGGACAACTTGCAGCTCTCGATCACGGGGGTGCCGCCGATCGTCAAAAAGCAGCCGTTCTGGTTCGATTTTTCGTTGAAGTTGAATGTCGTCCGCACGGAGATCTTCCGCGCAGCCCTCATGGCCGGCTTCGACCTCGTCGTCGACGGCAGCGAGTCATCGAAAGCGTATGTCGGCGGACACCTCGCGGCCGTCGGTCAATTTTGTTTCGAGACCAAGTGCCGCTCGAGTGTCTCGCCAAACGTCGGCTCCTTTCTCAACAACCAGAGCAACGCGGCTCTGCCCGTCTACGGCACGCTCGGCCTCACCATCGGAACCGGCACGGTGGTATCGATCCTCGTCGAGCCCGGCGTTCTCGGCGTGGTCGGCACCGGACAGTTCGCAGGCGCGGGAGCGTCCGTTGGTTTCATCGACTACGGGATCCGTCTGTCGGGAAAAAATTTCGGCGCAGACATCGCTTTCATTCGCCCGTTCGCCGTCGACACGGGCTTGATCCTCGGCGTTCCCTGGGTCGCCTTGACGTACCGCACCGATGGGAGCGACCGCGGTCGGATCCCCGTGGCCGCGAGCGCCGCCTCGGCGGGACTCGGCCTGCGCTGACTTCGACCACCTATTTATTCAGGTTCGTTTCGAGGAAGCGGAGAGCGCGCGCGAGGAACGACTTTTTCGTTTCGTTGCGATCGAGCGAGTGCTCTTCGTTTGCCCCAACCATGTAGTACGTGGGGATTTTCCTGGCGCGCAGCGAGGCCACGATGGCGTCGGAGTCGGCTCGGGGCACACGCAGATCGTTCTGCCCGGCGTAGACGAAGAGCGGCGAGGTGATCTTGTCGAGCGCTGGGCTGATGAGATCACTGCCAAGCTCCGTGGCCAGCGATTCCCGTCCGAGGCTTGGCGCCGTCTTCAAGAAAGTCTCCCAGTGCACGACGCCCACGACGTCGACCCCCGCCTTCCAGAGGGTCGGTGAACGGGACAGGCCCATGAGCGTCATGTATCCGCCGTAGCTCGCGCCCAAGAGAGCGAGCCGGCCTGGCGCGGCCCAGGGCTGGGTCGTCACCCAGGTGCCGACGGCCTCCAGGTCTTTCACGGCATCGAGTCGCTTTGGTCCGTCATCCGCTTTTTCGTACGCGCTGCCGAACCCGGTGGAGCCACGCACGTTCGGATCGACCACCGCGAACTCGTGGGCCGTGAAGAATCGCGTCCACGATGACCAGCCAGCCTGACTTGCCTGCGCCGGGCCGCTGTGGACCATCACGATGACGCTCAGCTTCTTTCCTTCGGGGAGCGGCGAGGGGAGGTAGACGTTCACCGGTACCTTCGTCGCGTCGAACGAGGTCACTTCGGAGATCGATGCCGTCACCTTGGGGAGAGCCGCGATCCCAGGGCGCAACTCGCTCCGAAGAGGCCTTGTTTTACCGCTCAGCATGTCGATCGCCAGAAGATCGTTGGGCGCGTCTGCGCTCGACCACTCGAGGGCGAGGGTCTTGCCGTCGTCGCTGAAGATCAAGCCTTCGCCGTTTCCCAGCGGCATGGCGACGGGCACGCTCGGCTTCAGTGTCTTGGCATCGAGGAGGCGAACCTCGCTGTGATTGCCGGCGTCGATCACCAGGGCGACGCGCTCGCCATTCTTGGCGACGGCCATGTCCTCGATGCGCGCGGTGGTCGGCTTCGTCTCGACGTAGCGCGCCTTCTCCGTGAAGGTCTTTGCGTCGAGCGCCACGAGCGCCGCCTCTTCGCCAGCCTGGGTGGCCACGAAGATCCGGCTTCCGTCCGCCGAAAATGCGGCGTGATGCACGCTCTCCGCTTTGGCCTCCGCGGGGTAGATCACCTGCGCCGCGGCGTGCACCAGATCCACCCGAAGGACTCTGACGTCGCGCGGCGATACGTAGCGAAGGACCAATGCCAGCTTACCGTCGCGGCTCACGTCGCTCAGCCCACCGGGCGACTTGTCGGTAAAGACCACCTTCGGCGGGCTACCGTCGAGTGTCGACTGCGTGAAGACGCGCATCCCTTTTTCCGTAGGCACGCGGGACGAATAAATCATCGTCCCCGCCAATCCGTCGGGCAAAAGAGGCATATCGCGGTGGGCAATCTCCGACTTGCTGAGCTCCACGAGGCCTGAGCCATCCAGCCCGACTCGGAAGATCGACACGTTCTCCGGCGCGCGTTGGTTGGACATGAAGATGACGCTCTTCCCGTCCTGCGTGATCGCCGGCCTCTCCTCGATGCGCTCTTTGGTCGTCAAGAGATGAACGGCGGGAGCCTCGGGGTGACCCGCGTCACTCAGATACAGCTGGGGGATCCCGTCGCGATCGGAGACGAAGAGCACGCGGGTGCCGGCCGAAGTAAAGCTCGGACGCGTGTTGTAGAACGCGTTCACCACCGCTGCCGCGTCTTTCGCGAGCTCCGTGTTGCGTGGCGCATCGGCCGCGCTTGGCACGTCGGGCGCGACGCCCTGCGTCTCCATGGATGCCGCCGCGTCGACCGTGCTGCGCGAAGCCGGCTCCGGCCGTTTGTCGCAGGCGGTAATGTTTGCGTTCAGAAGAGCGAGGCCGAAGACGCGGAAGCAACGGCAAATACCCCTCGCTCCGGGAGGGGCAAGGGGAAGACTCATGGCGTAACCTACTTACGTTGTTCCATCGGAACGTACGGGTGTGCGGTGGGCCCGGTGTAGATCTGCCGGGGGCGGCCGATCTTCATGGTGGGATCGCTGAGCATCTCGCGCCAGTGAGCGATCCAGCCGGGCAGCCGGCCGAGCGCGAACAGAACGGTGAACATGTTCGTCGGAAAACCGAGCGCGCGGTAGATGATGCCCGAGTAGAAATCCACGTTCGGATAGAGCTTTCGCTCGACGAAATAGCTGTCTTTCAGCGCTGCCTCTTCGAGCTGCTTGGCGATGTCGAGCAGCGGATCGTGAATGCCCTTCTTCTCGAGCACCTGGTCGGCTGCGCGCTTGATGATCTTCGCGCGGGGGTCGAAGTTTTTGTAAACGCGGTGGCCGAATCCCATGAGGCGGAAGTTCGAGTTCTTGTCCTTCGCCATGTCGACGTACTTTTTGACGTTGCCGCCTTCCGTCTGAATCTTCTGCAGCATCTCGATGACTTCTTGGTTCGCGCCGCCGTGGAGGGGGCCCCACAGCGCGCAGATGCCGGCCGAGATGCTGGCGAAGAGATTGGCCTTCGAGCTTCCAACGAGACGCACGGTCGACGTCGAGCAGTTCTGCTCGTGGTCGGCATGCAGGATGAACAGAACGTTCAGAACCTTCTCGATGTCGGGGTCGACCTCGTAGGGCTCGGCGGGAACGCTGAAGACCATATTCAGCAAATTCGCGCAGTATTTGAGGGAATTTTTCGGATAGACGAACGGCTGACCGATGGACTTTTTGTATGCGAACGCCGCAATGGTCCGCACCTTCGCCATCAGCCGCGCGATCGTGATCTCGGTCTGAGCGTGGTCGTCGACGTCGAGCGCATCGGGGTAGTAGCTCGACAGCGAGCAGACCATCGACGACAAGACCGCCATGGGATGCGCGGTGGACGGAAACCCGTCGAAGAAGTGCTTCATGTCCTCGTGAAT